>JBOEGK010000001.1:0-17194 GCA_050633385.1 Hyphomonas sp.
GGTGAAGATCACGCGGTCGCCAGCCTCTAGCGGCGCGTCGAAACTATAGTCCCCGATCACATCGCCCGTCATGCAGGTGTTGCCGCCGAGGCGATAAGTGTGGGCCTTCTCGCCCGCTTCGCCCGCGCCGACAATGTCTGGCCGATAGGGCACCTCCAGAACATCCGGCATATGGGTGGAGGCACTGGCGTCTAAGATTGCAAGATCCACCTCGTTCCAATGCGTCGCCAAAACGCTGGCATGCAGTTCGCCCGTGTTGACCACCAGCCCGCCGCCCGGCTCCAATACAACCTCCACATCAAAGCGCTGTTTGAACGTCTTGATCGCCTCAATCAGCACAGAAACATCATAGCCCGGCTTGTTGAGGAAATGCCCGCCGCCAAAGTTCACGGTGGAGACTTGCTCGATATATTTGCCGAACCTGTCACCCACATGCTTGATGAGGCCCGCAGAGCCATCTGCCATGCTTTCACACAGGGCATGGACGTGGAAAATATCAACGCCGCTCCAGTCCACCTCGTCCAGCTTTGACGGCACTTCGCCAAACCGGCTGCCCGGCGCGCAAGGATTATAGAGATCACCGCCGAGTGTGGCATTGGAGTAGCCGGGGTTCACCCGCAGGCCAACATGCGCGCCCGCCTCCCGTGCGATAGGCCCGAAGCGGTCGAGCTGCTCAGCCGAGTTGAAATAGATATGCTGCGCAATTTCGGTCAGTTTACGGACGCCCTCTTCAGTAAAAGCGGGCGAATAGACATGTACTTCCTTGCCAAAACTCTCATGCCCCATAATGGCTTCCTGCTCGCCACTGGCTGTGGTGCCGTCAAGATACTCCCGCATCATCGGGAAGATGGCGGGCATCGCAAACGCCTTGGTCGCCAGCAGGATTTTGCAACCTGCCTCCTCACGCACACGCTTCGCCGTCTCCAGATTTTTCCGGAGGCGCGCAACGTCAAGTACGAAGCAGGGGGTGTTGGGCAAGGCATCAATACTCATTTGCTAATCCCGCTCTTCCCAGCGAACGCTGGGATACCGAGTCTTTTAGTTCAGTCCTTGCCACTCTGGATCCCAGCGTTCGCTGGGAAGAGCGGGCAACTCAGGTTTCCACCGCAAACAGATCATCCTGCTCACCGCTCTCAACGTCAATCACGTGCCAAGGTAGGCCCCGCTTGGCCACATCTTCCAAGAAAGGTTTGGCCGGGAACTGCTCAACATTGAACACGCCTTTGCCCGCCCACTCGCCGCGGAAGAACATCGCTGCGCCAGAGACGGGGGGCACGCCTGTCGTGTAAGACACCGCTTGCGCAGACACTTCTTCATTCGTCTTGGCATGGTCAGACACGTTATAGATCATCTTGGTCAGCGCCTTGCCATCCTTCTTGCCACGGAAGATCACGCCGATGCTGGTCTTGCCGGTATAGCCCTCGGCCAGTGTGCTGGGAACAGGCAGCAGGTCTTTCAAAAATTCCATCGGGATGATGTCCATCCCCTTATGCTTGATCGGCTTCAAACCGATCAGACCGATGGATTTAAACACGTCCAGATGTTTGATGTATTCCTCACCAAACGTCATCCAGAAGCGGATTTGTTTGAGGCCCTTAATGTGCTTCACAAGGCTTTCTTCTTCCTCGTGATAGATGAGGAAGGACGCCTTCGGGCCCACTTCGGGGTAGTCGATGTTGCAACTGATCGACAGGGCCGGAATCTCGATCCACGCGCCATCTTTCCAGTATTTGCCGTCTTGCGTCACCTCACGAAGATTGATCTCCGGGTTGAAGTTGGTCGCAAACGTCTTGCCATGGTCGCCCGCATTACAGTCCACAATGTCGATATATTCGATCTCGTCGAACAGAAATTCCTGCGCATAGGCGCAATAGATGTTGGTCACGCCGGGGTCGAACCCACAGCCGAGAATGGCCGTGATGCCTTTGTCCACGAATTTATCGTGATAGGCCCACTGCCAGCTATACTCGAACTTCGCCACATCGCGCGGCTCATAGTTCGCAGTGTCCATATAATTACAGCCCGTCTCAAGGCAGGCATCCATGATTGGCAGATCCTGATAGGGCAGCGCCATATTGATGAGCAGGTCAGGCTTTACCTGATTGATGAGCGCGACCACCTCGGCGACATTATCCGCGTCCACTTGGCTAATTTCTATCGGCGTTTTGCACAATTTCGCGACATTCTCACAGCTCACCAATCGGCGCGAGGCAAGGTGAATGTGCTTGAACGTATCGCGGTCCATCGCGCACTTTTGAGCCACAACAGAACCAGCAGCGCCGGCGCCAATGATGAGAACGCGGTCCATGAGCAATACTCCAAATAACAAGGAAACAGACAATTCTAATCGCCATTTAATCCAATTGTTGCGGGCCTGCCAGTGGGGAAAGCTGGCCTTTATGGTAAATATGCGCTAATGCCCGCGCTTCTTTTTCTTCAAGGAGGCGAGAAACGCGATGAGCGATTTGTCAGGCCCGAAGCATTTTTTAGACCTGTGGAATATCGAAGCGAGCGATTTGCGCGCTATTCTCGATTCGGCCCATGCGATGAAAAAGGCCCGAAAAGGCTGGACTAAAGGGCGTGTCGATGCTGATGCGCCGCTTGAAGGGCATACGCTCGCGATGATTTTTGAAAAATCATCCACCCGCACGCGTTTCTCCTTCGACATGGGGATGCGCCAGCTCGGCGGCACGTCGATCACAGCGACCAGCAATGATATGCAGCTCGGCCGCGGCGAAACGATCGAAGACACCGCCCACGTGCTTAGCCGTTATGTCGATGCAGTGATGATCCGCGCGAACGACCATTCAGACGTTGAGGCTTTTGCTAAAGTCGCGTCAGTGCCTGTGATTAATGGCCTGACCGATCGGTCTCATCCGTGCCAGATTATGGCTGATTTGCAGACCCTGGAAGAACACGGGTTAGACCTACGCGGCGCGCGCCTCGCTTGGGTGGGAGATGGCAACAATGTCTGTGCCAGCCTCATGCACGCTGCACCGAAATTCGGTTATTCGCTTGCCGTCGGCACGCCAGCGCGCTTTGCGCCGGATGATGAGGATGTTGAAATTGCGCGTGATCTGCAGGGGCGCATCGACTTGTTTGAAACAGCAGAAGAGGCTGTCGCGGGGGCCGATGTGGTCATCGCCGACACGTTCGTTTCAATGGGCGATGCGGACGCTGAAAAACGCCTCGAAATTCTCGACCCTTATGCCGTTACCGAAGAATTGATGGAACTGGCGTCTGGCGGAGCCAAATTCTTGCACTGCCTGCCGGCGCACCGGGGCGAGGAAGTCGACGCTGAAGTGATCGATGGCCCGCAATCACTCGTCTTTGATGAAGCCGAAAACCGTCTCCATGCGCAAAAGGCAATTCTGCGTTGGTGCTTAGACAAATAGGCTAGGCGTTCTGAACTTGATTCAAGCCTATTGCGGCAGGAATAGCCAGCAGGCTCATGGCGCATAGGCACATCAAGGTCACCGCTTCCCCGGCATATTCGGCGACAAGGCTAAACGCGCCGCCCAGCAACAGCAATATCCCGATGATCGTGTTGGATAGCGCGGTGTAGGCAGCGCGGGTTTCCGGCGTGGCCATATCTACCAAATGGGTAGACCGCCCCAATCTCACCCCCTGATACGCGATCATCAACCCGAACAGCACCAGCGGCAGCGCCCATATTTCCCCCAATAAGCTCAGCGCGTGCAGGCCAAGGGTTGCCAGCAGTGCGAGAGAGGCTGCACCTGCTGTAAAAATTAAAACCTTCCGGGACGAACGATCGGCTAATCGTCCCCATACATATGAAGATAACAAACCGGCCAGCGCTGAGGCGATCACAAGTAAGCCCAGTCCACCGAATGCATTTTGATCGGCCGCCCGTCCACCGGCTTGCGCGGCCAATGACACCATAAAGGGTGGGGCCAATGCGGTAGATATCAATAAACCACGCGCCAAGATAAAGCGGCGTAATTGAGCATCTTGTTTAAGCAGGCTGAGATTGTTCAGCCCAGCTTGCAGGGGCGAAGCCTCATCATGGGTATCGCTCGGTTCTTCGTACATGCGTGAAAATGCCAATGCACTGATGACCCATGCGGCGCCTGCCAAAAATAAACCGACAGTCACCACACTCATGCGGGGAAAGATTGTGGCTGCTAAGACACCGCCAAACACCAGCACCGCGCCAGCGCCAACCGAACTTGCCGTGCCAGTGGCGGTGCCGCGGCGGGACTGAGAAACTGTTTTTCCCAACACGTCTTTATACGTCACAGAACAGATTGAGCGCGCCACTGCCATGACAGCCAGAGCGGAGATGATTGCAATCCCTAGCGCAGAGCCCGTCAAATATAGCGCCGCAAATCCCATGCTCAGCGCTGCGCCGCCTTGAATGCCCGCGCCAACAGCCCATGCACGTTTGCGCAAGGCCATGCGCTGTATCCCGCCTGCGATGAATAATTGCGGCAATAACGCACCAGCTTCCCGGATGGGAACCAATAGTCCGATGAAGACAGCTGGCGCGCTTAGGCTGGTCAACAACCAAGCCAGAACCAGTTTTGGATCAATTAAGCCGTCGGCAATCTTGCTGGCAGAAACGCTGAAGACGTGCGTTTCAAAACTCGCAGGTTCCTGCTCACATGCGCCGTCTGAAATATCGTGACACGTCCGCTCATCACCTACGCCCGTGAGGGCTTTAAACAGAGGGTGGGTGTTGCTCGATACCATGCCTAGCGTCTACCCGGACCAGCCCACACCGCAAAGCGGAATCATTATCTAGCATTGAGTTCGTCAGCTTTCTTCGTCAAGATAGGCTGTATCGTCGAGACAAGGACGCACTTCATGATTATCTTCGGCACCAAAGCGACACGCAAACTCCTCGATCAAGGCAGTTTCACCTGTCCGCAATGTCAGAATGAAACCGCGTTTGAGAAACGGCGCGCCAAGTCCTGGTTCCATCTCTATTGGATTCCGCTGATCCCGCTCAAAACCTTTCCCGCTTATGTCGAGTGCATGGGGTGCAAGGGCACCTTTGTGGAAGGGGTGCTGAATGCCGCCACCGGCGCAGCATCAGATACAATCCGGGCTGAATTTGAAACCGCCTCGCTCATGATCCTCGCCCGTATGGCATGGGCAGATGGCAAGATTGAGCAACAAGAAGTCGAGACAATTTTCTCCACCGTCAACAAGCTTTGTGCGCGAGATTTTACGCGTGAAGAAGTTGAGGCGGAAATCGACGCCGCTGAAACGAGTCTCGACGATGCGCTGAGCGTCGCCACGCGCGTCGGCAATATGCTCAATGATGAAGGCAAGGAAGTCATCCTTGAGGCGGTTTTTCGCGTTGCGGCTGCTGATGGAGATTTCGCCAAAGAAGAGCATAGCATGTTGCTGGAAATCGGTGCGGGTTTGGGTTTAAGGCCGGCTTATGTGCGCGGGCTTTTGCAGGAGTTTCTAGAAAACGCCGCCCAAGATCGCGGAAAAGCGCTCCATTAGGCCTGCGATGCATCGCACGAACACGTTTTCGTTAGTTCAGCGCTTCGGGGGCTGGCCTTGTTCGGCGCGCGAGGTACACTCGCATCATGGCTGACACCTTGATTCCTGAACCAAAATTCTCAAACCCTGACATGACGGCAAAAGGCGAAACCCGCGCTAGCGTGCAATGGACAGGGCTGAAGACATTGTGGCTGAACACCGGTACGCTTTGTAATATTGAGTGCGCCAATTGCTATATTGAAAGCTCGCCCAAGAATGATCGGCTGGTTTATCTCAAGCGCGAAGACGTCACGCCGTTTCTGGACGAAATAGACGCGCCCATAGAGGTTGGCATTACCGGCGGCGAACCGTTCATGTGCCCTGATATTCTGGGCATTATGGAAGACGTTATGGCGCGCGGGCATACGCTGCTGCTGCTCACAAATGCCATGCGCCCGATGATGCGACCGCGTATCAAGGCCGGGCTTGAGGCTTTGGCCAAACAATTCCCCAATCAGCTCACATTACGTGTCTCTCTCGATAGCCATGATAAACGCCTGCATGATGACGAACGCGGGCAGGGCAGTTTCGATGAGGCCGTGCGCGGTCTGGGCTGGCTCGCCACAACGGGTATTTCCGTCGCCATCGCGGGCCGCCAAGCGCTCACCGAAGATGATGTCGTAGCGCGCAACGCTTATGGTGCGCTCGCAGCTCGCATAGGGTTGCCGCTACAGGCCGACGATCCCAAACAGCTTGTCCTGTTTCCGGAAATGATCGTCGCTGATGATCCACCGGAAATCACAACCGATTGCTGGGGCATCCTCAACAAACACCCGTCAGACATCATGTGCGCCAATCAGCGTATGGTCATCCGCCGCAAGGGTGCCACCCGCGCCAGCGTTGTGGCGTGCACGCTTCTGGTCGATGATCCGGCCTTTGAACTCGGGCACACGCTGGCATCGGCAACCGCTGATCCGGTCAAGCTGAACCACCCATGGTGCGCCAGTTTCTGCGTGCTCGGCGGGGGCAGCTGTTCAGCCTAGGGGCTTGCAATGTCGGTCGCGGCCTATACATGCGCTAGTCAAATACAGTTGAAAGGCATGTCTCATGTCCCAGTCCGCGCTCCCTTCAGGTGACTTTGTCGCCAACTTCCAGATCAATGAACGCCCCGTTCGTGGGCGCGCGGTGCGTATGGGCGCGGGCAGTCTGTCGCCTATCCTGCATCGTCACACCTATCCAGACCATCTGGCCCGCATTCTAGGCGACGCGGTCACCCTCGCGGCAATCGTTGGTGCGAGCTTGAAGTTCGAAGGGCGTTTGCTGGTTCAGGCAGAAGGCGATGGCCCGGTTTCTATGCTGGTGGGCGAGTATCGTTCTGATGGCAGCGTGCGCGGTTACGCTCGCTATGATGAGGCGCGCTGGGCGCATCTGGATAAGGTGAACAAGGGCGACGCCCCGCACATGCCACAACTGTTCGGGCCAAGCGGTCGGCTGGCGCTCATCATCATTCAGGACAATCAAAACGTCCAGCCTTATCAGGGCATCGTGCCGCTTGAAAAAGCGACGCTGGCCGAATGTGCTGAAGACTATTTTGCGCAATCAGAACAAATCCCAACACGGATCAAACTGTCCATGGCAGAGCTAAGTCAGAAGGGGCAAGATCCGGTATGGGTTTCTGGCGGCATGATGGTGCAAAAAGTGGCCGGCGATGATGCGCGCGGCGACACTGACGACGCATGGCGCGAGGCAGAGGCCCTATTCGGCACGCTATCAGATACAGAGCTTGTCGATCCAGACCTGCCAATGACCGATCTGCTCTACCGTTTGTTCCATGAGCAAGGCGTGCGCCTTGAAGACAGCACGGCGCTTGTCGATAATTGCACTTGCAACAAAGATCGCCTCATCGCGACTCTGGGGTCGATGCCAGATGAGTCCCTGCGAGACATGGTTGAACCTGATGGCACGCTTGCCATCGATTGCCAGTTTTGCGCTCGTCATTACACGATTGATATTGAACAAGTCACTGGCAGTGCCAACTAAATCAATCTGGCGCGTCCATCATCAGGATGATCTGCGCATAGGCTTCTGACATGCGCTTCATGTTCTCGACTGAGATGCGTTCATTGGTGCCGTGAAATCCTGTCAGTTCGTCATCTGTCAAAACCGCCGGTGCGAAGCGATAGACATTATCGCTAATCTCACTGGCAAAGCGCGCATCGGTTGCGCCCAGCACGAGGCCGGGCGTGATCGGCGCGCCGTCAGAGGCATGGGCCGCAACACTTGCGAGCACAGAATACGGGCGGTTGTCGGTGGGCGATAAGGGGGAGGCCGGGCTGCCGATTGAATCGCCAGACACCTCGACGCTGAGGCCATCAATATCTTTCGTCACACGCTTTACATGTGCCTCCACGCTCTCTGGCGTATCATTAGGGTGTATACGGAAATTCACGATGGCCTGCGCGCGCTGGGGCAGCACGTTCTCCTTGGCTGACCCGGTCAGCATGGTCGGCGCCGTCGTTGTCCGCACCATCGCATTCGCGGCCGGAATACCGGCCATGGATTTATCCACCATGCCGCCAAACAGCCACATATTCGCCAGTGCCATACGTTGCGCAAACGGCATATCAGGTGCGGAAGTGGCGAACATTCCCGCTACAGGTTGCGTCTTATAATTGGCCGGCATTTGATTGTTTTCCAGCGCGACAATGGCATTGGCGAGCCTCACCGCTGCGCTGTTTCGCGGCGGGGTGGAGGAGTGTCCGCCGTCTGCGCTGGCGGTCAGCTTCAGTGTAATATAGCCCTTCTCCGCAATGCCGATAAAGCCCATCGTCTTGCCAGTAATGGGCGAGGGGTCAATGATCATGAAGCCTTCATCGAGCACCATTTCGGGCCGGACACTGCGCGCCTTCAGCAAGGCAATGGCCGCTTGTGCGCCGCTGCCTGACACTTCTTCGTCATGACCGAACATAAACATGACGGTCCGTTGTGGTGTGAAGCCGTCTTTCGCCAAGGCTTCAGCGGCCTCCATTAGAGCGACGAGGCTGTTCTTGTCGTCAATCGCGCCACGGCCATAGACATAACCGTCAATAATTTTGCCGGCGAAGGGTGGCCCAGTCCAGTCGCTCTCAGTCCCCATATTCACGGGCACCACATCTTGGTGCGCCATCAATAGGAGCGGCGCTAGGTTTTTGTCACTGCCTTGCCACGTGTAGAGCAATGATAACGTTCCCGGCACAAGCTGGCGCTCCATCGTGGCGTGCGCAGCGGGATAGGTCGCCTCCAGCCATGAATGCAATTCGAGCCAAGGGCCTTCTTGCCCAACACGCGGGTCACCCGCCTGCAAGGTGATGGTCTTCATCTGGATGGCTTCTGATAAATGCAGCGCCGCTGTTTCCGCAGACACGTCGGGCGCGGCGACCACATCCAAACGCTCACCCACTTCGGTGCCGCCATATGTGAAGGTGCGAACAAGTATGACCCCAACGAGCAGCGCGGTCGCGCCGACGAAACCCAGCCCAAGTTTTTTTATCATTGTGTTTTCCTTCCCTCAAAGAAAGGTCGGCTGTTCTCTGGAATACGTCAAGATAGAAGCATTTTTCTCTTGGAGATATTTGAAATTTCAGACACATAGGCTGGGATGAATAAGCTTACAAAAAGTCCCGATCGACTGCCTTTACCACGTGTACTGGCATTCGCCGGGCTTAACGTTCCACTTGCGGGCGTCGCGCTTCCTCTCACGGTTTATTTGGCTCCTCTGTATGCAAATGAAGTCGGGCTGGGGCTAGAGCTGACCGGGCTTCTTTTTATGCTCCTGCGGTTCTGGGATATCTTCACAGATCCTGTCTTGGGCATTGTTGTTGACCGTTATCAGAGCCGCTGGGGCCGTGTGCGTCATTGGATTTTCATGAGCGCGCCCATCCTCGCCTTGGCGACATATTTTGCGTACATGCCGCCGCGCGAAGGGGTGGGGCCTTTCTATTTCGTGTTCTGGATGTTCATTTTTTACATCGGGTTCACATTGCTGCAGACCTCTCGCAATGCATGGGTGCCTGCTATCGCGCAGGATTATGACGAGCGGTCTCGCCTATTCTTTTGGCCAGAAATGGTCGGCATCACCACCATGCTTATCCTCATGGCACTTCCGGCTTTGCTGCCAATTCTGGGGTATGATTTGGATCGGTTTGAACAGGTCGCGGCGATGGGCTGGGTGTTGATCGTCGCAATTCCTATTACGGTGGGGCTTGCGCTCCTCTTCGTGCCCGACAAGCCGCTAAAGGGCGCACAAGCCCAACAGGATAAGATTGATTTGGCGGGTGTGCTTAAGGCCGTCAAAAACAAACTCCTTGGCCGGGTGCTCGCAATGGAACTCTTGATTGGCACAGCGGTCGCCATCACGGGGTCGAACTATCTTTTCGTCACCGAATACGCGTTCGGTCTGGATGACAGCGAGTCCAGCCTCGTACTGATGTTGTTCTTCATCGCATCAATATTGGGCATGCCGTTTTGGTTAGCCGTTGCCAAACGTACGGAGAAAACGGTCGCGTTCCGTGGGGGCTGTTTCCTCGCTGCGGGGGCTGGCATCCTCTATTATGTCACGGCCCAATTTGGTGGCTTCGGTCCCATATTGATTGGCGCGGTCGTCAACGGTTTTGCCTTTAGTGCGCCGATCGCCCTGACACGTTCCATGACGGCCGATGTGGTTGAGCTGCAAGTCGCTGATACGGGCGAAAGCCGCGCGGGGATCTATTTCGCGCTTCTGTCGGTTGCCTACAAGCTTGGTACCAGTCTCGCTTTCGGATTGGGATACCTCATGGTGGGCCAGCTTGCGGGCTTCCAACCCGGCGAGGCCAATTCTGACAGCGCGATACATGGCTTGCTGCTGATCTTCTGCATCATCCCCGCCGTGCTCTACCTGGCGGGGGCGTGGGTTTCAACACGGTATCCAGTAACCCGCGCCCTGCAGCAGGAAGTCGCTCTCAGGCTTGATCCGCGCGGGCCAATGCCGCTCGATTAAAACCCAGAGCCGGGTGTGGCCAAATAAGCGTCTTCTTCTGGCGTATTCGTGCGCGCAACGATTGCGTTCCGATGAGGGAAGCGTCCAAACTTGGCGATCACATCACGGTGCTGGTGGGCATAGCTCAGCGTGTTCTCCATCATATCCCGGAAGGGCGCGCGTGCCTCGTCGCGCAGAACGCTGAACAATCGAATGGCCGTCGCTTGGTCGTGAATATCTTCGCTATGCTCAAATGGCAGATACATAAACATGCGGCCAACTTCGCTCATTTTGCTATCCTGACCCGCTTCAATCCCCGCCACGGCCAGTTTCAAGGCCAATGCGTCTTGTGCAAAGCTACGCGGGCTGCCGCGGAACATATTGCGGCTAAATTGATCGAGCACGATGATCGCCGCCAAACGCCCATCTGGTCCGCGCTCGGACCAGTCTTTAGCCAATGGCCCGGCCGACAGGGTCTCCAGCAAGGGTTGGAACCGTTCGCGGATTTCTGTGTCGGTCGCGTCAGACTTCTTGAACCACAGGCTAAACATTTGCTGGGCGGCGTCGACTGAATGCGCGGCATCGCCGATAAAATAGTCGATCACATCTTGCGGGGTGGGGAGGGTGTTTTGGGTCATGTCATTTCGGCTCTGCGTGCGACGACCATATAATTTACGCTGGTGTCGGTTGAAAGATTCCATCGACCTGTCAGCGGGGCATAGGCCACACCTTGTGCTGGTTCCGCTTCCAGTCCAGCTGACATCAATGCCTCACGGACTTGTTCTGGCGGCAGGAATTTCGACCAGTCATGCGTTCCCGGCGGCAGCCAGCGCAAAATATACTCCGCCCCGATCACAGCTGTTGCCAGCGCTTTTGCCGTTTTATTCAGCGTCGCCACGATCATCAGGCCGCCCGGTGCAACCAGATTGGCGCAATCGGCGAGAAACTGGTCCGGGTCGGCCACATGCTCCACCACTTCCAGATTGAGCACGATATTAAACGGCGCTTCCCCACTATCGAGCAGCGCCTCGGCCGTGCCGACACGATAATCGATTTCCAGACCTTGCTCACTCGCATGGGTCATCGCGGTTTTGATGTTCGCTTCAGAGGCATCAACACTGGTGACCGTCGCGCCAAGCCGCGCCATTGGTTCACTCACCAACCCACCTCCGCACCCAATATCCAGCAAGCGAAGGCCGTTCAGCGGCTCACGCAACCCAGCTTTTATACCAAAATGCGCCTCTGCGGTGTCCCGAATAAAGCCCAAACGTATCGGATTGAACCGGTGCAGGGGTTTGAATTTCCCGTTTGGATTCCACCAATCGGCTGCCATTGCTGAAAATTTGGCCACTTCATCGGCATCGATGCTCGGTTTTCGTGGTGCTTCACCAGTGTTTTCGACACTTTTTGTCATGCTACGCGCTTCCCGTTTGATCCCGGCCTCACTTGCCCCTATGACGTGAGAGTGAGCAGGGCAACCTGTAGAATAGGATATAATGGGGCGAGATGGCGCGTACAGTTCTAAAATTCGGAGGCACGTCAGTCGGTGACCTCGATCGCATTGCCAATGTGGCAGATATCGTCGCGGCGCGAGCCGCCAAGGGTGAGCATATGGCGGTTATTGTTTCTGCCATGTCGGGAGAGACCAATAAGCTGGTTGGCTATGCTGAAGCAGCTGCTGGCGACGGGCTGTCGAGAGACCAGTTTGACGATGAATATGACGTTGTCGTTGCCTCTGGCGAGCAAGTGACAGCTGGCCTGTTGGCCTTGGCCCTGCGCCGGCGCGGGCTAAAAGCACGCAGCTGGCTCGGTTGGCAGCTCAAAATGAAGACAGATGGTGACCATTCCAAAGCGCGCATTATGGGCTTTGATGAAAGCAGTCTGCCAGATTCCATCGATGCAGGTGAAATTGCCGTTGTGGCAGGGTTCCAAGGCGTCACAGATGATGAGCGTGTCGCCACATTGGGCCGCGGTGGATCAGACACGAGCGCCGTGGCTGTTGCTGCTGCTTTGAACGCGACCACATGTGACATCTACACAGACGTTGATGGCGTCTACACAACAGATCCGCGTATCGTGCCCAAGGCACAACGGATCCCGAAAATTTCGTTCGAGGAAATGCTGGAAATGGCCTCCCTCGGCGCTAAAGTTCTTCAGACACGCTCTGTCGAACTTGCTATGAATCATAACGTGCCGGTGCGCGTGCTCTCCAGCTTCCTGAAGCCGGGAGAGCCTAATCCGGGAACACTTGTCTGCTCAGAGGAAGAAATCGTGGAAAAACAAGTTGTCAGCGGCGTCGCTTATTCGCGCGATGAAGCCAAAGTTACCCTGTTCGGATTGGCCGATAAGCCGGGTACGTCCGCTAAGATTTTCTCGGTTCTGGCGGGTGCTGGCGTCAATGTTGATATGATCGTTCAGGCCAACGCACGTGGGCCAGAGCGCGCCAATATGGTGTTCACTTGTACAGACCGCGACTCGGTTGAGGCTGAACGCGTGCTCAATGAGATGAAAGACGAAATTGGCTTCGAATCTTTGGAAGTGATGCGCGACGTATCTAAAATCTCTATCATCGGCGTGGGTATGAAAAGTCATACAGGCGTGGCTGAGACGATGTTTAGTGCGCTGTCTGAAAAAGGTATCAACATAGACGTGATCGCAACATCGGAAATCAAGATTTCGGTTCTGATCGCCGCACCTTACACAGAGCTGGCGGTTCGTGCCCTACATACAGCTTACGGACTTGATGCTGACTAAAATACTCGACCCCGCCTAGGAGTTTTATGGCCTACAATCTGCCAGCCACGCGAACGCTGATGAATAACCTACGCCAGGTGATGGCGGAGGATATTGACCCGCGCGCACGACTGGATCAGGTCGTTCATTTGATCGCGACGACAATGGTTGCCGATGTGTGCTCGATTTACCTGCGCCAGCCGGATAAGACCCTGCTGCTTATCGCGACGCAGGGTTTGAACACAGAAGCGGTGGCGACCACGCGATTGGAATCCAATGAAGGATTGGTGGGGCTTGTTGCGCAGCGCGCGGAGCCGATGGCTATTCAAGATGCCCCCCGGCACGCACGGTTTTCATACCGCCCAGAAACAGGAGAAGATCCGTTTCATGCGTTCTTGGGTGTGCCTATTTTGCGCGGTGGCCGTGTCATTGGTGTGCTGACGGTTCAGAACCGGACTGAGCGGTTGTATGTTGAGGATGAAATTGACTCCCTGCAAACCATTTCAATGGTGCTGGCAGAGATCGTGGATCGTCTCGATCCGGAGAATTTAACAACAGCGGGTGACATTCGCAGAGCGCGCCGTTTGGCAACTCTTAAAGGACGCGTATTTTGTGACGGGCTGGGTTATGGCCGCGCCGTCTTGCATGATCCGATTGTTCCCGCCGCCAAATTTTTCGCCTCGGATCAGCAGGTTGAATCCAGTCGCTTGATCGTGGCGCTGGGTGAGCTGCGCGCCTCAATTGACCGTATGGTCGCGATTGACGGCGCCGCCTTGGGCGACGATCCGCGCGACGTGATGGAGACATATCGTCTTTTGGCGCATGACCCAAGCTGGGCTGAAAAACTGCAAGAGGGCGTACGTTCTGGCCTCAGTGCAGAGGCCTCAGTCGATCGTGCCAGACGCGAGCACCGGGCTCGTTTGCAAAGTGCGCGCGACCCCTATTTGCGCGAACGCCTCTATGATTTGGAAGATTTGGATAACCGCTTGCTCCGTATTCTTGGCGGCGATGAAGGGCGGCCAGAAATCGGCGAAGAGCGCAGTGTTCTGATTGCACGGCGGCTCGGTCCGGCTGAGTTATTGGAATACGTCAATACCGGTCTGCGCGCGATCCTCATTGAAGAAGCCGCCGCCTCGTCTCATGCGGCCATCGTGGCGCGCGCCATGGGCATCCCGACGCTGGGTGGTATTTCAGGTCTCACTACGCGGGTTGATCAGGGCGACTGGGTGATCGTTGATGCTGAAGAAGGCACGCTTCACATCCGGCCAGATGATAGCTTGTATGATGCTTACAAAGCGCGCGTGGCAATTCGGTCAGAGCGTCAGGCAATGTATGCGGCGCTTGCTAATGAGCCTGCAAAAACGGGTGATGGCACGCATATCCCCTTGATGTTGAATGCGGGCCTCGATCTCGATCTGGATATGCTGAAACCCGCCGGGGCTGATGGTGTTGGCCTGTTTCGCACAGAGTTCCAGTTCCTTGTCTCTGATGAGCTGCCGCGCTTGAAAGAACAGGTGGACCTGTATGAGCGGGTGCTCGAAAAAGCACATGGCAAACCGGTGATTTTCCGCACCTTGGACGTGGGCGGTGACAAAGTTCTCCCGGCGCTCAGCCAAATACGTGAAGAAAACCCAGCGCTGGGCTGGCGGTCAATCCGGTTCGCGCTCGATCATCCGGGGCTGTTCCGTCGCCAATTGCGTGCTTTGGTGCGCGCTGCGGGTTCGCGTCCACTTACCGTCATGTTTCCCATGGTCACTGTACCGTCAGAGTTTCGCGCCGCACGCGATATGCTGATGAAGGAGATTGCGTGGACCAAGCATCATCGCGGCACAGAACCGTCCGAGCTGAAAGTCGGTGTGATGCTGGAAACACCGGCGCTTGCTTATGGTTTGCCGGAGCTGGCAGACGAAATTGATTTTGTTTCTGTCGGCACCAATGATTTGATGCAATTCTTCTTTGCCGCTGACCGTATGTCGCCAGCCGTATCCGACCGTTATGACTTTGTGTGCCCGTCTTTCCTGCGGTTTCTTCGTGAAGTGTCTGAAGGGTGCCGGGCAGGGGATATCAGCCTGTCAGCCTGTGGTGAATCCACCTCATCTACGCTGTCTGCCCTGTGTTTCGTGGCGCTCGGCTTTGAGCAACTGTCCATGCAGGCGGGTGCGATTGGCCCGGTAAAACGCATGATCTGTTCGATTAAAGACCTATCGGCCTTCCGCGAAGACTTTTTTGCGGCCCTTGATAAGCCAAACGATGCGTTCCGTAACCAAGTGTTAGCCATCGCGCGTGAACATGGCATTGAGGTTATGGATATTTAGCGCATCCATAAGTTTCAGTTCGCCAATGGACTGTAATTTGCTCTTCTGATAGGCGAAAAGTAATAAATTGGCAGAAAGCTGAGCGATTATGGCACACAATAATGAGTCAGATGAGATAATCCCAGAGGTTGACGCGACCGAGGACGCTGCAATGTCCGACGCAGAGACGCCTGCCAGCCCGTCAGAATCTACACAAGAATTCACACCGGAACAGCGCGCTAAAGTTATTTTTGACACCCGCCAGTATGAAGGCGAAGATCTGCGCATGGGTCAGGTTTTGCGCCGTGTCCGTGAAGCGCTCGGCGCTGAGCTGCAAGATGTCGTCACCGCCACATTGATCCGTAAAGACACGCTCATGTCGATTGAGCGTATGGAAACCACGGCCATTCCGAGCGGCTTCCTCGTCCCATATCTGAAAACCTATGCCAAACATCTCGGCCTGTCAGAGCGCGATGTTGTCAGCGCTTACACCCAAGAGTGCGGCGCGGTGGAACAAGTGGGCGAGACAGCTCCCGTGCCCAAGCTCGGTGAGCTGCGTCCTGAGCGCGCCAAATGGCCCATCGCCTTGGCGGCCGCAGCTGTGCTGGCCGTTTTCGGTGGTGCAGGCATCGGTGTCTACACTTTGCTAAAGCCAACAGAAGAGCTGGCCTCTGTGCCGGCCATCGTCGCCGTGAATGGCGCGCGTGATAGCCTCTTTTCCGAGGCGGCCACCTCG
Organism: Hyphomonas sp.; assembly: GCA_050633385.1. Taxonomy (GTDB): domain Bacteria; phylum Pseudomonadota; class Alphaproteobacteria; order Caulobacterales; family Hyphomonadaceae; genus Hyphomonas. Next base: position 16,214 of record JBOEGK010000001.1, read on the forward strand.
ACCCGTCCGCTGCCGAAACATTTGCCGCTGGAGCTTGTCGCTGTCAGTCAGGGCTGGCTGGAAGTGCGCGGTTCGGATGGCACAATCTTCCGCTCCCGCGTGATGGCCTCGGGTGATACGTATGTGCCCCGCCTCGGCGCAGGCTGGACAGTCAATGCCCGCAATGGCGGAGATTTCGTCTGGCGTGTCGGTGATATGGTGATCGGCCCGCTCGGCCCAGATGGCGCGCCAGTCCACTCAGCCAGCGTCGATGAACAGCTTGTCCACGCCGCAGAACTGGCCTCTCCGCAAGTTGCAGCAGCAGGCGGCGGCGTCGCCAGCCGTTAGAGTCGCTAGCCGCTCGCCCGCCCCTGTGGCATAAGCAGCCAACACCCCAGCGCAGGAGCAAGAGCCAGCCCCCATGTCTCATAATCCCATCCGCCCGTGGCGCAACATCGCGCGGCGCAAATCCCGCCAGATCCGTGTCGGCAATGTCCTCGTCGGCGGCGATGCCCCGATCGCGGTGCAGACCATGACCAACACGCCCACAGAAGACGCCGCCGCCACGCTAGACCAGATCAATCGCGCCGCAGAGGCAGGCGTAGACATCGTCCGCGTCTCTTGCCCCACAGAAGACGCCACCGCGGCCATGCCCACCATTTGCCGCGAAAGCCCCGTGCCCATCGTCGCAGACATCCATTTCCATTATAAACGCGGTATCGAAGCGGCTGACGCTGGCGCGGCCTGCCTGCGCATCAATCCGGGCAATATCGGCTCGGCAGATCGCGTCAAGGAAGTCGTCGCCGCCGCCCGTGCTAATGGCTGTTCCATCCGCATCGGCGTCAATGGCGGCTCGCTAGAGCGTCACCTCTTGGAAAAATATGGCGAGCCATGCCCCGATGCCATGGTCGAAAGCGCGCTGGATCATGCCCGCATCCTCGATGATCTCGGCTTCCATGACTATAAGATCAGCGTCAAAGCGTCAGACATGTTCCTCACCGT
>JBOEGK010000001.1:17268-19931 GCA_050633385.1 Hyphomonas sp.
GAAGAAGTCAAAGTCGGCTACGAGATGCTAAAATCCCTCGGCCTGCGCACACGCGGGGTCAACATCATTGCCTGCCCAAGCTGCGCGCGTCAGGGCTTTGACGTCATCAAAACCGTCGAAACGCTAGAGGCCCGCCTCGCGCACATCTCAGAACCGATCAGCCTGTCTATCATCGGCTGCGTCGTCAACGGCCCGGGCGAGGCCGCCCTGACAGACCTCGGCTTCACAGGCGGCGGCAAAGACGCCGGAAAAATGTTCGTATCCGGAAAACCCTCCCACAACGTCACCAACACCGACATGATCGACCACATCGTAGAACTGGTCGAGAAACGCGCTGAGGTGTTGCGGGCTGAGAAGGCGGAAGAGGTTGTGGGTTAGGGGCGTTTCGATCTGCCGCAATGAAAGCCTTCAATTTCTTGCAGCTTGTGTTCGGCGAATGATTTTACCTCGAATAGTTTGCATTGAGTGAAATCCGTTTGAGTCGATGATCGACTTAAGCGTTCGTCTAGAAACTTGCTCAAATCAGCACCCGTGACGGAAGAGTTTTCTGGATAACTTTCTATTCCGTATGCGAGAGCAGGCCGTTCTGACTCGTTTTGATTTCGTAGTCCAATGTTTCCGGTTGTGTATTTTGATTTGGCCATTCCTAGAAAAAGGATGAATTTAGGCGTGTCAAACTCGGTTCCAAGGACTGGGATATTGGCAAGTGTAGTTGCTCTTTCAAGCGCTCGGTCTTCTTCATTCTTAACATCCTTGCCAAGCGAAGATATGCCCACAAACAGAATGGCTTTCAGTTCGGACGATCCTCTGTGTTCAATGAAACAGTCGCTAACTACTATTTCAAATTTTTCGTGGCTTCCATACTGCCAGCCCATGTTCCTAGTGCTGTTTGGACAGATTGGGAGACTCGTAAAATATATCTCTGCCGGATCAATTTTTGTGGGTTCTTCGCGCTCGGCTTCAGTATCTGATGTTTCGACTTCAATGACTGGATCTGAATCAGGAAGTGTAAAAGGTATGCTCGGAGTTGGCATAAGGCCAATCCAAGGGATTGCAGCTAGAATGGTGGTGAGAATTAAATAACGAAACAGGCTATAGTTTAAAGATAGACAGGGCTTGGCTAACTTAATCGGAAGAGCCTTAAATTTTGAAAGAGTAGTTAGAAATTTAAATCGAGTGTGGCGCAAATAGGCTCGCGTTGACGGAATAATTGGGAATGACCATTTCTTATTGAGCAGCGTAAATTTCGAAAAGCGGATATCTCGAATTTTTTTAAGGATTTCCCAAATAGGCTTTCTAAATATGATCGCTGCGCCGATCAATGAGCTAACAGTTGCAAATTTGAGCGTCCAAAGCAACGCACTTATCAGTCTACTGTCTATAAGTTGTTCAACTTCATAAACGACCTGTGTGCTGACATGATCAGAAGGTAATCCAAATGACAAATGGGTGAATAGGCGTATGCTGAGATAAAGCAAACATAATATTCCCAATGCCTTGATCGCGCCGGTAGCAATCTGCGTAATTATTTCGAATATGATTTGTCGACTCAGGGGAACGCCTAGCCAATGCGATCTTGTTGCTATACCTTGTACGCTCAGCGAAACGATATTCCGAATGATCGCAAAGGAAAATAATCCAAATAGTATCGCGAACAAAAAGAAGAATGATAGTACCCCTGCCACACCCCAAAGTGTGGATACAGTGCCAGTACTCATCGGTAAATCGTTCCAGGGAGTTACAACTGAAATAGACAAAGCCAGTAGAATTCCAGAGGTCATTTGCACTGGAGTTTTTACAGCACTGAAGCTGATTCCAGAAGAGACTATCAGTTTAACGCCAACAATTGCGAAACCGATCGATACAAGAAGAAACACCAAAACAGCAAAGAGATAGAATTTTAGGAAAGCGTCCGTGTTTTGGGAAATCGAATGTGAAATAACAAAAGCCAAAGCGTTTTGGGTTGATAAAGCTTTTGTGCTCAATACTTCTGCAAAATGAGCGGCTAGCCCAGTTAGTCCGCTAATTGCATTGGTGAAAACGTAGACAGACCGGCCTCTTTCAGTTGCTTCGTCTTCACTTGATTCTTCTTTAGACAACTCCACTGCGAGCAACGAAACAAACCATGCAAAGACTAAGTTGCAGAACACCACAATAAAGAGCGGCGCTTTAATCTTCGTAGCGCCATTTTGCGTAACAATTACATTCACAAAGATGAAGGTGAGAACTGTTATAAGAAGACCATAGCACACAACGCCACTTAGATTCTTTAAATGCGTCTGCTGCATATGGAACAACCCTTTGAATTCAATTAGCGAGGTTCTCAGGTTATCTATCGATGTCAATCTTTGGTGGACAGTTTTGCTCTACTTATCCAACCCCTCCGCCGCCTGCCATACACTCTGCCTCAATGGAAACACCACGCAACACGCTGCCCGCTTCGCTGGATGAGGTGATGGAGATGCTCTGGCCACGGATCGGGGATTTGTGGTCGGGCGCGATGATGTGTCTGGCAGAGCTGCTCAGCGGGGCCAACCTCGTCAAGCGCGAGGATGTGCTGGCTCTGCTAGAGCCTGCCGAGGCGATGTTCCGCCGCGCGCTGGTCTTGTTGGCCGAGGCGCAGGGTATTGGCAATTTCTTCAGTCTACCGAGTTTCAGTCTGG
>JBOEGK010000002.1:0-45390 GCA_050633385.1 Hyphomonas sp.
CAATGCAAATCCACATGAACACGATCCAGAACATGCAAAGCTGGAACACCGCCATGAACGCCTGCGCCGGAGACCCCGCCTGCACCGTTTCCCCAACCACAGACGGCTCCGGCAACTGGGAACCCGTCGTGCAGTGAGGGGTGCATGACACCAGTTCTCGCCTCTACAGTTCCTGCCACTTACTTGCGACTCCATTAATCTGAGTTCGTGATCTAAATGTATATGACTGACTTTTGTATCTAGATTGTGAATTATCAAACAAATCTGAAACGACATTTCTCATGTCCATAGGAATCTCGAAGAAGCGCACAGCATCATCAATAGCGTAAATTGACAATGTTCTTTGTATGCCATCGTTCGAGGCGAAATCGGGTGAATGCAAGGCAATCTGCAAGTGAATCTGTTCAGCTGTGCCGCCACAATTGTCGTATATAACATCAGAAAAATACTCCGACCTCAGCCTAGCTATTTCTTGATTTATTTCCACTCCACCAGAAGAAGACGCTCGACCAACGATAACAACCATTTCTGCCTTGCAAACGCTATCATCTATAGCCAATCGAGACGCATCCACAGGTCTCCCTGAATAGCCACGCATAACTTGCGTGGAACTCCCTTCAACCCAATGAATAGGCAGCTCCCCAAGCCCATTTGTCGTCCTCGCCGCATCTTGAAGGATACGAATTGGTCCTAACTCAGACTCTCCCTTGAAGACAGTTATCGGCTTATCAACAACAGTTTTTAGAGGTGTTTCCATAAAAGTACACGAGCCAATCGACAAAATCGTAGGTGATAAGATCGAACCAAAACCGATCGACATGAAATTTAGATTTCTACGTGAGATAAACCAAGATTTAAGAGCGAGAATGAAGGCGAAAATCCACACGAACATTCCCGTACAGGCAAAGCTCCGTAACTTGCGCAAGAATGTTCTCCGCTTAGCAACTCTTCGCAATGATTTTCTGAGTTTGAAGAATTCACGTCGTCCATCGGATGTATTCTGATCCAAAATCCATCTTTTAATTTTGGACAACTTGAATTCTAGCAATTCAGCGGTGCGACTTTTATCTTCCACACACTTTTTCTGGATTTCTTTGAACCAATTGAGATGTAGTCGTCGTCTTCGATTCTTCCAGTCTGACTTTATGGACCAATGGTCGTCTAAATATTCAACACTAACCCCCTCTAGCCCGGCATTATCATTTGTTGGTTTCGGCATAGATTCGAGTAAATCTGGATATCTTTCGGCTATCTGTTCTCCACTTTGCGCAGATTGCAACCATTTCAAGTCTACTTGAACTTCTCGTAACTCAGCGTCTATCCGCTTCTTCAAGCGAACAACTCTTATGAACTTGTTTTTTCTCTGCCTGCTGAGTAAATCAAATGCGACTTCTCGAAGATTCTCAAGTTTAGCATTCAAAAAACGCCGCCATCGCGACGCTAGAATTTTTTCCCTACGCATTAGTATCAATTGAAAATCGTACCATTGCTTGCACAGACGCTTGGCGAATATCTGAAACGAACTGCCAAAAAATTCCAGCACCCGAAAACTGTCCCGCCCGATACCGATTTGCCGATACCGCGTTCTACCTCGTTCCTTTTTAGAAGCTATCAATTTGCGAATTTTTTGATTGTTTGATCGGCGCGTCAAAACTGCCTCCAACTAATTTCCTCAATCATAAGTATAGTTAGTGCTCTAGATTCGAATTTCAATCCGCACTCATTGCCCCCGCCCCAAATCTCCCCCATGGTCGCTCCAACATAAAAAACACCATCGGAGGAGCCCTCATGGCTGAGCAACATCTACTGAAAGACACCACAGACGGCGTGCTCACGCTCACTTTCAATCGGCCAGATCGCCTCAATGCGCTGAGCCAGGAGATGATGGACGCCACAGTCGATGCGTTGAGTGAGGCGGCGGCCGATCCGTCTATTGGCTGTATCGTGCTCACTGGCTCTGGGCGCGGCTTCTGCGCGGGCGGGGATGTTCAGCGGATGAATGCGGGCACCGACGCGGCCCCGACCTATGAACAAAAAGTCGTCCGTCAACGGCGCAATCACGGCCTGTCGGGCCTGCTCTACACAATCCCCAAAGTCACCATCGCCGCCATTAACGGCCCTGCTGCCGGTGCGGGCCTCGCCATTGCGCTGGCCTGTGATCTACGCGTCATGTCAGACACCGCCAAAATCACCACCGCTTTTGCCAAGGTCGGCTTCTCCGGTGATTTCGGCATTACATGGCCGCTCGTGCGCACGCTGGGCGAAGCGAAGGCCAAAGAATTGCTGCTCCTGTCTGGCAAGCTCACCGCTGCCGAAGCGAAAGACCTCGGCCTCGTCAACCGCGTCCTGCCCGCTGATGCATTCGAGGCAGGTGTCACCGCGCTGGCCCAGCAAATCGCTAAGGGTCCGCAGACGGCCTATCGCTACATGAAAGAAAATGCCCGCCTCGCCTCAGAGCAAAATTATGTCTCCCTGCTCGAACGCGAATCCTACACCCAGATCCGCACGGGAGAGACAGACGACCACAAAGAAGGCGCCCGCGCCTTCGTCGAAAAGCGCGCGCCCAACTTCACAGGGCGGTAGATTTATAAGGTTGGATAAATTTTCGTCATCCCGGAATTTGCGCTGCAAATATTCGGGACCCAGCCCGAAAAAACCAAGTGAGACCTTGTGAGATAAAAATGAGAGTCTTTTGAGAGTTTTTTGAGAGTCCGAAACGGGCCGTTATCAAACACTTCAAGTGTCGGATAAAATCTGGCATATACCCGGCCATGACTTACACAATCGCCGCCCTCTATAAGTTTTTCGACTTCCCAGACTATGCCAATCACCGGCAAAGACTGTTCGACACCCTCAACGCCAGCAGCGTCACAGGCACGCTACTCATCGCGTCAGAAGGCATAAACGGCACCCTGTCAGGGCCAGAGGAAGGCATCCAGATCGCCTTGAATACATTGCGTAAAATACCGGGCTGCGAGACATTGGATGCGAAATTCAGCTACGCCGATGAGGCACCTTTCTTGCGCCTGAAAGTGCGCTTGAAGAAAGAAATCGTCACCATGGGCATCCCGGGCACAGACCCCAACGCCCTCGTCGGCTCCTACGTCGCCCCAAAAGACTGGAACGAACTGATCAGCGACCCCGATACAGTCGTAATAGACACACGCAACGATTACGAATACGCCATCGGCACCTTCGACGGCGCAATAGACCCGGAAACCAAAACCTTCCGCGAGTTTCCAGAATGGTTCAAAAATTTCAAAGAACAGAAGGCACTAGAAGGCAAGCAGCCAAAGGTCGCCATGTTCTGCACCGGTGGCATCCGCTGTGAAAAGGCAACCAATCTCGTCAAAGCCGAAGGCATCGAAAACGTCTTCCACCTCAAAGGCGGCATCCTGCAATATCTAGAAGACGTGCCCGAAGAAGACAGCCTCTGGAAAGGCGAATGCTTCGTGTTCGACGAACGCGTCTCGGTCAAACACGACCTCACGCCCGGCGACTATGATATGTGCCACGCCTGCAAACGCCCCATCACAGATGGCGACAAGACGACCAACAGCTACGTGCCCGGCGTCTCCTGTCCCCATTGCATCGGCGAAATGACAGACGAACAACGCGCCCGTTTTGCAGAACGCCAGAAGCAAATCCAGCTCGCACGCGAACGGGGCGAAGCACACATGGGCCCCGCCTCTCCCAGCCGCACTAAGTCTGACGCATGACCCCACGACTCTATTCTTTCCGCCGCTGCCCATACGCGATGCGCGCCCGGCTTGGTCTATCCGTATCCGGCACATCTATTCGCATCCGCGAAGTCGTGCTCCGCGACAAGCCAGCTGAAATGCTGGAATTAAGTCCTAAAGGCACCGTACCCGTGCTTCATCTCCCTACCGGAAAAATTCTTGATGAAAGCCTCGACATCCTCACATGGGCCCTAGAGCAGAATGACCCCGAAGGCTGGCTCATACCGTCCCCTGATGAAACTCAAACGCTGATTGCCCGCAATGACGGCCCCTTCAAACGCGCCCTCGATCGTTATAAATATCCCGGTCGCTACCCCGAAGAAGATGTCACTATAGAAACACAACGCGCCATAGGGTTGGAAATCCTGCACGATCTCAACACCCGTATCACCGCAAATAACGGCCAAATCATGCGCCCAGAACGCAGCCTCGCCGACATGGCCATCTTCCCGTTCGTGCGCCAATTCGCACATGTCGATATGGATTGGTTCACCGCCCAGCCCCTGTCAGCACTACAGGTCTGGCTGGAAGGTCATAAAAACAGCGCGCTCTTCAAAGGCATCATGCCCAAATATGCACAATGGACTCCGGGCGCTGATGAGCCATTACTCGCCGTCGCCTAGCACATTGAATTGCGCCGTGTCGTAAACGAACTGTTCACTGCATATCTGTTCGCCTCTCCAACGCTGGAGCGACACTTGCTCGAATGAAATGCTCGCAGAGCTATCAAGCGGCGTGAAGGTAAATCGCCACTGCGTCACTACCGCATCGCCATCTATAATGGGCTTACCGATCAATTTGGCTTCAACCGAACCAACTCGCGCCTGACGCACAATCTCGTCCTCGGTCAACCCAGCCCGCCCCACACGCGGCGGTTCCTGATTCTCCTGCATGCTCGCATCTTCTGTGTACCAGTCGCCGATTGCATTGGCGAAGTCACCGCGCTCCAACTGCTCCACAAACGACGCAACACTCGATTGATTAGGCATCGTTTCTTACCTTGCTGTCTCCGCCACGGTCCGTGCCAATATCATCCAATTTAAATGATGTGGTTTGATACATCTGGTTGATCCAGTTTCCGAATAGCAAGAACGCATGGCTGCGCCAGCGATTTATCGGCGTCGCACTCGTATCGTCATTCGGGAAATAGTTGGCTGGCACCTGAATGGGCTTACCCGCCTCAAGATCACGAAAATACTCATCCGCCAACGAGGTCGAATCATACTCAATATGATTGAAAATATACAGCCGGTTGCCCTCATCCTCTTGCAACAAACATAACCCAGTCTCATCGCTATCCATCAAAACATTCAGCGGGGATCCTGCGGGGATGTCTTCATTGCGAACCTCAGTCCACCGCGAAACCGACACGGCGAAATCATCTGAAAACCCAGCAAGAAACGGTGACGAAGGGTTACGATTGTGATGGCGGAACACACCAAACGCCTTCCGCTCGAGAGTATGCTTCGGCACATCATGGAAATAGTTTACCGCCGCCATAGCCCCCCAACAGATGAAAAAGGACGAGTGTACGTTCGTTTTTGTCCAATCGAGTATGCGCGTCAGTTCATCCCAATAAGTGACATCCTCAAAATCCAACGTTTCAATGGGCGCGCCAGTGATGATCAGTCCATCAAATTTGCGGTCCTTCACGTCTTCCCATGTGGAATAAAACGATAGCAAATGCTCTTTGGGTGTGTTCTTGGCTTCATGACCACTCATCCGCACCAGCGTCAGTTCCACCTGCAAGGGCGTGCCGCCAATCAACCGAGCAATCTGCTTTTCGGTCTCTATTTTGTTCGGCATCAAATTCAGAAGTGCAATCTGCATCGGGCGAATATCTTGGCGCGTTGCCACAGACTCGCTCAACACATTTACACCCTCACGCAACAATGCCTCACGAGACGGCAGTCCATCAGGAATTCGAATGGGCATGGAACACTCTCCAGAAACCGTTCGGCCAACTTTCTAAAAACACGTCGACAAAAAGGGGTTCACTGGAAACTGTTTCGTTTCGCGCGGCCCTTTTTAGCGAATTGTTTTACGTGGCTGCAAGCCGGCCGGCCAAATCACCACGAGCTGTCAGTTAGCCTCATTACTTCAAAAAATCAATGGGGTACCCAATCTCGGCGCTGTCACGGAAAGTCGCGATAGCCCCCTTATTCGAAACTAGCTGCGCATTGCTGTACGCACGGCCTCCAGCGCCTCTTTAGCTTTGCTTGCATCTGGTCCGCCAGCTTGCGCCATATCGGGTCGGCCGCCACCACCCTTACCGCCCAGTGCCGCGCTCGCCACCTTGACCAGATCAACGGCAGAAAACTGGCCGGTTAGATCTTTGGTCACACCTACGGTCACGCCAGCCTTCCCATCAGCAACGCCAACAAAGACAACGACACCAGAGCCAAGCTGTGACTTGGCTTCATCCACCAGCGTGCGTAAATCTTTACCGCCAACGCCTTCTGCCACGCGCGCCATCAATTTAACGCCATTGATCTCCTCAGGTCCGGCAGGCGCTCCACCACCACCGCCCATGGCAAGCTTACGTTTTGCGTCGGCCAATTCCTTCTCAAGGCTGCGTTTTTCTTCGCTCAGCGTCGCAATTTTCTTGGACAAATCCTTCAACGGCACCTTCAGGCTGTCTGCCAAATCAGCTGACACCTGCCCACGCGCTCGCAGCCACGACAAGGCCTCAGCGCCCGTCGCTGCCTCGATCCGTCGTACCCCCGCAGACACACCACTTTCTGACGTGATCGCGAACACAGCAATGTCGCCCGTGCGCTCTACATGGGTTCCGCCGCACAGCTCAACAGACCATGCACGACCATCACCCGCGCCCATCGACAGCACGCGCACTTCGTCTCCATATTTCTCCCCAAACAGGGCAAGCGCACCGGCCTCGATAGCTTCATCTGGCGTGGAAACTTTCACACCTGTTTCACCATTCTCCCGAATGACCGCGTTAACACGCTCTTCGATCGCTTCCAGCTCAACTGCTGAAACCGGCTGTCCATGTGAAAAATCAAATCGCAGCCGATCGGCCTCAACCAATGATCCCTTCTGTGTCACATGCTCACCCAGCACCTCGCGCAAAGCAGCATGCAACAAATGCGTCGCCGAATGGTTGGCTTTAATCGTCTGACGGCGCGTCGTGGCAATAGACAAGCTGGCCGTATCACCTGTGCTAATCGCGCCGTTCAGCAGTTCACCGACATGAACATGAACATCCCCTGCGCGCTTTTGAGTGTCTCTCACAACAAATCGTGCACCATTGGCAAAGGTGATTTCACCTTGGTCACCAGCCTGTCCGCCGCTTTCAGCGTAAAAAGGCGTGCTATCGAAGACAAGTTCCGCCGCGCCCACGCTCAAGCTGTTCGTCAATGCGCCTTCATTGGCAATCGCGATAAGTTTCCCTTCGCCGGTCGCCGCCTCATATCCCGTAAACCGGGTTGCTCCCGTCTCGTCGCGCACCTGCAACCATATCTCATCGGTTGCCGCCTGCCCGGATGAGAAACCACCTTCGCGGCTGCCAGCACGCTGTGCTTCCATGGCCGCGTCGAAGCCAGCATCATCAACCGTCATCTCCCGAGAGCGCAGAATGTCCTGAGTCAAATCGAGTGGAAATCCGTAAGTGTCATAAAGCTTAAACGCGGTTTCGCCCGGCAGTACATCTCCCTTTTTCATGTTCTCTGTCGCTGTATTCAAAAGCGACAATCCGTTGCCAAGTGTGCGCTGGAACCGTCCCTCTTCTTGCTCTAGTGCGGCTTCAATCGCCGCCTTCGCGCGGACCAATTCCGGGAACGCCTCGCCCATCTCGCCAATCAGAGCGGTCGTTAGTTTATACATTTGCGGCTCGCGTGAACCCAGCAAGTGACCATGCCGCATGGCACGACGCATGATCCGACGTAGCACATAACCCCGCCCCTCATTTGACGGCAGAACGCCATCAGACACCAAGAACGCCGCGGTGCGCAAATGATCTGCGATGACACGAAAACTAGCCAAATGCTCACCCTGAGCCTTCGCACCATACAACTCTTCTTCGGCGCGAATGAGCGATTGGAACAGATCAATCTCGTAATTATTGTGCTTGCCTTGAAGCACCGCAGCAATGCGTTCTAACCCCATGCCCGTATCAATAGACGGCTTCGGAAGCGGCTTGCGCGTCCCATCGGCTTGCTGATCGAACTGCATGAAGACGAGGTTCCAGATCTCGATAAACCGGTCGCCATCTTCATCCGGACTTCCAGGCGGGCCGCCAAATACGTCCTCGCCATGGTCATAGAAAATTTCAGAACACGGGCCGCACGGGCCAGTGTCACCCATGGACCAGAAATTATCTGACGTGCCAATGCGGATGATACGGTCATCGTTCAGGCCAGCGATTTTCTTCCACAACTGGGCCGCTTCGTCGTCTTCGGCATATACCGTGACCAACAGCTTGTCTGGGTTCAGGCCGTATTCTTTGGTGATGAGGTCCCAACCAAAATGGATCGCCTCTTCTTTGAAATAGTCACCAAAGGAAAAATTGCCGAGCATTTCAAAGAATGTGTGATGGCGCGCGGTATAGCCCACATTATCGAGGTCATTATGCTTCCCACCGGCTCGAACGCATTTTTGCGAAGTCGTCACCCGTTTTGACGGAGGCGTTTCTGCGCCGGTAAAAATATTCTTGAACGGCACCATTCCGGCATTCACGAATAGCAATGTCGGATCGTTTTGTGGAATCAAAGGCGCCGATTGCTGGCGCGTGTGCCCTTGCGTCTCGAAATAAGAGAGGAAGGTTTCACGAATGTCTTTTACGCCGCTCATAGCCAATTTTCCTTGCCGCATTACCGCGTAGACGCCGAAGCGCATGAATGTTTCTTATCGGCGATATAGAGAACTCCGCACCGTCCGCCAAGCGGGCCGCATCAGAAACCTAAATTTGTTGCAACTGAATAGAAGAACACCGCTGAGCCAATAAAGCTCAGCGGTGTTCCCGCATCACATTATATTGTGACCCTAATCAGCCTTCTGCTGCCTCGGGAGTGTCATCGTCACTCGCCGATTCCATACCTGCCGTTAGCAATTCATCAGCCAACAGGCCTGCATTTCGGCGAATCGCATCTTCGATTTCATCTGCGATTGCGGGATTATCTTTCAAAAATTTGCGTGTCTTCTCACGGCCTTGGCCCATACGCTCATCACCGTAAGAGTACCAAGACCCTGATTTATCAACCACTTCGGCTTTCACGCCCAGATCAATAAGCTCACCTGTTTTGGAGATACCTTCCCCATAAATAATATCGAACTCGACCTGCCGGAAGGGCGGCGCGACCTTATTCTTCACCACTTTGACGCGGGTCTGGTTGCCGATCACTTCATCACGATCCTTCAATTGGCCGATGCGGCGAATATCCAAACGGACAGAAGAGTAGAATTTCAAAGCATTACCACCCGTTGTCGTCTCAGGAGAGCCGAACATCACGCCAATTTTCATTCGAATTTGGTTGATGAAGATGACCATACAATTCGATTTCGAGATCGAGCCAGTCAACTTACGCAATGCCTGGCTCATCAAACGCGCCTGCAGGCCTGGCAGAGACGCACCCATCTCACCCTCAAGTTCAGCTCGGGGTGTAAGGGCTGCAACAGAATCAATCACAAGCAAATCGACCGCACCAGAGCGCACCAGCGTATCAGCGATCTCAAGCGCCTGCTCACCTGTGTCAGGTTGCGAAATCAATAGGTCGTCCAGATCAACACCCAATTTGGCCGCATAGACTGGGTCCAGCGCGTGTTCAGCATCAACAAAGGCGCAAACACCGCCATTTTTTTGAGCCTCAGCAACGCTGTGCAGAGATAATGTCGTCTTACCAGAACTTTCTGGGCCATAAATCTCGATAATCCGCCCTTTTGGCAAACCGCCAATACCGAGCGCGATATCAAGGCCAAGAGAGCCTGTAGAGACCGCCTCAACATCCATAATTTTTTTATCGCCCAGTCGCATAACTGAACCCTTCCCGAAGGAGCGTTCAATGTTACCGAGAGCGGTTTCGAGAGCCTTCTGCTTATCCACGCCAGAATCCTTATCCACAAGTTGTAGGGCTGCTTTGGTCATGAGTCGTCTCCATTGGTCTACCATGAGGGCGCATTTTGCAAGGCCCCCGTTTGCCGTCGATGAACATCATGTACCACATTTGTTCACGAGAACAAAGCGGAAACTTAATGTGATGTCAGTCTTTTCTTTTTCGGAGAAGTGAGGCAGTGTGCGCGCATGTTTAAGAAGTCTAACCGCCAGCCCGGCGAAGCTCGCCTCAAATACCTCGACGCTGATGTTGAAATGCTCAGCCCGGGGGATTTCGTCTTTTGCGCCGTCACTAACAGGAAAATTCCTATTGCCGCACTTTGCTATTGGAGTGTCGATCGACAGGAGGCCTATTTCGATGCTGCCACAGCTAATCAACGCATGGCAGAAAGCAATTAGATGATAAAACTGGTCGGCCTCTATAGCGCCCTTATTCTGTTATCCGCCTGCACAGCTGCCACAGCGCGCGCTGGCGAAGAGACAGCGGAACAACAATCCCTTCCAATAGAACCGGCCATTCAAGAATCTGCGTCGCCAGAGGCACCCTCAGAGCCTGAAATTGCGCCCACCACCGACCCCATCCTTAGCGCTGATCCTTATTGCGACGGCGCCCTTATACAAGGCGGCTTAGTGATCTGCCACGCCGAGCCCGGCTCACTCATCACCGTCGGCAATAAACAGCTGACAATTGCTGAAAATGGCCTCGCACATTTTGGCATCGGCCGCGCCGCGTCATCGCCTTTGAACTGGTCTCACGCGTCTGGTGCAAACGGCTCGCTAGACATCGCCAAGCGCAATGATAAATTTCGTGAACTCACCGGGTTAGATTGTGACAAAGTCGACGCGCGCTCCGAGGAACAGAAAGCACACGCTGGTCGCAGTTGGGTGAAAAAGCGGGACGCCTTCGCCGCTTTTAACGACGGCCCCGGCGCAGAAATGGGGTTCATCAAACCAACTGATGCACCGACAAGTTCGCCCTTTGGCCCGACACGCAAATATACCGGTGTTAGCAAAGTCACTGGCGAAGCGTGCGAGAAAACCTCCGTTCACAGGGGGTATGACATGGCCACCCCGATTGGCACACCAGTTATTGCACCTGCAGATGGCACCATCACGCTGGCTGACCCGGACCTATATTATGAGGGCGGCACAGTCTTTCTTGATCACGGCCATGGCCTCGTCTCCGTCATGATGCACTTATCATCTGTCGATGTGTCGGCAGGAGACGTGGTCAAACAGGGAGATGTGATTGCAAAAACCGGCAATTCAGGCCGCACAACGGGGCCGCATTTGCACTGGGCGGTAAAGTGGCGAGACCTGACTTCTGAAGCCCGGGATAGTGACTTTTACATAGACCCCGCCTTGCTTTTAGAACTGCCCAAAAACATCGCGACAGAATAGATCAGCGCTCGAAATGAGCTAAGGGCGGGCTACGGAATCAGAACCGTTGCTCCCGTCGTGTCGCCGGCCTCCAGCGCGGTATGGGCGGCCGCCACATCATCCAGTGCATAAGTTTGCCCAATCTCAACCGAGGTCACACCTGCTTTCAGTGCACCAAAAAGCGCATCAGCGCCTCGCTGCAAGTTTTCTTCCGTGTCGATGTAGTTGAACAAAGTTGGCCGCGTCATTATCAGCGATCCACCTTGCGCCAATCGAGCGGGCGGCAATGGCTCAACCGCCCCTGAGGCGTTGCCATAGGTGATAAACCATCCCTTGGGTTTCAAGCTTTTAAGGGATGCGTCCGCGCTAATCTTCCCAACGCTATCAAGCGCGACATCAACCCCTTGGCCACCGGTCGCCTCCCTCACTTGCGCAACAACATTATCATAGCCGACAATCGTCTCGTCCGCGCCCAGTTCAGAAGCACGCTTAGCTTTCACCTCACTCGATGTCACAGCGATTACACGTGCTCCCAGTGATTTGGCCCAGGGCAGCAATAAACTCCCCACTCCGCCAACAGGCGCCCAAACAAGCACCGTATCTCCCGCAACAATGGTCCGAATCTCAAACAACAACATCCAAGCCGTCAGCCCTTTTAGCAAAACGGCAGCAGCCTCAGAATCAGACACATGGTCAGGCAAGACGACAACACGATCCGCCGGAACCGTAATATGCGTCGCATAGGCCCCCGCCGACAAATGACCGACTCGGTCGCCAACTTTCAAATGGCTAACGCCCTCACCCACCGCGTCTACAATACCCGCCCCTTCCATCCCGGCGGTGAACGGCAATTTCGCTGGGTACAAGCCCGTTCGGAAATAAGTATCGATGAAATTCAAGCCGATGGCCGATTGACGAATGCGCACATTTCCCGGCAGCGGCTCCGCTAATTCCAGAGCACGTCGCACCAAAACTTCCGGCCCACCCAACTGGTCAAACTGTATTGTATAAGCATCCGACATAGCGGGAACTCCATCACCTGAACTAAAATGATCGCAACGCGATTTCACCCGAGCAGACCGCAATCACGTCACTGGCGCAACCCTGCCTCAGCGACGTTTGTTTTGAACTCTCGTGCGACTCAGGTCTTTTCACCGTCATGAAAAATCCAATTGATCTCATCTGCGGCGTCGACGAAGCCGGTCGCGGTCCTTGGGCGGGGCCCGTGACGGCCGGGGCCGTGATTCTTGACCCGACGCGTCCAATTGAAGGTTTGACCGATTCCAAAAAATTGAGCGAGAAAAAACGAGATGCACTCGCCCCCCTCATTAGGGAGCGCGCCCTCGCCTTTTGCGTGGCCCATGCCAGCGTTGAAGAAATCGATTCCCTAAACATTCGCGAAGCAACCTTTTTAGCTATGCGCCGGGCTGTTGAGGGCTTGGCCCACGCACCAAGTTTTGCGCTGATAGACGGCAACGCAATTCCCGGCGGACTTATCTGCGGCGCACGTGCGATTATAAAAGGCGATCTGACCGAGCCGGCGATTTCTGCCGCCTCAATCCTCGCGAAAACAGAGCGTGATGCCCTCATGGTGCAGCTCGATGCTCTCCACCCCGGCTACGGCTTCTCAGGTCACAAAGGATACGGCACAGCAAAGCATGCTGCCGCTCTGTCAGAAAAAGGCCCCTGCGCGGCACACAGACTAAGCTTCAAACCTGTCAGGCGCGCCGCGGCGCAGTCCGGTTAAACTTCGGCGAAAGCCTCCATCAGCGCATCAACAACCGCGCGACCATGTGTGAAGAATAATAGCTCACCGGCGCCGTCAACGACTGTCAGCTCAAGCGGAATATTGTCCTCCCGCATGGCTATAGCGCGGTCAATACGCAACGTGGGATCATTCTCACCGACGACCACATGTATCGGAAAAGTCGCTTCACGGTAGAGCTTCAGCCCACCCTCATCATCACCCAAATCTTTCAGGTCATTGTACCAAGACAAATTCCCACCACCGTCCGACAAACGGGCACCCCGCAACAAATAAAGATCCGACGCCGGATCAGAAACAAAGCCTTTATCCACCTCGGATGAATACCCCAAGGTCAAGCGCCGCTGTCGTCCGATCTGCGCATCCATTGCCCTCGAGGCCATTGTGAAGAACCGCAAGGCTGTTTTGTTGCTCAAAACAGCACGCGTGAGAAAGCGCGTATGCCGCGGTAATTTCGTCATATCGACACCATCTAAATATGGCAAAGTTGGAGAGACCGCGACGAGCCCCATCGCCCGCGTCGATAAATATGACATCGCCCTCATCGCGTAAATTCCGCCAACAGTGCGAGACACGCCGACAAAACGCGAAACCCCCAAATGCTCCAACAATGCGACGACATCGCCAGTCACTGTGTCATAGCTTTTCACCCCGTCTGGCCCAGGGCTGGTCGCTCCATAGCCCGGGCGCAAGGGAATAATCACCCGCAACCCTTCCGATATCGCTCGTTCGGCCAGATCAGCTGGCCACAAATCTCCGAAAAAATCGTCATGGAAAAACACGACAGGAATGCCATCGTCAGGTCCAAACACAGAATAATCCAGCACCCGATTGTCCTGCAATTTCAGAATCCCGCAATGCGCCTCCAATGGGTATGGGCCGCTTAAATTTTCCTCGCCGTTACGAAACCTGTCAAACAGCAAGTCTTGTTCATACTCTCGGCAAACCGCCGCCAGCCCCGAACACAGCCGCATTAACTCAGCTTGCGCCTGCGTCCCAGTCTTGCTGGATATGGAACGCATCTGCGCGCGTATCGTGTGCACCGATGCCTCACGCGCCGCGGCAATTTCTTGAACACTGTAACCTTCAAAGAATAGTTTCAGCACGCTCGATTCCGACTGAGTAAACCCCAATGATGCCCGCAAAATCTCGTTCATCCGCGCATGCCAAGCCAGTTCACTCGTATTGACCAAAACGCCCGGCTCGCCATCATCCTCGTCATGCACAAAACTAAGCGCGGCCAACAATCCTCGGTCATTGTCACCGCGGTGCAGGCGCGCCAAAACTTCCGCTTCGGTCTCTAAGCAAACCTCCAAACGTTCGCGCAACCGATCAAGAGACTCTTCCGAGAACGGCAGATCGGCGATATTCTCGCCCTCAAGCGTTCCAAATGCAGCTTGCGCAGACCCCGTCATTTGCCGAATGTCCCCTCGCGCGTTTACAAAAAATGCGCAAACATGTTGGCCATCGGCCTTGTCGGTGTCTTCCGCCCCTGCAACAGTACTGAGCATCAATTCCGACGCTCGTTGCAAATGCTCAGAGATGGCGGCCGCTTCTGCGCTGTCAGAATCAAGCGAGGCATCGATCCGAGACGTCCAGAAATCTATCAACGCCTCATATCGCTCAGGATCAATCGCCGCCGCATAGATCCTATCAATAAGTTCGTGCAGATCCTTTTGGTCGCTCATATAAAACACCTGATCGCATAGCGCCCCCACGCCCCGTTCGGGATAGAAACCAAACAAACACTACAGCGTCAATCACATTCATGTCGGTTGGGCGAACTCACAAATCATTCATGGCCGCCAGCACATGTTGCCAGTGTGTGTAAATCAAATAATTCCCTGCGCCTTCAACTCTAACCGCTTTGGCGGATGGTTTCTCCGCCAGATACCCATCAATGAACCCCTGACCATGGGCATCTTTCCCACACCCCGTTATAGCGACAATCGGTGAGGTAACGGCCTTCATCTCATCTGGCCAATTCCGCAATATCAAACTGCCCTCAGCGGCAAAGTCGTCGACAGTTTGAGACAATGCATGGCGCATCCCGTTTTTCAGAATTCTTATCACTTCCGGGCGACGGACTGCTTTCTTATCAAGCGGCTCACCTTCTACATTCCCTTCGATAAACAACTCCATGCCCTTATCACCACTGCGGATCAAAGCGGTCGAAACTTTGCGCAAAAAATTCTGCGCTTTCGGCGCGAACCGGGAGGTCTTGGCCAGCAATTGTTGGCGCTTCGTCATTTCTGACATCAAGCGCATATCCCAATACGGGGCGTGCCCTACAAAAACCAAAGCCTGAGTACGTTCCGGGTACATCGCCGCGAACTTGTGAGCAAAAATACTCCCTGCGCCATTCCCAAGCACAACAACCTGCTCAATGCCTCCCGCATCTAAAATCTCTCGAAAATCCTCGCACGTCTTTGTCGCCTGCTGCTCTATGCTCAATGTGTCTTCAGGCCTGAATGGATCAGACGTTCCATAACCTGCTCTAGATGGCGCAATAAATCGCCAGTTGGACGCCTTCAAAGCCTCGCTAAACGCAGACGTTATTGTCGGTCCTAAAAACATTGAATGAAATGCCAGAACAACTCTTTCACCTTCTCCACCCTGTTCGGCGACACTGATGCTGCGGCCATCTTTCAATCGCACGCGAGACCTCCGCACCCCATCAGAGCGCTCGTCAATTGATGAAATCACCCGCACTGCTGCATCAGCGCGTACACTTTGACTCGCGGCAAACCCGCACAGCATCCGAACCACATCCGTTGTGCCGCCAACGCCCATCTTGCCTTGTAATTTTTTTATCTGTGTTCGCACCGTACTAAGAGATGCACCTCGCGTTGTAGCGATCTCCTGCGGTTTCATTCCGTCCGCCAGCCCGCATGCAATATCGGCCTCCGCCTCGCTTAGCCCGAACGCTTCTTGCAGCGCCTCTGACAGCCCCTCTCCGACCGAAATCGTAATGGCCTGAATTAATATCCCCGGCACGCCGGGAAGACCTGTGCGCTCACCTTGATCCAGCAATACCCGCGTCGCGATAAAGCTGCGCGCCTCGCCGTCATCATCCCGTTGCTCTCTTATCAACTTCACATTCGTGCAGTCTGAATCAGTATCAGCTCGCCACGAAATAAGCGTCTCTTTATCGGCCTCGGTCATTCCCAATGCACTGGACAGCAAAGTCGACTGGTCCGCATCCACATTGATATTCGACGCTAAAACACGCGCCGCATCATCACACACAATTGCGGAACCGCTGGCCCGATCAACCAAAGCCTTGGCCGATGAATCCGCTGGGCGCCGCGCGGTCATTCTGTCCAATACTTCCGCCGCTCGATTGAAATGTAGCGCGAGCGGCGTTTCGGCAAAATCGTACTTGCCTTCGCCAGACAATCGCGCATCCAAATAAGTCGACCACACCTCAAGGAACGTGTTCAATTGGGTTACATCCAGCGCTAAAGCGTAAACTCGATCTGCCAATTCAATATCGGAAAGTGCCTGCAAATCCACTCGCCTCCCCATTCCCCATAAGGTAGCTGATGTCAGGCTTCTGTCATACCACAAATGGGGTATTATTTATCGAGACCAGCGAAAAAAACTCAGATCAAGCTATCATTTTTGTAAAGCTATACCCCAAATTGGTGATGCGCAGCTCATATCGATCATTTATCCAAAACACCGGTGACCAGAATCGCCCTGAAGGGACGCAGGGTGGTTGACCAAACACTTTTTCTGGGTGGGAGGGACGTCGGCCCACAATGGATACCAGCATGTCTCTCGCTGGTATCCATTGTTAGGCTGTCTCAATTTTCAAGCGCCGGAAATAATCGCGCATAATTTCGTCATTTTGTTCGCGCAAGCTCACCCGTTAACCGCACCTTTACCGGGGCTGCACACGCTTTACTTGTTACTATTGCAGAGGATGATCGAAGTGCTTTTCCTGTTCGGCTGGCATACATGGCGCGGTGAATCCGGTCGCCCCTACCGCTTCAACATCACGCTGACAAAGCGAGGCGTGCCGGCTGGCGGGGGCATCTACGTGTTTGTGCGCCGGCGTTTCGTTTTCTTCTTAAAACCCGTCTACATCGGCAAAGCCGCCAATTTACGCTCACGCCTGAAAGGGCATGAACGCTGGTGGGAAGCCTGGTGGAAACGAGGAGCCACAGAGCGTCATTTGCTGAAGGTGGCAAAAGAGTCAGACCGTATCCGTATCGAGGAAGACCTGATCCGTCGCTATCAGCCAAAGATGAATAACATGCTCGTCCCAAGAGGGCGCGACGATGCTCCGCGTCACCCCCGCTTGCGCCGCTGGTGGAACTTCAAGCGCAAGTTCCGGTTGCCATTCATGAAATAATCGTGGCAGACGATCAGCCATGCCAGACACCACGCCCCTCACTGCGCCCTCACCTTTTCATGATGCACCATCCTCGGTCAGCTTTAAGAAGCTGCGCAAGCGTCTTGTCCGGGGCGCGTTGAAAGCGATTGACGACTATAAGATGGTTGACCGTCGCGCCGTGGATGCGGGCACCAAACCCCGCCCCAAATGGCTGATCTGCCTCTCCGGCGGAAAAGACAGCTACGGCCTCTTGAGCGTGCTGCTCGACCTACAATGGCAAGGCACACTGCCGGTCGACCTCATCGCGTGCAATCTCGATCAGGGCCAACCGGGCTTCCCGAAACATGTGCTGCCAGAGTGGCTTGAAACGGTCGGCGTACCCTATCGCATCGAAACTGAAGACACCTATTCCATTGTCACCGAGAAAGTGCCTGAGGGCCGTACCTATTGCTCCATGTGCTCTCGCTTGCGCCGGGGCATCCTCTACCGCATTGCCCGCGAAGAAGGGTGCGATGCCATCGTGCTGGGTCATCATCGCGATGATGCGCTTGAGACCTTCATGATGAATTTTGTGAATGGTGGCCGCCTTGCCGCCATGCCTCCCAAGCTCCTAAATGATGAAGGCGACGTTCTCGTGCTGCGCCCGCTCATCACGGCGGCAGAAGACGATCTCGCCAAATTCGCCGAGGCCCTCAAATTCCCGATCATCCCCTGCAACTTATGCGGCACGCAAGACGGCCTGCAACGCGTCGCGATGAAACAAATGCTTGATGAATGGGAGCACAAAAAACCCGGCGTTCGCCAAGTCATGGCCCATGCCCTTGCCACCGTGCGCCCAAGCCATTTGCACGACCCGCGCGTGTTTGATTTTGCCGGGCTTGATTTGGGTGGTGACGGCGAAGACGACCCTAACGTGCCTTTCTAGTCAGTCCTCTAAACCAACAAAGTGCCTCTCAAGATGCGGCGCACAACTAGCCAGATACCCGAGAACACAAACACTAGACTCGCAAACGCGGTCAGCTTTATCCACCAACTTGTAAATGTTTCACGGTTCTGCCAGTCCATAATGTGCAGCCCCCACATCAGGTCAAACGTGCGCCATAGCGGCGTGCGCACAGCCGTCAACTTGCCAGTATAAGGATCAACCCAAAAGGTAGCCTTATCCACGCCTTCAAAATCGGCTTTCCACATCTCGCGCCCCTTACCGCCAGATTCCGCAGGAGCATCAGCAACCAAGCTCAGATCAGACAGTTCTCCTCTCCCTGCCCAACGCGCCAGAACCACACGGCGCGCCGTCTTGTCATCAAGGGGCGACAACACATCACCACTCGCTGCATCATGTAGGAACACGCCGAAAGATGTCTTCACCTCATAAACGGCACCTCCGGGGAATGGCCTCAATTCAACCCGCTCCACCTCTCCCCCGCCGGTCCCCGCAACGGTCTCCATCGCCACGAACCCGTCTTCCGGAGCAGAAATCGTTGCAGACAATGGTGCCCGCAAATAGTCACCTCGAATTTGACCAATCGGAAACAGGGTAAAGAACAGACCCGATGCAATCCAAAGAACTATCTGCACGCCAACAATCGCCCCCAGTACACTGTGAACTTTTCGGATGATCGGATACGCCTTCGCCATGCAATACTCTCCTGGGCCGTGTAGACTCAAACCTATGCCACCATAAAAAAGACGCGGCTACCGAAATAGCCGCGTCCAGAACGTCAAGGGGTTAAAACCCTACTTGCGCCATACTGCTGCCAGCGCAGGATCTTCCTCACCACCCGCGTAGCTGCGCTCTTCGGCGCGGCCAACAACCATGTGGTGCACTTCATCCGGGCCATCCGCCAGACGCAATGTCCGCTGCTGTGCATACATCCGTGACAGTGGGCTCCACTGTGACACACCTGTCGCCCCATGCATTTGAATGGCATCGTCGATGATCTGGCAAACCTTCTCCGGCACCATCGCTTTGGCCATAGAAATCCAGATACGGGCTTCTTTGTTACCCATCACGTCCATTGCTTTCGCCGCTTTCAAAACCATCAGGCGCATCGCTTCGATTTCGATACGGGCACGCGATACCTTCTCGCGGTTTCCGCCCAGCTTGATAAGCGGCTGACCAAAGGCTGTCCGGCTCATGCCGCGACGGACCATCAGATCCAGCGCGCGCTCGGCAGCACCGATTGAGCGCATGCAGTGGTGAATACGGCCAGGCCCAAGACGTAGCTGAGAAATCTCAAACCCGCGTCCCTCGCCCAAAAGCATATTTTCTTTTGGCACACGAACATTATCGAACTTCAGGTGCATGTGGCCGTGGGGCGCGTCATAGTCGCCAAACACCATCATGCCGTCCACAATCGTCACGCCGGGGTGTGGCAGCGGAACCAGAATTTGAGACTGCTGCTTGTGAGACTCAGCATCAGGGCTTGTCTTCACCATACAGATCATAATCTTACAGCGTGGATCGCCCGCGCCGGAGATGTAGAATTTCTCACCATTGATGACCCACTCGTCACCTTCCAGCTTCGCAGACATAGACACGTTACGCGCATCTGATGAAGCATTGTGCGGCTCTGTCATCGCAAACGCTGAGCGGATTTCACCGGCCAGCAAAGGCTTCAGCCACTTTTCTTTTTGCTCTGGCGTACCCACACGCTCAAGAACCTCCATGTTGCCTGTATCTGGCGCAGCGCAGTTCATAGACTCAGATGCCAGCGGGTTTTTGCCCAGCTCAGCAGCAATGTAAGCATAGTCGAGGTTTTTCAGCCCTTCACCGGTTTCAGCGTCAGGCAGGAAGAAGTTCCAAAGACCTTGCTTCTTGGCTTCGTCTTTCGCTGTTTCCAGCACTTCCAACTGACCGGGATTATAGCTCCACGGGTTAGTTTTGCCCTCGCCCAGACGATGAAACTCTTCGCTCATTGGCGTGACAGTTTCAGCGATGAATTTTTTCACATGCTCATAAAGCGGGCGCGCTTCATCTGACATGCGAAGATCGTTCATCTCCGGTGAGTGGGTGGTAATTTCAGTGTCGGCCATGTGGCGCTCCTCCATTTATAACGAAAATCGTCCGTTGCTTTTAGCTAAGCCCAACGGTTGATTGGGTGCAAATTATTTGCTGGTTAGCGGAATAAATCCGCTGCGAAATCTGCGCTGCCGCCGCGCACATCTGGCGTGCGGCAACAATCTGCTCCATTAAGCATGCAGCATGAACATATTGACCGCCTTGATAATCCTCACGGCCGTTTTGATGACGGCGTTCCTCTCCGGCATTTTCGGAATGGCGGGCGGCATGGTGTTGATGGGCGTCTTGTCGGCCCTCTTGCCGATTGCAACAGCGATGATCCTGCATGGCACCATCCAAATGGTGTCGAACGGTTATCGGGCTTTTCTCTGGCGCGATCACATTTTGTGGCCCGTCTTTGGTCGTTACGCAATTGGGTCTGTTCTCGGCGTCGGTGTCTTGTTTGCGCTGGCGTGGCGCCCCGATGCGCAAGGCGTCTACATTATGCTTGGCTTCACGGCGATGCTGGTCTGGGTTCCCAAAACCTTGCTCGATCTCGACATTACTAAAAAGTGGCAAGCCGAAATTGCTGGGCTTATTGTTCAGGCGCTGAATACCATTGCGGGTGTCGCCGGACCATTGGTCGATCTGTTTTTCGTCAATACAACGCTGAGCCGTCATCAAATTGTCGCCACCAAGGCTGTGACCCAATCGCTCGCTCATTTGGTCAAGATCGTCTTTTGGAGCGTTCCGGTCATTCAGGCGGCTGGGCTGGTCGCATTGCCAAGCTGGTGGCTCATCCTTGCGGCCATCCCCCTGTCCATGCTTGGCACAAGTTTGGGCGGCAAAGTCCTCAACGCCATGAGCGACGTGAACTTCAAACGTGGCATGAAAGGGTTGGTCACACTCATTGGCGTGGTCATGTTTCTGCGCGCGGCCAACATCATCTAGCGGTCGGCAATCTGCCCGATCCTGATGCTCCATCCGTTTCATACAACTGCCTGCTACTCATATTGCGCCTATGCCGCATTCTCGCGCATTGACTGAAATAAATAAACATTATTTTATGAACGTAATACATCACCAACAGTGATAGTTATGTGAGGAGCTCCCCCGATGAATTTGCGCGCCATCGACCTAAACCTGCTGCCAGTGCTTGAGGCCATCTATGTCGAGCGCAGCCTAACCCGTGCGAGCGGCTCCCTCCATATCACTCAACCTGCGGTGAGCAACGCGCTTGCCCGCCTGCGCGCGCACTTCGAAGATCCGCTTTTCGTTCGTCATGGCCGGGGCGTTCGCCCCACAGCGATGACAGAAGCCCTGATGCCTAGCGTTCGGGATGCACTCGATCGCCTACGGTCTAGCCTTGAGCCAAAATCATCTTTCGATCCACCCACCTCTACACGCGTGTTTAATCTGTCAGGCAGTGACACCAGCGCACTGGTCATTGCGCCTCAAATTGCATCCAGACTGCAGCAAACTGCACCAAACGTCCGCATCCGCTGGGCACAGGTCGATCGGTCCGCTATCGCGCTCGATTTGGCATCAGGTCGCCTTGATCTCGCGCTTGATATCCCCGGCGTGAAAGGTGCCGGCCTGTCCAGCGAGATGCTCTATTCCGGCGAAATGCAGTGCATCCTAAACCCCAATCATCCGAACGCTACAGGCCAGTTAACATTAGATAAATTCCTAACTCTACGTCACGTCGCTGTTTCCGGTCGGCGCGAAGGCCTCAGCCTGATCGAACAGATGGTGCGCACTGCGGGCCACCGCATTATCCCAGCGATGCGTCTGCCACACCACCTAGCCGCGCTGGAAGTCGTGCGCCAAACCGATTTTGCGCTAACCGCCTCAGAATCCCTCGCCCGCGACTCTGGACTAGCTATTCAACCGCTCCCTTTGCCCAGCCCCGAACTGGCCGTGACAGCCTACTGGCGCCACGACAACGAGGAAGATCCCGGCCTAACGTGGCTGCGCGATGTCCTGCGCAGTATCGCTGCCACCGTCTAAATTCACCGACGCGCCTTGAAGAATGCCCGCAGCATACCACTGGCCGCATCAGCACTCTCTTCATCCTGCGCCACTGTGGGTCGCCAATGACAGGTTGGTTGTTCGAAATAGCGCGGTCCGTGCACAAGCGCCCCGCCTTTCGGGTCACTGGCTGCAAACACCACATGGCCTATCCGCGCCAGACTGATGGCCCCTGCGCACATCGCGCATGGCTCCAATGTCACATACAAATGTAGCCCCGTAAGGCGATAATTGCCCTGCGCCTTCGCTGCGGCGCGTAACGCAATAATCTCAGCATGCCCCGTCGGATCAGTTTCTGCGATAGGCATATTGGCGCCTTCTCCAACGACTTCGCCTGTTTCAGGATCGACTATAACGCACCCCACGGGCACCTCACCTTGGATAGCGGCAGCTTCGGCAAGTGCGAGCGCACGTGCCATCGGGGTCAAAGCGAGACTGGTCATCCGCTCTGGATCGCCCTACACGACAGGAAAGTAAAGAGAGGCAGAGCAACGCCATGCGCATCGTCGGGGGAAAATTTAAAGGGCGACCAATCATAGCGCCGAAAGGTCAAGGCACACGCCCGACTGGCGACAGAGCACGCGAGTCGCTTTTCAATATCCTTGCGCACGCCGATTGGGCGCCACCCTTGGATGATGCGCGAGTGATTGACCTCTTCGCGGGGTCAGGCGCACTCGGCTTCGAAGCAATGAGCCGCGGTGCGGGCTTCTGCCTATTCGTAGAAACAGACCACAATGCGCGCGGGGCCATTCGTGATAATATTGAATCGCTTGAATTATTTGGAAGCACACGCCTCCACCGACGTAGCGCAACCGATCTGGGTGATAAACCGGCAAACGTCGCGGCCCCGTTTTCCATTGCCTTCCTTGACCCCCCCTACAATAGGGAGATGGTTATCCCGGCCCTCAAAAATCTACGTGAAGGCCAGTGGCTAAACAACGACGCAATCGCAATGGTTGAGACAGCCCGCGACGAAATGATCGAGCCAGAAGGTTGGGACCTCATCGACACCCGTATCTACGGAGCCGCGAAGGTCAGTTTTTATAGAGTTGGCTAGCGTCAAACTCTAAGTGTGGGCAGTTTACCCTAAAGAGAAGCTTGACCGCACGCGCTCTTATCTATGTTTGGTGCCAGACATAAAAAAACAGGCAGGAGAAAACGCCATGACTTACGCACCCTTCAATTTAGCCGGAAAAGTCTGTGTCGTCACAGGCGGCAACCGTGGCATCGGTCTCGGCATGGCAGAGGCCCTCGCCGCCTCTAACGCCGATGTCGTGGTCTGGGGCCGCAAAGACTCCGCTAACGCAGAGGCAGTGGCTAAGCTCGAAACCCTTGGCACCGGCAAAATCAAAAGCTGGACCGTAGACGTGGCCGAAGAAAGCCAAGTCGTCAAAGCAATGGCCGAGGTCGAAGAAGAATTCGGTCGCATCGACAACTGTGTTGCAAATGCAGGCGTTGGCAGAGGTGCAAATTCATTCGAAGAAATGTCGCTGGAAACATGGCAGTTCAATCACCGAATCAACATGGAAGGCGCTTTCCTCACCTTGCGTGAGGCCAGCAAATCCATGGTAAAGCGCGCAAAAGCAGGTGATCCGGGTGGCTCACTTGTCGGCACAGCATCCCTTGCTGCAATCGAAGGCGCTGGCAAGAATCAGGCGTACGCCTCAACCAAAGCAGGACTAACAGCCCTTATGCGCGGCATCGCTGTTGAGTATGGACGTTATAAAATTCGCGCAAACTCTGTGCTGCCTGGCTGGATTGCAACAGACATGACCGATGGGGCCCAAGATAGCGACGTGTTTAACAGCAAAGTCATAAGCCGCGTTCCGATTCGTCGCTGGGGTGAGCCTGAAGACTTTGGCGGCATTGCTGTCTATCTGGCCTCAGACGCCTCCAGCTTCCACTCAGGCGACACGCTGCTGATCGATGGCGCTTACGCAGTCTTCTGATTCAACACCGAATATCGCAAACACAAAAAAGGGCCGCCTCGGTGACGAGACGGCCCTAATTTATAGCGAGAAAGCGAAGGTTCGCTTAGTGCTCAGCAGCTTCTTCAGCGCTTTCAACAGCCTTTTCACCAGCGTCTTTAACAGCGTCAACTGCATCACCAGCCATGTCACCGGCCTTATCGCCAGCGTCTTTGACAGCGTCAGCAGCATCGCCTGCAACGTCTTTTGCAGCATCAACCGCATCGCCAGTCATCTCACCAGCTTTGTCGCCAGCAGCTTTAGCAGAATCTGCAACGTCGCCAGCAACATCACCAGCAGCGTCAACTGCATCGCCAGCAGCTTCTTTAACGTCACCAGCTACATCACCAGCAGCATCTACAGCGTCGCCAGCAGCTTCGCCTACTGCATCACCAGCAGCGGCAGCAGCATCGCCAGCCTTATCCAAAGCAGATTTGCCTTCTTCAGCAGCACAAGCAGCAAGCATAAGAGCGGCTGTCGCAGCAATAACAAAATGTTTCATAGGTAGTACCCCTGTTTTTGGTTATGTTAACCAGAGACGCGCATAGCATCTCGAATGTGTTACGGAAAGTTCATTTCCGTATTTTTTTACTCTCCAATCACACCCATTCTAGGCATGAAAGCCCCCTCCGTACGTGGAGAGGGCTTCCTGTAAAGCAAAAAGTGAAGGACTATTCAGCCGCTTCAGCAGTTACTTCGACTTCTACTGCTTCAACTTCAGTCGCTTCTTCAGCTTCAACTTCAGTTTCAACAACTTCAGCTTCACCGTCGCCTTGAGCTTCGATTACTTCAGCAACGTCAGCTTCAACAGCCTCAGTTACTTCAACTTCAACTGCTTCAGTTGTAGCCGCTTCAACAGCTTCTACAGCCTCAACAGGTGGTTCCATAGCGATAGCAGCGCCAGCGAAAAGTGCTGCAACAGCAGCAGTTGTGAATAGTTTAGTCATTTTGAGCTTCCCCTCGTGATGACGATTAGGACCGAAGACTATTCCCCGGCTCGAAAAGCGGTTTGCCCCCCGATCATGGCCGGAATGGGGCAAACTTGGGGCGGATTGCGCCACGCACACACAAATTGAAAATGGTCTTGCCTTGACCCGACGGCCCCTAGCTAAGGCAATCTGCAGATAACATTAAAGAAAGGACGCCCACTGATGGCCTTGAACACACGTCTTACAAATTTGTTAAAAATTGAACATCCGATCATGCTCGCTGGCATGGGAGGCGTTTCTTACGCTGAAGTTTGCGCAGCGATGTGCAATGCGGGCGGCTACGGCGTTCTAGGCATGGCGGGTACCGGTCCAGAGTTCATTGCTGAACAAATTCAAAAAGTTAAGTCACTCACAGACCGTCCTTTTGGCGTAGATTTACTCGCAGCAAGCCCTGAGAGCCTCGAAGAATCAGTTGATGTCATCATCAATGGCGGCGCAGACAGCTTCATCGCAGGCCTTGGTATCCCCATGCCAATTATGGAGCGTTTGAAAAGCGCCGGCCTGAAGGTGATGGTCGTTGGCGGTGCAGTAAAACATGCCGTGAAAGCTGAACAAGCAGGTTGCGATGCTGTGATTCTGCAAGGCGGCGAAGGCGGTGGACATACCGGTCTTGTAGGGACTTTACCCTTAGTGGCTCAGGCAGTTGACGCAGTCGACATCCCAGTTATCGCGGCGGGTGGCATCTTTGATGGGCGGGGCTTAGCGGCTTCATTGGCGCTGGGTGCCTGCGGGGTCTGGATGGGTACGCGCTTCATTGCGTCTACAGAAGCCCATGCCGCTGAAACGTACAAACAAACAATCATCGGCTCCACAGATACCGATACCACCCGCACACGCTGCTATTCCGGCAAGCCGATGCGCTGCCGCACCAATGACTACATCAATGATTGGGAGTCACGCCCTGGCGACATCCAACCCTTCCCGCAACAAGCCATCCACTCCACGCAAACAGGCGTAATCGGCGGCATTGGCGGCATCACTGACGAATCAAAATTAGATGTGAATTCGTCCTGCTTCGCCATGGGACAGTCCGCAGGCGGGGTGGATGAAGTGAAGCCAGTCGCGGAGATCGTCACCGACATCATGCGCGATGCTGAAGCCTCAATTGATCGAATCTCTGGTCTTAAATCTTAAAACGAATCACATTGCTTACGTTTCGAAAGCCGCTGCCTCGATCAAATTGTGCAGCGGCTTTTCCTCTAAGAAGCGCTTGAGATTTTCAAAAAACGTATCATCCGCACGCACAATCGTTCCGAATGTATCGGCGCTATCATGTGGCGTGATTGTCACTGCAGGATGCAGCCAAAGAGGGCTGTCCTCCGGCAAGGGCTCGACGCACGTCACGTCCAGTACAGCCGCCTCCGGCGCGCCAGCATCAAGCGCCGTAATCAAGGCCACCTCATCGACCGCATTGCCCCGCCCCACATTAATAAACAGGCTGTCGGCTCTCATATTGGCAAAAAACGCGGCATCACCCATGCCCTCGGTTTCTGGCGTTTGAGGCATACAAAAGACAACAATGTCAGCCCACGCCGCAACGGAGGCCAATTCATCCGGGTGGATTATCTGCTCGGCCCCATTGGCCGGCCCTGATGAACGGCGCACCCCGCGCACGACAGCGCCCAGCGCGCTCGCCCGCTTACCGATCGCCTCGCCAATAGATCCATACCCCACAATCGCCCAGCGGGATCCACATATCTCACGCTGACGTAGTCGCTTCCATTGCTTATTCGCTTGCGCTGTCCGGTGACCGGGCCCTCGTTTCAACCAATCCAGCGCCTGCCAAAGCGCCCATTCGCCAATCGCCTCAGCGTTCAAATGGTTGGTTGTATAAAAGTCTGCTGACCGCCCCAGCGCCTTCAGCGCGGCGTTGTCGACACCCGCCGCAGATGACTGAAACCACTCTAATCGATCACTTCCAAGGCATGCGCGAATGAAATGCCGCGCGGACGGCCCAAACCAGACATCGACATTGCCATAAGCCACCTGCGGACGCGGAGCTTCAACCGGTTCATGTGTACTGGCTTCGAAAAAATCCCCCGCATCATTCACCAGCACAATATCGAAGTCTGCGTCATAACTCTTGAGCCGAGGGGCAATGCGCGCGAATGTCGTTTCATGAACCAGAAATTCTCTCATGCCATCCTGATTAGCGTCGTTCTCTTTGCCGGATCAAGCATTGCCCAAGAGGGTTTGCCGATTCGCGGACCGGACTATTTCCGCGACGCCTCTGATCTCGCCACCGTTTTGGGGTCTGCCCATGGTGTACGCGTCACCTGTAATGGAGAGTCAGATCAATACTGGCGCAAATACATGGCTGACATGCTCGGGTTCGAAGCCCCAAATCGCGGCAGCTTACGCACCGGCCTCGTTCAAAACTTCAATCAGGCCTATATAAGCGCCAGAGAAGATTACCCTCATTGCAATGGTCGCGCAGTCGAAGCGGAAGCCCGCTTTGCCAAAGACGGAAAAAATATCGCCTCCCGCATGGCCCAACATTACTTTCCGAAGCCTCAATGATGGCCACGCCGACGCATTACCCCGCAGAAGCGCCGAAGGCGTGCGCACTCTGCCCTCGCCTTGTGACCTATCGTGAAGAGGTGCGCGCCAAAGAGCCGGACTGGTTCAATGGCGCAGTGCCAAGCTTCGGGCCGAGCAACGCATCCCTCCTCGTCATCGGTCTCGCGCCGGGCGTCACAGGAGCACACCGCACGGGCCGTCCATTCACGGGCGATTGGGCAGGCGACCTCCTCTATGCCACGCTGAATAAGTTTGGCTTCTCCGAAGGCACCTATGCCGCCAGGCCCGATGACGGGCTGGAGCTGACCGGCGCGATGATCACCAATGCTGTGCGTTGCGTGCCGCCTCAAAACAAACCCGTCGGCGCAGAGATCAATGCTTGCCGCCCCTTCCTTGTCTCTCGGATTGAGGCGTTGCCGGATTTGAAAGTGATGCTATGCCTCGGCAAGATCAGTCACGATTCTACCGTGCGCGCCCTTGGTCTCAAACTAAAAGACCACCCCTTCGGCCACGGTACGCGCTATGAGGTGGAGGCAGGCGGACGCCCCCTCACCCTGCTCTCAAGCTATCACTGCTCACGCTACAACACGAACACGAAGCGACTCACACCAGAGATGTTTGAAGAGGTGTTCGGCGTGGCGAGGGATATTGTGGGATAGGCGCCAGCCTGATCAACGATCCTTCATCAGCCGCGCTTTCTGGCGTTGCCAGTCGCGTTTGGCTTCTACGTCGCGCTTGTCGTGGTTCTTGCGACCCGTAGCGAGACCAATGAGTATTTTCGCTTTGCCCTTTTCGTTGAAATAGAGCTTTAGCGGCACAATTGTGCGCCCGGCCCGGTCAACGGCTTGGGCCAGTTTCTGCAACTCTCGCTTCGAGACGAGCAATTTACGTTTACGCCGCGGCTCATGATTGAACCGATTAGCGGCATTATAAATCGGAATATCGCAATTGATCAGCCACAGCTCGTTCTCTTCCGGGCTGACATAGGCTTCTACGATATTCGCCTTACCTTCGCGCAGGGATTTCACTTCAGAGCCCAGCAGCATGATGCCGGCCTCCAGCGTGTCTTCCACTTCATAATCGCGGCGGGAGCGGCGGTTTTCGGCGATAAGGCCGTCACCACGTCCCTTGGTTTGGTTTTTCTTAGACATGATCTTTATTTAGAGGCTGATGCCTGCCAGCGCCATCGCTGCATCGATTTTTTCACGCGCTGCTGCATCTGGCGCCGTAATTGGCAAGCGAACGTCTCCGCCGCAAAGCCCGAGGCGTGACAGCGCATATTTCGCAGGACCGGGTGACGGTGCACAGAACAAAGCCTTGTGCAGGTGTATCAACTTGCCCTGAATGGCACGCGCATCATCCATGCGGCCTTCGTCAATCGCTTTGTGCATTGCGGCGCACTCTGCTGGCATCACATTGGCCGTAACTGAAATACAGCCCGCCCCGCCCATGGCGCGATGGGCCAGCGCACTATGATCATTGCCCGAAAGCTGCACGAACTGCTCACCTTTGGCTAATTCAGCGTGAAGCGTAACGCGGTCGAGTTCATCGCTCGCATCCTTGATTCCGACTACATTTGGAAGCCTGGCAAGGCGAACGGCTGTCTCTACCTCAATGTCGCGAACGGTTCGTCCCGGCACATTATACAGCAACATTGGGACAGCGACCGCATCATTTATCGCTTTGTAATGGGCATAAATACCATCTTGATTGGGGTTATTATAGTATGGTGCGACAACCAGAATCGCGTCCGCGCCCACAGTTTTCGCGTGGTGCGCAAGATCAATCGCCTCATCAGTAGCATTCGAGCCTGCACCTGCAATAACGGGTACACGTCCAGCCGCAACCTCAACACACAAAGAGACCACACCTTTATGCTCTTCAGTCGACAATGTTGAGGTCTCACCAGTCGTACCAACCGGCACAAGCGCGCTTGAACCTGCCTCTATTTGACGCTCAACCAAGGCGGCAAATGCATCTTGATCGACGGCACCATTCTTGAATGGTGTGACGAGTGCTGGGATTGAGCCGTTAAACATCGTATTCTTGCCGCGATTCAGGTGTTGATTGGATTTGGTCCTATATACTGAGTGAAAAGGTTTTTCACCCTTAGTTACAGAAATAATCATCGAAGAGACGTCTCATGATACGATCCTTAGTCATTTCTGCCCTTTTCGCGCTGAGCGCTGGAAGCGCTGCCGCATCCGCCGTCGCCTCCGCGCCGAGCCTCAAACCCGAGCGGCAATACACGTCGAACGTGACAGACGAAAAGAATGCAAAAATTCTGCACAAAGCGCTGAAAGCCTATGACAACAAGGCGTGGAGCACGCTTTCTAGCCTACAACGCCAGGCGACAGACCCCGACGTGAAAAACCTGATTTTGTGGATCCGCGCTTCAAACGGCGTTCCGGGTATGAGTTTTGATGAACTATCCTATGCAATCGAAACGCTTCCAGAGTGGCCGCGAACCAACGCGATGCAGAACCGCGCAGAAGAAATTATCGGTGGATCAACCTTAAGCGCGAAAGAACGAATCACGTGGCTAACAAAAAACAGTCCGCGCACAGGCACTGGTAAAGTCCAGCTCGCTGATGCGTATTGGTCAACAGGTAAAAAAGACAAAGCTCGCGAAATCGCCCGCGATGCATGGATCACCAACACGCTGGATCGGTCCGAGGAAAAGGCTGTGCTTTCACGTTATGGCTCTTCCCTGACCCAAGCGGATCATCAGGCACGTGTTGAATTCCTCCTCTGGACCAACCAACGCAGCGCCGCTGTACGCCTGAAACCGAAACTCTCCAGCGGATACCAGAAGCTGGTTGATGCGCGCATTGCGCTGGCGACACGGCGCAGCAATGTCGATTCTAAAATCAGCGCTGTTCCGAACAGCCTGAAAGACAATCCTGGTCTTTTATATGAACGCGCGCGCTGGCGCCGTCTTCGCGCACGAAATCAAGACGGTGCAACCTCGCTGCTCGCCAACATAGACGGTGCTGAAGTGCCTGCTGCCGGTCGCAACAAACTCTGGAAAGAACGCAACATCGCTCTGCGTAGTGACTTAAAAGACGGAAATTGGGCTCGCGCCTATTCTCTAGCGTCCCCACACGGCATGAATTCCGGTGGTGGCTTTGCAGAAGCTGAATGGGTCTCTGGTTGGATCGCCCTCCGGCTGAATGATGATGCAGAGCGCGCCCTCGGTCACTTCGATACTATGGCAAAGGGTGTCAGCACTCCGATCAGCCAATCGCGCGGGGACTATTGGAAGGGACGCGCTGCTGATGTGTTAAAGGAAACCGACACAGCAAATGCCGCCTATCAAGCCGCCGCTGAGCACAAATACACCTATTATGGTCAATTAGCCGCCGAACGCATGAATGATCGCTCGTTTATGCTAAAAGCGAATATTGAGCCAACCGATGCGGAGATCGAGGCTTTCGAGGCCCGCCCGCTTGTCAAAGCGCTGCGTCTTTTGGGCGAAACCACTGAGACGGGCATGTTCCGTCGGTTCGCATATCACTTGGATGACCAGCTCACCAATGAAGCTGATTTTACGCTCCTCTCTCGGATCGCCGAAGAATACCAAGCGCCAGACATTGGCGTGCGCGGGGCAAAGGCCGGCATGGCCAAAGGCATCGTCGCCGCTGATGCAGCCTACCCGGTGGTCAACTACCCTCTCCTGAGAGAGCCAAAGGTTGAGCGCCCGCTTATGCTTGCCCTGTCTCGTCAAGAAAGTGAAATGAACCCGAATGCGATCAGCCATGTTGGCGCACGTGGTCTTATGCAGTTTATGCCAGCAACCGCCCGCAACGAGGCTCGTTTGCGCGGACTACCCTATCGCAAGAGCTGGCTGACGGATGACCCCGGCTACAATATGACCCTTGGAGGCCAACACCTCGATACGTTGCTCGGCCAATTTAACGGCAGCTACATTATGACCGCAGCCGCTTACAATGCAGGACCAAGCCGCCCAAAACAGTGGGTCAAAGACTATGGCGATCCCCGTACCGGTCAGATCGATCCAATCGACTGGGTGGAGTTCATTCCCTTCTCTGAAACCCGCAACTATGTGCAACGCGTGTTGGAAAATACTCAGATTTATCGTCAACGCTTATCGGGCGAAGAGGGTGAAATCCGCCTATCCGAAGATTTGCAACGCGGCGAAAAATAATTGCGATCACACACCGCACCTTTGGGCGGGAGAAAAAACAAGGTAAGCTCCTGGAATATTTAATATTCTGGAGGCTTCGCCGATATGTTGCGAACAACGACTGCACTCACTCTCATCATGCTGTTAGCTGCATGTGGTGGGGGTGACACACCCCCTACAACAGATACGCCCGCCCCTTTGGTCGACACATCTGAAACAGGCGAAATCGCGATGGCAGAAACAGCCACCGCTCCCGCCCCTCCCACAGCTGATCCCGAACTCGTGGCGCTTTACAAAAAGCTACACGCCGCACCGGAGCTGTCCTTCAAAGAGGCAAACACCTCGGCCTTGCTCGCCACGGAATTGGCCCAGTTGGGTTTTGAGGTGACCACTGGCCTTGGTCAGGATTGGGTCGTCGACAAAGCAACGCGTGACATTGGAGCCGTCTACGATGGCGTCGGCGGGTACGGCGTCGTTGGCGTTCTCAAGAACGGTGACGGTCCAACCATTATGATTCGCACCGATATGGATGCGCTCCCCGTGAAAGAAAATACTGGCCTAGACTTCGCTTCCACCGTGCAGGGACAAACTTGGACAGGTGTAGAGAATGGCGTCATGCACGCATGCGGTCACGATATCCATATGACCAGCTGGGTCGGCACCGCTCGTAATCTTATTGCGCAAAAAGAAGACTGGTCCGGCACACTTGTCATGGTCGCCCAGCCAGCCGAAGAGCTTGGCAATGGCGCCGTTGCCATGCTGGCAGATGGTCTTTACCAAAACTTTCCACTGCCTGACTACAACCTTGCACTCCACGTTTCCGCTGGCGCCAAGGCCGGAACCATCGCTTACTCACCCGGCTTCGGGCTGGCAAATGTTGATAGCGTCGATATCACTGTAAAGGGCGTCGGCGGGCACGGCGCATACCCCCACACGACAACCGACCCTATTGTAATAGCAGCGCATATCGTCACTGCGTTACAAACCCTTGTTGGTCGCAATGTCGACCCTCAAAAACCGGCTGTTGTGACAGTGGGTTCCATCAAGGCTGGAGCCAAGCATAACATCATTCCAAACGAAGTTAAATTGCTGCTGACAGTTCGTTCCTATGATGACGAAACGCGCACATTGTTACTAGACGGAATCAAACGCATCGCAGAAGGACAAGCTGCAACCTTCGGCGCGCCTGCACCAACAGTAACCGTGGATCCTGACTATACACCGGCAACATACAACGACCCCGCACTCACCGAGAAGGCAATGACCGCAATAAGCGCCGCGATAGGTGCGGAAAATGTAGAACAAGTGGACCCAACCATGGGCGGCGAAGACTTTGGGCAGTATAGTCGCACCGACGAAAAAGTGCCGAGTCTCATCTACTGGGTTGGCGCAGTTAACCCCGACCAGTTCGACAAACTGGCTGCCGACGGGATGAGTCCGCCCTCCCTGCATTCTGCTATTTTTGCACCTGACTATGATCCGACGATTGCAACGGGTGTCAAAGCAATGACAGCGGCTGCTTTAGATCTTTTCAAAGACGAATAGGTGACTAACTTAACGTTTCCAAAACACAAAAAAGGGCTGCCATTAAAGCAGCCCTTTTCTAATTCCTGAATGCACCAGAAACGCTACTACTTCGCCTCGTAAGCAGCGATTTGCGCTGTCGCAATATCAATCTGGTTGCCCATGGTGATATTTGAATCGATCAGGTGCAGCCCCCAATCTTTGTTGACCTCATCACCGGCCATAACGTCACCGGCAACTGTATCCGTGCGCGGATCAGCAGGATCGGCGTTCACTGTTACAGCCAACCAATCGAAACGGTCATTGCTTTGGCAAGAAGCTGACAGCAGGCCCGGCACTGAAACGAATTTCGTGTCGACCTCAACGCCTTCACCGAAACCTTGGGTCTGGGAAGCGTTAGACATACGTGGGTCCATTGGCTTTCCCGAGAGAGCGACAGGATCAACACACATTGCACGACCACCATTTTTGGCAGCAACACCGAAGAAGCTCGTCTCTGGCGGCGCTTCACCTGCACGGAAAGACACATAGCTGATCATACAGCCAAGTTGCGACTTCGATTCACATGGCGGCATCGGATACTCACCATTTTCCATAGGGTGAATGGTCATCCCCAATGGCATGACAGAGATGATCTGATCGGCGACGGGTGTGCCGATAATCTCGCTGCGCAACAAACGATCAATCAAGCCAGACCCTTGGCTATGCCCGACAATGATCACGCCCCGACCATCATTCTCCTCGCGGAGATAAGTTTCCCACGCATTCTTCACATCACGATAGTTCAAAGTCGGGTCGAGCCCCTCAACATCTTGTCCCATCATGCGCTGACGCAGAGCGGTCAGTGTGAGCTGGCGATACGTTGGTGCATATGTCCGGCACACTTCGTTAAACCGCGCGAACTGTTGCTCAACAACATTGATCTCTCCCGGTCCGGGGATCATGTCGGCGTTCGGCGTCGTATCGCGCGAGACCGTAGGATAAACATAGAAGCAATCCACCGCTGGGTCGGTGGCTGGCGTAGACTTCACTTTCGCGGTCGAGCCGTCTGCGTTGACAATCGTTGTTGTCAAATCAACGTCACAATAATCACCGTCTTTGCCCGGATGGCACAACCAATTGCTGGTGTCTGTATAATCTATGCTCGCTGTTTCGGCAGTGTCCGCTCCGGCCGCGTTCACAAGCTCCTCGATGACGGTTTCCGATTCGTCGACGGGCGCTGTCGTACAAGCTGCAAGCAGCAAGGCGCCCAGCAACGGCGTTATAATTCGCTTCATTATATGTATCCTCCTATATTTAATTGCCAGATGAAGCCCGCACGAGCGGGATGTCAACATATGGTTAATCACAAACCTGCTCCGCTTACCGCCTCACTTTTCCCGTCTCATTCCTTATGAATAGCGGGATTTCCAAGTTTCCACTTGCATCACCTGCGTTCCTCTCATATATTATACTCAAATCGAGCATAAGTAGCCCGACATAGGAGGATATAATGGCACGTTTGATAGATTCAGGCCCAGGTTGCCCCACCCCAACGCCCCTTCGCGGCGAAGCGTCTACAGAAACACGCGGTCTCAGCTATACTGATGAGGTCAAAGCCGACACAGATCACCTCTATCCAGAGGTTAAAGACTTCATCACGCCGATGGAATGGCCGGCGATTGCGCCGCTCGTGTCAGCGATTAATCGCCTCAAGAAAAAGAAGAATGCCGTTATTCTGGCGCATAATTACATGACGCCCGATATTTATAGCCTCGTTGGTGACTTCTGCGGCGACAGCCTCCAGCTAGCGCGCGAAGCAGCAAACTGTGACGCAGACATGATTGTTCAGGCTGGCGTTCATTTCATGGCCGAGACGTCAAAAATCCTCGCTCCTGAAAAGCGCGTGCTTATCCCAGATATGCGTGCAGGCTGCTCTCTGGCTTCATCAATCACGGCCGCTGATGTGCGCCTGATCAAAGAAAAATATCCGAAATACCCAATCGTCACCTATGTGAACTGCACGGCTGACGTGAAGGCCGAGTGCCATATCACCTGCACCAGCTCCAATGCGGCCCAAGTGGTTGAGCATGTAGCGAAAGAGTGGAACACAGACACTGTCATTATGGTGCCGGATCAGTATCTCGCTAAGAACGTGGCCGCTCAAACGGGTATTAAAGTGATGACATGGCCCGGCGCGTGCGAAGTGCACGAACTGTTCTCAGCCGAAGATGTGCACCAGCTGCGCGAAGCTCATCCGGGTGTTGTTATTCTGGCTCACCCAGAGTGCCCGCCAGATGTTCTGGAAGCCTCAGACTTCGCAGGCTCCACATCAGCGCTCGCCAATTATGTTGGTGA
This sequence comes from Hyphomonas sp., assembly GCA_050633385.1. Classification (GTDB taxonomy): domain Bacteria; phylum Pseudomonadota; class Alphaproteobacteria; order Caulobacterales; family Hyphomonadaceae; genus Hyphomonas. The sequence continues at coordinate 35,811 of JBOEGK010000002.1, forward strand.
AAATGAGCCTGCCAAAGTGGTTCTGCTGACAGAATGTTCGATGAGTGACAATGTTGCCGCGGCCAATCCAGAGGTCGAGTTTGTACGCCCCTGCAATCTCTGCCCACACATGAAACGCATCACGCTGGAAAATCTGTATGATTGCCTGGTGAACGAAGAACATGAAGTGCTTATCCCAGAAGATGTGCGCATCAGGGCCAAAGAGGCACTCGACGCGATGATGTCACTGCCAAAAATGGCCAAGCCACTTGCGTTTAAAACCGGTTTGAAGCCGATGGACATCGAAATGGTTGCCTAGTCGGCAGTGCTTAAATTGCGTGATACGGCGCGGTAGGCTTAACTCATCGCCTACCGCGCCGAACCAACATTCTGGAGAACCTCATGAGACTTGGTCTAAAGACTGTCCTGATTGCTGCCTTATTCGTCCTGTCATCCACCAGCCCCGCATTCGCTGGTGAAGAAGATAAGAGCGGTATCATCGATACAGATATTCTCGGCACATGGAGTTTCCAAACGAAACCCTACCGGCAAGGCGCCTGCCTTATGACGGGCACAATGTATTTGTCACCCCATGAGGAAGAAGGCCTATATAATTGCGAGCTAACCGCCGTTGAGATGTGCTCAATGTGGGGGCGCTCTGTTGTGCGTCAGTCCTGTGAAGCCCGCCGTTTTGGCAACCAAGTCTCCATCAGATCAAAAGTCGAAGAGATGTTGGAATCAAAGGCAGAAGGTCTCACCTATGTACCAGATAATTTCACGCTGACCGTCCAATCGTCGAAACGCATGTTTGGTGCACTTGTCTCCGCCGTGACAGCCCCGGCTGAATTCCTCAGATCTAATGATGGCATCTCATAAAATGCTAACACACCCTACAGTCGAATCGTTCAGTGCGTCGGCAAATACATCCGATGACGTCCTAATCGTAGGCGCCGGCCTAGCTGGGCTTTTCCTGGCATTGGAACTGGTGCCGCGTAAATGCACCGTGATTTCCCCTGCTCCACTTGGACAGGCCGCATCTTCTGCGTGGGCACAGGGCGGCCTCGCCGCAGCGCTCGACCCGAAAGACAGCGCTGAGCAACACGCCTCCGATACTGTCGCTGCTGGCGCAGGCCTCGTAGATCCTGTGATTGCCCGCCTCATCGCAGAAGAAGGCGCAGCACGTGTACGCGATCTTCTCAAACTCGGCGTACCGTTCGACAAAACTGAAGAGGGAGCGCTCGCACTTTCTCTCGAAGCCGCGCACAGCCACCCCCGTGTTGCCCGGGTGGCGGGTGATCTAGCGGGTAAAGCCATAATGGATGCCCTCGTCGCAGCCGTCGGCGCGTCGGAGCATATTACAGTGATTGAGGGCGTTCGCGCAGTTGGCCTGCTACAAGACGATCAAAGACGCGTTTGCGGCGTCGTATTGCGGGATGAAGAGGGCAAGACCTCAACATTCACAGCAAGAGAAACCGTCCTATGCACAGGCGGGTCTGGCGGCTTATTCCAAGTCACCACAAACCCACCAGAGGCGCGAGGCGATGCCATCGCAATGGCTTATCAGGCTGGTGCCCTGATCGCTGATGTAGAATTTGTCCAGTTCCACCCCACAGCGATTGATATTGGCCGTGACCCTTCCCCTCTGGCAACAGAGGCGCTGCGCGGTGAAGGGGCAACATTGCACAATCGCGATGGTAGCGCCTTTATGCAAAATTATCACGCATTGGCTGAACTCGCCCCACGCGATGAAGTCGCCCGCGCAATCCACGCCGAGCGCGAGGCCGGCCGCGGCGCCTTCCTCGATTGCCGCGCGGCCGTTGGCGATCACTTCCCGGAACATTTCCCAACGGTATTTACAGCCTGCAAAAGCGCGGGCATCGACCCACGCAAAGACATGATCCCAGTCGCTCCAGCGGCGCATTACCATATGGGCGGCATCGTGCCAGATTTCTGGGGCCTCTCTTCACTGGAAGGTCTATCAGTATGCGGAGAGTGCAGCTCAACAGGCGCACATGGCGCCAATCGTCTCGCCTCCAATTCATTGCTTGAGGCTGTCGTCTTTGCGCACCGCATTGCCCATCGCCTACGCGAAGCGGAGCTTACTGACATTACAGCATCTATTGGCCTCATCCCAGCGGCGTTACCATTCCAACAATTACAAACCCTACGCAAAGCCATGTCCCAAAAATGTGGCGTCGTACGAGAAGCAACAGGTTTGAAAGAACTGATAGAGTTGATAGATCAGCTCACAACCGTTTATGGCCCTGCTCGACCGCTGGTGACAGCGCGCCTCATGGCCGAGGGCGCTCTTAAACGCGAGGAAAGCCGCGGCGGACATTTCCGAAGTGATTTTCCGGGTCGTATCGCGCCTAAACGCACTTTCCTCATTCAAAACATCAAAGAGACCGTTTCCGTATGAGCTTAACTCCACCCCCTCTTCCCGCCATCATTCTTGATCCAATCGTTCGCCTTGCCTTGGCTGAAGATCTGGGCCGCGCGGGTGATCTGACAACTGACGCAACTATTCCGCAAGACACGCAAATGTCTGTGGTCATCGCAGCGCGCCAGTCTGGTATTGTCGCAGGCCTCGATGCAGCCGCCTACGCACTTCAGCTCATCGATCCGTCGGTCAATCTGAAGATCGAACTTCAAGATGGTAGCCCAATCAAACCCAAAGACATCATCGCCCGTCTCGACGGGTCTGCCCGTTCCATCCTTACGGCTGAACGCACAATGCTCAACTTTATGGGGCGCCTATCTGGCGTTGCGACCATGACGAACCGTTTCGTCGAAACCATTGCACACACAGATGCACGCATTGTCTGCACGCGCAAAACCACGCCGGGTCATCGCGCGGTTGAGAAACGAGCCGTGCGCTGCGGGGGCGGCACCGCGCATCGCTATGGCCTCGATGATGCCATCCTCATCAAAGACAATCACATCGCTGCGTGCAACGGCTCTGTCGAAGAAGCCCTGACCCGCGCCAAGGCCTATGCTGGCCATTTGCGCATGATCGAGATTGAAGTTGACACACTCACCCAACTCGAAGTCGCGCTGAAGCATGGGCCAGATGCGGTCCTGCTCGACAATATGAGCAATGACACGCTGCGAGAAGCTGTCGCCATGATAGGTGATAAAGCCATCGCAGAGGCGTCGGGCGGCGTAAATCTAGATACAGTTGCCGGCATTGCAGAGACAGGCGTAGACTTTATTTCGGTTGGTGCGCTTACTCATTCGGCGCCAAACCTTGACGTGGGCATGGACGCGGCCTGACAGTAACTCCCAATAACAGGGAGAGACATCATGCCACGAGCTGCTGGCCGTAAAAGCATATTTATAACAGGGGCCGCATCAGGCATCGGCGCAGAAACCGCTCGCTATTTCTCAAAAAAGGGATGGTTTTGTGGCCTGTATGACGTCAACGCTGAAGGGCTAGATGCGGTCGTCGATGAGTTGGGCAGAGACAATTGCCATTCCGCAGTGCTTGATGTGCGAAACCGCGAGCAATGGGCCGAAGCGGTGCGAGACTTTTCAGCCGCTACAGAAGGCAACATGCATGTCCTATTCAATAATGCAGGTATCGGACGTCATGGCTGGTTCGAGAACGTGACCGCAGAAGACAATGACTTAGTGATCGACGTAAACATCAAAGGCGTCGTAAACGGCGTCCACGCAAGTATGCCACTTCTGAAAGCCACCAAGGGCGCCCGCGTGGTCAACACGGCGTCTACTGCCGGTGTTGTCGGCTCCCCCCAACTGGCGGTCTACTCAGCATCCAAGTTTGCCGTTCGTGGTCTTACAGAAGCGTTGGATGCAGAATTCCGTGATCTCGATATTCGTGTCACTAGCCTCATGCCTTGGTTCATCGATACCCCCATCCTAGAAATGGGCGCGAGTGAAGGGGCTAACGAGAAAATGTCAGACTCCATCCGCGCGGCAGGCGTCAATGTTTATCCGGTCTCAATGGCCGCCGAACGCGCATGGGATGCCGCACACGGCAAAGACGTCCATTATATGGTCGGCAAAGATGCAGAACGCGCGCGCTTCATGGCGCGCTTCTTTCCCGGCCTCCTGAAAAAAGGAATCGTAAAGCGGCTCGATCCGCGCAACTAGCCCAGCTTTCAGCTCAAACAAAAAGCCGCTAGTCCAAAACAAGACTGGCGGCTTTCCATTGAGGTAATCTAATTTTCTATTAGCGAAGAGCGCCCGCTGCTGAAGATGATCCGCTTGATTTTTGCACCTGACGCTCAGTATAGGCAGTCCCCGTTTTTTTAGGCGCTGGCGTTGCACTGCCAGCATGGGTAACCCGACGAATGGTCGTCAGTCGGGGCGCGCCATTGGTAATCGTACGTGTCGACGTCACAGTCGATGATGGCGAGATTGTCGCTGAAACCGTTTTCAAATTATTCGTATTCGTCGATGCTACAATAGCCTGACGGTTGGGTGCACGACGCTTACGGCTAAAGTCCTGGCGCACTTGCGCCCACTCTGCGCCGCGTGGGAAACGATAGAAAATATGTGTCCCGATTTTATCCGTACGGATAAGGCCCGCATTCCAAACCGGGTCAACATAGGTCGCGTGATAATGGGTGGCTCCGCCGGTACGTTCCTCGTTCAGGTCCATAAGCACGTGAGATGCAAGCATCTTTGCGCGCTCCCAATGCTTGCCAACGGGTGCACGATCAGTTGCGCCGTCACATGTGAATGTAAACTGGCAACCTGTTGTGCGCGTAGAACCTTGATAAACCACATCGCAAATCGAGTTCGGATAGCGATGATCATTCACCCGGTTTGTAATGACCTCGGCGACGGCCAACTGTCCATCAACCGCCTCATTACGCGATTCATAATAGATGGCTTGCGCTAAACATTTCTGCTCGGCGCTAATTGTTTCAGCGCGTTCAATATGTTCTGGACGAAAGCTGACCAAAGAGCGTAAGGCGGCGCCGTCCCGGTCACGCATCGCATAGCGGGTCATAGATGAGGCGGGGTCGCGTTTCAGCGTATATTCCACCGTCCGGAGCCATGGAGAATCAAGTAGCGCCGGCGTATGGTCAGCACTACGTACCGTCGCACCACCATCTTCAATCGTCGCTAATCTAATTGATTGCTCGCGGAAATCCGCTTCAGCGCGCATGTCTGAGTTCACAGAACCCAAAACAGGCAACGTGACTGACGCAGCTACCGCGCAGACGGCCACTGTCGCGCCGCGGACTAAAATATCGCGTTGTTCGTCGTTCGTCATAACCATCCACCAACGTTGCAGTCTCTCTCGGAGTCCACACATTGGCGACAGAGTCGCCCGACGGGGTTGAAGAACACTTAACATCACCGCTCCCAGTCCCCGGTTAGGCGATATTTTCCGCCCTTATATCCGGTTATGACCCAATTTCCATCGCGATCGAAACAACCGCATTTACCAATCGATAAAACGGCTTAAAACGATCAGAATGGTCAGTAGCAAGGGTTTGCGGCCATCTGATAGTGACAATTCTGTGAGAAAAAACAGCGCCCTTGTGCGCCGCAACAAATTCTTAACCAAACCTTACCCACAGCCCCTTGAAACTATGTCGGTTTCCTAGATTCGTGTTCTGTTAACCCTTTTTCCAGAAAAAAGGCGTGTTGCACAAAAACAACACGCCTAATCGTTCGATTCTAAGGTCTAACGCCCTGTATTAAGAGTCTTTCAGGGCCGCATGCGCCGCCGCGAGGCGCGCAATTGGCACCCGATATGGAGAACATGAGACATAATCGAGACCGGAATCATGGCAGAAAATTACGGACGCCGGGTCGCCACCATGCTCACCGCAAATGCCCAATTTAATGCCCGGGCGCGTCTTACGACCGCGCTCGGCAGCAAGCTTCACCAACTCACCAACTCCCTCTTGGTCGAGCGTCACGAATGGGTCTTTTTCATAAATACCCTTATCTTCATAAACTTTCAGGAAGCGGCCCGCATCATCGCGCGAAATACCGAGCGTTGTTTGGGTCAGATCATTCGTGCCAAAGCTAAAGAACTCTGCCTGATTAGCGATTTTATCGGCCTGCAACGCAGCGCGCGGCAGCTCAATCATAGTACCAACCATATACTCCAGTTCGGTACCCGTCTCGGCGATAACAGCCTTGGCCGCCTCGTCCACGACGCGTTTGAGAATTTCAAGTTCCTTCTCTGTGGCAACAAGCGGGATCATCACCTCAGGCACAGGCTTATGACCCGTCTCTTTCGCAACATTCACTGCTGCCTCAAAGATCGCTCGCGCCTGCATTTCATAGATTTCAGGATAAGTAATCCCCAGACGACACCCGCGATGGCCTAACATTGGGTTAGACTCATGTAGATCGCCTGCCCGTCGCTTCAGCTCACTCAAGCTAACACCAGATGCCTTCGCCACCTCTTCCATATCCGCATCAGTATGCGGCAGGAATTCATGCAAAGGAGGATCGAGTAAACGGATCGTCGCTGGGCGTTCACCCAGAATACGGAATATCTCTTCAAAATCACTGCGTTGCATCGGCAACAATTTATCAAGTGCAGCGCGGCGTCCCTTGACGTCATTCGACAAGATCATCGCCCGCACCTGCGGAATTCGCTCTTCATCGAAGAACATATGCTCCGTCCGGCAAAGCCCAACACCTTCTGCGCCAAACTCAACCGCCGTGCGCGTATCAAGTGGGGTCTCAGCGTTTGCGCGAATTTTCAGACGACGGACCTTATCGGCCCACCCCATAAGCTTACCGAAGTCTCCTGAAAGATCAGGCTGCACCATATCAACCGCGCCAACGAGCACTTGCCCCGCGGCACCATCAACAGTGATCACCTCACCCTTGGCAATTTCGCGCCCAGCGACCCGCACAACGCCTTTTTCAACGTCGATCTGCAACGTGCCGGCACCACAAACACAAGGCCGGCCCATGCCGCGCGCCACAACCGCCGCGTGGCTGGTCATGCCGCCCCGCGCTGTCACAACCGCGCGCGCAGCGTGCATGCCTTTAATATCTTCCGGGCTGGTCTCTACACGAACAAGAATAACATCCTCGCCCTTCTCTGCGAGTTGCCATGCCTCATCGGAATCAAACACAATTTTACCCACCGCTGCGCCCGGGCTGGCTGGCAAGCCAAGCACAAGCACGTCGCGTTTTGCGGTTTCAGAAATCGTTGGGTGCAACAACTGATCAAGCTGGGACGGCTCTAGGCGCAATACCGCATCCTCCTCAGTGATCAAACCCTCAGATGCCATATCTACAGCGATCTTAAGCGCCGCAGCTGCCGTGCGCTTCCCCGTACGGGTTTGCAGCATGTAAAGCTTGTTGTCCTCAACAGTGAACTCAAGATCCTGCATGTCTTTATAATGACGTTCCAGCGTCGCGGCGACATCACGCAGTTCCTTGTAAACCTGCGGCATGGCTTCTTCGAGCGGTGCCTCATCAGAACCTAGCTTATCAGCGCGTTCACGCGAAATTGGTGCCGGTGTACGAATACCCGCCACAACGTCTTCGCCCTGAGCATTGATGAGGAACTCACCATAGAAAATCGGATCGCCATTCGACGGGTCGCGTGTAAACGCAACACCTGTCGCAGATGTCTCGCCCATATTCCCGAACACCATGGCCTGCACGTTGACCGCCGTGCCCCATTCCTGCGGAATATCATTCAGTTTGCGATATAGGATCGCCCGGTCATTCATCCAGCTACCGAAAACGGCTGTGATCGCGCCCCAAAGCTGTTCGCGCGGATCTTCCGGGAAGGGCTTACCCATCTCTTTCTGAACAGCGGCTTTATACTGTACAATGAGGGCTTTCCAATCCTCAGCCGTCATCTCTGTATCGAGTTCATAGCCCTGGCGCTCTTTATAATCGTCCAGCAAATGCTCAAACGTGTCATGGCGCAGGCCGAGCACAACATTGGAATACATTTGAATGAAGCGGCGATAACTATCATAGGCGAAACGCTCACCAGCTTTGGCGGCGAGGCCCAAAACAGAGGTTTCGTTCAGGCCAAGGTTCAACACAGTGTCCATCATGCCGGGCATTGAGGCCCGTGCGCCGGACCGAACAGACACCATTAGCGGGTCTTTCGGGTCACCAAAGCCTTTACCAGTCTGTTGCTCGAGCTTTTCAAGCGCGGCATCGACTTGCGCGGCCAAATTGGCAGGATAATTCCGTTCCAATTCGTAATATGCCGTGCAAACAGCAGTAGACATTGTAAATCCGGGAGGAACCGGCAAGCCAAGCTTGGCCATTTCAGCAAGGTTGGCCCCTTTACCGCCGAGAAGGTTCTTCATCGAAGCGTCGCCATCGGCGGTGCCGCCCCCGAATGCGTAGACCCAAGTTTCCTCTGCGTGATTCACCGCTGCTTCACCCATGAAATTCGTCCTTTTAAAATTCGATTGTGCGCCGGGCGCGTTTCCGCAAACTTTGCAAGACCTATGCTGCATCGCAATGTAAAATACTAGGCAGCTTTGCGCTTTAAAGGCGCGACAAATCTGTTTTTAGAGCAAATCTTGCCCAAATCACACACTTGCCCTCAATCGACAGGCATAATTGTTCCAAAATGGAACACAACTTACGACCTAACCTTCGATCTTCGAGAAGTCTGCAACCTCGCATAGCGTGCTGCGAACCTCATCGAGCAAAGCGAGTCGATTTGCGCGCACCGCTGGGTCATCATCATTGACCATAACCGAATCAAAAAACGCATAGACCGGCCCGCGAAGCCCGGCGAGTTCACCCATCGCCTTGCCAAATTCTTCCGCCTGCAGCGCGGGCGAGACAGCGGCGCGCGCCTTGGTCAACGCCGCATGCAAAGCCTGCTCTTCTTCTGGTCCTTTGGCGATCAGTTTGGCATCCACGGAAAGTTCATCAGGCAAAGCGCCCTTCTTCTCCTCGGCGCGCAAAATGTTCGCCGCCCGTTTATACCCTTCCAGCAGCGTCGCGCCATCATCGCTCTCTAGAAACGCGCCCAGCGCCTCGACCCGCCGCGTAATCAAAACAAGATCATCCTCACCGAGCGCAAACACAGCATCGATCAAATCATGCCGCTGGCCTTGGTCGCGCAACACTTGCTTGAGACGGTCTGCGAAGAAGGAAAGGATGTCGGACCCATATCCACCTTCGTCAAAAGGTAGCGGCCCCGTCAGACCACGTTGTGCTTTCGCATGCTGATGGTCAGCTTTGGAAACACAGTCCATCAAATGCAGACGGCTATTATTTGTTGTTACAATCCGCACCACACCCAGCGCCGCACGGCGCAGCGCGAACGGGTCTTTCGAGCCTGTCGGTTTCTCATCAATCGCCCAGAAGCCGACCAGCGTATCCAGCTTGTCGGCCAGCGCCACAGCAATACTCACAGGCTCGGTCGGCACCGCATCACTCGGCCCTTGCGGCTTATAATGGTCGCGGATCGCATCGGCGACAGCAGCGGGTTCCCCTGCTTCAATCGCATAGTAACGCCCCATCACGCCCTGTAGTTCAGGGAATTCCCCAACCATTTCAGACACAAGATCAGCCTTCGCCAATCGCGCCGCGCGCTCGGCCAAGTCAGGCTCAGCGCCAACCTTCGGCGCAATCTCCCGCGCCAAAGCGGCCACACGCTCGACCTTAT
>JBOEGK010000003.1:0-36662 GCA_050633385.1 Hyphomonas sp.
CGGCGGGCAAATCCGTCTCATCGGGCGCGAGCACATTATAGCCCGCCGCCTTCAGCGCATCATGGTCCGGCTTGAACGATTGATGGCAGACAACGCGATCACGCGGTAGCTGCGTCAAAAAGGGCGACAAGGCCGCGCGCAAGAACAAGACAGGGCCATCCGCAGGCAGCGAAACCGCGCCATCCTCGAGCGCCAGATTGAGCGTTTGAAATACAATATCATCCATGCCGGTGGCTTTAGGGGTAAAACCGCGTTTGTGGAAGTGGGGTAGCTTCGATTCCCAACTTGCACCGCGCGTCATCCTCGATGGCAAAGCCATCTGGGGCCCCATCTCTGAAAGCATGATCTTGGGCGATGGGGCGCAGCACTGCGCAATATCCTATCGAAATAGACCCAGCCTAACGCGCCGCACCGTCCAGAGGTGGCCCTCAGACAGTTACGCGGTCGGGGATGACGTGACGATTTTCAAATCGAGAGTGTCATCGTCGAACTTTTCGAGCAGATAATCGATTAGTTGCGCATTCAGAAAATGAACATTGGCCAAGTTATCCTGACTTATACCCGCTCGAATTACCATTCCGCACACTCCGTTTTGGGTGTGGTTAAAAATTGGTGCGCCGCTAAGACCAGATAAATTTCCAATTTCCGATGTGGCGTCATCAGGCAGTCGCATTTGAGCTGATTGCATAACATCGTTGTCCGAGAGCCAGCCAATAAAATCCAAATCGATTCTGCATGGTTGCGTGCCTATGGAGAAATGTCCGTGGTCATCAGTATCAATGGTGCTGCGGTCCTTTAAGTAGCCAACAACGATTACTCTATCCGTTTTTCTTGCGCCGCAGAAAGTATTGGTATCCCATACAAATGCTTCAATGTCTGACCACTGAAAGTCTACATATTCTACAATTACCAAGTCTCCTAGCTCAGATATTTCTTCAAATCGCGGGGCCGAGAGATCCGGAAACTTTAGAGTCTTCAGCTTGAGTTTCTCGCCGATTGGTTCCGAGTGTCGGGAATGCACTTTCAAGTTATGGAATGGGAATTGCTCATCGCCTTTCCCAAACCCGTGAAGTGTGGTCAGACCGAATAGTCTGTTGTTCCTTCGTATTAGTAAAAGCGTGCCGCCATGAGTGGCTACAGGATACTCGGGATAGTCGGTATCAAATACTACAAATCGTGTTGCTTGAAAAAGGTCTTGCTGAATGAAAACGCCAGACGAAAGTTGATATGACCGTGGGATGTTTGCGGTGAACCGTTTTTGGCGCGCTTGTAGATTTGGGTATTTATTGCTCACGAGCTTCCCCTAATCTTCCGCCGCCGCGTTAAACGCCATGGCCATGCCGCGGTAGAAGGTGATGCGGGATTCGGCGGCTTGGCTGAAGGCGAGGTTGCCGGTGACGCCTTTGAGGGGTTCGGGTGGTTGGCCGGAATGGACGATTTCCATCATGTCAGACCACAGATCAGATGGCAGACCGCCGCCGGAGACTTTGTTCATCGGGCTGTCATCATCATTGCCGACCCAGACACCGCCGACATAGGCCGAGGTGAAGCCGACAAACCATGCGTCGCGCCAGTCTTGCGAGGTGCCGGTTTTGCCTGCGACCGTCCAGCGTTTGATCTTTGCGCGCCCGCCTGTGCCCATGCTGGAATCAACGACCCGGGCCATCATGGCGTTGGTTTGGTAGGCGACGCTCTCGCGCAGCACGCGGTCTCTGTCAAAGCTCGGCTTTGTGTAGATGAGTGTGCCGCGCGAGTCCTCGACCTTCTCGATAAGGTAAGGGTCCATGCGATAGCCGCCGGATTGGAAAGCCCCGAAGGCGCGCACGATTTCCCACATGGTGACTTCTTGGCTGCCAAGGGCAAGTGAGGGGAAGGGTTCGAGCTTGCTGGAGATGCCAATGCGGCGCGCCAGTGTGACGACGTTCTGGACGCCGATTTCCTGTGCCAATTGGGCCGCGACCGTGTTGGTGGAACGGGCCATGGCTTCGCTTAACGTCATCGGACCGAGGAAGCCGCCGCCGTAATTTTCAGGTTGCCATTTGCCGATTGTGACAGGCTCGTCGAACATGACATCATAGGGCGACCAGCCTTTTTCTAACGCGGTGGCGAAGACGAACGGTTTAAAGCTGGAGCCGGGCTGGCGTTTTGACTGGGTGACGCGGTTATAGTTGGATTGGGTATAGTCCATGCCGCCAAGCATGGCGACTGTGCGGCCATCTTTGCCAAGCACGAGCGCAGAAATTTGACTGGCTTTGAGGTCTTTTCCTTCTGTCTCTATACGGCTTGTTAGCGCCGCGCGAATTTGCTCTTGAAGCGCGACATCTATGGAGACAGTGATGACCAGATCGCCGGGGGCATCGGGCACCATTTCTTTGACCCGTTCAGCGGCGATATCGAGGACATAGCCTAGTTGTGAATCATAGGTTGGTGCATCAATAATCGTGATGTCTTCTGCCTGCGCCGCATCTGCTTCCGCTTGTGAGGCAAAGCCAAGCTCTACCATTTGTGCCAGCACGTAATCTTGCCGATCACGCGCGCCTTTGAGGTTGTCACGCAAGTTCAATTTTGACGGCGCTTTGGGCAGCGCTGCAAGCACGGTGGCTTCTGACAGGGTGAGCTGCTCGGGCGGTTTGCCGAAATAGAAACGGCTGGCCGCATCGATACCGTAAAGGCCAGCGCCGAAATAGACGCGGTTGATGTAGAGGGTGAGGATCTCGTCTTTGCTGAGCTGTTTTTCGAGCTGGCGGGCAAGCTTCATCTCTTGGGCTTTGCGGCGCATGGTCTGGCGACTGTCGAGGACGAGGTTTTTGATAAGTTGCTGGGTGAGGGTGGAGGCGCCCGAGACGGTTTCACCTGCGCGGGCATTCGACCAGACGGCGCGGGCAATGGCGGCTTCATCTGCGCCGTCATGCTCGTAGAAGCGTTTGTCTTCGGCTGCGATGAAAGCTTGGGAGACGTAGGGCGGTAGCACGGCAACAGATGTAGCGCGGCCATAGCGGGGGCCACGCACGGCGAGCGTGTTGCCTTCGCGGTCAAGAAACTCGATTGCGGGTTCGCGGTGGGCCGCCCAAAGGTCTTCAGTTGCCGGAAGGGTCGGCATGCCAGAATAGAGCGAACGCCATTTCCAGAGGCCAAACCCCCCGCCAATAACGAGCAGTACGAGCAAGGATAAACCGCCATATTTGATGGTTTTCTTGCGCCATGAAGGTGCGGGCGCGGGGACAGACTTTTTGGTGGTTTTGCCTTTTGCTGCGGCTGTCGCAGGCGTTTTCTTTGCCTTTGGAGGTGTCTTTTTGGTGGCCATTTTGTTGGGTCAGCCCGTCTGATGCATTTGCCTTGATGCTGCACTGTATATTCAAGAAGATTACGGCAGGGTGAAGGCGATGGGGGTGGCGCGCATTTTTTGCGCTTAATCGCCGGGTCGCCATGCGTCTGTTATGTGCAGCGGCCATTGGCGTTGGCCAATCGCGATCAGGTCATATCGCCAGCCATAATCAGCATATTGTTGGCGACGTTTCATCCAGAAATCAGCGGCTTGGCCGATGCGTTGCCAGTTGTGTGGCGGGACGGCATGGGCAGCGTTGTCGCGTGTTTTGCGTGCTTTGACCTCAATGAAGCAGATGACGCGACCACGCTGAGCGATGATGTCCACTTCGCCGAGCGGCGTTTTGGCCCGCATTTCGAGGATTTTGTAGCCCTTCAGGCGCAGGAAGAGTGCGGCGAAGGTTTCAGACCGCCGCCCACGCTGTTCTGCGCGTTTACGGGCTGGATCAGCCATCGGATTTGAGTTTCAGGGCACGTTGGTAGACGTCACGCTTTGGCAGGCCCAGCGCTGCAGCCACTGCATTGGCGGCTGATTTGGTCGGCTGGTCGGCGAGGGCATCGCGTAGCGCAGCGTCAATTTGTTCTGGTGTAATGGCTTGCTCTTGCGGCGGGCCGACGAGAACGACGATTTCGCCTTTTGGCGCGCCCTTCTCTGCGTAATGGCGGGCCATTTGCTGGAGCGTGCCGCGCCGTGTTTCTTCAAACAGTTTGGTCAATTCGCGGGCCACGGCAACGTCACGATCGCCCAGTTCTTCGGCCATATCGCCTATAGTGCTGGCAAGACGAGGGCCCGATTCATAGAAGATGAGCGTGCCAGGCACGTCTTTAAGCGCTTTGAGTGCGGTGCGCCGCGCGGCAGTTTTGGCAGGTAGAAAGCCCGCAAACATGAATTTGTCAGACGGCAGGCCGCTGGCAACAAGACCTGCGAGCATGGCAGATGCGCCGGGCACCGGGACGATATTTACACCCGCTTTTGCCGCTTCATGGGCCAGTTTCCAGCCCGGATCGGAGACAAGTGGCGTGCCTGCGTCGGAGATGAGGGCGATGATGGCACCTTCTTGCAGGCGTTTTATCAGGCCGGGTCTGCGGTCTGCCCCATTATGGTCATGGTAAGGGCTTAGGCGGGGTTTAAGCCCATAAGCAGACATGAGCTTGCCAGCCACACGTGTGTCTTCAGCGAGGACCTCTTCGGCAGCCCCCAGCACGTCTAACGCGCGCAGGGTGATATCGCGCAGATTGCCGATGGGTGTGGAAATCACATAGAGGCCGGGCTCAAGCGCTTTGAGCGGTTGCTCGGTCAGCCCAGTGCTCGTAGAGTCGCGCGAGGCGCGAATCGACGGGCCATTAGTAGGATCAGGAGACGACATTGTTGCACCCATTGCTTAAAGTGATCAAAGCGCCAAGCCTTGTATTGGCATCACTGCTTCTGGCGACGGCTTGTGCCACAGCGCCCGCCAGACCGCCAGTGCAAGTTGGATCTGGTGATCCGCGCGTTGATCCGATGACCGGTGGGGAGCAAACCAATCCCGATAGTGGCGTTGAGGTCGGTGAGGTTGATCCGTTGGAACCAGCGCATGATAGCCATGCTGGCGCTGTGACCCCGAGCTTTATGGCTGATAGAGATGTTACGCGCGCCGCTGTTTTGCTGCCATTCTCGCACCCAAATGCGCGGGTGCGGTCTGAGGCTGAAGCAATGCTTGCCGGTATTGAGCTGGCCTTGTTTGAATATGCAGGTGATGACTTCCTGATCATCCCAAAAGACACGGCCGGGAAACCCTCTGTGGCTGAGGCGCGGGCTGATGAGGCCCGTAGCGAGGGCGCAGACATTGTGCTGGGGCCGCTGTTTGGTGCAAACGTAAAGCCGGTGCGCGAAGTGCTAAACCAAGACAATATTCCGATTATCGCATTTTCTAATGATCGTTCTGCCGCTGGTGGCGGGGCGTATCTGTCGTCTGTGTTGCCGGAAGAAGAAGTGCGCCGTGTCATGCAATATGCCGCGAGCAAAGGCGTGCAGTCTTATGCATTTCTGGGCCCAAACAACGATTATGGTCGCCAAGTTGAAGCCGCTATGAGATTTGAAGCCTCTCGCACGGGCGGCGAGATGATCGGCTCGCGTTTCTATGATTCGAGCAATGGCGCCTCTGCCGAGGCACGAGATATTGCATCGATTGTGAAAGCGGCAAGCGCGAGAGCGCCGGGCCGTGTCGCCGTGATGATCCCCGAGCGCGGTATCTCTTTGCTCTCAGTCGCGCCGCTATTGCCCTATAATGGCGTCGATCTGCGCCGCATCAAATTGCTCGGCACTAGCCTTTGGAATGATGAGTCTGTATGGCGGGAGCCAACGCTCCAGGGCGGCCTGTTTGCGTCTACGGATCCAGAGATGAAAGAGGCGTTTATCGCTGATTATCGCCGAATTTATGGTCGCGCACCGTCAGATTTGGCCTCGTCAGCCTATGATGCTGCGGCTTTGTCTATTTTGCTCGCCGGGGACGATAACCTCCGTTACAATGGCGTCACGAACCCAGATGGCTTTATGGGCGTGAATGGATTGTTCCGTTTTCGTATTGATGGCACGTCGGAAAGAGGCCTTGCCGTGAGTGAGATTCGCGCGAGTGGCGCTGAAGTGGTTGAGAAAGGCCCGGTCGAATTTTCAGTGGGTGGCAGTTAATCACACACGAATCGGGTTGCAGGACGGCCAGATAAGCCCCATGTGATGCGCAATGTGGGTCCTTAACACTATGATGGCGAATTTCTGATGAGCAAACGCGACTATTACGAAGTTTTGGGCGTGAGCCGCGATGTGGACGCGAAACAGCTGAAGTCGGCCTATCGTAAACTTGCGATGAAATATCACCCCGACCAAAATGCCGGGGATGACGAGGCTGAAGAGCGCTTCAAAGAAGTCGGAGAGGCCTATGCGATCCTTTCTGACGAGCAGAAGCGCGCGGCCTATGATCAATATGGCCACAACGCCTTTGAAGGCGGAATGGGTGGCGGTGGCGGAAACCCATTCGGCGGTGGCGGGAACCCTGAAGACATTTTCCAAGATCTATTCAGCCAAGTGTTTGGCGGCGGCGGTATGGGAGGTCGTAGACGCGGCGGCCCGGAACGCGGCGCCGATTTACGTTATGATCTCGAAATCACGCTTGAGGAGTCTTTCTTCGGCAAGGATGAGAAAATTCAAGTGCCTCAAGCGGTGACGTGTAGCCCTTGTGAAGGCAGTGGCGCGGCGCCGGGAAGCAGCGTCGACACGTGCGCGACGTGTGCAGGCCAAGGCCGTGTGCGGACGCAGCAAGGATTTTTCCAGATGGAACGCACCTGTCCGCACTGTCAGGGCCGGGGCAAAGTTATCAAGAAACCTTGCCGCGATTGTGGTGGCGCAGGCCAAGTGCGTGAAGAGCGCGAACTGTCTGTGAAAATTCCGGCCGGTGTTGAAAGCGGCATGAGAATTCGGTTGTCCGGTGAAGGCGAAGCTGGCAGCGCGGGTGGACCGAAGGGTGATCTCTACATCTTCGTAGACGTTGTTGAGCATGATATTTTTGAGCGCGATGGACCAAACTTGTATTGTCGTGCCCCTGTGCCGATGGCGACAGCGGCGCTGGGCGGGGAAATCGAGATTCCGACAATTGATGGCGGACGTGCGCGCGTATCTATTCCAGATGGTGCGCAAACCGGGCGCAAACTGCGCCTTCGCGGCAAAGGTATGCCGACAGTGCGATCATCTGGTCAGACAGGTGATTTGTTCGTGGAGATGTTTGTGGAGACGCCGCGCAACCTGACGACGCGCCAGAAAGAATTGCTGCGTGAGTTTTGTGAATGCACAGGCGCTGATTGTCACCCTGAAAGCGAGGGCTTTCTGGGTCGCATAAAACGCTTCTGGGCGGGCGACGAAAGCGACACGCGCCCGAACTAACCCTTTGATTGCGTGATTGATCCGATACGCAGAAATGTGAACGCGGAGAAACTGTGAAACAGTGATCGCCGCGACGTAAGCTCTGGCGTTCTCGAGACGCTCGGTTCAGATTATACTCCTATAAAATCAGGCAAAAGGTCTGATCTGGGAGGATGTTTAATGCTGAAACATGTATTGGGATTTGGTGCGGCCGCAGCTTTGGCGGCGTGTCAGTATTTGCCGAGCACTGAGAGCTTGGACGCAAATGCTGTGGTTGGAGGTGCGAGTGAATATACGCGCGTTGCCAATGCGGCCTATTCAGAAACACTGCCATGGGATGATGTGGAAGATGAGGAATTGTCTTCGCGCGGCTTTATCGCGACATTGGACGACCCTGTTATTCGCAAGGATGATGGGAGCGTGGTCATTGACTTGTCTGCGTTCGATTTTGCAACAGGAGATGCGCCGGATACTGTCAATCCGAGCCTGTGGCGTCATCTGAAGCTGATCAAAAAACACGGCTTGTACGAAGTTTCTGATGGCATTTATCAGGTGCGCGGATTTGATCTTTCTGTGATGAGCGTGATTGAGGGCGAGACGGGTTACATCGTGATTGACCCTTTGCTTTCAACAGAAACAGCTGCCGCTGCGATGGGGTTGGTGAAAGCGCAATTGGGCGACAAGCCAATTCATGCGGTGATCTACACACATAGCCATGCCGATCATTTTGGTGGCGCCAAGGGGATTGTCAGCGTTGATGATGTCGAATCGGGACGTGTGAAAGTGCTGGCCCCTGAAGGCTTTCTTGAGCATTCTGTGAGTGAGAATATTATTGCGGGGCCTGCGATGACCCGTCGGTCTACGTATCAGTTTGGTCGGGATTTGACGCCCGGGCCGTTGGGCATTGCCGGGTCCGGGATTGGGACACAATTGTCTGTCGGATCCATTCGGTTGCTGCCGCCTTCACATACGATTACCCGCACAGGTGAGCGGATGACACTTGATGGTGTGGATTTCGTTTTTCAGGTGACCCCGGGTGCTGAAGCGCCTGCTGAGATGAACTTCTATCTGCCCGGCAAGCGCGCATTGTGTCTTGCTGAGAATGCGAATGTCACCATGCACAATGTGCTGACCCCGCGTGGCGCGTTGGTGCGTGATGCGCAGGTTTGGGCGCATTATTTGACGGAGTCGCAAGTCTTGTTTGGGGGTGATGCGCAAGTGCTGTTCAACTCTCATGGCTGGCCGCGTTGGGGCGAGGAAGATATCAATGAGTTCATCTCCAGCCATCGCGATGCGTATAAGTATTTACACGATCAATCTGTGCGCCTGATGAATCAGGGGCTGACGGAAATGGAGATTGCTGAGCAGATTGCGCTGCCAGAGTCTCTCGCAGCGAAATGGTACAATCGCGGCTATTACGGCACGATGAGCCATAATTCCAAAGCGGTCTATCAGCGTTATCTGGGGTGGTATGATGGCAATCCGACCAATCTAAACCCTCTGCCGCCGGAGGATGCTGGCGCGCGTTATGTTGAGGCATTGGGCGGTGCGGACAAGGCGGTGAAGCTGGCGCGAAAGGCCTATAACGAAGGTGATTATCGTTGGGCCGCAGAGTTGGCGAACCGCGTAGTGTTTGCGGACGAGAAGAACGTTGCGGCGCGAGAGGTGCTGGCGCAATCATTCGAGCAGATGGCGTATCAGGCTGAAGGGATGCTGTGGCGAAACATGTATTTGATGGGTGCAAAGGAAGCGCGGGCAATGCCGGATGCTGTCACCATCTCAACCCAGTCGCCTGATATGATCGCAGCAGTTGATACGACGGATCTGTTGGAATTGATCGCGATTAAAGTCGACCCCGTGCGTGCGGCGGGTAAGGATATTTCGCTGAATTTGCGTTTCCCTGAGCGCAATGAGGCGTTCAACATCTCGCTTAAGAATAGCGTATTGGTGCAGCGCAACGGCAATGATTCTGAGGCGGATGCTACACTAACGATGCCGCGTCTTGCTTTGCTGGGCATGTTGGTTCAGGGGCGCACGCCCGAGCAGTTGATCGCGGCGAAAGCCTTGTCGGTGTCAGGAGATGGCGAGGCGCTGGGGAATTTGCTTTCCAGCCTTGAGGACCGGGCCGGAGGCGCTCCGTTTGATATTGTGAGCCCTTAAAGAGCGCAGGTCTCCTTTAAATTAAAAAAAAGGCCCTGCGATATCTGTCGCAGGGCCTTTCATTTGAAGAGCCAATGAGGAGGAGTTAGCTATCCAAACGTTCAATGATGATGGCCGGGGCCATGCCGCCCGCGGCACACATTGTCACAAGACCGTATTTGCCGCCTGAGCGCTCAAGCTCATCTAGGGCTGTGCCGATGAGGATTGAGCCGGTTGCGCCGATGGGGTGGCCAAGCGCCATTGCGCCGCCATTGATGTTTACTTTTTCACGGTCGAGTTTCAGATCCCGGATGAATTTCTCCGCAACAACTGAGAACGCTTCGTTGATTTCATAAACGTCGATATCTTCTGTCGTCATGCCGGCTTTTGCGAGCACTTTCTTGGCGGCCGCAACAGGTGCGTTGAGCATCAGCGTTGGGCAGTCACCCATATTTGCTGTTGCGACAATACGAGCGCGAGGTTTGAGGCCATTCTTGTCAGCATATTCTTTGGACGTCAGAAGGATAGCCGCCGCGCCGTCAACGACGCCTGATGAGTTACCAGCATGGTGAACATGCTTCAGGCCGCCATCTTTTAGTTGTGGGTATTTGGAGGTGACGAGGTTGCCATACGTTGTGCCTTTGTCGTCCACCGGAATGGTTGCCCACATGTCGAACACGGTTTTAAGACCCGCGAGGCTTTCCATTGTCGTTTGTGGACGTGGAAATTCTTCTTTGTCGAGAGCGAGGCTGCCATCTTCATTGTAAACTGGCACGACTGATTTATCGAAGCGGCCTTCTTTGATGGCCCGGTCAGCGCGTTGCTGGCTGACCACTGCGAGTTGATCAACCGCTTCGCGGTCAATGCCTTCTAAAGAGGCGATCGCATCGGCACAAACGCCTTGTTGAGATTGCGGATGTTTTTCGCGTAGGCGAAGGTTGCCGCCGTCCAGCATGGGCGGTGTGTTCGGGTCTGCAATGGCCGCCGTGTAGCTCATCATTTCGCAACCGCCCGCAATGACGCAATCTTCCATGCCGGACATGACTTGCGCCGCGCCGAGGGCCACAGTTGTGATGCCTGATCCACAGAAACGGTCTAGTGTGACGCCGGAGGCCTTCACGTCATAGTCTGCATCGAGTGCCGCCATACGGCCCATGTCTGCGCCTTGTGCACCGCGTTGGGTGCTCGTACCCCAGATGATGTCATCCACGGTTGCTGTGTCTAGGTTATTGCGGTCTTTCAGCGCTTTCAGCACGGTTGCTGAGAGCTGTTGCGGGTGAATGTGTGCAAGGGCGCCTTTGCCCTGTTTGCCAATACCACGCGGAGTGCGCACGGCGTCGATGATGTATGCTTCAGCCATAATGACGGATCCTTTTGTAATAATAAGGGAGGATTGCCTGTCGGGATGAGGGCAGCAAGATGTGACGTTGGGAAAAGTCGGACAAAAACCGCATCAGAACGCGGCAACTCAAGCTGAAAATGTTAACGGCTTCTCGAAATTTCTAAAGGCATCCAGACTGAACGGAAACTCTTCTCAGGCATATTATCACTAGAGATTTCTGAAAGACCCATTGATGAACCGAGTAATTTCCTGCCTCACAGATCAGCACTCTACGGCGCATGTGATAATGGCATTGGTAATTTGCGTTATAGGCGCTTTCAGTTCGGCTTTGGTGATGCATCGCGGGCAGGTGTCCAGAAAATCAAGTGCCAGAATGATCTGGGCCGGACTTGGCGGGGCCGTGATGGGACTGGGTATCTGGGCCACCCATTTTATGGCTATGCTGGGTTTGCGGACGGGGTTTACCGTTGATTATGATGGCATGGTTACCGGTATTTCGGCGGTGATCGCTGTAATTGGATTCTCGATTACGGGTTTGATTCTCATAAACAATAAACGGATTGCAGGGTGTGTATTCAGTACATTTCTTGCAGCTGCGTCGACCGGCAGTATGCATTATTACGGCCTTACAGCTGTGAAACAAAATGCGTTGCTGGAACATGATTGGAGATTTGTTGTCGCGTCACTCGCTGTGCTGGTTGCAGCCATGTGGCTGGCAGCTTGGTTTGGCATACTGATTAAATCGATATGGAAATATGTGATAGGTGCCGTTTGCGTTATTCTTGGAATTGTCGGGCTGCATTTTACAGGAATGGCGGGTTTGACGATCATTCCTATTAGAGATCTGACTGCGAGTTATTGGACCCTATCATCTGAAATGATGACATATCTTATTTTAGGGGGCATGGCGCTAATTTTGATCGCCGCTGCGTTTGCATCCGGTTTAGATTCGCTCCTGACACAAATGCGATCGCGCGAAAAGATGCGATTGAGTCTTTTGGCTGAAGCTGTGTCTGAAGTGATTTTAGTTGCGAATAGAAGCCTAAGAGTTGTTGAATTGAACAGCAATGCGGAACGTATTTTGGGTGACGCACGGACGCAGATTGTAGGCCGTAGCCTGACCGATTTGTTGGGGATTTTACAAAATGACATTCCTTTGGCCGGTGAACGTAAGAATTTTAACGATCATATTTTGAAGACTGGGGATGGCGATGTTCCCGTGGACGTGCAATTGCGCTCGATCCGAACTGGTCGTGAAACAATGATTGTTGCGAGTGTCGTGGATCTGCGCGAGCGAATGAAACGCGATAAACATATTCGAAATCTGGCGTTCAACGACCATCTTACTGGATTGTGCAATCGGACGTCATACCAACGGGCACTGGGCAAGTTATTGAGAAGTGGATGGGCTGACTCAGAAGATGTTAGTGTGCTTCTTATCGATCTTGATGAATTTAAAGACATTAATGACCAATATGGCCATGCTGCTGGCGACACTGTGTTGATCGAAGTTGCTAGACGCCTTTCCCAGATATTTGGTCCGGATCAGATGGTGGCTCGGCTGGGAGGCGACGAGTTTGCGATTTTGATCTGTTCTGATGAGGGGCGCGCTTCGGTTATGGCGCGCGCGCAGGCGTGTGTCGACGCGATGATTTTGCCTGTAAGTTATGGATCTATTTCTATTGATTGTGGCCTAAGCGTTGGTGTGGCTTTTGCTAATCGTAAGGGTGACACCATCGAGACCCTTTTGAAATCGGCTGACCGCGCGCTTTATGCGGCGAAACGCAGTGGGCGGTTTTGTGTGCGTGAGTATGATGATGAATTACATGCACAAAATGAGACCCGCCGGAGTCTTGACTTAGCCCTAGTGCAAGCGGTCGATCGCGAAGAGTTCGAGCTGTATTACCAGCCGAAAGTCTGCGCGATATCACGCGATACGATTGGCTATGAAGCGCTTATTCGCTGGAACCGACCTGGGCATGGCATGGTGTCCCCTAAAGAGTTTATTGAAGTGGCTGAAGAGGGGCCAGTGATTCAAGAAATTGGCAAATGGACCCTTCGTCAGGCCTGTATGGATGCAGCCTCTTGGCCATCTCATATTTCTGTATCGGTCAATTTGTCAGCTCGTCAGTTTTTGGATCCTGCTCTGTATGCGTCCGTTCGGGATGTGTTGCGCAAAAGTGGGCTGTCGCCTAAGCGATTGGAACTCGAGATTACTGAAACGGCTCTTATCCAGAACACGCATGTTGCGACCACTGTGTTAGAGCGTTTGAGCCGTTTGGGCGTGCAAATCGCGCTGGACGATTTCGGGACCGGCTATTCATCCATGCGGTTTGTGCAGCAATTTCCATTCGACCGTATCAAGATTGACCGGTCCTTCGTTTCACTGATGAGCAGCGATAAGAAGGCCTATGCCGTGATTGATGCCATTTTGCGCCTTGGGCAAAATCTGTCCATTCCGGTGGTGGCCGAGGGTGTCGAGACAGAAGAGCAGGCCCAGCGACTCATCGCAGCGCAATGCACCGAGTTGCAAGGCTATCTGATCAGCCGCCCGCGCCCGCTAAGCGAAGTGGTCAAGGAAATGGACGTGCCGCAACAACGTAAAGCCTGAGGCTAACCAAACGCGCCATAGGCATGTGTGATTGCCAGACTGATCGCATGGAGCTGGCCGCCGATTTCGTCGAGCGGTTCAATCACATCGCGGTGTATCTTCTCATAACCATAGCTGGCGCCCGGCGTTGATGTGCTGGCGATTTCGGTCAGTTCATCAAAGGTGGCGGTGGTTTCATCGGCGCAAGGGAAGATGTCTGTCAGGAGCGCAACTGTTTCCGTAATCCGCAATTCCGATACCATGCTGACAATGTCGCGTGTGCTGGCGTCATGGCGTTCGGAGATGCGCGGCAAGCTGGCCACCAGCGAGAGCGCCTTCATCATCAGTGCCTGACGGGCCGCATGAAGCACGTGAAGCCCGAGGCGGGATTCGTGACGTTCCGAGACCGATGGTGCATCATCAAGCTGGGCCAACAGCCTGTCAAATTTGACCAGATCAATCGACATGGCATTGGCAATCCGGTCCAGCGCAATGAATGTCTCGTCATCGCGTAGCGTGTAGTAAACGGACCGATAGGCTGCGGCCTGTTGTGGCGGCGCATTGTGCCCCTGCGCGATCCAGATGCTGGGATCATAGACGCGAGCATAGCCACGCAATGCGGGCAGTGAGGTGAGCATACGGGCGTTGAGCGCCAGATAGATGAGGCTGCGCATACGTGGGCTGGCATCAATGAGATGGACGAGGCGTTCCATTTCGCGCTGGAGGGACGAGCCGATACCTGCAGCAGTGTTTGCCGGCAGGCCGAGTTGTTGCAGCGTCGCATTGTGAGAGATGGCGCGGAGGGCGCGCGGACCGCTTGGGCCGGACGGACCCGCTTTGCGGCGTTTCTGTCGTGATCCTGCTTTCACGGTGAGCGAATTTGAGAACGCGTCGAGCAAACGTCCATAATTGGGGCTGACGAATAGGCCTTCATGCCACTTTCTGAGGGCGCGATAGAAATCCCAGACCAGATCTGTTCGGGTGTAGAAGGGATCGGTCTTGGCTGTCTCTGGAGGCTCGGACAACATGTGCGCGCAATAGGCGGCGTGGGTGGTTTCGGCCAGTTCAGGCGTGGCGTAATGCAGGAAGCCATCGCCGCCCTGAAAACTGACCTCATGGCGTAGCTTCAGCCCCCTCTGACGCGCGCCCATACGCGTCCACGGGGTGAGCAGATGATCGAAACGCTGACGGAAATTACCCGGCCATGCGCCCCGACCCATGCTTTCGCCATGCGTGTTGAAGATGAGCAGATCGACCTTTTCGCCCTTTTTGTAGATGGCGCGCGCGATGAGATTGTGGATGCGCTCGATCGCCATGTCTGCGGCGACTTGCCCGATGAAACGTCCGGCATCGGAGAAGCCGAGCTGCACTGATAGATAGCCGCGTTGGCGGATATAGCTGACGAACTCTTTCTCTTCGAGCAGACGTTCGATGAAGCGGCCACCGGTTTCCAGCGCTTCAGGGGTTTCAAATAGCGGTGAGATGTCGAGCTGGTCGGCTACGCCATATTGGCGAGCAAGATACAGCGCGCCCATTACCGTGGCGGGGTTTTCACTCTCGGCGATAAGGAAGCGAATGTCTGAGCCGCTATCAATGTGTTTGAAGATTTGGGCGCACATCATGAATTGACGGCGCGCGGTGGATTGTTCTTGGAACAAATCAGCGAAATTGATGGCGATGGGTTTCGACGTGGTGGCTTTCTTAGCGAGCGCGGCCAAGGCGAGGCGACCCATTTCGCGGTCTTCGGTTTCCAGACCTAAGTCGCGATTGATGACTGTGCGTATCTGAGCGGCATTGACCCGTAGGTGGATGCGGGCGGTGCCGAGTTGGAGCGCCTTCATCTCGCTGAGCAGGACGATCAGTTCGGCCTTCATCTCGTCATTGCATGCGTCCAGTAGTGGTTCGATCTGGCTGGTGATCTCTGAGATGTTGAGGATCTTGGCGCGGTTGTCTTCTGTCAGCGCATTGGCGGCTTGGATAAGTGTGCGTGGGTTTGAGAGGTCAGCGGCGAACATGCGGGCATGGCCATCGGTTTCTGAGGCCGCCTGACGGAGTAGCAAGGCGATGTCTTGCAGTTCTGCGGGGCCGTGCTTGTCGCCCGTGATATCTTCGATGCGTCGCGAGTAGCGGGCCATCTGGGTGGCTTTTTCGGCCAGACGGAAAGTGATGGATTGCGACCAGTGAATATCGGTGCGGCCATCAAGATCGTAGCCGACCCAACTGGCCAGCGTTGGCAGGCGGGGGCGCAGGTCTGCCCATTGGTCTGGGAAGGCTTTGCGCGCCTCTTCCAACACGATGCGGCCATAGGCTTGCTGGGCAGCGCCGGCATTGAGCAGCGCGTCTTGCACTTCGTCATGCTCGCCAAGCAAGCTGATCGCTGCATTTGCGGGGCGGCTATCGACTTTTAGCTCTTTGGCCATAGCCGCGCGGTTGGTCTTGTTGGGCTTGGCGATGAATTTCGCATAGGCGTCGCGCATGGGACGCGACAGCGCGAAGGTGGGGTGTGCTGTGAAGACGACACCGCCATGCTCGCTCTCAATCTCTGCCTTGAAAGCGTCAAAGCCGCCACGGGCGATGACTTGAAGCTGTGTGCGCACGTCTTTCCACGCGGTGACTGGGTCTGCGCCATAGTGTTGGTCGCGAAACCTGTCGGCGCGGGCTTCGAGAAGCTCTAAAGCGACGCTGTCTTTGAGGGTTTTGAGGTCCGACACTTTAGCCTCGCCGGATTCCAGATCGCGGAACAGGCGGTGGGCCAAGTCAGCCACCGAGTTTGTCATGGGGTCTGAATCAATCCGGGTGGCGGCGTTTCTCAGAAAGGTTTTGGCAGCCTCGGGCGACAGGGGGGGCGTGTTATCTTTGCTCATGGCGGAAGCAAAAGCCGGTTTTGACACCGCATGTCAAACCAAAGGTGTTATGCGCTGATGCAGGGCTTACTTTTTGCTGAAGAATTTCAACGTGCCCCACAAACCGCCGAGTGCTGACCCGATGCCGCCGAGCAGGACAAAGATCGGATTGGCCTGATTGGCAAGCGCGATGGCTTTGTTGAGACCGGAGACCTGAACGGTCACGCGGTCACGGAACGTGCGCAATGGAGTGACGTTGTCCTGATCGATGGCGAACACCTCGAAGACCAGATCATGTTCGCCGGTTGTCAGCGGAGTGACTGACCAGCGCCATGTGTTTTCGGTGAGCGGGGACAATTTCTGCTTCATTGGGGAATTGCCTTCAATGTCGAATTTTGCCCCGATGAGGCGCACTTCAACCGTGTCTGAAACCTTCACTTCGCTCTCGACGATGATGGCGTTGCCAGACAGAGAGTCTGTCGCATCATCGTCGCCCGTCGCGTCGATAGCGAGAACAACGTCGAAGGGTGTCATGTATTCGACCTGACGCGGTGTCTGGTGAGCGATGGGAACGGTTTTGAGAGATTCGAGGAAGGCTTCCTCGGCGGTCGGACCGGCCGGGAGAGGGGTTGGGGCGGCCTCTGGCGCAAACCCCGGCGATGTCTCTTCTAGCGCGATGATTGCGTCTGCGACTTCAACGTCAAACTCCAGAGAGCGAGCGATATTGTTGGTCTTTTTGGTGGTTTGGGGCGGGCTGTCGAGGGATGGCGCGGGAGAGCCTGCTATGACAGGCGGGGGCGCTGCTGTCTCAGTGGTGATTGGCTCAGGCGCTGCGTCGGTGATCTCTTCGGGTTCTGGCGCTGTGATCTCAACCGGAGCGGCGGTCTCGTCTTCAACGGTTTCAGCGTCGCCATAATCGATGACTCGTTCGGCGACGGGCTGGGGTTTGGCGGGCAAATATTGGGAGACATCAATCTTGAAGTATGAGATCGCGCCAACTGCAGCGACGGCTGCGCCTGCGAGGAAAATCAGGAAAGATAGAAACCGAAGCATTTTAGTGCCCTCCGCCGTGCGTCACTGGATTGATGACCTTAACCCTATTTCTGAGAATTGCATGGCGAAATTTTGGCGACTGTCTCAATCATTTGAATTGGCGCGGGCCGCGGCCTCGTAGAAGGCGATGGCGGCGGCGGTGGACACGTTGAGGCTTTCCATCTGCGACGAGATCGGGATGCGGGCCAGTTCGCTGCACGCTTTGGCAACGCCAGGGCGCAGGCCGGGGCCTTCAGCGCCCATGACGATGGCGAGTTTGGGGGCGCCCGTCACCGCCTGTGACAGCGTGGCGGTGCCTTCACCCGCCAGCCCGACCGTGTGGAAGCCAGCCTCGCCCAGCGCATCGAGCGCGCGGGCGATGTTTACGACGCGGCTTTCAGTGACCATTTCGACCGCGCCTGCCGCACTTTTGGCGACGATGCCGGTAATGGGCGGTGCATTGCGGGTTTGCAGGACAATCGTGTCAAAGCCGAAGGCGGCCGCAGAACGATAGATCGCGCCAAGGTTATGCGGGTCTGACACCTGATCGAGCACAACGATGCGGGAGGTGCCGGAATCTATCACGTCTTCAATGGTGAGGGTTTCGAGTTGTTCGAACTGTGCAGCGAGGCCCTGATGCACCGCGCCGGGGGGCAAAGTGTGGTCGAGTTCTTTCATCGAGGCGATTTGAGGTGATAGGGGAGATTCGGTCAGTTTTCGTGCCGCATTCTCGCTGGCGAGCAGTTTGAGGCATTTTCGGGCAGGGTTTGCGAGGGCCGCTTGCACGGCATGCGTACCCCATAACCAAACTGGGCCATCTTCATTTTGAGAATGACCCGCTGATTTTGCGCGATTTTTACCCCGATTTTGGCGAGTTGTGTCGCCTTGGGGTGCATTTCGCCGTTTTGCATGGTTGCGCGCCATATTTTTCATCCCTATAACGCCGCTTTCCGGAACTCATCTCGGGCGGCTCGGCTGCTCTTGTGACGCTCCGGCGCGACGGCGTCAACGGCGCGTAGTTGTGAGGTCCCGTGGAGGGATGGGTGAGTGGTTAAAACCGCCAGACTGTAAATCTGGTCGCTTAGCGTACACTGGTTCGAATCCAGTTCCCTCCACCACCTCACATTACGTGCCAGCCGAGACCCGGCGCGGGTATAGCATAATGGTAATGCACCAGCCTTCCAAGCTGTGTATGTCGGTTCGATTCCGTCTACCCGCTCCAATCTCTACCGACTGATTAGCGTGATCTATCCAACCGGAATGGCAGGTCGCTGATACTGGCGTCATGACAGAGACAAGCAAATCAGGCTGGATGGGTGAATATGAGCGGCGGCAGATTCGTTTGCGTGTCTTGCTGGGGCAAGGGGCGGCAGATATTGCGCGGGCGCTGGGGCGTGACCGGACAACAATCAAGCGACAGATTTCCAAATTTGAACTCGACGCGCCGCCAGAGCCGCTGGAAGTCGTGCGGCTGGAACTGGAGCTGGCCTATGAGGCGATGGCGCTGAGAGGGCTGTCTGAGCCGTTAAGCGCCGCCGAGCGCACAGTGATGCTGAAGATGAGCACCGAGCTGCGCCAATTAGAGAAACGGGCCGCGCGGGAGGTGGTGACTGAGGAGGTGAGCGAGACAGGTGGGCAGGGTGATGGGATCAAGTGGGACGCAGATGGACTGTGGAGCCGAGAGACATGTGAACGCGTGCTGGGACATGTACAGGCGCTTACAGACGCCGGAAGCACAGGCGCGACTGTTGAAGTTAAAGGGCAGTCGCGGCGAGTTGATGATGACCGCGCAGGCCCCCTTTGTGTTGTCAGCCCGCAAAGCGCAGATGCCGCCCGAGGGCGACTGGCGGACATGGTTGTTTATGGGCGGACGTGGCGCTGGAAAGACGCGGGCGGGGGCGGAATGGGTGCGCTGGGCGATTCTGTTTGGGCGCATTGGCCGTGTGGCCCTGATCGGACCGGCCTTGTCGGACGTGCGCGAGGTGATGATTGAGGGCACAAGCGGGCTGGCGAATTTGCCCGGATATGGCGAGCGGCCCGTGTATCAATCGTCCCGTCGCCGCTTGGTCTGGCCGAATGGCGCGGAGGCGTATGCGTTTTCTGCCGAAGACCCTGACAGTTTGCGCGGGCCGCAATTTGATGCGGCATGGTGTGATGAAATTGGCGCGTGGCGCTATGGCCCGCAGACATGGGACATGTTGCAAATGGGGTTGCGGTTGGGACACAGGCCGCAATGTGTGGCGACGACAACGCCGCGACCTGTTGAGCTGGTCGAGCGTTTGTTTGGAGATCCGCGTACGGCGATGACACGGGCGGGCACTGCCGAGAACGCGGCCTTTCTGTCACCGGAGTTTATGCAGGTGATGGAGGCGCAATATGGTGGCAGTGTGCTGGGCCGACAGGAATTGCTGGGCGAGTTGATCGAGGATGCGCCGGGGGCTTTGTTCAGTCGACAGATGATTGACGTCTCGCGGATCAGCCTGCTGCCGCAACTGGACGATGTTGTCGTTGCGCTGGACCCGCCCACTACGAGCGGTGCCGCCGCCGATGCGTGCGGAATTATCGGTGTGGGGGTGACAGGTGGCGACTGGATGGCGCGCAAGGCGGTGGTGCTGGGCGACGCGTCGGCAGCGGGGCTGAGCCCGATTGAGTGGGCCGGACGGGCGGTGGCGCTGGCCGAGCAGATTGGCGCGGGGCGGATTATCGCCGAGGCCAATCAGGGCGGCGAGATGGTGCGCCAGACATTGTTGTCAGCCGGGTGCCGTGTGCCCGTACAATTGGTGCATGCACGCGTGAGCAAGCAACGCAGGGCGATGCCGGTGGCGACATTGTATGCGCAAGGGCGTGTCGCTCACTATGGTGTGCTGCCGGGGCTGGAGGACGAAATGTGCCGATTTGGCGGGGAGGGTTTTCGCGGCTCACCAGACCGCGTGGATGCGCTGGTCTGGGGCGTGTGGGCGATGTTGTTGGAGCAGAGCGAAGGACCCCGTGCTCGGATATTGTAAAAGGCCGTGTCGCTAGTTGCCAGTGCGGAAGGCGCGACGGCCGAAATAGGCGTTTTTGGGTTTATCGTCAGAGGGTGTTGGCTCTGGCTTGTCGGGTTGTGGGGCGGGAGTGGCGTCGCCGCTCATCAGTTTGCGGACGTGATCTGCGGCGCCCCGACCAGTGGAGATTTCCAGCGGGTCAACGCCTTTGTCGAGGCGTTTTGCAAGGAGTTTGACGTGATAGGCGGACAGATTTTTCAGTGTGCCTTCGAACAGATCTTCGCCGATGACATCGCGCAGGGCTTTCATATCGTCGAGGGTTTGCCCTGCTGCGATCATTTGCTTTTTGGCGAGGACAATGACCACGCCGTCAAAGTCTTTGTCATTGATGCGGTCGAACTTGCCGCGCATGTCGAGGATGGCGGTTAGCGCTGTTGCGCCGCGACTTTGGCCTGTCAGGCTCATGCCAGTTTCCCCCGGACTTCAGCGAGTAGTTTTTCAATAATGCTGAGCGCCTCGCCGGGCCATTTGGCCTGTAGCGTAGGGTCTGGACCAAGCTCAATCGGGTTGGTGGCAAAATTGCTCTGCATTGGGATGACGGTGTCGAACATATCGAACTCTGTCTCGTTGGCGGATGCTGCCTCGCGCATGGCGTTGAGGACAACTTGTTGATGCGATGAGGTGGCATCATAGCGGGTTCCGAGGACAACGGGTAGGTTCTCGACATCGCGTTCGCGCAGATTTTTCATGATGTCGCCGGTGAACAGGTCGAGCCCGAGCGTGGACATGAAGTCTGGAATGGTGGGGACGATGATGAGGTGGCTGGCCGCAAGAACGGTTTCGGTCATCACTGAAATGCCGGGAGGGCAATCGCAGATGATGACATCATAATCTTCTTTGAGCAGGTTGAAATCATCACGCATACGGCGGCCGACCTGACCCTGTAGAGCCTCCATCGAATAGCCCTTGGCGGTCAGCTCATAGATCAGCTCTTTTTCAGTGCGGCGCAGGCGCGGGCTGGAGGGAATAATGTCGAGCGGCAGGGATTTGCCGTTGAAGGTGACGTCTGAGGCGTCTTTGACGATGAATTCGGACAGTCGTTTCTGCTCGCCCGCGAAGAAATTCTCAAGCAACCAGTCTGAAATAGTGACGTATTCATTGATGGCGCGGAACAGGTGTTCGTCGCCCTCATTGCCGAAAACGAGCAAGGACGCGTTTGCCTGCGTGTCCAAATCAACGACCAACGTGCGGAATCCTGAAGCGGCAAAAGCCTCTGAGAGGCTGACACAAGTTGTGGTTTTGCCAACGCCGCCTTTTGAATTTGCGACGGAAATTACACGTGCTGTCATAGCATAGATACCCCTATAGCCACCTTTAGTCGGCAGAAAGCAGATTTCATTCGGCTTGGCCACACCCCAAAATGTTACTTCTGCTGGAAAACGATGGCGATTTCCATGAAGGTTTGCCCATCAGGGCGTTGATTTTATTTCAAATACTTGTCTCTCTCTCCGACTGAAATGATGGGCGGGGTAATCTCTAGTCATTGTGAAAACACTGATTGGGAGAGCCATTGATGGCGAAGGCATGGAGTTGGCCGTTTCGAGCTAAAACGGCGGAGCAAAAGAGCACGTCCGGGCTTGTCGCACTGGCGCATCCTGGCGCAGCGCATTGGGGCGGACGGGACGCGGCGGCGCTGACCCGAGACGGATATTTGCGCAATGCGGTGGCCTATCGGTGTGTACGGATGGTGGCCGAGGCGGCGGCGTCGATTGGGTTGGTGACTGAACATGTGGGCGCGGCGAAGATCCTCGCTATGCCGCAGCCTGGCGAAGCGGGCGCCGCCTTTTTTGAACGGCTTTATAGCGACCTGCAATTGACGGGGAATGCTTATATTGAGGCGGTGCGGTTGCCGGGTGAGCGCGGGGTTGCGGGTCTGTATCCGCTGCGACCGTCGCGGGTGCAAGCGGTGCTGGATGGGCGCGGCTGGGTTGATGGGTATAGCGTGAAGGCGGGGCGTGAGGCGCGGATTGTACGCCGGGATGAGGGGGGCTGGTGCCCTGTATTTCACGCCAAGTTGCATCACCCTGATGATGATGTTTATGGCTTGCCCGCATTGGCAGCGGCGCGTCGGGCGCTGGATTTACATAATGCGACGGCCGATTGGGCCAAAGCGCTGATCGATAATTCAGCCAAGCCGTCTGGCGCGTTGGTTTTCTCGGGCGGGCAGAATTTGACGCCGGATCAGTTTGACCGACTGAAAGATGAATTGGAGCGGCAATATTCTGGCGCGGCAAATGCCGGGCGACCCCTGTTGCTGGAAGGTGGGTTGGATTGGCGGGCGATGTCTTTGTCGCCAGCAGAGATGGATTTTCGGGAGGCGAGGAATGGTGCGGCGCGGGAAATTGCGCTGGCGCTCGGTGTGCCGCCTATGCTGCTGGGGATTCCCGGCGACAATACATATTCGAACTATAAAGAGGCGAACCTCGCATTTTGGCGCATGACCGTATTGCCTTTGGTGCGCCGGATGAGTGGCGCGCTGGGCTTGTGGCTGGGCGAGGCCTTTGGCGAGGAGGTGAGCCTGTCGCTAGATCTGGACCGGGTGTCGGCATTGTCTGCTGAGCGCGATGCATTGTGGGCGCGATTGGAGGCGGCAAGCTTTGCGACCGAAGATGAAAAGCGATCTTTGGCGGGGTTGGACCGATGAAGATGGAAGCCAAAATGACGTTGGGTTTGGTGTTTGCGCTATTCGTGCAGGCGGCTGGCGGGCTGGTGTGGGCGGGCGCTGCGGCGGAACGCATTGAGGCGTTGGAGCGGTCGGTTGAAGAACGTCGCCCCGTGCTAGAGCGATTGGCGCGGGTAGAGACAGAATTGTCGGCGGTGCGCCACCAGCTTGATCGAATTGAAGACCAGTTGAGTGAGGTAAATTGATGCGTGAGCTGAAATTTTATCATGCGGGTGTCGACACCTTCGGTGCGCGGCAGGTGGCGCGGCAAGTTAAGGCGTCTGGCCCTTTGCTTATCGAAGGCTATGCCAGCCTGTTTGGGCAGACTGATGCGGGCGGCGATGTCGTGCGGGCGGGGGCCTTTGCGCGTAGTCTTAATCTGTCGCGTGATCTGCCGATGCTGTTGCAACACAGGAATGGCGCAGTGGCCGGGCGATGGACGCGCGCGGTTGAGGATGGGCGCGGACTTTTCGTGCGGGGACTGATTGAATCGGAAGGCGCGCGAACATTGACCGCGCAAGGGCTGAACGGCCTGTCGATTGGATTTCGTGCGGTAGATTGGCGGCCGAATGCAGCAGGTGGGCGCGATTTAAACCGTGTGGAGCTGGTGGAGGTCTCACTTGTTTCGTCGCCAATGCTGAACACGGCGCGGTTCAAAGTGTTGGGCGGGGTGCGCGACACGTCCAGCTTGCAATATGTTTAATATGGGAAGGAATGGAATGACCAAGGAAACCAAAATGGCTGGCGATGGCGCAGCTGAGATGATGGCGGTGTTTGAAGCCTATAAGCAGGCCAATGATGACCGGCTGAGCGAGATTGAAGGGAAGGGAGAATCCGATCCGCTTACAGATGAGCGACTGGCGCGCATCGACCGGCGCCTTGAGGCGTTGAGTTTGAAAATGGCGCGGCCTGAAATGGGCGGCGGCGCGGATGCGGTAAATGTAGCCAATGATGAGCGCAATGCGGCTTGGGGGCGGTATTTGCGCAGTGGTGACGAGAGTGGCTTGGCGCGCCTTGACGTGAAGGGGTTGAATGCGGGCACGGATGATCAGGGAGGCTATGTTGCGCCGCCTGAGTTGGACCGTTTGATTGAGGCGCGCTTGCTGGCGGCCAGCCCGATGCGCCAGATTGCGACTGTGCGCCAGACATCGGCGGGGGTGTATCGCAAGCCTGTCGGGCTGGGCGTCGGGGCGCAATGGGTTGGCGAGAGTGATGCACGCGCCGAAACCGCAAGCAATGGATTGAGTCTGCTGGAGTTTCCGGCGGGGGAACTTTACGCGATGCCAGCGGCGACGCAGACATTGCTTGAGGATAGCTATGCAGACGTTGATGCTTGGCTGGCTGATGAAGTGGAAGCCGCGTTTGCTGCGCAAGAGTCTGCGGCGTTTATCAATGGTGATGGGGTGGGGAAGCCGAAAGGGCTGCTCTCTTATGATATCGTCGATGAAGCCAGCCATGCGTGGGGCAAGATCGGCTCTGTTGCGGGTGACTTCACGCTGTCTGATGCGCCGGACCAATTGCTTGATTTGATCTATGCGCCCAAGAGTCAGTTTCGTGCAGGCGGGCGGTTTGTGATGAACCGGCGCACGGTATCGAGTGTGCGTAAGCTGAAGGATGGTGATGGGCGGTATTTGTGGCGACCCGGACAAGGCGGCGAGGCGGCCACGATTATGGGCTATCCGGTCACCGAGCTGGAAGACATGCCGGATATTGGACCGGGTAATGCGGCGATTGCGTTTGGTGATTTCCGGCGCGGTTATCTGATTGCGGACCGTCAGGGCGCGCGTGTTTTGCGTGATCCGTATTCTGCCAAACCCTATGTGCTGTTCTACACGACCAAGCGTGTGGGCGGCGGTGTGCAGAACTTCGATGCGATCAAAACGATGGTTTTTTAAATTTTGTTGTGTGCTCGGGCGCTGTTCCTCGCTGCGCTCGGGCGCCCTGTGCCTGCGCTTTGCTGGTGTGGGTGAGCGGTTGGGAGTGAGGATTTTTGAGAAAGGATGATGAGATGATTGAATCTGTGATTGTGGCGCTGGTGCGTCAGGCGGCTTTGTTGACCAAGCCGCAGCAGGATGAGTTTACGACCAAGGCAGCGGACGCTTTGTTGACGCTGATTATTGCGACGGAAACCGAGATTGATGACGAGTTGGTGCGCACTGTGGCGTTGCCATTGGGTGCTGCATTGATCGAAAAATTGCAAGCGCAAATCTAGCGCGTTCGGGCGGCGGTTTGGGTGTTGATCGCCGCCCGATAATCTTCGCTGAAGGGCGATAAAAATTGAGGACAATTATTGTGAGTGAACTGACGGTGGTGACGCCGCCGGACGGAGAGGCTTTGTCTCTTGTTGCGGCGAAAGATTTTTTACGGATTGGGCATGAGGGAGAGGACGCGCTTGTTGCGGACCTGATCTCGGCGGCGACGGCGCGACTGGAAGCAGCGCTTGGGATTTCGCTGGTGTCTCGCATGTATGAGCGCGTGGATTCCGTTTGGCCGCATGCCGTAACGCGGGGAGGCTTTAGCTTGTCGCGCGGGCCGGTGACGGCGTTGGCGTCTGTTGAGGTGATTGCGCCATCTGGTGAGCGCACTTTGGTAACAGAAAGATTTGAGCTGCAAGGCGATTGCGTGCGCCTGAAGCCATTTATGGCGCTGCCTTACATTATGCAGGGAGGCGGTGTGGCGGTGACCTATGAGGCGGGGTTTGGCGCGGCGGCGGATGTGCCAGCCGACCTGAGACAAGCATTAAAAGCGATGGTTGTGGACGGTTATGCGCGCACGGATATGCGCGTGCCTGAAGGTGTGTTGATGCGCAAGCGTGTGTCGCTATGAGCGCCGTGCAAAAGGCTGTTATTGGCACGCTGAAAGCAAGCGCGAACATGCGCGAGGTGTTTGGCGACCCGGTGCGCGTATTTGATGCGGATACGGAGGTGCCTTACTTTCCATATGTGCGGTTGGAGCGGCATGAGAGTGTGCCGTCTGATGCAAGCTTGTCTCGGGGTGAGGCGCACACACTGCAAATTGCGGTGATGTCTCGGCGCACGGGGCTGGCGGGTGCGCGCGAGGCGCTGAACGCTGTGAAGGGCGCACTGGCCGAAGCGGAGTGGGCGGTGGCGGGGCATCATGTGGTGCTGGCGCATGTGACCTATGCCGACACGATGCGCGCACCGGGCCGGGACACGTGGCGCGGATTAGTGCGCCTGAAGATGATTACTGAGGAGACCGCGTAATGGCAGGGCAACGGGGACGGGATATTTTGCTGAAGATTGCCGACGGCATCGGCGGGTTTGAAACACTGGCGGGCATACGCGCGAGCCGGGTGCGCCTGAATGCTGGGCTGGTGGATGGAACGAGCGCTGAGAGTGATGAGGCGTGGCGTGAGCTGGTGGCGGGCGCAGGGGTTAAGGCGGCGCAGGTGAGCGGGCGGGGCGTGTTCAAAGATGCGGCTTCCGATGAACGGATGCGGGCCGTGTTCTTCGCTGGCCAGATTGTGGGTTGGCGGCTTGTATTGCCGGGGTTTGGGGCGCTGGTCGGTCTGTTCCAGATCAGTGAGCTGCAATGGAGCGGCGCGCATGATGGTGAGGCGGAGTTTTCTGTGACGCTGGAAAGTGCGGGCCGGGTGGATTTTGAGGTGCAGGCATGATTGGCGCGCGGGGCGAAGTGGGCATCGTGATTGATGGGGTTGAGCGTCGGTTGTGCCTGACATTAGGCGCGCTCGCAGAGTTGGAAACGGCATTCGGGTGCACGCGGATGAGTGAGTTGGTGGCGCGGATGAGGGCGCTGTCTGCGGGGGACATAATGGTCGTGCTGGCGGTTTTGCTGCGCGGTGGTGGTGAGGCGGACGTAGCGGAAGGATTGAAGGCGGCGGACGTGTCGCCGGGTGATGCTGCGGCGGCAATTTCAGAAGCGTTTCAATTGGGGTTAGCGCCATGATGTTGCCATGGGGCGCGATGTTGCGGGCAGCGATGGCGCGGGGCGTGAGCGCGCAAGCATTCTGGCAGTTGAGCCTGCGCGAATGGTGCTGGCTGGCTGAAACGGGCACTGAGAGCGGGTTGAGCCGGGGTGCCTTTGAGGCGCTGATGGCAGATGATTTGAGGGCGGAGGATATAGAGGATGGACGAGATTGAGAGGCGAGCCGAGGCCGCGGGCGAAGCGCTGTTGGCGATGGCAGAAGGGCCGGGGCAAGCGGCAGCAGAGGCGCTGGAGGCTGCGTTTGGAGCGGCAGGTGAACGGATTGAGGCGGCGCTGGGCCGGGCGGCCAAGACGGGCGAGCTGGATTTTGAGCGAATGGCTGAAACGATCTTGCGGGATCTGGCCCGCGTGGCGGCTGAAGCGTTGATTGCCGGTGGGCGGGGCCAAGGGGGTGGTGGGCGCAATGTGAATTTGACGATGAATGTGGGCGCAGAGACCAGCACGGGCGGCGTATCGCGCGGCGATGTGACGAGCCTGCTGGCACGATTGGTGACGGAAAGCGGGAGGTTTGCATGAGCGGGTTTGATGATGTGCGCTTCCCGATGAAGCTGGCCCTTGCGGCGACGGGCGGACCGGAACGCAAGGTGGAGGTGGTGACACTGGCCAGCGGCGCCGAAGTGCGTAACGCGGTGTGGGCCGGATCGCGCAGGCGGTGGGATGTCGGCAGCGCAATATCGGATCTGGCAAGCTTGGAGGCCGTGGTCGCGTTTTTTGAGGCTCGCGGAGGAAAGCTGCGCAGCTTTCGGTTTCGTGATGGGTTGGATGACCGTTCTTGCGAGGTCGGGGGCATTCCGTCAGCGGATGACCAAGTGATTGGCGTGGGGGACGGCGAGCAATCTACCTTTGCGTTGGTAAAGGATTATGGCGGGCACAAGCGAGCGATTTTGTGTCCTGTTGCGGGCAGTGTTTCTGTGTCGGTTGATGGTGTTGTTGTTGAGGCATTGGTTGAGGGCGGGCGCGTTGTGTTGGGCACGCCGCCACTTGTGGGGGCGACGGTTCGGGCGGGGTTTATTTTTGATTGCGCGGTGCGGTTTGATGCCGACCGGCTGGACGTGAATTTGGAAGCGTTTGGCGCGGGGCGCATCGTGTCTGTGCCGCTGGTGGAGGTGCTGGAGGGATGAGTATGGGCGGTGTGTTTACGACGTGTTTGTGCTGGCGATTGATGCGGCGGGACGGGGCGGAATTGCGGGTGACAGACCATGACCGGGATGTGACGGTTGCGGGTGAGGTGTTTCTGGCAGGTGCGGCGGTAGAGGGGGCGCAGTTTACGGCGTCCACAGATCTTAAGCCAGGGCGTGCGGATGCTGCCGGGGGGCTGTCGCATGACGCGATTAGAGAGACGGACCTAGCGTCTGGCGTGTGGAATGGGGCGCGTGTGGATGTGATGCGGGTGGACTGGCGAAGCGCTGATGTCAGGGCGCATGTCTGGAGCGGACGATTTAGTGATGTGCGTTTGACTGGAGAGCGATTTGAAGTGTCGTTGGTGTCGCTGAAAGACGCTTTGGAACGGCCCGTCGGGCGCGTGTTTGCGCGGCGGTGTGATGCCGCATTAGGGGATGCGCGGTGCGGGGTGGATGTTGCGGCTTTTGATGGGGTTAGCTGTGATCAACGCTATGCGACTTGCGTCAGTGTATTTGGGAATGGCGAAAACTTTCGTGGATTTCCGCACATGCCCACGCCTGACTTTGTTTTGCGTGGACCGGCAAGAAGCGGAAATGATGGGGGCAAAAGATGAGGCGCGGGGAGATTGTAGCGGCCGCGCGTGATTGGATAGGTACGCCATATCGCCATCAAGCGAGCCTGAAGGGTGCAGGGTGTGATTGCCTTGGCTTGGTGCGCGGGGTTTGGCGCGAGCTGATTGGTGAGGAACCGGAAGTGCCGCCGCCCTATACGCCGGACTGGGCCGAAGCAACGGGCGAGGAGACGTTGCTTGCCGCGGCGCGGCGGCAAATGCAGGAGATCGTGCTGGATGAGGCCCGCGCCGGTGATGTGATAATTTTCCGTATGGGTACGGGTGTGCCCGCTAAACATTGTGCGGTGCTGACGGGGGCAGGCAGCATTGTGCATGCCTATTGGGGGCGCGCCGTTGTGGAGACGCGATTTATTCGCTGGTGGCAGCGGCGGGCGGTCGCGGCGTTTCGGTTTGAGGGGCTGGAGGATTAAGAATGGCACAAGTTGTGTTTTCAACAATTGGGTCGGCAATCGGTTCTCAATTGCTGCCGCAGGGCGTGTCTGTGCTGGGCGGGCAAATCGCAGGTGCAGCGATTGGCAGAGCAGTGGGGAACCTTGCGGGCGCATGGGTGGATGCGTCACTGGCGCCGACAACCGAAGGGCCGCGCGTGGACGATTTGCATGTGATGGGCGCGCGCGAAGGCGCAGGCATTCCGGCTGTATATGGTCGTGCACGTGTGGGGGGGCAGGTGATTTGGGCATCGCGGTTCCGCGAGGAGAAAACGACCGAACGCGCGGGCGGTAAGGGCGGCCCCCGCGTGACTGATTATAGTTACAGTGCGAGTATTGCCGTGGCGCTGGGTGAAGGCGTGGTGAGTAAGATTAGTCGTGTGTGGGCGAATGGTGAGCCATTCGATCTGACCAGTGTGATGTGGCGATTGTATCATGGAGACGCGGATCAGTCGCCCGATCCGCTGATCGAGATGATAGAGGGCAGCGCGCCGGCCTATCGGGGCATCGCGTATATTGTGTTTGAAGATTTGCCATTGGAGGCATTTGGCAATCGGTTGCCGCAATTGTCTTTTGAGGTTGAGCGCGCACCGCGACAGGATGTGTTGTCGCTGGGCGAGGCCGTGAGCGCGGTGAATATTATTCCGGCGTCTGGTGAGTTTGTGTATGCGACCGAGATTGTGAGAGATATAATCCGTCCGGGGGCGGAGGTGCCGATAAATGCGAATTCTGGTGAGGCGCGGGCGGATTTTTTGGTGTCATTGGATCAGATGCAAGCGGATTTGCCCCGTGTGAAGGCCGCCGCACTTACTGTGGGCTGGTTTGGTGATGATTTGATGGCCGGGACGTGCCGCATTCGGCCCGGTGTGACACGCAAGGAGCGGATAACGACGCGCGGTTGGAATGTGGCGGGCGTTGGGCGCAAGGATGCGTATCGGGTGAGCCATGATGATGAGGGGCGCGCGAATTATGGTGGGACGCCTGCGGATTTTTGCGTGGTGCAAGCGATCAATGAACTGAACCGTCGCGGGATTTCTGTGACCGTGTCACCGTTTCTGTTTATGGACAGTCCGGGGTTTCCGTGGCGTGGGCGCATTGGTGTGAGCACTGATGGCACGGCGACTGCGCGGGCCGAGATTGAGGCCTTTATGGCGGGGCCGTTCGGGTATCGTGCTTTTATTTTGCATCACGCATCATTGGCGCAACAGGCGGGCGGTGTTGAGGCATTTTTGATTGGTAGTGAGATGGTGGAACTGACCCGTGTGCGTGACGCGGCGGGGGCGTTTCCGTTTGTCGAAGCATTGTGCGATCTGGCAGCCGAGGTGAAGGGGATGTTGCCGGGGGTGAACGTATCCTATGCAGCGGACTGGACCGAGTATGGTGCCTATGTGCCAGACGATGGGAGCGGTGATGTATTTTTTCCGCTGGACGCATTGTGGGGACATCACGCCATCGATTTTGTTGGAATTGATTGGTACCCGCCAACAGGTGACTGGCGCGCGGGTAAGGGGCATTTGGATGCGTTGGCTGGGTTTGAGGGGCCTGATGATGCGAATTATCTGGTGTCACAAATTGTAGGCGGTGAGGCATATGATTATTTTTATACGGATGATGCGGCGAGGGCAGCGCAGGAGCGGTCACCGATAAGCGACGGGGCGTATGGTGAGCCATGGATTTATCGCGCAAAAGATTTACCAAATTGGGCGGGGCATTTGCACTATGAGCGATTAGCTGGTGTGCGCCAGTCTATACCGACCGCTTTTGTGCCGGGGGATAAGCCTGTGCGACTATCTGAAATTGGGTTTGGCGCGGTGGACAAGGGCGGCAATGCGCCGAATTTGTTTGTTGACCCGAAAAGCACTGAGAGCGCATTGCCGCCTTTTTCAACGGGGGCCCGGGATGATGTGTTTCAAAAGGCGGCCTTGTCGACGGTGTTGGCGCATTGGGAAGTGTCTGACGTGGTTGAGGCGGCGCATGTCTGGGCTTGGGATGGGCGACCCTTTCCGGCGTTTCCATTACGCGCAGATGTGTGGGGCGATGGCGGCAACTGGGCGCGGGGGCACTGGCTGAATGGCCGGGCTGGGTTGTCTGGCTTGGCCGAGGTGGTGGCTGATATATGCGCGCGCGGCGGCGTTGAGGGCGCAAATGTTGCCGGGCTGGATGGTGTGGTTGAGGGGTTTGTGCTGACGGGTGTGTCGTCTGTGCGGGTGGCGCTTGAGGTGCTGAAAGGTGCGTATGGGTTTGATATGGTCGAGCGCGATGGCGGGCTGATCTTTCAGATGGAGGGGGAAGGCAGGTTGTGGGATCTGGCTTCTGCTGAACTGGTTGCGGGCGGTTTGGACGTGACACGCCGCTTGATGGATAAAGCGCCCGAGCGGGTGAGGCTGACCTATATTGATCCTGAGGCAGATTATGCGCCGGGCGTGGTTGAGGCGCGTCGGGTGGGCGGAGACCCAAGGTTGGTTATGGATGTGTCGGTGGCGTTGGTGATGAATGAAGGTCGCGCCGATGGTGTGGCGCAGCATGTGCTTGATCGCGCGCAGGTGAATGTAACGGGAGACGTGGCGGTCAGCCTGAGCCAGCTTGAGATGGTGCCGGGCGACCGTGTGCGGATTGATGAGGGTGCGATCTGGCGGATCGTTCGCATCGAGGAAGACGGCTTGGAGCGGCGACTGAGCTTGGCTGCGGATGTGCCTGTGCCAGCGCGCGTTCGGGCAGGGGGTGTTGGAGCGCTAGCGCCGAGAGCGGTGATTGCGGGTGAGGTTGATCTGGTGGTGATGGATGCGCCATTGCTGCCCGGTGAAACAGAGGGCGGCGCGCTTGTTGCGGCGTGGGCTGATCCGTGGCCGGGCGAGGTGGCGGTGCTGGCGGGTGTGGGCGATGAGGCGATGACGGAGCGGGCGGTGCTACGAAGGCCTGCGGTGATTGGCCGGGTGCAAGCTGAAGTCGGCGCTGGACCTGTTGGACGTTGGGACCGGGCCAATGAGATTATTGTTGAAACCCCGCGCTCGTTTTTGAGCCGATCTGAGAGTGATGTGCTGAATGGGGCGAATGCGGCCTTGCTGGAAACACATACGGGTTGGGAACTGATACAGTTTTCTGGGGCGGAGTTGATTGGGCCTGACATGTGGCGATTGTCGTCTTTGTTGCGGGGGCAGCAAGGCAGTGTGAGCGGCGTTGCGGCGATTGGGGCGCGTTTGGTTTTGCTGGATAGCGCAGTAGAGCGGGCGAATGTGTCACCGGGTGAGGTGGGATTGTTGCTGGATTGGCGCGCCGAACGAGGCCGCGGGGGGCAGGCTGAGTTGTTTATGGATGTCGGGCGAATGCCTTGGCCCGTGGCGCATGTATGCTGGGAGGGCGACAGGTTGAGCTGGGTACGGCGCGGGGCGGATGTGCCCGATAGCTGGGCCTTGCCGGATGCACCCAATGAGGGGGTTTTTGTTGTGGAGGTTGATACGGGTGAAGGATTTGGGGCGGCGCAAACAGTGTCTGAGCCTGCTGTAATACTGGGGCCTGACGCTGTGCTGGCGCGTGTTGCACAGAGAAATAGTGCTGGTAGAATCGGTCCGTGGGTTTCAATCGGCCGCGAGACACCTTAACTCTGCTGCAAATAGACGAGTTAATTGAGAGGACGGCCACGTTGGCGTTAGATCCATATCAGGTTTTGGGCGTGTCCCGGTCAGCGAGTGCGGCCGAGATCAAGAAGGCGTATCGCGTGAAGGCGAAGGCGCTGCACCCGGATTTGCACCCTGATGATGAGGCAAAGGCAAACGAATTTAAGCGTGTGTCTTCGGCCTTCGACATTTTGGGCGACAAGACCAAAAAGGCCAAATTTGATCGCGGCGAGATTGATGGCGACGGAAACCCGACTGGGTTTGGCGGCGGCCATCCTGGCGGTGGACAGGGCAATCCATTTGGCGGTGGTGGGCGCGGCAGTCCGTTCGGCGCTGCGCAAGGTGACCCGTTTGAGGATATTTTGTCCGGCATGTTTGGGGGCGGACGACGCCGTAACCCCGGCCCGCAAAAAGGGCGCGATGTGCGGTATCGCGTAGATGTCTCGTTTGAAGATGCGGTGACCGGCGCGAAACGGCGGATGACTGTAGCGGAGGGCCGATCGCTTGATGTGAATATCCCTGCTGGAATCGAGAGCGGTCAGACCTTGCGACTGAAAAGTCAGGGGCAGCGCTCCCCCAATGGCGGCGCGCCCGGTGATGCGTTGTTAGAGGTGACGGTGCGCCCATCTGATATTTGGACGCGTGATGGGAATAATTTGCGCATGACGGTTCCTGTTGATTTGCAGACGGTTTTGCGCGGCGGGCAAGTCGATGTGAAGACACCGAGTGGGCCGGTCACGCTGAAAGTGCCGGCGGGGTCAAACACAGGCACGCAACTGCGCCTGCGGGGCAAAGGTGTGCAGGCGAGCACACCGGGTAATTTGTATGTGCGGCTGGAAATCGTGCTGAGCGACCCCAAAGACGAAGGTTTGCGACGCTGGGCCGAGGAGTCTTAGGCGCGTGGTGATTCTGTTTTGAAGCGCACCCACGCATATACCGCGTTCGACTTTGGGTGAGTGGATCGTCGAAAATACACCTGATAGGCTCAATTTTAGGTATTCTTTCCTGATTCACCTGCGCAAACTGCAAAATGAACGTTTCTGACTGTTCATGTTCACTTCGCATTCAGAGCTATGTGCTTAAAGATGGCGCTATGAAACGGATATTGTCTTCTTTAGCGGTGCTGGCGCTTTTGGCATCCCCGGTTGCAACGGCGCAAAGCTGGTCGAATTCATTTTCGCCCGGACAGGCGCGTGATGCGGTAAAAGACGGCAAGAACGTTCCGTTGAGCCGGATTTTCAAACAATTGAAGCGTGAGTATGGCGGTTATCAATTGGGTGCGGATCTGTTTTCAACGGGTAATGGCAACAATGAATACGTCATTGACTGGATGACCGGTGATGGCCGTAAAATGCGCTTCCGTGTCGATGCTAAGACCGGGAAAATACTTGAGAAACGTGGGGCTTAACCCCATTTTCCTCAAGTAGAAGGAGTATCCTTATGAGAATTTTAGTTGTTGAAGATGATTCCGATCTGCGTCGCCAATTGGCAGACGTGTTGGGTCAGTCTGGCTATGCAGTCGATTTGGCGGCTGATGGTGAGGATGGTCAATTTCTCGGCGATACTGAACCTTATGACGCGGTGATCCTTGATTTGGGTTTGCCGAAGATTGATGGCGTGAGCGTACTGAAAAGCTGGCGTGCGACCGGCAAAGACTTTCCGGTGCTTATTCTGACGGCGCGGGACCAATGGTCTGAAAAAGTGGCCGGGTTTGATGCTGGCGCGGATGACTATTTGGGCAAACCCTTTGTCACGGAAGAATTATTGGCGCGCTTGCGGGCGTTATTACGCCGGGCCGCAGGGCATTCCGCTGCTACATTAGAAGCGGGCCGGTTGATGGTGGACACGCGCGCGGCGCGGGCTTCGGTCAATGGAGAGCCGATCAAGCTGACGGCGCATGAGTATCGCGTGCTGTCTTACTTGATGCACCATAAGGGCCGCGTTGTGCCGCGCACCGAACTGGTTGAGCATATTTATGATCAGGATTTTGATCGCGACTCGAACACGATTGAAGTGTTTATTGGCCGTCTGCGCCGCAAGATTGGCACGGAGCGCATTCAGACCGAACGCGGACTGGGCTATCGCTTAATTACGCCTGAGGCCGAAGCGATCATTTCCAGCTAGGCCAAAACTGGCTAAGCCAAGTTGATGGACCCGTCTGAGACACCTCCTAAAAGCGTGATGGCACGCCTGACCGGCATGTCATTGGCCGCCCGTATCACGGCTTTGGCTGCGATATGGGGCGCAGTGGTGCTGATTGGCGGCGCGATCGCGCTGTCGGCTGTGTATCGTGCGCAGACGCTGAGCGTTTTGGAGGACGATCTGGAAGCGACGCTGGTGAATTTATCGCGCGAGCTATCTCGTGAAGATGCATTCTTGGAAGACGGGGGGATCACCAATACGGATCGTGAGTTTTTTCCCGGTGAAGCGCGGTTTCAGACACAATATTCTGGCGACTATTGGGCGGTGGTGGGCCTGACAGATGCGCTGATGATTGCGGGGGATTTCCGTTCCAAAAGCTTATGGGATGAGCCCGTGCCGGTGAACGCTGAACAGGTGCAACGATCTGTCGGGGCGCCGGGTGTGACCCAGTATGGAAACTATGACGGGCCAGCAGACCAAACAGTGCGTGTGGCGTCAAAAGCCATATTGATCGAGAACCGCGCAACGCCATTGGTTTTGATGGCAGCGACCG
Source organism: Hyphomonas sp. (assembly GCA_050633385.1). Lineage (GTDB taxonomy): Bacteria > Pseudomonadota > Alphaproteobacteria > Caulobacterales > Hyphomonadaceae > Hyphomonas. The sequence goes on from JBOEGK010000003.1 coordinate 35,325, forward strand.
ACCGGGCCAAGACCGATGCGGCGGCGCGGCGTTTCCGCAGCCTGTTGCTGGGCACGATGTTGGCTTTGTTTGGGGGGGTCTTTGCGGCCATGCTGGCGGGCATTCGTTTGTCATTGCGTCCGTTGAAAGTGTTGGAAGAGGATGTCGCCGATATCCGAGAAGGCCGAATGGCCAAGCTGGAGGGGAGCTATCCTGCGGAGGTACGTCCGTTAGCAGAAGAGTTGAACAAGCTGATTGACCACAATTTTGAAGTTGTTGAGCGCGCGCGCACCCATGTTGGGAACCTCGCCCATGCGCTTAAGACGCCGCTGGCCGTGTTGAACAATGAAGCGCGGGGCGAGACACAACTGGATGATGTTGTGCGTCGCCAGTCGAGCAGTATGCAGACGAATGTGGATCATTACCTGAAGCGCGCCCGCATGGCGGCGCGGGCCGAAACGCTAGGCGCGCGCACGCCGGTGCGACCGGTGGTGGACGGTCTGGCGCGGATGCTCAATCGATTGTTCGATGCGCGCGGAATTGATGTGCAGGTGAGTGGCGGGGTCGACGCTGTGTTCCGGGGGGAGCAGCAAGATCTTGAAGAGATGCTTGGGAATTTGATGGACAATGCCTGTAAATGGGCGCGTAGCGAAGTGCGGGTGACTGTTGCTGATACGGATGACGAATTGATCATAGAAGTATCGGATGATGGCAAAGGCCTGACGCCGGAAGAGCGCGCGGGGGCGACAAAGCGCGGTGTGCGCCTTGATGAAACGACGCCGGGCACGGGGCTTGGATTGTCGATTGTGACAGAGTTGGCCCAGCTGTATAAGGGGCAATTCGAACTGGACGAGGCGGCATTGGGCGGCCTGTGTGCACGCCTGAGGTTTCCGCGACCATGACATTCAAACCGCTTACTGCACTCGTTATTTTGTTATCAGCGGCGGTTGGCATTGTTGGCTATATGGTCATGGGTGAGCCGGGCATGGGCGACTTGCCGATGGATGAGCGTCAGGGCGCGATCATGGAGAAAGTGCAGCTTGCACCTGAAACGCTGACCGCTGCCGAGACGCTGACAATTCTGGAAGCGCGCGCGGTGGAGGCGCCGGAAGATGCAGAGCCACATTTCTTTATTGGCGAGATGTTGCGCGCCGAGGGGCGCCCCAGTGATGCTGCGCGGGCCTATCAGTCAGCGTTGCGGCGGGATGCGGATTTTGTGCCGGCTTTGATCGCGCTGGCCAATACGATGATGGCCATGAATGATGGCAATATCGGCCCTGAGGCGACCCGCTTGTTTGCGCGGGCTTATGAGCTGGACGAAACACAAGTGCAGGCCGGTATGCGCGCAGCGATGGGGGC
>JBOEGK010000004.1:0-12054 GCA_050633385.1 Hyphomonas sp.
TTGGGCCTGACATATCACCAGTTTCGCGGCCTGTTGAAGAAGCATGATTATGGCAAAGCGGCCGGAAAACCAGCGAGCGATTTAAAGGGTGATCAGCCGCCAACGCCGAGTATGTGACCGTCAAATGATGACGGGGAGGCAAAAACCTGCTTTGAAGCAGCGCGCATATAGGGGTGAGCAATGAAGAGTGTATCTTTTGTGGGATTGGATTTTCAGCCCATGGCAACTGAAGTAGCGGCGGCCCATATTGCTGAACTCGCGGCGCAAACTGATCAGTTCCGATATGTTGTGACGCCGAATGTGGATCATCGCGTTCGGTTGGAGCGCCAGCCGGAGCTGCGCCCTTTATATGATGATGCCCATTTGCTGCTGAATGATAGCCGGATTTTGGAGCTGTTGGCGCGCAAAGATGGGTTAGATTTTCCTGCGTCGCCGGGCGCGGATATCGTTGCGCGCCTGTTTGCGGAGACAATTACAGCGGATGAGCCTGTTGTGGTGATTGGCTGCGACGCGGATGATATTGATGCGCTGAAAGCGCGGTTCGGTTTGACAGATGTGCGCTGGCATGCGCCGCCCATGGGGCTAAAAAACAAACCGGATGCGATCGAGGCGGCGGCGACTTTTATGGCAGAAAATCCGGCGCGATTTCACTTTTTGTGTGTCGGCAGCCCGCAGCAGGAAATGGTGGCCCATGCCGCGACACAGCGCGGTGACGTTAAAGGCGTTGCGCTGTGCTGTGGGGCGAGTCTGGACTTTTTGACGGGTAAAACTGCGCGCGCGCCCGGTTGGATGCGCACCTCACGGCTGGAATGGCTTCATAGATTAAGCAGTGAACCTCGTCGGATGGCGCGTAGATATTTGATAGAGGGGCCCGCAATCTTGCGTATATGGCGCCGGTATCGCGCGCCTTAAATTTGGGCAGATACGTATTACGTTAATGAAATCTGTTTGATTTCATTGGTCATGGTGTCCCGGTTGGGGCATATTGATGAGTAACAATCACAATGTAGGAGAACGTTTATGCACATTCAGATTACTGGCAAGCATATGGACCTTGGTGAAGCCCTTCGTGGACGCATTGAGGACGGTTTAGAAGCCGCAGTCAGTAAATACTTCGACCGAACGGGCGAAGCGAATGTGTTTGTCTCTCAGGAAAGGCACATGGTCGAGGTGGATTGCAACGTGCATTTGCCCTCCGGCATTGTGCTGCAATCGACGGGCAAGGCGGGCGACCCTTATGCTGCGCTGGAAGACAGCCTGAATAAGATGGAAAAGCGGGTGCGTAGGTATAAGCGTCGCTTGAAAGACCATCATGCAAATGCCCCACAGCCATTCCCTGTGGAGATGGCGCCAGGCGCGGTGTTTCAGGGTGTGGACCCGGACGAGGTGGTAGATGAGGCAAATGATGAGGCGCCAGATGCGCCGCTGACCGTTGCAGAAACTTCGGCAAAAATTACAACTATGAGTGTTTCGGAGGCTGTAATGCAGCTGGAATTACAGGAAAAGCCGGCCCTGATGTTCCGAAACGCTAGCCATGATGGCCTGAATATGGTGTATCGGCGCCCAGATGGGCATATCGGGTGGGTAAACCCCGATAATGAGCCCAAAGCGTAAGACGACCGCATAACGGAAAGCGCAACAATGGCTACAGATTTAAGCTCTCTGCTGTCTGGCGGAGTTATCCTGCCATGCTTTGATGCAAGCAGCCGCAAACAGGCAATTCATGCACTTTGTGAGGCGTTATCGCATGTCACCACTGTCTCTCCTCGGGATATTGAGGATGCCGTGATGGAGCGTGAGCGTCTCGGCTCGACCGGTGTTGGTGAAGGGGTGGCTATTCCGCATGCACGCCTTGCGGGTATTGAAGCGCCAATTGGCGGGTTCGTGCGCTTGCGCGAAGGCGTTGAATTTGAGGCAATTGATGATCGACCGTGCGATTTGATTTTTATGCTTCTGGCCCCTGAGGATTCTGGTGCAGATCATTTACGTGCTTTGGCGCAAGTTAGCCGGGTATTTCGTCAATCAGGCGTACGGGATGCTTTGCGCGCTGCTGATACAGCAGATGAGATCCGTGCGATTATCTGCAAAGAGGCAGCGCCAACCACCGCCTGATCGGGCGGCTATCTTTGGCAGCTAGCGCAATAAAAACTTGAGCGGCCGGATTGGACGATGCGCTTTATGGGCGTGGAGCATTCGGGGCAGGGTGCGCCTTCACGGTCATAGACCGCAAACCCGTGTTGGAAATAACCGAGTTCTCCACTCGCATTGGCGAAATCGGAAATGGATGACCCGCCAGATGCGATCGCCTCTGCGATGATGTCGTTGATGGCGGGCGCGAGACGTGCGGCGCGGGCACCGGGAATGGTACTGGATTTGCGCTTGGGGCTTACGCCGGCGCGGTAAAGCGCTTCGCACACATATATGTTGCCCAGACCGGCAATAATGGCCTGATCGAGCAAGGCGGATTTGATTGGAGTGTTCTTGCCAGCCAGCATTTCATCCAGATACGCGGCGGAAAAGGCGTTTGAGAGTGGCTCTGGCCCCAGCTTTTTGAGGCGCGGATAGGTGTCGAAACTGGTGGCGGGCCACAATTCCATAAAGCCGAAACGCCTAGGATCATTGTAGGTGACGGTGATGCCGCCTTCCATGTGAAAGATGATGTGATCATGTGCCGGATTGGTGCCGGGCGGTTCATCGGAGGCGTTCTGGCCTGTTACGGTGAAGCGACCTGTCATGCCCAGATGCATCACCAGCACATCGCCGGTGGATAATTCGGCCATCAGGAATTTGGCGCGCCGTCCCAGATGCGCGATTTTCGTACCGCGCAGGCGTTCTGGAAAGCGATCTGGCAGGGGGAAGCGCAGATTTGGTCGGTTCTGAGTGACCGACAAAATGGTGCGACCCTCCATGACAGGGGCTAATCCGCGGCGTACTGTCTCGACTTCGGGTAATTCAGGCATCATTGACGCTTATAGTGTAAATAGGGTGCAGCAACTATGGTTATACACATGTCAGATGCAGTAAAAATTGATGAAGAACGCCGTGTCTCCTTTGGATTCGAGGAGGTAACGGAGTCTGAAAAAGTTGATCGCGTTAAAGGCGTGTTCCGGTCAGTCGCGTCGAAATATGATGTGATGAACGATTTGATGTCGGTTGGCGTGCACCGTTTGTGGAAACATGACGCGATGAACAAGCTGAACCCCCAGCCCGGCGAACGCCATTTGGATGTGGCGGGCGGCACAGGTGAGTTGGCGCGCGCTTTCCTGACCCTTGCGGACAAGGCGGGCAAGCGCAGGGGTGATGATCGGCAAGCCACAGCGATTGTCAGCGACATCAATGACGCGATGCTGGAGGCGGGCAAGGGACGTAAAGACAATGCGCAATTTGATGGTCGGCTTGATTGGGTGTGTGCCGACGGCCAGAATTTGCCTTATGAGGACAATAGTTTTGATGCCGTGACAGTGTCATTTGGGATCAGGAATTTCGCAGATCGTGTTGCGGGTTTGCATGAGTTTAGGCGGGTGTTGAAAGCGGGTGGTCGATTGGCCGTGCTGGAATTTAGCCATATGACAGCCAGTGCGCTTCAGGCGGCCTATGATACATACAGTTTCAATGTGATCCCCAAGTTGGGTGGCCTCGTCACGGGTGATGAGGATAGCTACCAATACCTTGTTGAATCGATCCGAAAGTTTCCGACGCAGGATGTTTTCAAGGCAGAAATTGAAGGCGCGGGATTCAAGCAGGTCTCAGTCACCAATTATTCGGGTGGTATTGCGGCGTTGCACTTTGGGTGGGCCGTCTAATTCATGTTTAAGGCGCTGGCAGATTATAGGCGTTTGATACGTGCAGGGACGGCGCTTGCGCGTCATGATGTTGTGCTGCCTGGCGCCTATCACGCAAGGTTGCCGCTGGTGGCGCGCGTTGCTGGCGGTGTAATGCGGGTGCTTGGTGGAGGCGCAAAGGGGCGGCCTGGACAAAGGCTCGCCACGGCGCTGGAAAAGCTTGGTCCTGCCTACATAAAAGCAGGTCAGTTTCTGGCGACGCGGCCTGATGTGTTTGGCGTTGAGGTAACAGATGATCTGTCTCGTCTCAAAGACAAGCTGCCACCGTTTTCACAGAAAGCGGCTTGGCAGGCGCTGGTGACCGAATTCGGTGAGGCGGAGGCTGAAACGCTGTTTTCTGAATTGAGTGAGCCGGTTGCTGCAGCTTCTATTGCACAGGTGCACCGAATGGATTTGCCCGATGGCCCCCGCGCCGTGAAGATATTGCGCCCGGGCATTGAGGGTCAATTGCTCCGGGAACTGTCTGCAATGAAGCGTGCGGCGCGCACGGTTGAGGGCGTGTCGCAAGAGAGCCGTCGCTTGAAGCCCGTGGCGCTGACGCAAACTATTGCGAACGCGATGATGCGCGAGACCGATTTGCGTTTGGAGGCAGGCGGTTTGGATGAAATGCGCGAAATAAGTACGGAGACAGATCATTTTGTTGTCCCAAATGTAGACTGGGAACGCACGGGCCAACGTGTTTTGACGATGGACTGGGTGGAAGGGATTCCACTGACTGACCCGCGCGCGTTTCAGCAGCCCGGCGTTGATCGGGCCGCTTTGGCCAAGCATGTGACACAGGGGTTTTTGCATCACGCGATCGAGCATGGCGTGTTTCATGCCGACATGCATGAAGGCAACATGATTCTCACCCCTGAGGGTAAAATCGCATTGATCGATTTTGGTATTGTCGGACGGATCAGTATGGAGGAACGTCGCTTCTTAGCCGAAATCTTGTGGGGCTTTCTGAAGCGAGATTATGTGCGTGTTGCTCAGGTGCATTTTGATGCGGGTTATGTCCCCAAGGATCAGTCGGTTGGTGATTTTGCCCAAGCGTTGCGATCAATCGGTGAGCCGCTTTTTGGTAAGCGTGCTGACGAAATGTCTATGGGGCGGGTTCTTCTGCAACTGTTTGATTATACTGCAACCTTTGGCATGGCGCTGCGGCCTGAACTGGTTCTGCTGCAAAAAACCATGGCGCAAGTGGAGGGCGTGGCACGCTCACTCGACCCGACGCATAATATCTGGGAAGCATCTGAACCTGTTGTTAGCCGTTGGATTAAACGTAGTTTTGGCCCGGAAGGGGCGGCGCGTTTGGTCGGGAATAGCCTGAATGAAGTGGCCAACCGCCTGAAACGCTTGCCTGATGTGATGGATAAGTTTGAGGCGTCGCTGACCGACGCAGATGCGACGCCCATGCCTCAGCCGAAAGAGCGCTTTGCGCCATGGTGGGGCTGGTTTGGCCTGATTACTGTGCTGGCGGTGATTGCCTATGGCATTGTGCAGGCGCTGACCCAGTAGGGGCAAATCACAGGAGTCTTGTGGGCGCTGCACTCCCGTGATGGGTGTTCGTGCTTCGAGACGTGTGGTTTTTGGCCTAAAATTTGCGTCTTAACGGCCCAAAAAGGACGCGCATGATGAAAATAGCTCTCACTGCAATACTTACACTGGCGGCAACCGCTGTGGCTGCGCCGATCGCGTCTGCGCAGGCAATTGAATATGTGCAACGCCCTGAGCGGACCGATGGTTTGTATCCTCGTGTGCTTCGTGGGGGGGATGAGAACAGTGAGCTGTTGGGCAAACCGAAAAGCGAGCCTAACGGCTATACCCACGGGAAAGTGATGCATGTGCGCCCGTCTGCGGAAACGAAACCGGGTATTCGTATCTTTAAGTCTGGCAAAGTCTCTACCGTATCAAGAGACCGTGCCCGTCGGCCGATTAAGCCGGTTGTTGTGCCGCGTGAAAACAGAGCCGCAATTGTGCCGGTGCAGACGCAAAAGCATCGCAAAGGCACGGTGATCGTCCATAAGCCGGGTGCATTCCGTTCTGTGCCAGATCAGGGCAAATCTGACTGAATTCGAACAGCTTGTTCACCTATTCGTTTGGATTCACTGGTTTTGCTTGGGAAGACGCAAGGTTTTTGCGGTATATTCGGCGCTGAAATGACTATTTATCGAGCCCACCCATGAGCGAGAAACGTGTTCTGCTGATTATAGGCGGAGGTATTGCCGCATACAAAAGCCTCGAGCTGATGCGCGAGCTTGGCCGACGCAGTATTAAGACGCGCTGTATTCTCACACGGGCGGGCGCGGAGTTTGTTACGCCTTTGTCTGTGGCCGCTTTGTCGGGTGAGAAGGTGTTTACCGAACTATTTGATCTCGATGATGAAGCGGAGATGGGGCATATCCAATTGTCTCGTTCAGCTGATTTGATCGTCGTCTGTCCTGCTACGGCAGACCTGATGGCCAAGGCAGCGGCTGGATTGGCCAATGATCTAGCCTCGACCACCTTGCTGGCCACTGATGCGCCAGTGATGATGGTGCCGACCATGAATGTGCGGATGTGGGGCCACGCCGCGACACAACGAAACGTTGGGCAATTGCGGGCCGATGGCGTGCATGTGATGGAGCCAGACGAAGGCGCAATGGCGTGCGGAGAGTTTGGGCCGGGGCGAATGCCGGACGTGCTGGCGATTGTGAATGAAATTGAAGCGCAGCTTTCGGGTGCAAACACTCTTTCATTAGCGGGGCGGCATGTGCTTATTACTGCGGGGCCTACGCGAGAGCCATTGGATCCGGTGCGTTACCTTTCAAACCATTCCTCTGGGCGACAAGGCTATGCGATTGCTGAGGCGCTGGCAAAGTTTGGCGCGCGGGTGACTTTGGTGTCTGGTCCGGTGTCACTTATGCCGCCGCTGGGCGTTGATGTTGTGCCCGTTGAGACGGCGCGGCAAATGCTCAAAGCTTGCGAGACGGCTTTGCCTGCTGATGCCTTTATATCTGTCGCCGCCGTTGCAGATTGGCGACCGGCGCGTGCGGCAACGAAGAAATTAAAAATTAAGGGTGCTGGCAGTGAAGCCCCAAGTATGGAGCTGACCGAGAACCCGGATATCCTGAAAACGTTGGCCAATAAACGCAAGAAACGCCCGACACTGGTGATTGGGTTTGCAGCTGAAACGCATGATGTTGAGGAGTATGCACGGGCCAAGCTTGGCCGGAAAAATTGCGACTGGATTGTTGCGAACGATGTGTCTGGCGATGTCATGGGCGGTGCGGAGAATGAAATAATGCTCATCACAACGAGTGATTCAGAACGCTGGCCTCGGATGAGCAAAGAGAAGGTTGCTGCGCGTCTCGCGCACAAGGTATCTGACTTTTTCAACACATAAGTATTCGGTTTCTCCGGCGTAGAGAAAGTGAATTTTTGAGGTTTGCGGCGTGCTGAATGAGGGCCCGTCCATGGCCATGAACGGGCCCTCCAACGCGCAAGACCGGGAGGAAAAGTGGCCTAGCGTTGTTCGTGAGCTGCCAATATTTTCTCTTCTGATTTTGAGAAAGCTGGCGCAATTGCAAGACCTGCATCAGCAGTTGCGGACGTTATCTTCCTGATCGCTTGCGCTGTCAGGTCTTCCACACATTTCTTATCTGTACGAGACGCGGCGCTGATAGATTGTTTTACTTCACACGCTGCTGTGATGGCGCTGGAAATCGAGTTCATTGTTTCGATCGCTCCCTGATTAGTTGAGAGCGCGGCGGCATCATATTCTATCTCTACTGAAACAGGCACTAAGCGTTCGGCAAATGCCGTCATCGGAATGAGGCAGACGGCGGCGAGAATGATAGTAGTTTTTGGATTCGACATAAGGGTTCGTCCTTCAGAGTTAAACGCCGATAGATCGGCTGGAAACTCCTCCCGCAACATGAGCTATGGATCAGCACTGCAATGACGATATTCTTCGCCATGGCCAAACAGCGCGGGATAATTCATGTTGCAGCGCAACAATTATATGAATTGGATGAAAGCACAATCCCAAAATTTTGTAAGGTAGATGAAAAATTGTAATCCTTACACTGTGCAAGATTGGTGGGCGTATTTGCACAATATTGTGGCAGCGTTCAGACTTCAGTGGTTGCCGCACATAAAATTCGGCCGGATGAGGCCCATTGCGCGAAATGACTTTTCTGTTGACACTTATGCAGAGACAGCGGAGCAAGCGGCATGCATATTCGACCTTTTCAATCGGAAGATTTAGACGCCCTACACACCATTAACGAGGCAGGTGTGCCGGGGGTGAGCACAGAGACGTGCCAAGATCTTGGGCGTTATATTGATATGAGCACATGCTTCGTTGCGGTTGATGACACCGAGACGCCGCTCGGATTCATCACGTTATTACCGCCGGGGACCGCTGAATATAACAGCGCGAATTTGCGATGGTTGGAAAAGTGGGGTGACGACTTTATCTATGTCGACCGGATCGCGGTGGGGGAGGGTGCACGAGGTATGAGTGTCGGGGCGGCGCTGTATGCGGAGGCGATTGAAGCGTTCAAGACACAATGCCGTTGGATAACCTGCGAGGTTAATTTGCGACCGCCTAATCCCGGTTCACAGCGCTTTCATGCGCGTCTGGGCTTTGAGGAAATTGGGCGCCGTAGCCATGACAATGATACAAAAGAGGTCGTGTATCTGGCGCGGCGTCTGGGCGGCGCTTGACTCAACGCGCCGACTCTTAGCACCGCTTAGCTCATGAATAAGATTCCTGTTGAAGTATGCCCGTTGCCCCATTTTGAGGGTCTAGATTTACCTGCCTATGAGACCAGCGGATCAGCGGGCATGGATGTACGTGCGGCTGTGCCAGAGGGCGAGCCGCTGGTTCTTCAGCCCGGCGCGCGGGCGATGGTTCCGACCGGCCTGTCTATGGCTATCGCGCAGGGATATGAGATTCAGGTGCGCCCACGGTCTGGCCTCGCGGCAAAGCATGGGCTGACCTGCTTGAACACTCCGGGCACAATAGACAGTGATTATCGCGGTGAGGTGAAGGTGATCCTTATTAACCTCGGCAGCGAGCCTTTCACCATCGCGCGTGGTGAGCGGATCGCGCAGTTGGTTCTGGCCCCTGTGACCCAGCTCGAATGGAAACAAGTGGACAGCCTCGATGAAACCGCTCGGGGGACGGGTGGATTCGGTTCGACCGGGCGCTAGCTGAAAATTTTATTGAAATTCGATAAAACACCTCTTGTTCAGATTCCATTCATCCCCATATATTGATTATCAATAAGGGAGACTTAAAATATGAGCGTTTTTACAATGGTAGCAATTATCGTTGTGGTGAGTGTTGTCGGCGGCGTGATGTCGAAATATTTCGAGACAACAGAGGGACGCACCAAATCTGGCGCCACGGAGAATTATGTTCGCAGCCTGAGGGTCGATGTCGAGCGTTTGCAAGACCGCGTGCACACTTTGGAGCGTATTCTTACCGACGAAGACCGCGACCTGCGCAACGGGTTTCGTGATTTGGCTTAAAGCAACGCGTCATCTGCCTTGGCAAAGCGGGCGAGCAGATAGGCCGCTGTATCCTCGATCTTATCGAGCTTGCCGAATGCAAAGGCATTTTTGTCCAGCACCAGATCTGACGGGCGCAGCCTGCGGCTGATCTCTAGCCCTTCCAAGGATCGCGCGCGGGAGAAGGCGACATAGGCCTGTCCGTGGGCGAACATTCCGTAATCGAAATCAATATACACCTTATCCAGCGTGAGCCCCTGCGCCTTGTGGATGGTAATGGCATAGGCGAGGCGCAACGGCATTTGCTTGAACGTGCCGATGACCTCTTGCTTCACTTTCTTGGTTTTCGGGTCGAGTTCGTATTTGTATTTTTCCCATGCGGCGGGCTCGATCTCATAGGCGCGATCATTGATGTTGACGATGACGCCGTTAGCGGTGAAGCCTTCGACAAAACCGATAGATCCATTGACCCAGCGCCCTTCCGGATCGTTACGGATGAGCATGACGCGCGCGCCTTCTTTTAACTCCAGATCCGCTTCAGTCGGGAAGGCACGTTCTTCAAACTGGCCCTGCACATCGGCATTGTAGGTTTTGGTTCGGCTGGTCAGTTCTTTCAGCCGGGCCTGATTTATGCGGAACGCGTTATTGTTGTTCGGTGTCAGGACGATGTGGGTTTCACTGGCGTCTTTGGCGGAACGGTTTGAGACCAGCCCATCCAGTGTTTTGACCTCCATCGGCGTGAGCCTGCCTTGGCGCAAACCGCCCAGCAAAGCAAGAAAGCGCGGGTCTTCCTGACGAAACACATGCTTTAGGGCGAGCAGGGTAAATTCGGCATCGCGAAAAGCTGGCGCGTTGAAGAAATATTCCCCGCCATAGCGGTCTTCCAATATAGGCTTTTCATCGTTTGAGACGACCGGCGGTAATTGGTGCAAATCGCCCGAGACAATCATACGCACGCCGCCAAAAGGGCGTTTTGACATGCGGTTGAGTTTCAGGCTGCGGTCGATCGCGTCGAGCATATCGGCGCGCACCATCGAGATTTCATCGATTACGATCGTGTCGATTGCTTTGACAAGACGGGTCGAGCGCAACCGTTTGATATCGGTCGGCTCAATCAAGCGGGGCGGGAATTTGAAGAGTGAGTGAATGGTCTGCCCGCCGGCATTCATGGCGGCCACACCTGTCGGGGCCAGAACGATGGCTTTCTCGCCAGCCGCCTTGAGGAACTTCTTCACCAGCGTTGTCTTACCGGTGCCTGCGCGGCCAGTCAGGAAGATGTTTCCCTGTGCGCCCGTACCCTCAGCGACCCATTCAGCGGGCGCGGCATAGATATTCTCAGGTGTGTCAGCAGAATCGGCCATTCGGGCAGGTTTAAAGACGTTTTACCCGAATGGCGAGACCGACGCGGTATCAGCTTTGATGCAGGGTTTCAAAGCCGCCAAAGATCATGCGCTTGCCGTCGCCCACCATGTCGGGATGGAAGTCTGAGTCTGGAGACATCATCTTGCCCCAGGCTGCGTCACGTGTGGCTTTGTCCGGCCAGACGATGAAGCCAATGGAGGCTGTCTCATCATCCTTCTTCAACACGGCAGAATTCATGCAGTTGATCTCGCCCACAGGTACATCATCGCCCCATGCGTCGATCACTTGCAGCGCGCCTTCTTTCATCACCCAGTCGGCGAAGGCTTTGCAGTTTTCGCGGTACTCTTCTTTTTTGTCGCTGGGAACAGCAATCATATTGGCGTCTATATAGGTCATCTCATCTTCCTTTCAGTTTGCATTAGGCGGTATCAAGCCACTTGGTTTCGGGCCCATTCGCCCATGCGGGTGATCGCGCGACGGGCATCCTCCAGGAAAGGATAGAAGGCCTGAAACACGTGGATCATGTTTGGATAGGTTTCCAACGTGACCGCTACCTCTGATGCGCCTGCGCGATCTGCGATAGCGAGACTGTCGGAGAACAGAACTTCGTCCGAACCGACTTGAATGAAAATAGGCGGCAGGCCGTGCAGGTCGCCATAAACGGGTGTGGCATAGGGGTCATCTGCGTCGCCATCAGGGCCGAGATATTGATCTGCCATCCAGCTTAGACCTTCTCGCGTGAGCCATGGATCAGCTTGCGCGCGGCTGTCATAGGAATGGCCAATCTGATTGAGGTTGGCCCAGGGCGAGATCAGCGCGAGCCCGGCGGGGCGGGGCAGGTTCTGGTCTTTGGCTTTTAGCGCTGTGGCCAGCGTGAGGCCGCCACCCGCGCTATCGCCCGCAATGATAATTTTGGCAGGATCATAGCCCTCATCCAAAAGCGCGCGATAGCAGGAAAGCGCGTCGTCAACGGCGGCGGGGAAGGGCGCTTCGGGGCCGAGGCGATAGTCTGGTACGAAGGCTGTCGCCTGCATGGCATCGGCCAGATAAGAGACCATGCCCTTATGCGTGGACGGGCTGCCAAGAATGTAGCCGCCGCCATGTAGATACAGCAGGGCCGTGCCGGCAATGGCGTTTGCGGGTGTGATCTTCAGGCCCTCAACGCCATTCAGCTTATAGGTGCTGATCTCTGCGTCTTCTTTGGGGCGCATGCCTTGTGTGCTGGCCTCCATCCCCGCGCGACGGGCGGCGATGTCGGTCGAATTGATGTCATTGTCCTGATTGGCTTTTAGTACAGCTTTCAGCTGCTCAATCGTCATGTCCATTATGCGCTCCTCCAAAGGCTTCTTTTAAAAGCGTTTATCGGGCG
>JBOEGK010000005.1:0-6206 GCA_050633385.1 Hyphomonas sp.
CACCCCCAAACTGCCCGAAATTGCCTCAAACTGCATCAAACGGCCCGGTTTGCGCGCGGGTTGTGGCCACATTTGGGGGGTCTGATGAGAGGTATAGATTGGCGACGAAAGGATACTCTGATGCGCGGTTCCAAAGCGGTTTACCTGCTCACCCTCACCATCTTCATCGGCTGTGGCCTTATGGCTCAAGCGCAAGAACAGATCGATTATGATGGCTTCAGTGATCTTACGGCTGAGGTGGCCCCGATCAGGCAGCAGCGCCTCGTTCCGCTGGATTCTTTCAATCTTTACAAAGGGGACGCAGGCACGATCATCCTTGATACACGCAGCAAAGCCGCGTTCGACGCCGGGCATATCAAAGGCGCTGTGCACATCAGTTTTTCTGACTTCACAGACCAAAAACTCGCCGAAGTCATCCCCTCCCGTGACACGCGTATTCTGATCTATTGCAACAATAATTTCACCGATAATACGCCACCGATCATGACAAAACGCAGCCCGCTAGCGCTCAATATACCAACCTTCATCAACCTTTACGGCTATGGCTACAGCAACCTTTATGAACTGTCGGGCCAGTACAGTATCCACGATAAAGCAATCGATTGGGAGGCACCCGCTGCCCCTGCGACCCTTGAGAAAAACTAATCTCTCTATCTGACGCATTGCACTTTTGGCCTAAAACCGCCATGTGACGGCAAGCCTTACCCCTCCCGTCCAGCGAAAGGGCCTCGACATGTCCTCAGAAACCCAAGCCGCAGCGCCAAAAAAAATAAACCCAAACGCGCCAACCTCTGAAACCGTATTGTCTGTTGAACATTTCACAGATCGGCTGTTCAAGTTCCGCCTCACACGGCCAAAGAGTTTCCGTTTCCGGTCTGGCGAGTTTGTGATGATCGGCCTGCCGAAAGAAGACGGGAAGCCCCTGCTACGCGCTTACTCCATCGCGTCACCATCATGGGACGAGGAGTTAGAGTTCTACTCAATCAAAGTGCCAGACGGCCCCCTCACCTCCCGCCTGCAAAAAATCAAGGAAGGCGACAAGGTTCTCCTCGGTAAAAAGCCAGTAGGCACACTTGTTCACGACGCCCTTGTCCCGGGGAAACGCCTCTGGATGTTTTCCACCGGTACCGGCTTTGCCCCCTTTGCGAGCCTTGTGCGCGACCCGGACACTTATGAGCGTTTTGATGAGGTGATCGTCACCCATACCTGCCGCGAAGATAGCGAGTTACAATACTCAACACGCCTCATCGCCGATGTCATCAATGACCCGCTCGTGGGCGAGATGGCAAACGGCAAGTTGCGCCTCTACACAAGCTGCACACGCAGCGAACACCCGCATAAAGGCCGCATCACAGAATTGCTCAGCTCAGGCAAACTGTTCGAAGACCTCGGCGTTCCCCCCATCGCACCGGAAACGGATCGCGCGATGATTTGCGGCTCTATGGACATGACCCTTGATACCAAAACCCTCATGGAAGGTTTTGGACTAACCGAGGGGTCCAACGCCGCACCCGCTGAGTTTGTGATTGAAAAAGCATTCGTCGGTTAAACAATCGAAATTTCTCCTCATGGACGAACCCCACCTGCGCCGTTAGTGTTACAGGCGAAGGAGATCGTCCATGGCGCTCAGAGGGCTCATCACATTTCTCGCTTCCAGCGTGTTGCTGGTCGGCATAGCCTCTGCTCAGGATGAGCAAAGCCGCGTTTGCACAGCTGCCTCAACCGATGGCACCCGCATTGTTGGGGGCACGATGGCCAAGGTAGAGCATTGGCCCGGCATGGCGTCTATCCAGATCAAGACCCGCAAAGGCAATCACCATGTGTGCGGGGCAACGGCGATCGCGCCTGACTGGGTTGTGACCGCCGCCCATTGCGTTGAGAGCTTCGCCGTCCCCCGAGGCCAGCGCCGGGTGCGCGCTTACACAATCACGCCTTCAGGGCGCTCCATCATCACAGGCACGCCGGTTATTCAGCTTGGCACGCCGAATTTGGGTGAGCAGCCAGAGGGTGCCAAGAGCCTCTTTGTCAAACGCGTCATTTCACATCCAGACTATGTGAACGCTGACAATATCGACCAAGGCGCTGACATTGCCCTCCTCCAGCTAGACGGCAGATGGGAGGGTGAACTCGCAACCCTGCCGGCCTCTGGAGAGGCAGACCGCCTCACGACGGTCGGCGAACCTGCGTTCATTGCAGGGTTTGGCAATTTGCGCGAAATCAAAGAGAATGAGCGTATCCCTTGGCAAAATGCGCGCCGCTTCGCCGTAGCTGCACCGAGTTTGGTCCTGATGGAAGCATCCGCGCCCATCGTTCCAAAATCCGTGTGCCAGTCGCGTCTGCGCGCAGCGGCCATAGCAGAAGACTATCCGGAATCGTATCAACTCTTGGAACTCGATGACACAGTGCTTTGCGCTGGGCTGGACCAAGGCGGCAAAGATGCCTGTCAGGGCGATAGCGGCGGGCCACTTGTAAAATACGACAAGAATGGGTGTCCGTTTCAGATCGGTGTCGTGAGCTGGGGAATCGGTTGCGGCCGCACGGAAAGTCCGGGTGTTTACACGCGTCTATCAGCCTATCGCGACTGGATAGATGGTCACGTCAGCGGCGTCACCCATGTCACAGCAGATGACGTACCCGTGCCTGTACCCGGACGAAGTGTCCGCAGTCTGGTCACATCCGCCCGCTCAGGTTTGGAAAATGAAATCGCAGATATCAACATCAATTTGATCGATAGCGCCGGACACTCAACCAAATTGGTGGAAAATGGTGAACGTGTCGAACTGGAAATCACCCTGCCCATTGCGGGCCGGCTTGTGATTTTCGACTATAACGCAGACAAAATTCTCACACGCCTATACCCCAATGCCCTAGAAGAAAGGACAAACTGGCCAAGCCAAAATGCAGGCACGACGCTGCGGGTTGCCAAAGATATCTTCAACCAACCGTATGTCACGGCGAGTACGCCTCTCGGGCATCAGTCTTTAATCGCTTTCGTTTTGCCAGAAGGTGTCGAACTCCCCAAGGGAATTGAGCACGACTCAACAATCGCAGCACCCGCAGATTACATCACCCGCCTGATCCGCGAGATCGTAGAGGCCGCCGACCACACACACACTCCGGTAACTGAAAATACAGACACCGCCGCGCCTTTACCTTTGCCAGAGATTGCAGCGGGTGTGCTCAACTATTGCATCGGCAAACGCGTGTGCGTTCAATTGGAACCACCAATAGAGACACCCGTTGCCCCTACGATTGATCAACCATAAACTGCGAATGGATGAAATTTCATATGCTGCGTTCAGGCTACGCTCACCATAGCGTGGTAAAGAATGCGACATGCCGCGTCAGTTAATCGCCATTCTTATCACGTGCTACGCCATCGCCTTTGCGTTTGGCGCATTTACGGCCGTACGCTGGCCGTCAATCATGATGGTGGTTGCGATGATGGCCGAACCAACCAGCACGAACGCCGCCACACAAGTTGACTGGCGCGAACTCGGTATTGCCCATGGCGCACCTTATCTTTTGGCAAGCCTGTGTTTTTATGCCGCTGGCGCGATGGTCGCAAAACGCCGCAAAGGCGCTCTGCTTTGGTACATAATGGGCCTTTTTGCAGGGTTCCCGATAATCTTTCTCGCGTCATTTGAAGCAAATTGGTGGCAAAATCCAAGCCCCGCAGAAGGCGCTATTGCCGGCGCTGCAATTGGTGCACTTTTGCTTGGCATCGCGGTTTGGGAGCTTCGTTTTCGCAAACCTAAGCCACACGCCCAAACACAGGCTGAACCTGACTTAAATGCACAAGCAGCGCTGCAACAGGAACAAATCCTAGCGCTAAAAGCTCTCGCAGAACAAAACGCACCTCGAAAGCGAAAGCCCGTTCCCCCAGCCATTGCACGCCAACGGGCCAGTTTCGCCTATCATGGCCGCAAGATGAAATCGCGCTAAACGCATACAAATTCATACAAGAAAAGCTCGAAAATAATTGACGCCCTTAACGCGATGTTGAGAGCCTTATAGTAAAACGCACCACTCAAGGGGCGAAGGATTCGCCCTTGCTAGCGAGATAGAGGGGCATTGATCATGACAATTCGTCAGCTGATCGGCTTTGTTTTAGGTGGATTCGGTGTCTGGCTTATGTGGCAGGCCGGCATGGGTATGCAGGAGTATATCCAAAACGCCAATGGTGCGAAAAGCATCCAAGAAGCTCTCCTTGTCCCAAAATATGCGCTACGCGTTTTGGCGTCTCTTGCTGCTTTTGTCGGTGGATTGGCCGCGCTCACAGAGAAAATGGGCGGTGCCTGGCTTGCCGGCATCTCATCTTTCATTTTCGGTATGACGATTTTCGGCCTCATTGCGAACCGCGCCGATGTCGCGGCGTGGCGGTCGGAAGCCACTATTCTCGTTATTCTAACGGGTTTGTTCCTCGCGCTTGTTGTGACGCGCAACCAAGAACTCGCCATGAACACTCCTGACGAAGATGAAGACGAAGCACTAGCCTAATGGGTCAGCTGCGGTCTCTCACCGTAAAAACTGGTGGTCTCGTCACGCTATTTGTTGCGCTATATGATCTTTGGATGAGCCTTGAGGCCATTCGGTTGATCACAGCCAGAGGCAGCACTTTATCAGACGCACTGTTTGATCCGCCAACCAGCATTATCCGTATCATCGCGTGCGCATTCGTCCTGCTCGGCGCCACACTCATTATTGCGTCCAAACGCATTGGTGTGTGGATACTCATTCCCGGCACCATTATTTATGCCGTACTCGTTCTCGCATTGGCGACTCAGTCCTACGGCACCTCAATCTGGCAGTTTGAGGCCCTTCGCCTGAGCACATTTTTGGCTTTGTTGGCACTTATTGCAGCCATTCGGCCATTTAGACGTAAGTCTTCCACCGCGCCGGATTGATTTGTAGAGCAAAATGCCTAGGTTGGCGCCAATTCAGTTTGGCCAGTTCAACAAGGCAGAAATCTTCATGGCAGAGACTTATGACGTCGTCATCATCGGTGGCGGACCCGGCGGCTACAATTGCGCGATCAGAGCGGGCCAACTCGGCCTCAAGGTCGCATGTATCGAATCCCGTGGCGTGCTTGGCGGCACTTGCCTCAATGTAGGATGTATCCCATCCAAGGCATTGCTGCACGCGTCGGAATATTTCGACAAAGCGCAAAACCAGTTTGCAAAAATGGGCATCAAAACCGGCAAGGTCGAACTCGATCTCGACCAGATGATGGCCCAAAAAGACGAGGCGGTCGGCGGGCTTACGCAAGGCATCGAATATTTGTTCAAAAAGAACAAAGTTGAATATGTGAAAGGCCGCGGCAAAATTCTCGGCAAGGGCAAGGTTGAGGCGACGCTGGAAGACGGATCGACCCGCACGCTCGACACCAAAAACATCGTGATCGCGACAGGTTCAGAACCCACCTCCCTTCCCGGTATCGAGGTTGATGAAGAACGCATCGTTACCAATACGGGCGCCTTGTCACTGAAATCAGTACCCAAGCGTCTCATCCTTATCGGCGCCGGTGTTATCGGTCTCGAAATGGGCTCGGTCTGGGCCCGTCTGGGTGCCGAGGTGACCGTGGTGGAATATCTTGACCGCATCATGCCGGGCGCTGACGCAGAAATCGCGAAGGCCGCAGAAAAGATTTACGCCAAGCAAGGGCTCAAACTACGCCTTGGCCAAAAAGTAACCGGCGTTGAAAAACTCAAGTCCAAACTCAAGCTGACGATGGAGCCCGCCAAGGGTGGAGATGCAGAATCCCTCGATGCGGATGTCGTCATCATGGCAATCGGGCGCAAGGCCTATACAGAAGGCGTCGGCCTTGAAACCGTTGGCGTCACAACCGACAAGCGCGGCGTTATTCAGGTTACGGATGGTCACTTCAAAGCGGCCGATGGTGTCTGGGCGGTGGGCGACTGCATTCACGGCCCTATGCTGGCCCACAAAGCAGAAGATGACGGCGTTGCCGTGGCTGAACTGATCGCGGGCAAAGCCGGTCATGTAAATTATGATCTGGTGCCAAGCGTCGTCTATACCAGCCCTGAAATCGCATGGGTTGGCCAGACAGAAGAACAGCTCAAAGAGGCTGGCATCGCCTACACCAAGGGCAAATTCCCCTTCATGGCCAACTCACGTGCCCGCACAAACCATGAGACGGATGGATTTGTAAAAATCCTCGCCGAAAAAGGCACCGACAAAATTCT
>JBOEGK010000005.1:6283-7895 GCA_050633385.1 Hyphomonas sp.
CAGCTGCGGGGCTTTCTGGTTGACGACCGCAAAGGGCGCGGGAGCGGAGGTTTGGTCAATTAATTTCCGGTCACCAATTTATACTCTCGCACTGACGTAGGCCTCAGATTCTTCGTGCCAAACCCTCTTCCCATCGACTACGGCGTCGGCTGCGGTAATCAGTTTGCTGACTTGATCTACGGTAATGACTGGAGTTCGTTTACACTGGGTCAGCGCTTAGCTTCCGCTCGCGTGAATTCTGCTCGTGCCAGCAGCAACCACGCCATAGCCAGTTCTACGATCAGCTTGCTGGTCTGGGCAACGACCAGCCCCTGGTTCGCACGTCGCGCGACGCTGTCAGAATGAAGAATACCGCCTACGCTGCCAAGTCCGCACATATCCCAGGTCGCAAGGGCGAAGAAGAAATAGGCGGGAATTCTCCAGACCGCGGCCGATCTATTTTTTCCGGCAGGCGGCAGGGCGAGGCTGTAAAACACTACGATTATCGCAGCGAGGATGACTAACCCCGTGCATGCAAAGAACCAACTAAAAGGCCCAGGTACTTCCGGTATCATCCAAAGCCCGATCCAGAGAGCCCCGCCCGCAAGAAACAGGCGACGAAATCGTGGCGTCGCATCAGTCTGAGCGCTTAAGGCAGACAAAGCGAGACACAAGGCTCCCAAATGGAAGGACAGCATCCACAGGATCGTCCGCGCCGCACCCCAAATCAGAGCAAAATCGACACCCGGTTGACCGGCATTGGGGCTGCCATGCTCCAGAAACCGTCGATAGCCTGGCAACACCAGCCAGTTACCCGCAGCCGAATAGGCAAGCAGCACGATTCCGATCCAAAACCAGAGACGCGGAGCACCGCGGCTATTGGCTTCATTTGAGGTCAACATTGTTGAATTCCTTTCATCAATCTGCATTCTCGCGGTTTTTGGCAATGTTGGATTCGATCGCGTGCAGGGCCGCGCGGAACGCAACGAGGTCGGTTTCAGAGACCGCAGCAATGACCGTACACATCCGCGTAAAAATATGCGGTGCTACATCCTCGATCAGTACGCGGCCAGCTTCGGTTAACGCGACCGACTTGCGACGGCCATCCCGGCTGTCGGATGCAACGAAGTTGACCAAGCCAGCTTTTTGTAGCGTCGCGATCAGCCCAGTCATGGTTGGCGGTGTTACACCCACCCGTGCGGCGATGATTGACGGCGCGAGTGGCTTGGGTGCGGAATAAAGTGACATGAGCACCGCGTAGCGGCCCGGAGACAGTCCGTAGGATGAAAAATCTGCGGCAAACGCACCAAGCATTCGCTTGGCGACCCTCAGGAACAGCTGGGCATCGGCGAGGTGCTCGGCCTGGATGTCGGGAAAATCACCGGGGTGATCGGCGAGAATCTTCAGCGCCGGCGTATCGTGCAGGTTCAGATCGTGTCGATCGGCCATCGGAAAAACTCCAGATAGTTAGCTCCCTAAATAAATACTTAGCGGCCTAAGTATTATCGGTCAAGTCTGAGGTTTTAGTTCGCACCGGCACAGACCAGACCCCGATCCATTTCGGCCGCCCTCTTCCGCCACCTAATACGCTGCTTGCCAGCAGCGCCCCATCGCCCGATAAACGCTTTTAAAA
>JBOEGK010000006.1:0-150130 GCA_050633385.1 Hyphomonas sp.
AGGGGGAGGGCGGCTTGGTTGCTGTGTGTGCGGAGATCGCTTGTTGCATGCGTTTCGAAATGTTCCCGAAGTCGCCATCTGAAACGAGTTGTGGCGGCGCAATCCAAGACCCACCTACAGCGAAGACATTGGGTAAGCTGAGATAGTCACTCATATTGTCCGTGGTGACGCCGCCAGTGGGCATGAAGGAGATACGCTGCAATGGGCCCGATAGCGCCTTCAGGAAATTTGCACCGCCGCTGACCCCAGCGGGAAAGAACTTCTGATGGGTGAACCCCCGATCATACATTTCCATCGCGGCGCTTGGCGAGTTAATACCGGGGCAGACTGGGACGGAGCTGCTTTGCAAAGCGGGAATGAGCGCTGTTGAGACGCCAGGCGTGACGATGAAATCCACGCCCGCCTCGATGCTGGCGTCCACATCATTGCTCGATAGAACCGTACCCGAACCAACAAGAAGTGATGGACACGCCTTTTTCATCTCGCGAATGCTATCTAGGGCAGTCGGCGTTCTGAGCGTGACTTCAACCGCGATGGCACCGCCTTTCTGTAGAGCTCTAGCGAGCGGTGCAGCATCGGCAGTGTTATCTACGACCAGTACCGGAACGATTGGCGCCTTTGCTGCTATTTCCTCAAATGTGCCGATAGGGTTCTCCATTTTATCTTCTTAACCTTCCGAATGTCGAGGCGGACGCGAGTGCCTGAACTTCTTCAACTGTGACGCAATTGGCATCGCCAATGATAGCGTGCTTGAGGCAATTGGCGGCTGCGCCGAAGTTTATGGCATCCTCTGTTGTCATGTTTTGAAGCAAGCCATAGATGAGCCCCGCACTGAAGGCATCGCCTGTGCCCACCCGATCGATGACATTCTGCATACTGTACACACGAGAAAAGACCTGGTTGTTGCCTTGTTGCAGAAACGCCCTCCAATCATGCTGTTCAGCGGTGGTAGATGCACGAATTGTAATGGCCACGTTTGTGAGGTTTGGATATCGTTGTTTGATGTGTTCGCTGAGTGATCTGGCCCAATCATCAGATCCGTTCTCCCCCTCGCCATCGATTTCAAGGCAGGCAAGGCTGTCGCCCCGGCCGGCGATAAGTGTGTCGGCCTGCTCGACGAGTGCAGGCAAAACATCTGATGGAGACACGCCATAAGCCCAGAGGCGTTCCCGATAATTCAGATCGATGGACACAGGCACATTGCGGCGGCGCGCTTCGGCGACGCTTCGTTCAGCTAAAACCCGGGTTTCTGCGCTTATGGCGGGTGTGATACCACTAATATGGAAGAGATCGGCGCCGTTAAAAACGTCATCCCAATCAATTCTGGATGCGTCGAGTTTGGTAAAAGCGGTGTTTTCACGATCATAGATAACGCATCCGGCGCGATAATCCGCGCCTTCTTCCATGAAGTAGAGTCCCATTCGTCCTTCGCAGGTTTGAATGAAGTTCGTGTCCACACCATTGGCGCGAAGCGTCATTAGGGCTTGTGTGCCGAGCTCTGTATCCGGCAAAGCGGTCACAAACCTTGAAGTTAATCCGAAATTTGCAAGTGCTGTTGCGACATTGGCCTCAGCACCTCCATGGCAGATGTCAAATCCCGTCGATTGCCGTAATCTTAGCTTTCGCGGGGGCGTTAACCGCATCATCAGTTCGCCTAGTGTTACCACGGTCGCAGTCATAAAATGTTATCCTTAGTATATTTTGGGCCGGCGCGGGCTTCGTCAGCAGCGCGCCGGCCTCTCGCAACGAGAAGGAGGAGTTCCTGTTACGAGAAAAACATACCGCCATTGATGTCGATATTCGCGCCCGTGATGTAGGCGGATTTTTCTGACGCCAGATAAACGACCGTATCGGCGCAATCATCCGGGTGTCCCTGACGACGCAATGGAACCGAGTTTTCGACGTTCTTGCGGACAGCGTCTGGCGTGAACGTGTCGTGGAATGTTGTGTCGATCATACCAGGGCAAAGTGCATTGCAACGAATACCGTCCGGGCCAAGCTCTTTAGCCATGGAGCGTGTAAATGTAATGACAGCACCTTTTGCGGTGGAGTATGCAGAGGCGCCGCCGCCACCGCCATCTCGACCAGCGAGTGATGCGAGGTTAACGATAGAACTTCCCGCGGGCATATGAGGGACCACTGCCTGCGTTGTTAGAAAGGTTGAGTTTACGTTCAAGAACATAACTTGGTTGAAAAATGTCTCATCCATTTCGGCAAGTTTTTTACGTGCGACCAGACCGCCAACATTGTTTACCAGAACATGGATGTCATTTCCAAACGCGTCGACCGTCGCGGAAACGACCGCATCGACGTCAGCTTTTTGAGTCATGTCACCTTTTACGGCAATAGCTTTGCCGCCAGCGGCTTCGACTGCCGCAACGGTTTCATTGGCTGCGGCCTCATTGGCATTATAATTCACCACGACGTTACAACCTTGTTCGCCTAGTTTGATTGCGCACGATCGGCCGATATCACGGGAGCCACCTGTTACGATCGCTGTTTTTCCTTTTAGGTCACTCATAGTTTATTCCTGTCAGTTTAGGTGAGATGGTTATCGATCGTCTATTTCGATGACCGAGGTTTGAGGGGTTTGATTTCGCCACATAAGAACCAGACGCTAGCGATAGCTGTGAGAGCCAGCGCTGCACCTAGAACAAAGACGGGGGCATAGTTTGCGCCCATGGTGAGCCACGGCACGAGATAGGTTAGGCCGGCGGCTGTAAGTTTTGCTGCCATACCCGCAAAACCTGACAATGTTCCGACGGTTTTTCCGCCATAGAAATCACTGGGAAGCGTTTGGACATTGCCGATCGCTGTTTGGAAGCCAAACAAAATGATGAACATGAGGGTCAATGCAATTACCGGAGTGACTGCCACAGACATTGCGAGCAAGGCTGGCAACATTAAGAGGCAACCTAGTACAATCGTCAGTTTGCGGGTTTTATTGACTGACCAACCAGCATTAATGCGGTTTTGTGCTAACAGCCCGCCAAACCAAGCGCCTAGCATTGCGCCGACATAGGGAACCCAACCGGAAATCACGAGGTCTTTCATCAAGAACCCATGGACTTCGAATAAGTAAGTCGGGATCCAAACGATGAACAACCACCAAATTGGGTCAATGGCTGCAGAGGCGATAATGACGCCCCAGCTTTGTTTGCGGGACAACAGTTCACCAGTAGAGGGATTGTATCCGCCGTCCAGTCCGCCATCACCGTCCAAATCTTCGTTGATCCGACCCTTGAGGATGTAAGTCCGTTCGTCGTCAGATAACCAAGAGTGAGTTTCTGGCGGACCTTTTACTATCACCAACCACGGGACAAGCCAAAGCAGCCCAACCGCGCCAACAACGATGAAGATCAATTTCCAGTCCATAAATAGAGCTAAAAACCCGATCAGCGGGATAGATATGATGCCCCCAATCGCTGCGCCAGAATTGAAGATTCCTTGTGCTAGCGCTCGTTCGTTGACGGGGAACCATTCTGCGTTCGCCTTTGCTGCTCCGGGCCAGTTGCCCGCCTCTGCAATTCCAAGCAGAGAGCGAAAAATGCTAAATGAAACAACGCCCTTTGCGAGTGCGTGCAGCGCTGTGGCGATTGACCAGACGCCAATCGACAGAACAAAGCCCAATCGGGTTCCTATCCAATCGAATATCTTTCCGAAGATGGCTTGACCAAGAGCATAAGAGAAAATGAATACAACCGAGACAATGCCCAATATGTGTTTGTGCCCATCCGCATCCATATCCGGGAACAGTTGTGGAGCAATTTGCTCAGGCCACAGAACATTCAGGGTTTGGCGGTCAATATAGTTGATGACGGTCGCCAATGCGACAAGTCCAACAACGACCCAGCGTAGGTTCTTTTTCATGATATAACTCCAATTATATCGCGCAGTGTGGGCATAAAGAGTTCTGATTGAATTTGAGTGCTCATCTTATTCCTCCGGATTCTTTTTATTATTTTCGCTCGCCTCGATTATTTTCAGGCTGACTGGTCCCCGCCAGTTGAGGGTTTCGGTTTTATAAACGACGGAATGATCTGCTGTTTGGCTGGGGTTCGCTGAAAACAGGATAAGGATTTCTCCGCCCGTTTTCGGTGTCACTGCATAGATGCTCGTATCTCCTGATTGAGAGATGGTCAGATCTTCTATTGAACTTCCCGAATAGAGCGTCACTTCTTCGTCATTATCGTAAAGACCGTGGCGCTCATAAACTGAGACGAGGTTGGTCTCTCGACCATAGGATCGCAGGATAAGTGCTTGTTCATTTCGCAAGTTGTTGTCCGGATCATTTGCGCCGAGACGGGTGAGGAATGAATCTATTGGGTGGTCTGATGCAAATGTGAGTGAATAGAATTGATCGCTTATCACGAACGAGAAATCTGAAATCGATTTTGACTCAATGTTTTGAGCCTCCGCCGTTTTCCAAAGGTGCTGATATCCTGCACTTTCGCCTAAGGGCGTAAGGCGTTCTGTTGAGTGTTTAAACGGCAAACTCGTCTCAATGAGTTGACCTTTGAAATGCACAGGCAGGTCATAAACATGATCCGCATCGCTTGTGGCATGGATCACATCAACGATGTACGAACCAGCATCTTCTTGCTCCACCATAGCGATCATGCGGGTATAGGTTACGCCGTCATACGCCGTGTTGATTTGAGCCGCAGCGAGGCTGGCGCCCGGCGTATCGTCAAACGCGAGAATTGTCGGCGTATGTTCTTCTCCGCGCTTCCAGTCTCCGCCAAATTGACTAGACTGATCGACGACGAGTGTATTGTGCGCGATAGTTTGTTTTGCCCATGTGGTATTCTCTAAGAGATAATGCCCGCCATTTTTTGGCTCTACGTTTAAAAACCGTGCAGCGCCGTAGTCGGCGATGATTTCGTCGCCATTGTCGTAGTATAGGAGACCGAGGCGGTCGAAATGTCCGTGACCCAGCCCCTGAGATGCGGCTTTGAAAACGACCGCTGCAGCGTCCGGTTCTGGACCGGAGCGCAGCGTGATTAGCGCGCCGCGGTCACCTTTCGGTCCGTCGCGAAGCTTTAGTGTTTTGAAGACAAACGGCTGCTCCTTACCCGCAGCGATGGCTTGGCTCAAAGCCTTACCTTCCGGTGTCGGCACGATGCTTTTTTGTAGCTTTACAATGCTGAGGAGTGTCGGGTCTTTCGTTAAATCATAGGCAATGGCCACGGCATAACGCAACTCAGCCGTATTGAGTCCTTTTTCGCGGATGGCGTCATTGATAGGGAAGAAGCGCCCGGCATAACTTTGTTGGATGGTCGCGGTGATGGCTTTTCTTAGAACGCCGTCGCGATGGTCGAAAATTTTGACATCTGGATCGTTTTTCTCAATCGACTGCGCGAACAAAACGAAAGGCATGAGGGCGTAGCGTTGATAGTATGGCCCTTCAGCATAATAGCCGTCTGGTGAGAAAAGTAGATCAATCTGCTTAAGAAAACCAGCGTCTCCTGATTTGTCTAATCCGTAGAGAGCTTTGTCGACATAATCTCGATCGTCCAAGACATAGCCGGTCATTCCAACTGCTGCCGCCGACCATGTCCCGTGGTTGTGAATACGGTTGAATGTTTTAGGGGAGCCTTCCGAGAGGAAATCGGCAACTGGACGAAGAAGTGCAGTTTCAATTTTGTTGTGCTCATCTTCGGTTAGGTCTGCTCTTATTGCTTCATAGCCTTGGCTAACATAAACGAGCCACCACGCTTCATTCAGCCCTTGCCAGAAAAGACGGCCGGCGGGGTGCCCCTCTTTACGTTTGGGATGCAGCCCCAGTGTGGGATACATGTCTGCATAGTCGGTTAGAATGCTCTTCGCGAAGTCTCGGTATGATTCGTCACCTGTCTGACGATACAGCATTCCCGCTTCGTAGATGGTTTTCGCATTTTGCTTGTGCTGTTCGTGTGTATAGCCGCCGCCAGCGTCAACTGGGATTGGGACGGGTACGCCTTGGGCGCGTCGTTCATCAAGTGCGTTCCGAATGTCTGCGATAGATTTATCGAATAATGAGCCATCGGTGACCTGTTGTGCGCCGACAGTCGGCTTGCTCTCAGTTGACGAGCTGCCAGTGCAGCTTGCAATAGCAATTACGGCCATCGCACCGGCGATGTGTTTCAAGGTGAGTTTGAGATCAGGCAGAATCATTTGCGGTTTCTCATGTCGTTTGTGGTTTCGAAGTTTGCTTGCGCGGTGCCATTGATTTGGTTGTCTTTGGATGTGAAAATTGGCAATCCTGTAGTAAACGTGAGAGCGATGGGTTGCGCGTCAGTAACTGTGTTGCCTACGAAGCTTCCTTTTTGGATGCCATGCAGAACCATCAGTGCGGAGGAGCCATTTCCAATTCGATTAAATGTCGAGTTAGAAATATCTGCATGGGGACCAAAGGTGCTTTCATCTGTTCCGCCGCGATAAAGAGCAAGAACTGAACCGTCTAGGTCAGTGAATATACTGTTTTTGATCGTCACAAATTCAGCATTGTAGATGCCATAATCATCTGTTTCTTCGTCTAACTTGATTGCTGTGCCGGACACATCTTTGAAGGTTGAGTTTTCGATCTTAATTTCATCAAAGAAGGAACCTTTGCTGGCTGCGACAACAGAAAAACCTCCGTTCACGTTAAAATCTTCAACCGATATATTGTTCATCAACAGGGTGTGGTTACCACTGCCGCGAGCAGAGCTGGTGTTGATGAAGCTGTTTCCTTTGCCATCTGGGGCAGCCTTTCCGCTAATCAGAAGACCGTTTAGCGAAAGAGATCCATGCCCGGTGAGAACGAACATGTGCGGACGCTCAAAGGTTAGTATGGCTCCGAGCGGCTCTTCCGACTGAAGGGTGACTGGTGCGTCAATAGTTAGGATTTTGGTCTCGTGGTATTCGCCAGATGAGAGGATGTATCGGTCACCCGGCTCGGCGCTGGACAGGGCATGGCTGAGAGTATCTGTTCCGGGCTGTAGCGTAATCTCACGGCCACCTTCAAATTGAGATAAATCAGATGCTTTTGCGTACCAATCTACACCTGTTTGCTCTTTTGCTACCCCAAAACTTCCTGATGCGCCGACACCTTCAATTGAGTTTCGGCCTACGGTGAACCCATAAGAGATGGATCCTGGAGGAGGGGTCTCGGCGATGTTGTTCGAGAACTCAATGCCAGTCATGTCATCATACAATGTGAACGGAGTTGTTTTGTCGGATCCGGTAATCAGGTTGCTTTTGAACATCGAGTTTGCCGGAGTCGCGGTACGCTCAGCATCTGATCCTTCTCCAAGTTCGATTGCAGCGATATTTTCAAATGTATTGTTCAGAATCATTGCGCCATCTACCTGATGATAGCGATTTATGGGCGAATTTGGGACGCCGTTCATAACAACCAGCGCGCCGGAGAAGCGGTTTCCAGTTAAGTTTTTGAAGTGGTTGTTTTGGATGGTTTGCTGAGCATTGATTACACGCACGCCTCCCGTATATGGGGCGTTCGCACCATCGAACAGATTGTTTTCTACGGTTGTTCCGTTGCCGTGGCGGAGCGTTAAAGTTCCGCGTGAGGCATAAAACGTATTGCCTCTGAAGGTATTTCCGCCAGATTTGTTTGAAATGATTTCAACTTCACCGCTGCAGCGATCGAAATAATTGTTTTCCACGACGCTTAGGGATTGAGTCATGGAAAAGTGACTTGTTCCAATGCGTAAGGTTTCGCCACCATTGGACCCAAAAACCGGGCGTGGCCCAAAATAGTTATTTGTTATGCGGTGGCGGTTTTCCTGACTGTCCTCAGTGTTCAAACGAATAGCTAAAGTCGGGCCTGCATTCATTTTTCCACTGAGGTGATTGTGGTCGAATGTATTATTTTTGCCATAGAGGCCGACCCATAAATCACGCTGGCGGCGCTCGGGGTTGCTATAGCCGTCGATGACCGTGTTTGTAACGCGAGAGTTGTTTGCTAAATTGTCGTCGTCGGCGCGAAAGCTGATAACTTCATTTCGTGGGGTGAAGCCGTCTTTGAAAACTAAGCCTGATACGATCAAGTGGTTGCCCGAGAGGCGCAGGCTGGATTGACCAGTTAGAACAACTTTCCCAGGTGTTTCCGCGACGAGTTGGATTGGTCGATCTGCTGTCCCTTCAGCGGCGAATAAAATGTCGAAGTCTTTCCATGTGCCGTTAGAGAGTATGATTTTGTCACCGGGCTTCGCGTTTGAAAGAGCGTCAGCGAATTCGGCTGGCGTTTCCGCAAGGTAGTCGCTCGAATCAGAGAGCGCTGGGGGAGTGTTTGAGTTTTCAGGCGTGATGTTTTGCCCGCTGCATCCGATGAGCAGAGTCGCTGCTGCTATCAGCGCCAAGCTTCGTAAAACCATTCTATCCTCCCGGCCATTTTTCTTTAGCTTCATCAGGAGGCTAATCAAGCCGCCAAAATTGTCAACCAATTATATATACCAATTTTCGAATTTAAAATCCTGTCGGCACGCAAACTTTCCTGTCTTTTGGGCGCATATACTGTTGCATATGCGCTACAGTGAGACCGTTACCGTTAAGTGGTCATACCAATTGAGTAATAATAATATACCAAATTGGTTGACATCGTGGTTGGCGATGTGTTGCCTTAGCTCTGAAGCGCTTTGCCTCGAGTCGAAGCCTCACACTTACCCATAGGGAGGAAATAGGAATGCGAACTCATAAACAGGATAAATCTCAACACCGTTCTCAATACGGTATTTGGCGGACGGCCTTGCTCGCAGGGGCGGCGCTACCGCTCGGCACAGTAGCGTTTGCTCAAGAGGCGCCTGTCACAACGTCGGACGCGCAAGTTGAAGAAACAAAACAGTTAGACAAAGTTGTTGTCACAGGCATCCGTAGTTCACTTCAAAGTGCGCTTGAGGAGAAGAAGAACGCGGCAAGCTTGGTGGAGATCATTCAGGCTGAAGATATCGGTAAACTGCCTGATCAAAACCTCGCGGAGGTTCTTGAGAACGTCACTGGTATTCAGATCACAAGAACCGCGGGTGTTGGTACCGGCGTTCAAATTCGGGGCACAAACTCAAACCGCGTAGAAATCAACGGTGTCGGCACTGTTGGCTCTGGTTCCGGCCGCGGTGGCATTGGGTTTGAGGACATCAACCCAGCTATCATTGCGGGTGTTGAGGTGACTAAGGCGTCGCAAGCGAAGACGACTGAGGGTTCTGTCGGCGGTACTGTAAATCTTAGAACGATCCGTCCGCTTGAGTTGGATGATCGTTTGATCAATATTCGACTGCAAGGAGAGGATGCAAGCTACGGCTCCGGTGATATTCAGCCAAGAATTTCTGGTGCGTTTGGAGACAAGTGGCAAACAAGCGCTGGCGAGTTCGGCGTTGTTATTACGGGTAGTTTCACCGAGCAGGAAGCTGTCTCATTCCGTCCACGTGCGGACCGAGACAATCTTTCATCAGCGCCGGGTGCGGCGTTTGATGAATACCAAGGCATTCAGTTCTTGCTTCAAGAGCAAGAAAAGGATGATTACGAGACGACGAATATCTCAACCGCGCTTGAGTGGGCTCCAAACGAAAACCTCACGCTGAACTTTGATGCGATCATCATTGATCAAGAGCGTAGTCGTGATCAATACCGGCTTCAGGCGTCTGGTGTTTCTGGTTTGAGAAATACTGCGGCCAATGCGCCAACAGCATTCGGAACAGCTGACTATACCGCAATTGGTGGCCCGATTTTCCCAACTGCGGAAGCCGGCACGGTAGAACCCGACCTTAGCGTGGATGATGATGATCCAAATCTTCGTTTCTCCAGTGAAACAAACTCACGTGTCACGGACACACAAGTGCTATCGCTTGGTGGTGAGTGGACAAAAGATGCATGGACTGTGAGCGCAGAGCTCGCAAATTCAAAATCTGATTCAGTCACACCGTCCTTGAACACAACGGTAAACTTCATCAACCCGAATTGCCCGCTTGATGGATCAAGCAACGACAACTGTGTGCCATTTATCTATGATTTGCGCGGCGACTCGTTGGCCTTCGGGATCAACTTCGATTCACCGTTCGCGCCGTCTGTTGCTGATTTGACCAACCCGAACAACGTTGTTCTGGACCAAGTTGACCAAACACGTAACACAACAGAAAACGAAGACACCTCATTCCGTATTGACGTTTCCTATGATTTCGATGGCATGGGATTGGGTGACTTTGTAACATCTGTTGACGCTGGTTTCCGGTTCAACGAATCCTCACACGTGTTTAATGACATTGATGGTCGTATCGGTGGATTCAGCCAGATGGAAGACAGCCCGAACGGGTCGCTCTTCTCAGACATTCTTGTCACTGGACCTACAAACTATGGTGATACTGGCGATAGAAGCTTGTTCATTCGTAACTTCCTTCTTGTTGATCCAAATCGTTCATTCTCCGACCCTGATGGCGTCATTAGCATTCTGGAATCCGCGTTGGCTGCACACCGGGTTCTGAACCCTCAGGCTGACGGTGATCTGGTCATGGAGCTTGAGAATGATAAGAACGCTTTCCGTGATATTACAGAGCAAACGAATGCGATTTACGCGCAGGCGAACTTTGAATCAGGTATCTTCCGCGGCAACCTTGGTCTTCGCTACATTGAGACAGAAATTGACTCAATTGGCTTTGCGCCATCTGTAGGCGGAGCGGAAAGAGCTCTTCAAACGACATCAGGAAGCTATGACTTTGTGCTTCCTCGTTTTAACTTGATCGCTCAGCCGACTGAAACTGTGGTGCTACGCCTTGCTTATGGTAAGGACATCAACCGTCCGAACTATACTGATTTGAGTTCAGGCTTCTCGTTTGATCAAAGTGAGAACGCTGCGGTAAACTTTGGTAATCCAAGCCTAGAGCCAGAGGAAATCACGTCTATCGACGTCTCTGCAGATTGGTATTTCGCTCCAGCAGCGGTTGTGAGTGTCGGTTACTTCACAAAGGATCGGTCGAACATTTTCGGTGATGATTTTGAAGGCGCCTTGTTGACAGATGATGGTAGCGGCGGCTTCCTTCGTGAAACAGATCCTACCTGCCCAGGTGGTGGTTTCTATAACCCGGAAGTTATTCCGAACGTTTTGGGTGATCCAAATACAACTGGCCTTTGTGTCGACTTCTCACAGCCAGGTAATGATCCTGCTGTAACGACACAGTCTGGTTGGGAATTTGCCTTCCAGGGAGACCTTTCAAGCTTTGAAGATCGTCTCGGTTGGGCATCTGGTTTCGGTGTTGTGGCTAACTACACCAAGCAAGAGTTCGAAGGTGGATCTGTGAATGATGTCACATCTGGTCGCGGTTTGACCGTTCTTGGAGACCTGAGCGTACCGCGCGGTTTGCTCGACTTCTCAGAGAACGCCTACAACGTGACTGGCTACTATGAGAAATATGGCCTCTCAGCTCGTGCGCGTTACACATGGCGTGAAGGCTTCCGTACGCAAGACTTTGGCGGCGGCGCAAACACCAGTGGTAGCAGTACTTTGAGCCTTCCGGTTCACACGCTTGATCGCGGTCAGTTGAATGCGAGCATAAACTATGACGTCACTGAGAACTTCTCAATTGGTCTTGAGGCTGTGAACATTACAGAAGAAAAGATCATTCAGAAGTGCGGTACAGAGAGTGGACCAACATGTTTCGTGGGTTATCCTGATCGCCGCATCACGTTTGGCGGTAGCTACACATTCTAATTGGATGAGTGCCTCAGTTGAGGCATGTCTCTGAAAAAATTGAAAGCGCCTCGCTCAATGTGAGGCGCTTTTTTTGTTGAAATGTCCTTCGGTTTTTTAAAAATATTGGACGGACCATTTTGTAAACCCCTTGTTTGTCAGGAGATTAGCGGCTAGCTTTAGTTGGATTGGAGGGGTCGTAGGTGCGAGCTTGCGCCAATCTTGGCAAACACTCAGGAGGCCTGAAATGACCGAGAAGCGCTTATATCATACCGTAGCCAGATCAATACTGGATATGATCGAATCCGGTGCTTACCCTCCGGGAACAAGATTGCCGGGTGAGCGAGAATTAGCTGAGCGCTTTGGGGTTAGCCGTGTCGTCGTTCGAGAAGCGGAGATTTCGCTTGAGGCCGTCGGGCGGGTTGAAATCAAAGTCGGATCTGGGGTCTATGTGTGTGACTCCGTTACACCTAATGGTCTGCTTTTGCCAACCGTCACCCCCTTTGAGTTAACTCAAACGCGGCTTCTCTTTGAATCAGAATGCGCGGCGCTTGCAGCGACATTGATTACTGATGCGGAGTTGACTGAATTAGAGGCAACCGTTGAACTTATGGCCAATGCGCCCGTAGAATCGCCTGAGGGCGACAATGCGGACCAAGACTTTCACCTGTTGATCGCCAAAGCTACGCGAAACGAGGCGAATGTGTTCTTTCTACAGACTTTGTGGCGTATTCGAGATGAAGTCGAAGCTGTGAAGCGTGTGTATTCAGCGGTGTGTCATGAAGATGCATCCCACCGCGTGAGCGAGCATTCAGAAGTGATGAATGCTTTGCGCGATCGTGATCCAGTCCGAGCGCGTAGCGCTATGCGGGGCCATTTCTCCCGTCTTCTAAAGGCGCTTCTTGATGTTTCTGAGCAGCAGGCGATAGATGATGCTCGTCGGAAGTCTCTAGAAAATCGCGAACGTTATCTGAAAAGTAGCGCGAGTGCGTAACTTTTAAGTTGAGGCTTTTTCTCTCGGGGCGGGGCGTGTTCTAAGGTAATGCATCCGCAGAGATACCTTTGCGTTGTATAGTCCATTGCGGGTCTGTGCAGAGGCGGCATTTTGCGCCAACAAACCAAGTTTGCGCCGCGGTATCTTGCTTCAACTGCCATTCCAGCCAGGCGACGATGACCTCGGCAAATCGCCCCCCATTCGCGTGGCGGTGAGTGGCGAGGTGGCCTGCGCCGTCCATCGTGCCGTAGAAGAGTGGAACGCCGTCAATGCGCGAGTAGTCATCATTGGAATTTTCAAAGGCGATGTCGTTAGGGCCGCCATTTAAATATACCGTGGGTGTGTGGATATGTTTGAGCGACTCCTTATTGGCTCCTGACATGTTCATCGGTTGTTTGCCGGGTGGAAAGGTGCCGCTATTTATAATCCCGATAGTATCGATACGGGGATCGCTGGCAATTTCGAGTGTCATAAGGCCGCCGCAGGATTGGCCCATGATAGCAAGTTTTGATGCATTAAGCGTGCGGGACTTAGAGCCTGGCAAAACGGGTGACGTTTCAAGCCAGTCGATCGCCTCGAGCATCTGATCGCCTGTTGTGCGTGTTTTGTCCGTTGTCGGCTCAAAAGGCCCGACAGCAATAACTGCGAAGCCATGTGAGGCAATTTTTTTAAGTGTCTTTTCAAACATTCGCCCGGCATTCGTGCAGGCGCCATTGCCCCAGATGAGCACTGGGAGCGGGTCGGCCGAATTTGATACGGGATAGTAGAGGGTGTGGGTTGGCAGCCCCGGCGCAGAAACTATGGAGATATCTGTTAGCGGGCCCAATAGCGTGCCCGGGCCTTCTGGCTCTGGCGCGGCGGACATCAAGCGTTCTCTATCCAGCGAAGGGACTGGCGGTGTTGCATCTTGTGTCGTGCAGGCGGACAAGAGTGCGGCGCTAAACGCAAGCGCGGCGGTGGTTAGCTTGAGCATAGTTTGACCTTTTGCGTGATGCTGAACAGGGTGGGGCCGTTAGGGTGTTTCGAGGAAGAATTTAGTGTGATTGTTGGGGGGGCTAAGTGAACTATCTGACAGAGCGGCAGGGATAGCAATGTTGAAGTCAATCTGATCGGTCAGGGCGGATGTATCGAGTGGTGCGTTGTGTTTCATGGTTTTTGTGGGTTTGGCTCTCCGAAACGATTGTCTTGACGGCGGACAACGCTATCAGGCAAGTACAACACAGTTTACGCGCCTTTGAGCGGGTTTATCGAGCGTCGAACCACGAGAAATGGTCAGCATTGACAGTGGTGGCGCTAATGCGTGCGGGGAGCGAATGTGAATAGCATGAATAATTGTCGTCGAGGCTCATTCCGACTGATTCAACTTGCTGAATTGGTGATGTTGTCAGGATTTTTAGTCATCTTGTGGTCTTGCAGCGCTCCGCGGGGCGATGAGGCGGTGGCGGGTAATCCGGATGCTATTGGTAAGGTAGAGGCAGCGGATATTCTTGCGGCTGAGTCAAATAATTCCGATTGGCTGACACATGGGCGCACTTATGCCGAGCAACGCTACAGTCCACTCGCGCAGATCAATCGCGAGACAGTGTCTGGTCTAAAGCTAGATTGGTTTGCTGATCTCGACACAGCGCGCGGACAAGAGGCAACACCGCTGGTGATTGATGGGCGCATCTACATCACGACGGCGTGGAGCCTCGTTAAAGCCTATGATGCGCGCACGGGTGAGCCAGTTTGGGAGTATGATCCCGAAGTGCCGGGCGCGACCGGGGTGAAAGCTTGCTGTGACGTGGTGAACAGAGGTTTGGCAGCATGGGGTGATAAGCTTTATCTGGGAACGCTCGACGGGCGGCTTGTCGCGCTGGACCGGGAGACGGGCGTGGAAGTTTGGTCGACGATGACAGTTGATGCGGGCAAGCCTTATACGATTACTGGCGCGCCACGGGTGGCCAATGGAATGGTGTTCATTGGCAATGGCGGCGCAGATATGGGAGCTATTCGCGGCTATGTCTCTGCCTTTGATGCCGAGAGCGGTGAACAGCTTTGGCGTTTCTACACCGTTCCTGACAATCCAGAAAATGGACCGCAGCCGGAGTATCTTGAAACGGCTGCTGAGACGTGGACGGGGGACTGGTGGAAGCTAGGCGGTGGCGGCACCGTTTGGGACTCGATGGCTTACGATTCTGAACTGGATTTGCTATATATCGGTGTTGGCAATGGCGCGCCTTGGAACCGTCAGTTCCGTTCGCCACAAGGCGGGGACAATCTGTATCTTTCATCCATTCTCGCGATCAAAGCAGCGACGGGTGAATATGCGTGGCATTTCCAGACGACGCCGGGTGATACTTGGGACTATACCGCTACGCAGCACATTATGCTGGCCGACATGGAGATTGATGGGGCGGAGCGCAAAGTGCTGATGCAAGCCCCGAAGAATGGCTTCTTTTATGTCCTCGACCGGGCGACCGGTGAGTTCATTTCCGCCAATAATTATACCAAGGTGAACTGGGCCAAGGGTATCAACTCTGAGACGGGGCGGCCGATTGAAAGTCCGACGGCCCGCTATACGGCGGGCACGGCGTTCATTACGCCGAGCGCGTTGGGTGGGCACAATTGGCACCCCATGGCGATGCACCCCGAAGAAGGCTTGGTCTATATTCCGGCGCAAAGCGTACCGATGCCTTATTCGAGTCCGGATGAGTGGTCTCCCAAACCTATCGGATCGAATACAGCCGTAGGACGCAATGGCGCGAGCGGTCATGGCGATGGTGACATAACAGTGTACAAGCGACCGGAAACCGCGCCGACGGAACCTGCAGAGGCGGTGGCTGACGAAAATATGCAACCGGTGGAAGATCGTAAGATTGGATATGGGGCATTGGTCGCTTGGGATCCGGCGACTCAATCAGCGCGCTGGCAGGTGGACTATCCAGGTATCTGGAATGGCGGCTTGTTGGCAACGGGTGGCGGACTGGTGCTGCAGGGCACAGCCGTCGGCGATATGAAAGCCTATAGCGCCGCCGATGGAGAAGAGTTGTGGTCATACCCTATTCAGACAGGGGCGATCGCGCCGCCGATTACTTATGAGCTGGATGGCAAGCAGTATGTCGCTATCGTTGCGGGGTGGGGCGGTGTGTATGGATTGCTGTCTGGGGCGACGCCTAATCATAGTCGCCTGTTGGTGTTTTCACTAGATGGGCGGGCAGAGCTGCCGCCTCTGGCCGATGTCGTGCGAGTGCTAGACCCTCCGAAAAGGACCGCGAGTGCTGAGGTGATTGCGATGGGGGCTGCGGGCTATAGCCGTTTTTGCGGAACCTGTCATGCCGGCGGGGGGATTGTGCCCGATCTCCGCTACTCAGGAGCACTGGAGAGGGAAGAAACATGGCAGATGATCGTGAAAGACGGCGCTTTAGAGGCGAATGGGATGG
This sequence comes from Hyphomonas sp., assembly GCA_050633385.1. GTDB lineage: Bacteria > Pseudomonadota > Alphaproteobacteria > Caulobacterales > Hyphomonadaceae > Hyphomonas. The sequence goes on from JBOEGK010000006.1 coordinate 16,073, forward strand.
TTAGTTTTGCAGACGTGCTAAGCGAGGACGAGATTAGCGCAATTCGGCATTTCATGATCAACAATGCTCACATCGAAAAAGAGCGACTTGAGAAGCTGAAAGACAAGTAGGCGAATTAATATAGGGGGGCGGTTAGATGCGGTTTGGATTGAGAGTAGTTATCGGACTTGTAGCGATGTTGGGTGTCTGTGCTTGCGCGACACTGCCGAGTGTGGGGGCGACTGGCGAGGCGGATTGCGATGAAGTCTGCCTGAACCAGATGGCGGGGCACTATATGGACTCGCTGGCAGCGCAATATGTTGAAAGCGCCCCGCTCGCGGATGACATTCGCATGACGGAGAATGGCGAGGATATAAGGCCGGGTGAGGGCATTTGGTCTAGTGCGACGAGTTGGTCTTATCGCCACACATTTGTTGATCCACAGCAAAATAGCGTCGGTATTTTCGGCGTGATCCGTGAGGAGAATGGCAAGGATGCAATTGTTGCGTTTCGCTTGAAGCAGGCAGACGGCGCCTTCATTGAGAGCGAGGGGTTGGTCATCCATGAGGGTGACTTCCCGTTGTTTCAAACGGATCACAAGCGAGCGCGGGATGGATTTTACCGTTATGTACCTGAGGCGAAGCGGTCGAGCCGAGCGGAGTTGAAGGCGATTGCGCACGACTATTTTGAGGGTCTTTCAAAGGGGGATCCGGGCGCGCTCAAATTCCACCCCGATTGTGATCGGCAGGAGAATGGCTTTCGCACAACAAACAATCCACCGCGCATCAAGTTTAGCTGCCGCGATCTGTATCCGTTCAGCTATATGGCGTCGTTTCGATCACCGGACTATCCAGTTGTAGACGTGGAACGCGGCTTGGTACTTGGTATCACGGCATTTGATATGCCCGAAGCCACTCGGGATGTGACCATTCGCGGTCAGACATTCAGCATTAACCCGGAACGTCAACGCTTGCCACGAACGTTGTTTCTGTATGAGTTGTTCAAGGTTGAGGACCGTCAAATCATGATGATTGATGCGGTTCTAATGAATTTCGAATATGGTGCAAAGATGGGCTGGAACGAGCGCTAAGCTTGTCCAACGCCACTGCATAAGGCGCTATTGGGGGAAGAAATGGCTGGATCGACGGCTGACTTATTGTCGGACAAGCGGATGGGTGCGACGCAGATAATTGCGATTGCTCTATGTGTATTGCTTACTGCTTTGGATGGGTTTGACGTGCTGTCTATCAGCTTCGCCTCGCCGGGCATTTCAGAGGAGTGGAATGTAAGCCGTGGGGCGCTGGGCATCATCTTGTCGATGGAGCTTATCGGCATGGCGATTGGGTCTGTCTTGTTGGGGCAGGTCGCCGACCGTATTGGCCGCCGCCCGGTGATTTTCATCTGTTTGGTGGTGATGGCGGCTGGTATGTATGCGGCGTCGTTGGCGAATGGCATCACAGAGCTGTCGGCCTATCGCTTTGGCACGGGGCTGGGCATTGGTGGCATGCTGGCGTGCACGAATGCGATGGTGGCTGAGCTGTCGAACGATAAGTATCGCAAGATGAATGTGATCTTGATGGCGGCAGGCTATCCCTTCGGCGCGATTGTTGGCGGCGCGATCTCGGCGCAATTGCTGGCGCATTTCGATTGGCGGTCCGTGTTTATCTTCGGCGCCATCTGTACGGCAGCGCTGCTCCCGGCGGTGTACTTCTTCATCCCCGAGTCGATCTCGTCGCTGGTCTCGCGACGGCCTGACGGCGCTTTGGAGAAGGTGAACACCATCTTGAAGCGGATGGGGCATGAAACGCTTGAGCGGCTGCCGGAGATTGACGCGAACGCCGCGAAAATGGGTATTTCGCGCTTGTTGAGCGGGCCGCTCCTGCGTGTGACGCTGTTGCTGACGCTGGCTTATTTCGCACATGTGATGACGTTCTACTACATCCTCAAATGGATCCCGAAGATGGTCGTTGATATGGGCTACGATCCGTCATCTGCGGGTAATGTGCTTGTCTGGGCCAATGTGGGCGGGGCGACAGGCGCTGTGTTGCTGGGACTGCTGACGCAGAAGTTCAATGTGCGCTGGTTGATGATGGGTGCGATGTTTGGTGCGTTCCTGATGGTGAGCTATTTCGGTTCTGGCCATGCCGATTTGAAGAGCTTGTCTATGGTGTCGGCAGTGGCGGGCTTCTTCACCAATTCTGCGATTGTGGGCATGTTTGCGCTGGCGGCGAGTTACTTCCCATCCGAAGTGCGTGCGGGTGGAACCGGCTTCGTGCTGGGTATGGGGCGCGGCGGTTCGGCGCTTGGGCCGATCGTGGCGGGGTATCTGTTCCAGTCTGGCCAGAGTTTGCAGCTTGTCTCTATCCTGATGGCGGCAGGATCACTTGTGGCGTTGATCGCGTTGATTTTGTTGGGCCGTGAACGGGTTAGTGAGCGCTAACCATTGCTAACACATGGAGCGTGCAGTTTCGGGCAATCTGATGCAGTTTCGGGATGTTTGAGGCGTAGCGAAGCAATTTAGGTGTCTTTCTGGGCGTTTCGCTTGCGTTTAGCGGGGCGGGCGTTACACCCCGATCCATCATGTTGACCATCTCAGATCTAGACTATCGTATCGCCGCTCGACCCTTGTTTGAGAAGGCGTCGGCCCAAATTGCTGCTGGGTGGAAAGTTGGCCTTGTCGGGCGAAACGGAACAGGCAAGTCAACGCTGCTTCGGCTGATCCGTGAGGAGGTGGAATCGCCTTCGTCGGATGGGTCGATACGGCTGAACAAGGGCGCGCGTTTGGGCTGGGTGGCACAGGAGGTTGCAGCCAGTGATGAGACGATTTTGGACGTTGTGCTTGCCGCCGATGCAGAGCGCCATGCCTTGCTTCAGGAAGCTGAGACAGCCGAAGACCCGATGCGTATTGCCGACATTCATACACGGCTGATCGATATTGACGCGTGGACGGCGGATTCACGCGCAGCTGAGGTGCTGATGGGGCTCGGCTTTACCAATGAAGACCTATCGCGGCCGACCAAGGAATTCTCTGGCGGATGGCGGATGCGTGCGGCGATTGCAGGTGTATTGTTCTCGCAGCCTGAAATGCTTTTGCTCGATGAACCGACGAACTATCTCGACCTTGAGGGCGCGGCGTGGCTTGAAGCGTATTTGAAGAAGTATCCTTATACGGTTCTTTTGGTGTCTCATGACCGTGAATTGTTGAACCGGTGCGTGACCCACACAATGGCGCTTGAGCATAAGAAGCTGTCGATCTGTGTCGGCGGTTACGATGATTGGCTGAAAATGCGCGCGACGAAGTTGGCACAATTGGAAAGTCAGCAGGCAAAGCAGGACGCCGATCGTAAGCATTTGGAAGCATTTGTTGAACGGTTTCGCGCGAAAGCCTCCAAAGCCCGTCAGGCACAGTCTCGCGTGAAGATGCTGGAGAAAATGCAGGATGTGACAATTCCAATTGCAGAGCGCACGGTGCCGTTCAAGTTTCTCGATCCGAAAGACAAGCTAGCGCCGCCAATGTTAACACTAGAGGGCGCTGATCTTGGCTATGGTGAGGGAGCGAAGATCCTTTCTAAAGTGAATCTTCGTCTTGATCCTGATGATCGTATCGCAATTGTTGGTGCAAACGGGCAGGGCAAGACCACGCTGGTCAAATCCATCGCTGAGCGATTGCCGCTAATGGGCGGTGACCGGAAGGTGCCCAAGGCTATCCGCATTGGATATTTCTCGCAGGATCAGTTGGATGAGCTCGTGCTAGGTGACACCGTTCTGGACCATGTGCGCCGGGTTATGGAAAAGGGCACGCCAGAGGCAAAGGTACGCGGGCTTGGCGCGCAAATGGGGTTCTCGCACGAGAAGATCGAAACAAAGGTCGAAAAACTATCTGGTGGCGAGAAGGTGCGTTTGTTGCTGGGCCTTATGTCTGTTGAGCGCCCGCATATCCTCATTCTCGATGAGCCAACATCTCACCTCGATATTGATAGTCGTGAGGCGCTTATCTATGCGCTTAATGATTTCCCGGGCGCCGTTTTGTTGATTACGCATGATGTATATTTGGCGGAAGCGACGGCGGATCAGTTGTGGCTGGTTAGAAATGGCCGCGCGCAACCTTATGATGGCGATTTGCGTGATTATCGCGCGCTTGTGATGCAGGCGGATCGCACGGGCGGAGATGCTGGCAAGAAAGCGACGCCGGTTGGGGAAAAAAGAAAACCAAACGTTAATGTCAGTGCCCTGAAAAAAGCAGCTGCGGAGGCTGATGCGAAATTGGAGCAGTTAACAAAAGAGTTGTCTCAGTTGGACGAAAAACTTGCCGAGCATGTCGCGGATCCGAGTAAAGTTGCGAAATTGTCCAAGCAGAGGGCTGATCTAGCTGCTGCCCTGGAGGAGGCCGAGCATGATTGGATGGCGGCCAATGAGGCCTATGACGCAGCCAGTGCCTAGAATTGTGGAGCGTGCAACACGTTGTAATTGTAAATGAAGTGATAAAGCGGATCACGGAATTTCCGTGTCGAATACACCGTGGTTTCACCTGTTTCTGCTAGAAAACACCTGATTGACCTAATCAGGAACTGTAGATGTCCAAAAAATACAACCTCAAAATTGCTTCTGCAATAGGACTTGCCCTCTGTTTTACAAGCCCAGCTATGGGTGAGGACAAGCTTATTGATATGAGCTTGGAAGAATTGATTACGCTGGAAGTGACCTCCGTCGCGAAGAAGCCACAAGATCAATCTGAAACCGCCGCTGCGCTGACAGTTATTACGTCTGAAGACATTCGGCAGTCTGGCGTGTCTACGATAACCGAGGCGCTTCGACTGGCTCCCGGCGTTGAGGTCACCGAGATTGATGGCAACATCACTGCAGTGTCTATTCGCGGATTTAACTGGCGCTTCTCCAACAAGCTTTTGGTGCTCGTCGATGGTCGTGCAGTTTACCAGCCGTCTTTGTCCGGCATTTTTTGGGATCAACAGAATGTACCGGTAGAGGATATTCAACGCATCGAGATCGTCCGCGGGCCCGGTGCAACGATGTGGGGCGCCAACGCTATGAACGGTGTGATTAACATCGTAACAAAGCACGCAGCCGATACGCTCAATAGCCAAGTGGTTGTTGAGGGAAGCACCCATGATCGTTACCGTGTGTCGGGTCGGCACGGTTTCCGGTTAGGTGATATGGGCGCTGCCCGTGTCTACGCGAATGCGAACTCTACGCCATCACTGGTGGGTCGTGACAATGAGAGCCCGAACAATGGGTCGGACATGATTACCGTTGGTTTTCGTGCCGATTTGGAGCCAGGTTCTGGTGGAGACGCATTCACCTTGCAGGGTGAGCTGACGCATTTAGAGGCTGAGAACACGCTTGAGACACCTTTCTCCGGCGGTTCATTGCAGAATGCTACTCAATACAATACTGGCGACGCGGTAAACTTGCTGGGCCGCTGGGTACACAATTTTTCAGATGAAAACGCGGTTTCAGTTCAAGCATATTACGACAAGATTGATCGTACTGAGTTTGGTGCAAATGCTGTCATCACGACTTATGACTTGGACGTGTCCCACAGGTTTGCACCAACGGAGCGCCTTGATGTCGTGTGGGGCGTGAATGCGCGCCGGACATCTGATGAGCTGACATCGGAGGGGGGCTATAGTTTCTCACCTTCGAAGTATACGGCTGAATGGGTTAGCGGATTTGTTCAGGGTGAATTTGAAGTGATCCCTGATCGATTGCGTGTTACAGCCGGGTCGAAATTTGAAGACAACAGCTATACCGGATTTGAATCACAACCGTCTTTACGGGCAATATGGTTGGGTGAAGGTGATTGGGCTTTGTGGGGTGCGGCCTCCAGAGCGGTACGTACACCCTCTAGAATTGAGCGTGACCTCGATACGCTGATTTATCGTGCAGAGCCGTTCACCGTTGAGAACCCGTCTCCACTGCCGGTGAATGTGAGTTTGCGCGGAAATACAGACTTTGATGTTGAGGTTCTGGATGCTTACGAAATTGGATTCCGGAAAAGTTGGGACGAAGATACGTCATTGGACTTGGCATTGTTCAAGTATGAGTACGAAGATTTGCTCACTACGGTAACGCTGGCACCTGAATTGATTTATGCGCCTTATGGGCCGGCTGGTTCACTCGTTCCTGTTGGTGTCGAACAGGTGCTGTCATTGCAAAACGGTGATGGCGCAACCTTTGAGGGGGCTGAGCTTTCCTTTACGACGGATATAACCGATCAGTGGACGGCGCGCTTTACCGGAAACGTCATGGATATGGATCTGCCAATGACTGGTAGCGCCAGAGCCGCAACCGGCGGACTTGAGTTTGCGGGTGACGCGCCATTGTGGCAGGCCGGGGTATTATCGACCTATAAATTTACTGACAATTTGGACGCAACGATTTGGTTGCGCCATGTTAGTGAGTTCGACAATGAGCTGGTCGGTGCTTACACCGACGCTGACATTCGACTAAGTTGGTTGATGAGTGACTCAATCGAACTGACATTGGTGGGAGAAAATCTCATCGACCCGCTTCGTACGGAGGCCGATTCTGCGGCTTACCCGGTGTCTGAAAACAATGTCGCGAGGCGCTTTAAGCTTCGCTTCGGAATGAGATTCTGAGGCGCGACATGACACATTTTACAAAGAAAATAGCATATTCGCTTCTATCAGTAGTCGCATTGTCTCTGACGCCTCAGCTTGCTGTTGCGCAAAAAGAGGGTGCCACCAAGATAGACCGTCAAGATCAAATCAGAACTGCGATGGTGTTCAATTTCGCCCGATTTGCTGACTGGCCTGAAAAGCCAACGTCTGGAGATTTGACGCTCTGTCTCTCTCGTGACGCCGATATAGCGGGGCCATTGCTCGCTCTGTCTGGACGCGAGGTGAAGGGACGTCGACTAAATGCAGTGTTGCTGGATAACACGCCTGTGTCCGAATGCGACTTAGCGTATTTGTCCAGTTCCGATGCGGCATCTGACAAGGCACTTGAGTTGCTACTTGCGGGAAGTTTGACGATTTCGTCACAGCGCGGATTCTCCGATGACGGTGTGATCGAGTTGGTTCGTATTGGACGTCAGTTGCGTTTCTCAATCAACAACTCGAACGCGAAGAAGGCGTCTATATCGTTGAGCTCTAAACTTCTGCGCATTGCGGTAGAGGTAAAGTAGGTGGGTCTTTTCGCTTTACCCGGAAAAACGCAGCTACGCACAAAGATCACTCTGGCCGGAGCGATACCGGCCATTGTGTCTCTTATTCTTGCTGGCGCCGTCTTTGCGGCGATGTCATGGGTGATGGAGCATCGTGAGATTGTAAGAGAAGGCCGGGCAACGGCCCAAACTCTGGCGATGAATGTCTCAGCGTCATTGCTGTTTAACGACCCCACCTCTGCTGAAGAGATGTTGGTGCCATTGTCTTTGTCAGACAATGTGCAGGCAGTGGTTCTTTTCGACAGTGAGGGGAATGTTTTTGCCCATCGAGGTAATCTCGGCGACGTTGTGGACTATCACTTCACTGGCCGTGACGGATTTGTTGGAAATATACTTGTATCCAGAGCGGTGGTTCAGTCTGGGGCTGACGATCTTGGTGAGCTTATCGTGGTTGCGTCTCCGCAGGAATTTTACGACGACGTGCGCGCCATGTTGCTCTTATTGTTTCTTGTGACAACCTTGGGATCAGTCCTTGCATTCCTTCTATCGAAACGCTTGGCGTCGCTTATCTTGCGCCCGGTCGGGCAATTGGCGACTGCGATGGATAGGGTGCGCCGATCAGGTGATTTGTCTGAACGAATTGCAGGCCGGAAAGATGACGAGTTGGGCCGCTTGATTGTTCGTTACAATGAATTGCTCGACCAGATTTCGCTGAATGAATCAGAATTGCAGACAGCGATGGAGGCGCTTGTGGTTGCGCGCGATGAGGCTGAAGCGGCTAACGCTTCCAAGTCATCTTTCCTCGCAAATATGAGCCATGAGTTACGCACACCGTTGAACGCGGTTATCGGATACGCCAACCTTTTGCGCGAAGATATGGCGGATGCCAAGAATACTGAGGCTGTCTCTGACCTAGACCGGATCGAAGGTGCCGGAAAGCACTTGCTCGGTTTAATCAATGAAATACTCGATTTGTCTAAAATTGAAGCTGGCGGCGTTGAGTTGGAAATGATCGAAACCGATGTTTCTGTTGTCGTTCGAGAGGCGGTTGCTGCCTTAGGGCCTTTGGGACGCGAGAACGGCAATACGCTCAGTATAGAAATTGATGACGGTTTGAGCTCGGTTGACGCTGACCCGACGCGATTGCGCCAATGTCTTTTGAACTTGCTCAGCAATGCGTGCAAATTCACGAAAGCTGGTGATGTCACGCTGATTGCACAGGCGCAAACAGCTAATGGTGTGCCGGGAATTAGTTTTTGCGTGCGGGACACCGGAATTGGGATGACGCCGGAGCAAATCTCTAAACTGTTCAAGCCGTTCTCTCAAGCGGATGCGTCGATCACTCGGCAGTATGGCGGAACCGGATTGGGGTTGACGATTACGAGACGGCTGATGCGCCTAATGGGCGGTGAAGTATCCATCGAGAGTACTCCCGGCAAGGGATCTGAATTTACATTATGGATACCTGTCTGGGCGAAGGCGCAAGACGTCGCCAATGAGAACAGTGTGGGAGTTCAGAATGTTGCATAAAATGCTGAGCCTTCACGCAAATTTCGTGGCGTCTTCGAGTGCGCTTGAGAACTCAAATCGTTTTGAGGTTTTGATCTAATGACCCACTCTAGAACTGTTCTGATCGTTGATGACGAGCCAAACAATTTGAACTTGCTGAGCCGGTATGTGGAGCGGGAAGGTCATAAAACCATTCTGGTCAATGGTGGGCTGGAGGCGCTTCAAGCGCTGGCGGATAATGATGTTGATTTGATTTTGCTAGACTGGATGATGCCAGACTTGAGCGGGATCGATGTATTGCGCGCGGTTCGTGATGAGCAGAGCGCGAGCACACTACCTGTTATCATGTGCACAGCGCTGGATGATAATGATCATATCGCGGCAGCGTTGAGCGAAGGTGCCAACGACTTTATTACGAAACCCATCGATCGGACGATCTTAAATGCGCGAATGTCGTCTCAATTGCAGCGTAAAGCTGCGATGACAGAACTCGAAGTGATCAACAAAGATCTTGAGGCGGTTATTGCCGAGCGCACAAAGGCACTGATCGGTGCCAATGATAATATTCGTGACGACATTTCCCTTGATGACAAACAAATGATTGGCGCGGTGTTACAGGCTGTTGTTGATATGGATTTGGTCGCTCTGAAAACGTTGCAGTCTGCTGCTTTAGATGGACTTGCGGTCCTCTCTTTGAACGACGAAGACATCTGTATGGGGAGGGTGAGTGGTGACGTTTGATGTTATGATGTTTGCCATGATCGGTTCGTTGTTGTGCGCGGCTTTTTTTGGCGCGCTGGCGAGATTGTATTGGTGGCGCCTGAGAGATGTTCAGCGTATCGCTGAATCGGACCCTCTGACTGGTTTGTGCAATCGGTCGAAACTCCATGATGCGGTGAAAAATGCGTTGTCGGACAATGTGTCTTTGTCGCTCGTTTATATAGACCTTGAGAATTTTAAAGAGGTAAATGATCGGTTTGGCCATCGCGCTGGTGACGACGTTTTGAAAAATGTTGCAGAGCGGTTGCGGCGACTTGCGCCAAAGGGCGGGCTTGTGGCTCGGCTTGGAGGCGATGAGTTTTGCGTCTCTTGCGTAAATGTTGATAGGGCGACGCTCGATAGGTTCTTGCACGCTCTGGATAAGCCGCTCAAAATTAATTTCGATGGAAACCTTGTCCATACAGATCTAACAATAGGGGTGGCGACGAAGTCTGACGCTATCACTTCCCATGACGAGCTGATGCGGTGTGCTGACAGAGCTATGTATGCGGCCAAGGCTGAAAAGGCCGGACCGGTATTTTATTCGCCCGAGCTTGATTATGAAATGAAAGTTGAGCGTGAAGTGCGCGAAGAGCTCAGCGTGGCATTGGAGAATGGAGATCTAGAGCTCCATTATCAGCCTATTATTGATGCCCGCACAGGCGAGTTGATCGGAGCTGAGGCTTTGACCCGGTGGCCAAACAAGATTGGTCCTGCTGGATCCCCGGGGCGATTTATTCCCATTGCTGAAGAAACCGGCTTGATAATTGAGTTAGGTGATTGGGCTTTGGTCGAGGTGTTGAAGCAGATAAAATTGCAAAAAGATTTGCCGATATCGCTCAATGTATCGCCGCGTCAGTTTTTGAATCCGCGTTATGCACAATATGTGAGCGATCAAATTCTGAAGTATGGTATTCCGCCGCATTTGCTGAAAATAGAGATCACAGAAGGTGTCTTGATTGACCATGCTGATTCAGCGCAACGGATGCTACGTCAGCTTCAGGAATTGGGCGTGCAAGTTATGTTGGATGATTTTGGAACTGGATATTCGAGTTTAAGTTATCTTCAAAAGCTGAAATTTGATGCACTAAAGATTGATCGATCTTTTGTTCGCGTAATTAATAAAGACGGCTCTGGATCTGATATGCTCAAATCAATCATCAACCTTGGGCACAGTCTTGGTATGCGAGTTGTCGCAGAAGGAGTTGAAACACCACAACAAGCGGCGACGCTCCAATTACTTGGGTGTGATCTATTGCAGGGATATCTGATAGGCGTTCCGGCCAGCGCAGAGAAGTTGACGGCATTGAGAAAAATGCACGCTCAATCTGAGCCTATCTACAAAGTGAGCGAGGGTGACCTGATCGCTAAGCGGGGGTGATCGCTTAGCGCAAATGGTGCGTCATTGCCGAATATCAAAAAAAGGGGCTCCCTGGTGGAGCCCCTTTTGTCTGTTTGCGTCTGACGGAAAGTTTAGTCGAAGGCTTCGCCTTTGGCAGCTTTTTCTTTGAGAAGCTTGGATATGGTGAAGTCATCGCCCAGTTTGTCGATGTTCTTCTCGAGACCAGCAACGATTTTGTCGAGGCCAACTTGAGATGCCCAGAACATGGGGCCGCCTGTGTAAGCCGGCCAACCATATCCGTTCATCCAAACGACATCGATGTCTGATGCGCGCTGTGCCATGCCTTCTTCGAGGATTTTGGCGCCCTCATTGACCATGGTGTAAAGCAGGCGTTCGGTGATTTCCTCGTCAGAGATCTGACGCGGCTGGTTGCCTGATTTTTCGATGAAGTCTGCAATGATTTGCTCAGTTTCCGCCGATGGGGAGCCGCGACGGGATTCGTCATAGTCATAGAAACCAGCGCTTGTTTTCTGGCCGCGACGATCACGCTCACACAGAACTTCACGAACGGTTGAGCTTTTTGAGGTTTCTTTCGTCCAGCCGAGGTCGAGGCCGGCAAGGTCAGCCATTTGGAATGGACCCATTGGCATGCCGAAGTCGGTCAGCACACGGTCAACATCCCAAGGCTTCGCGCCTTCTAGAATGATGGCTTGTGCCTGTTGCTGACGCGGCTTCAGAATGCGGTTACCGATAAAGCCATCGCAAACGCCCGCCACAACAGCGACCTTTTTGATCTTCTTAGACAGCGCCATACATGTTGCCAGAACGCTGTCTGACGTTTTCGCGCCGCGTACGACTTCGAGCAACTTCATGATGTTTGCTGGTGAGAAGAAGTGAAGACCAATGAGGCTTTCAGGGCGGCTGGTGACGTCTGCCATCTCATTGATGTTCAGGTAAGACGTGTTGGACGCCATGATGGAGCCGGGCTTCATCACTTCGTCGAGTTTTTTGAACACTATTTTCTTCACGTCCATATTCTCGAACACAGCTTCGATGACGAGGTCGCAGTCTGCTAAATCATCGTAAGACAGGGTTGGGATGAGAATACCCATTGCCGCGTCTACTTGCGCTGCTGACATACGCCCGCGTTTGGCTGTGTTGTCATAATTTTTCTGGATGATGCCGACGCCGCGATCGAGTGCTTCTTGCTTCAACTCCAGCAGCGTCACCGGGATGCCCGCTGAAAGGAAGTTCATTGCGATACCGCCGCCCATTGTGCCAGCGCCGATGATGCCGACTTTTTTGATTGGGATGAGCGGTGTGTCTTTTGGAATGTCGTCGATTTTTGTTGCAGCGCGTTCTGCGAAAAACACGTGGCGTAGCGCAGCAGACTGACCACCGGAAACAAGGCCGAGGAACAGCTCACGCTCTTTTTTCATACCTTCTTCGAATGGAAGATTGACTGCGGCACGGACGGCCTCCATGCAGGCAACAGGCGCTTCAAAGCCGCGAAGGCGACGGCCATTCTTTTCCATGAAGGTTGAGAATACGGAAGGATCTGCGACTGCATCTTTGATTTTGTCTGTGCGCTCGCTGGTGCGTGGTAGCGGACGGGCGGCAGCGATGCTTTTTGCATAAGCAATAGCATCTGATTCGAGGCTATCTTCGCCAACGAGTTTGTCGACGAGACCGCTTGCTTCAGCCTTTGTTGCCGGAATCGGGTCGCCCTTAATGATCATGTTAAGAGCATCGGCGACGCCGACGACGCGTGGAAGGCGCTGTGTGCCGCCAGCACCGGGTAGCAGGCCGAGTTTAACTTCGGGAAGCCCGAGTTTTGCTGAAGGCACAGCAACGCGGTAGTGGCATCCGAGAGCAACTTCCAGACCGCCACCTAGCGCGGTGCCGTGAATAGCGGCAACGACTGGCTTGTCCGATGCTTCAATAGCGGTGATGACGTCAGGAAGACCGGGAAGAACAGGTGGTTTTCCAAATTCTGTAATATCGGCCCCGGCGAAGAAAGTGCGACCTTCACAACGGATCACAACCGCTTCGACTGCTGCGTCATTGCTGGCTTCTTCGATGGCCGCGGCGAGTCCCTGACGGACTGCAGCGCCAAGCGCGTTAACTGGCGGGTTGTTGGATGTAACAACGAGTACGTTACCGTCCTTGCGGGTAGAGATGATTGACATGCTCTTATCCTCCTAAAAGTGTCCTATTGAGCGAATTTTGCAGGGCATAAGTCTCCCAATGGATCCCGTACCTGACATTCGAGGCCGGAAATACTCACACTGTGACGATTTTGGCAAGTCAGCATGGTTGTTGAATAAAAGTGAAGCGTTTATGGTCGGACTTACAAAAGTAAATGCAAACCGGGTATCGGATTTGCCACTGCTTGCCCCGGAGGAAACTATCGAATGACCGCAACGCCAAGCTGGCCCGCCGCCAGCCTCAAAGAAATTGAAGCTCAACTCTGTGCACCAGGCCAGAAGTTTGAGATGGAAACCATCGAAATCAGGGGGATTCCAACGCGCGTTTGGAAGAATAGTCCACCAAGTTTGGCCGCGCTTGCCAATGCTGCGAAAGCGCATGGCGATCATTTGTTCACCATATATGAGGATGAGCGCGTTTCTTATGATGCCTGGTATCGCGCGACGGCGGTACTGGCGGCTGACCTTCAGGCACGTGGCATTCAAAAAGGTGACCGAGTCGCCTTGGCCATGCGTAATTTGCCCGAGTTTCCAGCGATTTACTTCGCGGTTGTATCGATAGGTGCGATTATTGTGCCTCTGAACGCGTGGTGGAAAGGGAATGAACTTTCTTTCGCACTTGAAAATTCAGGTGCTAAGGCTGTCATTTGTGATGCTGAGCGTCACGTAACGATAGCGCCGCATCTGGCTGAGCTAAAGAATATTGAGACAGTGATTGTGAGTCGACTGTCTGGGGAGGCACCAGCAGGTGTCGTCACGCTGGAAAGTATTATCGGAACACCGAAAGCCTACAAGGACCTACCGGATGCGACGCTGCCGGTGGTGGATATCGCCCCTGATGATGATGCGACGATTTTTTACACATCTGGAACAACCGGCAAGCCGAAGGGCGCCGTGGGAACGCACCGCAACGCAGCGTCTAACATTCTATCGTCGGCTTATGCTGCGGCCCGGACCGCAATGCGCCGAGGGGAGGCTCCACCGGAGCCAGAAAAGAAGGTTGGCTTGCTGGTCATTCCGTTATTCCATGTGACCGCTTGCAATGCCCGTTTAATGGGCGCTGTCTTGGCCGGGCATACGCTGATTTTCATGCACAAATGGGACACGGTTAAAGCGTTCGAAATTATTGAGCGCGAAAAAGTGCAGTCGACGGGTGGAGTGCCGACCATTGCGTGGCAGATGATCGAGCACCCAGACCGTAAGAAATATGACCTGTCTTCACTTGAGGGCGTGTCGTATGGCGGCGCGCCAGCCGCACCAGAGCTTGTGCGCCTGATCAAAGAGGAATTTGGTGCGGAACCAGGCAGTGGGTGGGGGATGACTGAGACATCTGCCACGGTTACTGTTCATGGTGCGGAGGATTATCTGAACCGGCCTGATAGTTGTGGGCCGCCAGTAGCTGTGTCTGACTTGAAGATAATGAGCCCGGAAGGTGATAAAGAGCTGCCGATTGGCGAGGTTGGTGAGCTTTGGGCGCGGGGACCGCAAATTGTGCGCGGTTACTGGAAGCGGCCTGATGCAACAGCAGAGACCTTCGTTGATGGCTGGGTGCGAACAGGTGATCTTGCGCGGCTTGATGATGAGGGATTCTGTTTTATCGTAGACCGGGCCAAGGACATTGTTATTCGTGGGGGCGAGAATATTTATTCGTCTGAGATCGAAAATGTTCTGTACGATCATCCGGCTGTGACGGATGCCGCAATTGTGGGTATTCCGCACAAAACGCTGGGCGAAGAACCGGCAGCGGTTGTGCATTTGAGCCCCGGTATGAGCGCTAGCGAAGATGAGTTGAAGGCGTGGGTGCGCGAGCGGCTGGCGTCGTTCAAAACACCTGTGCGGGTGTTGTTCTGTGAAGAAACATTACCGCGTAACGCCAATGGCAAAATTCTGAAACGAGATTTGAAAAGCCTGTTCGAGAGCTAACGCGAACAGGCTTTCCGATTTTTTTTAGCTGCCCGCTGCGTCCATCGCAGCGGCAGCGCTGACGATCTCTGCGCGAACCGCTCCCATGGTGACGGGGTGAGAGGATGACAGCCCCCCGTCCACAATGATTGCTTGGCCATTTACATAGCTTGAATATTTAGACGCGAGGAATAGCGCGGCGCCAGCGATTTCGCTTGGCTCACCGCCGCGTTGCGTGGGGTTTAGCTGTCCGATCTTGTCTTCTTTGCCGACGCTGCGCGCATGGTCATAAGCGGCTTTGGTCATGCCGGTTTCGATGAGACCGGGACATATTGCGTTGACGCGAATGCCCGTACCCGCCAAAGTTTGCGCCGAGGTTTGTACGAGATTGATAACGCCAGCTTTAGACGCAGAGTACTGAGCCGGCCCGGCCCCTGAACGAAGCCCTGCGACAGAGGCCGTACAGATGATAGACCCTCCACCGCGCGCGCGCATTTTTGCAGCAGCATGTTTAATGGCGAGGAAGGGGCCAACAAGATTGACTCGCAGGACGTCCATCCACAATTCTGGCGTGCCGGTGAGCAGCTCTCTGTGCCCCCCGGTGATGCCGGCATTTGCATAGAAAATGTCGAGGCCGCCATAGGTTTTGCAGGCGAGGTCTACGAGGTTTATGACATCCTCTTCGTTGCCGACATTCATCTGCATAGCGGTAGCGACGCCACCTGCAGCTTCAATTTCTTGAGCAGTTTGGGTGATGTTGTCAGAAAGATCAGCGACGACGACATTGGCGCCTGCGCTTGCAAACAGTATGGCGGAGGCGCGGCCGATACCCGAGGCGGCACCTGTTACGATTGCAACCTTTCCTGTGAGGTCTATGTTTTCATTGGTCATTTGGGGTCGGGCTCCATCAAGAATTTTAAAAATAGTTGCCTGACATTAGGCTGAGAACGTGCTCTCGTCGATGTGCGGTACAACTCCAACTTGACGCAGGGGTATGGAGAATTGAGGTGACATCATCTCTTCAGATTATTATTAAGGTACCTATGAATATTATGGACTCCAGCGCCGGTGCTTCTGAATCCTCGCGTTTTGAAAAGAAACGTGAGGTAATTTTGGATGCTGCGACCGAACTCATCAATGAGCAGGGCGTCAAGGGACTGACTTTTGCACGCGTAGCGAGTGCGGTCGATCTGAATACGACAAGCGTGACTTATTATTTTCGGCGCAAAGAGCTGCTTGCGGCGGCTGTGTTTGAGCGCACTATCAAAGAGTTGGATGCGTTTGTTACCGATGCGTTGACGCGGGAGACCCCGCAGGCGCGTGTGCGGCGGTTTATGGAGTTAAATTTTGAGCACCGGGCGAAGCTGCGCCACGGCAATGCGCGCCCGCTGGCGGTGTTGTCAGATATGCGCGCGCTTGAAGACCCTTTGCGTGGCGAAATTCAAGAAAGTTACAATCAAGTCTTCCGCAAAATGTGTGAGTTTTTTGGCCCCACAAAAACACCGCGTGAACGCTTAAAGGCAATCGCAAAAGCGAACGTGTTGTCTGAGAATATGTATTGGTTGCCAATTTGGATTATTGATTACTCTATCGGTGACTTTGCACGTATTCAGTCACGCCTTATGGATTTGTTTGAACACGGATTTGCACAAACAGGAGCTGAGTGGGCGCCCAAACCGCTCGCCAATGACAAGGCTGAGGGTGATTGCAACGAAGCGAGTCTGGAAAATTTTCTGCGTGTTGCGACGCGGTTGATCAATGAACGCGGGTATCGCGGTGCGTCAGTCGAGCGTATTGCATCAGAGCTGAATGTGACCAAGGGCAGTTTTTATCACCATTTGGATGCGAAGGACCAACTGGTGCTGGAGTGTTTTTCTCGTAGTTATTCGCGGGTCTCAGATACCCAGCGGGATGTGCGTGAGCTAGAGGGCAATTTTTGGGAGAAGATCAGCTCTGCAATTGCCAAATTGCTTCATATTCAGTTTGATCCATATTTCCCATTGCTACGAACGACTGCGCTGCAAGCGTTACCGCTTGAGCTGCGGGGGAGCGTTGTCGCACGATCCAACCGGATGGCGCGACGGTTTGCGGGTATGCTGATCGACGGGATTAGTGAAGGCTCGGT
This sequence comes from Hyphomonas sp., assembly GCA_050633385.1. Lineage (GTDB taxonomy): Bacteria > Pseudomonadota > Alphaproteobacteria > Caulobacterales > Hyphomonadaceae > Hyphomonas. The sequence continues at coordinate 33,040 of JBOEGK010000006.1, forward strand.
TCGCGCCATTGACCCGTTGATTACAAGTCAGGCGATCATGGCCATGCTCAATTCGGCATTTGATATCCAGCGTTGGGCCAGTCAGCAGGATTTGGACGAGGCCGTGTCGATCTATGCAGCGACATTGGCGTTTGGTCTGTTTGATAATTCTGACGCTTAGACTTGGCGGTTAATTCGCGGATTTTTCGGGCTGGCAGGCGCGGACGCCCTGCAACGGCGTGATCACATCCCAACCATCTGGCATTGAGCGCGTGAGGCTTGCGACGGGGATGCGCTGGCCGTCTTCAATTACATCGCCGGGTGTGAGTGTCAGGTTGATGGTTTCACTACCGTTCGAGAATGTTTGGCGGGTTAGGAACTGGCCGAGAATATCTCCCCCGGCTGCGGTTAGCGGAAGCGTCACTTCTTCGTTCTCAAGCATGATGCTGGCTTGGTTGGATGCCGCGCGGCTGAAGAGTACGAAGCGCCGTGGCGTATCTCTTGTGAAGAGAAATAGGGCGCACTCTCCTGGGTTCAGGTCTCGGGGTGAGAGCTGCATTATGGTGTCACCCTGAGGCGCCGCTGCGGCTGACTCGTTTTCTTGTTGGGTTACGGCGGTAGAAGCGCAAGCGGCTAGGGCGAGGAAACCGAGAAGCGATACGAAAATTCTGTGTGCAGTCATATTACACCTCTCAAAATGTGGTCACTTGATGGAGCACGAAACCTTTGCCCGACGGGGTGAAGCCCATGCTTTGTAGCGCAATGCTCGCCTGACCGTCGAGGCCTTCAACTTCTATTGTCTGTTCTATCGTGCCTGTTGGGGTGACGTTGATAGAAATTCTGAACGTTTCCCCAGCAGGGCCTTGGCCCTGTAGCGGGAGCGCGAAGGCGCCATTTGCGCAGGATACGTCGCCGGTCAGATTGGGCCAATTTCGTCCGTATTGCGTGCCGAGGCGTTGGAGAATGTCTGTTTGGGCATCGCCGGATGCGTTTTTGCAGGTGCCTGATAGATCGAACGTGGCTTGTAAATTTTTGAGGGACAACGCGCCGCCAAGTTTTTGAATCTCAGGGTGGAGGCCAGACATCGTGCCGACGAAAAGGTTTACGTCTGTATTGTTGAGGCGAATATTCTTTCTGCTGATCGCAATGTCACCTCGCGCACGTCCTTGATCTGAAATCCAATCGAACCGCGAGGGTGCTGAGCCGGTAATGAGCTTTAGCGGAGATAATTTCATATCAATCGCGCCTAGAGCGTTACCTTTAAGGCCCAGACCGGTGATTTGACCATTCCAAATCGTGCCACGCGCTTGTTGCCACGAGAGGCCTTGCGCTGTTGCCCCCGAATTTCGCATGATAAAAGAAAGTGGCACGCGTGATGCGAGACCGATGAGGAGCGCGGCGACGAAAGTGAAAATAAAGAGTGTGCGCATCATTCTTGAGGTCCCCCACCAAATTCAAAGCTGCTGCGAACAAGATTGCTGCCGACATTAGACATGGTTGCCTTGGAGACCTCCACACCGACCGTTCGCTTTAAGTCAAACAACCATGCGAAAACCGCTTGAGGCGGTGTGTCATCCAGCTGGACGGTGACTTTTCCATCATCTGTCATTTGCACCCGTGTGATGGTTAGGCCGCGATTGTTGGCTGTGTCGAGTATCGCGCGGCGGAAGGAGTCCGGATCAAGATTTTCTTTGAAGGCGTTGGATGTCGCACTTCCGCTCGTGCCGGCGCTTTTGCCACGATGGGACAGGTGATCGAGCATTTGGGCTGTGCCCGCGACATCTATTTTCTTTGCTGTTCTAGCCTTCAGCGCGGGTGATATAATCAGTTGAAGGAAGATGAAGCCACCGCAAATTATAGCAGCAAGAGCGATTAAGCCGCGCTCTCTGATCGTGAGGTTTTGCCACCAGTCTGTCATTGGATCGCTTCCATGGTAACGTCTCCAAGGACTTGGCCATCTTGCTGACGGGAGTCACCAAGTATGACGCTGAGGCCTTTGGATTCAAGGGCGCGTTTGAGGTCGAGATCGGCCCCATATTCAGGATAGCTCAAGCTGGCAACTAAACGCCCAGTCTCGCCATTGAAGCGTAAGCCACGGATAGCGTGGGTGTCTCCCTCTGGCAGAGCGCTGTAAAGTAAGGCGGTCGCGTTTAGGAAGTCTAGCTTGGGAGCTCTAGGGCCAGATTGGGGTTGTCGAACCGTTTGCTCGAGGTTTTCGGGAACGGCTTGGCCAGGATTTTGGGCCGCATAGAGGTCTTTGCCTTGTTGTTGCATCGCGGTGTTAAGGCGATCGAGATTATGGTTTTCGAGCAGTAATGTTGTCAAAAACAGTGCAGCGACAGCGCCGAGCAATGCCGCAGGAAGCTTCCATTGCTTGAGATCGATAGTGGTCAGGCGGCGTGAGGCATAGTCATTTTGACGGAGGTCAGTCAGATCATCATGAGCATTTGCCCATATGGCGAGTTGGGCCAAGGGTGGCAGTGTTGTTGTGCGTGAAGGTTCCGCTCCAAGTCGCTTTGCCAATTTGTCACCGATTATCTCTATTGGCGCGCTGGTTTTGGCAAAAATGGCTTGGAGCGCATCATCGGGCAGGGTGGCATCAAGGGCAAAGTATTGATCTGGAAATGCGACGAGATAGGTGTCACCGATATCGAAGGCTGTTGCCACTCCGGGAATTACAGATGCATCGGCCACGAGTCTGGCATTGGGAAAACCGAGAGCGGTTGTCTGCTCGACCCAGTGATCCATAAGGCTCGGTTTGACGGCATGAACATGGTGACGTCCATCGGAGAGTTTGCTGCCCACAGCGAAATGGGTTTCGTCAATTGCTGAGGCGAGATCTTCTTCCAGTGCGAACCTAGCAACGCGATTTAGATCTGCTGTTTTTTGTGCGCCGAGGCGGACCTTATGGCAGGACACGTCTGTTGCTGGAACGAAGAATACAATCTCGGTTTTGGCATTCGTCTCAGAATTTGTATGAGACAATATGCGAACCTCGCCGCCCGAAACGGTCGCGAATTCGGGAGGTTCCCCTGCTGCGGGGAGGTATGCGTAAAGGCGTCGGGTCATGGGTGATCTCCGATGATACGCTGAACCAATATCGGTTTGGTGTTGCTGAAAATGTCATAGGTGAGGGTTAAGTTTCGGGTCATGGAGTCGACATTTATTTGAGCGTGCAGGTCTATATAGCTTGGATTTGTAGAGATCATTGCGTCGTTTCGGACATGCTCACCGATTTGAATAATTGTGGGGTGGGTTAAAAATGCTTCAGTGCTGCCCCAGCCGTCTAGCGGTCGCCCGAGAATAAGCCCCTCTGCGGTATCGACTTTCATTTCTTCTGAGAACAATGTCACCAGCAGGCTCGCATCAGTCTCTTGGAGAGATTCAATGTTAAGGGGTGTTTGTTCCGTGGTGGGACGTGTGCAGATGAAAGGAGATATACGATTGACGATTTCTGTCGTGTAACCTTCAATCGCGTAAAGTTCAGACAGATTTGCAAGCGTGGTGTTTGCCGCCATATAGGGGGGGGATTGGCGGGCGTAAAAATTACTTTCTTGGCCATAGGCGCGCGGGTTATTGTCGGCGTCTATCCAGTCAGCAAGGCTATCGGAGAGAGCGCGGGCGTCAGCTTCAAAAAATCCAAGAGAGACCAATAATTTTTGATAACGCTCATCGGCCAGACTGTCATCCTGACCGCCGACTTGATTGAGATTGAAGCAGTTTGTGGCATCTGTCACAGTCAGGCTTATCAGGCCGCGTTCGAATGGCAGGGGGATGACTTCTGTCGACAATTGTCCGTTGAGCGTCTGGGCGACGAAATGCTCAATCAACGGGGTGCCAAACTCTAAAACCGACTGTTCAGCAAGGCGAATTTGAGAACGGTTTGAGGCGCTGCGCGAGAGATCAATCGAGCGGGACAGGGACGACACCGCAGCGACCGCCGCAACCGACATTACGGACACAATCATTATAATAGTGAGTAGTGCTGCGCCGCGGTCGGCGGGGGAGTTAGGTGCACTCATGACGGCAACCCCACTGCATAGTTGAGGGTGAGCGTATCGTTTTGTGAGAAGATAACGGTAATCTCGATTAAGTCTGGATGCTTGCCATCATATGTGGCGGGCCACACATCTAACCATTTTCCATTTTCGCGATAACGGAGGTTGATATCTTCGAGGTCGGAATAAAGCACGCGTTCAGTATAGGGGGTTTGTCGTGAGGGGTCAGGACGTACCCATGCGCGACGGACAAGCTTATCTTCCATGAGGTGATATTCAACACGTTGTAAATTGCTGCGTGTACGAATTGTTGCGGCTTCTGTCCAATCATCACGAATGAAGGACATGAGTATTGCATTGTCTTTTGATTGGCCGCCAACGAAGCCGTGGGCTGAGGGCGCTTGATCCTGGGCGACGCCGATGCGTGTTGTGACGGATGAGAGGTCGTTGCGGATCAAATTATCTGATTTGATTTGACCCCTCACGTCTTCCATTCGTAGATCAATCGCGGAGCTGGCATTCAAAGTTTGGACCATCATGAACGTTCCCGCAGATGCGAGGGTCGCTGTGATCGCAAGCGCGATTAGCACTTCCATGAGAGAGAAGCCATTGTCGTTTCTCATGGGGTGATTGCCTTCAAAGCCTGGACGCGCGTGTAGACCTGACCCGATTGTGGATCGGAGACAGACACATCGATTAAGTTAACTTGAAAGGTGTTGGTTGGGGTAATGGAGACAGCCCAGTTATATTCACTTCCACGTTGTGTGGTGGTACCGGTTCTTAGTCCGGCGGTTAAGTCTGGGTCACTCATTGCATCTGCGATTTGACTGCTTGCCACCAAATCCGCATAAGCGCGGGCATTGACCTGACTGGCACCCCTTATCGTTTCATTGTTCAACTTGATGAGGCCGAGAGCTGCGATGGAGAAAATCCCGAGCGCCGCGATGACCTCTGCGAGGCTGAATCCTGGATCAGAAGCGGTGTTCATTGGTACGCTCCTGTTTGACTTCACCCGCATTCGTGATCGAAAGGGTGAGGGTATCATTTCCGAACTCGAAGGTAACTGGTGCACCTGAGGCATAGCCTGTTGGGTCCATCGTAAAAGCAGGAGACAAGGCCGTTGAAGTGTTGAGCCCAAGTTTTTTTTGGACGTTGCTTTGAGCGAGACGCACATCTGGTTCGTGAGGAATGACATCATCCGTTGCGGCTTGCCATTTTGGCGCGACCCATTTGATCGGTTGGTAGCCTGCTTCGGTAATTGAGAGGCCGTAAGTTTCTCCGGTAATCATCGCTTCGTCGACCGATTTGGAAAGTAGAGCAGACACAGACTTTCCTTGCCGCGCGAGCGCATCGGGTTGTTTCGGACCTGTTAGGACGATGAAAGTGGATGCGACAGCCACGATAAACACTGCGGCCAGCACTTCGGTCAGGCTGAAACCTGCGTCATCAGTGTGCGTGGCTGAGTGTGGCTGGTGCATCGTTTACTCGGCCCAGTTTCCGATGTCGTCTGCATTGCCGGGCTGACCATCGGGGCCGGCCGAGTACAGATCATAAATGCGTCCTGAACGGGTCGCGGGGAGGGTGTAGATGTAAGGATTGCCCCATGGGTCTTGTTCCAGACGTTTGATGTATCCGCCGGGACGATATTGATCTGTGCGCCCATCAGCGGGCGCTGTGATGAGAGCATTGAGGCCAAGATCGATTGTAGGATAGGCGTTCATGTCGAAATTATATTGATCTAAAGCGCTATCGAGAGACTGAATATCAGCTTTGGCGCGGGTGATGTTTGATTTGCCTAGCAGGGGGGCAACATACACAACGATCGCGGTCGCCATGACCGCCATGATCGAGACGGCGACCAAAACCTCTACCAGAGAGAAGCCCGCGTCGCGTTTGTGCAATTGAGGGGGTGTAGCATTTGGATTGTTCAACATGGGATTTTCCTGTCTTGCTATCATGGGTTAGCGCATCGCCATTGTGTTGAGTTGAATGATTGGCAGCATGATCGACAAAACGATTATGCCGACGAGAAGGCCGAGAAACAATATTATCAATGGCTCCATCAGGCTGAGCGCGGTTGAGGTCGAGGTTTCAAACTCATCTTCTAGAAAATCTGCGGCCCGGCCCATCATACCTGAAATATCGCGGCCTGCTTCGCCTGACGACACCATGTGGACCATCATGGGCGGGAAAATGCCGGTTTCTTTGACAGCAGCGCCTAACGAACCACCCTCTTTAACGCGTTCTGTGATCTGATCAGTCGCTTCGCGGAAGAGTGAGTTGGTCATTGCGCCGCGAGAGGCATTCAGACATTCGATTACCGTGGCCCCAGACGCCGATAGGGTCGCGAATATACGCGCAAAACGGGCAGCAGAAACTGTGCGCGCCAGATTTCCAACAATCGGCAATTTAAGTAGGGTTCGGTCTTTAAAGTTGGCTGCGGCGGTCGAAGACAACAATTTGTGCCCTAAGAAGCCGAGCAAAAATATCGCGGGAAGGATGATCCAGCCATAGGAGCGCAAGCCGTCTGAGATGCCGATTACTATGCGCGTAATCAATGGCAGTTTTTCTTCGAAGGTTTCGAATTGTTCCACCAGTTTGGGGACAACGAACCACATGAGCAGTATAACCATCCCAACGGCTAAGCCAGCGAGGAGCGCGGGGTATATGAGTGCGGCGCGAACCTTTTGCTTTAACCGCCATGTGTTTTCTAGATATGTTGCGAGGCGTTCCAGCACATCACCCTGACGGCCCGACAGCTCGCCTGATGCGACGACGGCTTTGTAAAGTGGCGGGAACGCATTGGGTGCATTTCCGAGGGCATCAGCAAACCGCGCACCCTCAGTTACATCGGCTCGCACTTTGTGGAGAATAGCGGCGACGGATGGATTGCTTGCATCTTGCGCGGCCGCGCCGAGGGCCTGCTCTACAGTCATTCCAGACTGGAGTAAGACCGCGAGTTGGCGCGTTAATAGCGAACGCTCTTTGTCAGAAATCGATTTGCGAGTTTTAGCGCCTCTGGCACGCTTTTCTGACAGTGGCTGAATGTCAGTTGGCATCAAATCTTTGATACGTAGCTCTTTGCGCGCCGCTCGGGGCGAGTCTGCGGATATGATTCCTTTAGATTTTTTGCCTGTGCCGTCAATTGCGGTGTACTCATACGCTGCCATTGCGATCCTCCCTACGGCAGACACGGAGCACTTCAGTCACGCTGGTCTCGCCAGCCAGCACATATCTGTGTGCGTTTTGAAGAAGTTGACTGTGATCTCTAAAGGCGCTGGCTTCTATCGCGTCCTCTCCAGCATCGGAATGGAGTAGTTCTCTGAGCGTACCATCAACGACGAGTAGTTCATATATGGCGATACGTCCGTGATAACCCGTGTTGCCGCAGGCCATGCAGCCATTGGGCGTGTAGTGGGTGAAGCCTTCGGATGGAGGCAGTTGCAGTGCGTCAAATTCTGCGTTGCCTGCGGGTTGAGGCGTTTTGCAGACATCGCACAGTTTGCGGAGGAGCCGCTGGGCCATTACTGCCCGCAAGGTCGATGCCATGAGGTAAGTTTCCACACCCATGTCTTTCAATCGTGTGATTGCGCCCGCCGCACTATTCGTGTGCAGAGTAGAAAATGCTAAGCGACCCGTGGAGGCAAATTCAAAGGCGGCTTCAGCGGTTTCGAGATCGCGGATTTCACCGACCATGACGATGTTGAAGTCTTGCCGCAAAATATTGCGCAATGCTTTGGCAAAAGTGAGGCCCACTTTTGCATCCATTTGGGTTTGGCTGATGCCCGGCAGGCCATATTCAACAGGGTCTTCCAGCGTCATGATGTTGACGTTTCCTGTGTTGAGCCGTGAGATAGATGAGTAAAGCGTAGTGGTCTTGCCTGATCCGACTGGCCCGGTGACGAGGATAACGCCATTGGGCTGGCGCAATACTTCGTCAAACCGTGCATAGGTGTCGGCGTCCATTCCCAACTCTTCCAAAGAAAGAAGCGCCGTTTGCGTATCGAGTAAGCGCAGTGCGACACGTTCACCAAAACGAGTGGGCAGGATTGCAACGCGTACATCGATGGAGCGTCCGGCGGCCTGTAGCGAGATGCGGCCATCCTGTGGGAGGCGTTTCTCGGCAATGTCGAGTCGAGACATGACTTTGATACGTGAAACGAGTGGTGCAGCGAGTTTACGAGGAGGGGTCAGAACTTCGACTAAATCTCCATCGATGCGGTAGCGAATGGAAAGTTTGTCTTCAAACGGATCAATGTGGATATCGGATGCGCGACGTTTGATAGCCTCATAGATCAGACCATTGATGAGGCGAATAACAGGTGCATCACCAGAATCGCCGAGAAGGTCAGCCGCTTCCGGGATATCGTCGATCAAGCTTTCGAGACCGCCCCGACTTGCAACGGCAGCCTCAATGTCATTTTCCCCCAGCGGACCCTTGCTGAAGGTGGATGTGAGGATTTGGTCAAAGTCTGCCGCTTCGAGCGATTCAAGCTCGGCGGGTTGGCCGATTATCCGTCGTGCTTCGATGAGCGCCATCGCATCAGCCCCCGACCGGACGCCGATTGTAGGCTTTTCCCTGTCAGACAGGACGATCAGCCCTTTTTCTTTAGCGAAAGCATATGTGAACTGTGGGGAGGGGAGATCTGTCATGACGTTTTAAGACGGAGGGTCGTCTCCCAGTACATCTCGGACAAAATTGTCGAGAGAATTGACGCTGGCATCATTGCCTTTCCAGAGTTCTTCAGCCTGAATGTAACGATAGCTACGCGACGTTGCGTCTGCAGCGCCTTGTTTGTCTCTAATCACCGTGGGTCGAATGAAAACCATAAGATTGGTGCGCTGATGGTCCACACCTTCTGTCCGGAACAACCGGCCAGCGACGGGAACATCTCCAAGTACAGGGATTTTTTCTGTTACTTCAGTGTCAGCCTGCTGTATCAGGCCACCGATCACAATGATTTCGCCACTATCTGCGAGAACACTTGTTTCGATTGAGCGCTTGTTGAATATCAGGTCGCTTGTCGCAACACCTACCGCTCCGGAAATGCTTGATACCTGCTGATTGATGTCGAGGCGAATGGTGTCATCTGTTGAAATGCGTGGGGTTACATCGAGACTGATGCCGATTTCTTTACGATCGACTGTGCGGAAAGGGTTGCTGTTGTCGTTGCCGAGAACCTCGCCTGTAACCACTGGAACTTCCTGTCCAACCAGAAGGGATGACGTTCCATTGTCTAGCGTTAGGTTGAAGGGTTTTGATAGAATCTGAGAGGTTGTGTCATTCTCCACGGCGGTCAGAATTGCACCAAAGAGTGTGTCTCCACTTTGTCCACCAGCGCCAAGGGTTAAACCTGCTGTGCCGAGTAAGGAATTTATTGCGGTATCCGTGAATGGGTTGGCGCCGCCTGCTGTAAAGGGAGTATCCTGCGAAATCGCGCCGGCGAGTGCGAGCATATTCGGTGCCGATTGAGAGTAATTTGTAGAGGCAAATGGAACCGTTGAGCCATTTGTTCCAGACAGTAGGAATTGAAGGCCGAGTTCCCGCGCCGTATCATCTGACATCTCGACGATGATAGCTTCGACAAGGACTTGCGCGCGGCGTTTATCCAGATCTTGAATGACGCGTTCGAGGCTGAGCAAAGTTTCCGGTGGAGCGCTGATGACGAGAGAATTTGTAGGCACGTGGTGCGCGATGGTGCTCGGAGTGGCTGCATCTGTTTGTTGGGCTTGTCGCGCGGACATTGCATTGGCCACTTTTTCAAGAATTGGAACGAGTTCGTCCGCGTTTGCATTCTTGAGAGAGATGACACGCAGTGAATCTTCTGTGCGATTGGTGGTGTCCAGATCTTTGGCAACCTTCAAGGCGCGTTCTACCAGCGCCTCGTCACCTCTAACGATGATAGCATTACCTGTGTTCGCAGCGATGACTTTGAAGTTAGTTGCGTAGGATTCTTCGCCCTGGCGCTGGTGAAGATTTGTCAGAATGGACTGAAGCTCAGTAGCTGGGATGTTTTTGAGGGATATCGTCTCTATGCGGTCCTTGTTAGCGTCAAGGTCGGCAACCAGTTTTCGTATGCGGGGCATGTTTGACGCATAGTCTACGACAACTAGAGTGTTGGAGCGCGGGGTGGCAATGACTTGGCCTTGCTGGTCGATCAAGGGCTTAATCATTTGTGCCGCATTCTGGGCGTTGAAATTGTCGAGATGCAGGATTTCGGTAACGAAACTGTTTTGCGTGAGGCTGCCTAAGCCTGCTTCGCCCACGGCCGATTGCTCTGGAACGATGCGGTAAGAATTTTTTCCTGCCGGAATGGCTGCGAATCCGTGAACGCGCAATGTTGAGAGAAAAACGTCGAACACACCATCGGGGGTGAGTTGAGCTGATGACGTGACGGTAACCCGTTTTGCGCGCGCGTCGGGATGCACGATGAATGTGTAACCTGTCACGATAGAGACATCTGCAATCAGTGCGCTTAGTTCGACATCGTCAAAATTGAGAACGTGACGGCTATCTCCTGAACCAGCGTTTTGCGCTTGAGCGAGCGCGCCGGGCGCGAAGGATGCTAAGAGGGCTGCCGAAAGGCCTAGTTTGAGGCGCATGTCAGTTTCCTTCTGAAAGTCTAAAGCTGATTGTTTGAGGAGTGCCGCCGCGTTCTACGGTAAGTGAAATATCACCTGATCTTGAGAGACTATTCAAAATATCTTGTATCTCTATATCACCAATCTTGTCGCCGTTCATGCCCGTAAGCAGGTCATCGGTTTGGAGGCCAATTTGGTTGAAAGCGTCTGGATTTGCGCTGGTGTCCAGGCTGTAGCCCATCAAATTTCCACCTTCGACGACAGTGTTAAACTTTAGCGACGAGGCCAGCGCTCGGTTTATGACTTTTGCATTGCTCGATGTGTCAGAGGGTGTAGGCGACAATTGAGGTTCGCCCTCAATCATACCCTCTTCATTCGGCAGCGATAAAACTGAGAGTGAACCCACACTGCTATCCATCATGAGGGTTTCACGTTCCCCTCGACGGTTGATTAAGGCGCGATCTGGAAATACCTGTTCTAATGTGACGCCGTCTATGATTGTATCGCCAATATTGTAAATTTTGGATGTATTATCAGGGGTCAGAATGATAGCCATGGCCGCGCCCTCAGAGGTGCCTTCGGTTTCTGAAGTGGCTCGTAACCCTTTGAGGCGTAGATTAAGCGAAGTTTCGGGCGCGCTGGGAATGACGTCTATCGCGGCGTTTCCGGTACCAAATCGAGTTTGCTGAACAAGAACGGTTACGTCCGTGGTAAATGTGGGAAGTGTAGAGTTTACTGCAGAAGACGCGGTCCGCGGGATCGGGTGCGACCGTGCGACAGAGCCTTGAGGCTCAATAATTAACCATGCGAGCTTAGCTGTGTATAATCCGGCGAGGCCGATTAGGACGCCAATCAATAAGATCCGGCCCGCACTTAGTAGCGAGCCAGCTCTGAATGGGATGTTCGCTAGCTGTTTCATTACACTTGTCGATTACGGTGCCATGACCTCCGAATCAAGCGAGTTCGCTGCAGTGGGGAAACTGTAGCGAACCGCTCATTCATGTGCCGACAATGGATATTATACACGTATTTTAGAACTTCCGTTTCAACCCGAAGGAAACAACTGTTCCTTTATCATAGGTGTCGACCAACACTTTGTCCAAGTTACGTTCTTGATAAGCTTCATAGCCCTCGCCCAAAAGGTTCTCTATATTGAGCGAAAGTTCTACTTCCCCGCTGTCCAAGTCGATTGATTTATTCCACACGAAATCAACTGTGATTGGAGGCTGCTCGAGAATAGCGGGTAGGCTCCTTGCAAGGACTTCACCTGACCGAATGCGCTCACTGACATAATTGATCAACAAGTTCATGTCAGAATGTGTCGCTTCGTTCAAAAGCCCGACTTGCAGGTTGATCAAATGCTCTGATTGCCCCTGGAGGGGGCGACCATCTTCGATCCGTCCAGCAGCGGCTGTTGTGCCGCGAACTGGATTTAGGTTTGTACCGATGTTGAATGCGACATCGCCTTCAGACGATACTTCGGCATCTGTCCAAGTATAGTTGGCTTTAATCAGCACTTCTCGATCTAGGAAAAAGTCTGATTTGGTCCAGTCGAAAAGTGGCAGACTTTGCTCATACTCGACTTCATAGCCAAACAGTTTTGCAGAAGGTGCGTTGATGAAGGTGGTCTGGAGTGTCTCTGCCGGAACCAAAATTTCTTCAATCGGGTTGAGCAGGTCTTTGTAGAAAAGCCCGAAAGTAATGAATTGATCACGGGAGAAATAATACTCGCCGCGCAAATCATAATTTTTGATGCTCGCATTCACGAGGAATGGGTTGCCGAAAAATGTGGAGTTGGTTTCTGTGTTCACAAATACGGCGGGAGCCAATTCGCGGAACTGTGGACGTGTGATTGTTTGTGAGTAACCTGCGCGCACCTGTAGGTCTTCAATAGGGTTCCAAGTGATAGTTGCCGCAGGAAGCCAATCGTTTTCTTTGATGACGGCTTCGATAAGGTTTGTTGATAGATCGCCCCCGATAACGCGGGTATCAACGGCCTGCAAAGCGCTTTCATAACGAGCGCCGATGGCGGCCCGAATGTGCGGTGTGACTTGTGCATCCAGACCGAGGTATCCGGCATCAGATTCCAGCGATGCGATGTAGCGTTGCGGGAATTGTTCACCCGCAATTTCGCTGATGGATAATTGATTGGTCGCGGCTAGAAAAGCGTAAGTTGTGTCGATGCGCAGATCGCCGTTGGTCGCGCCAACTCCGTTGACGTCATAAATGAAATTGTCTGCTTTTCTGTTGTTTTTCAAATAAGCGTAGCCCGCTTTCACATCAACTTCGCAGAAGAATGTGCAGTCACCTGATCTTGAGAGTGGCAGCTGTAAGTCGACCCCGAAATCAGTGGTGTTGTCGTAGACTTCGCTAAATTGAAAGCGGTTGGCGGCGGAAGAGCTGGACAGTGCCGGCACGCCGTCATCGCCGAAAATGTAAATATTAGAGAGCTGATATGGAGCTTCGCGCTTTGCTTCAGAATAGGATCCGCGCCATTCTACTTTCAGGTCCAGCATAGAAGGTAGAAAATGTTCGCCCTGCGCCTGCGTTGACCAGAGTTCGCGTTCAAACCATTCAAGGCTATCTTCGCGAATGTTCACGTCTTCCTCATTGGTGCCAGTGATTTGACGGGCTTCTTTGTCTGTTGAACGAGACATGAGGCCAATGAATTTTACCTCGTGGTCTGAGTATAGATCAAAACCGGCCGTGATAAGGCTGTTGATGCCGATATTGTTTTCCGTGCTCGCGCGGTCCAAATCATAGAATGTGCCGAGGCCGTCGGTTTGAGAGAAGGCGTAGCCGCGTTTGCCTTGCTTTTTGCTCCAGCTATTGGAGTATGACAGCGCACCGAGAAGGCCCATGGTGATATCTTGAGACAGGTCAAACCGCTCACCAGCGGTAAGGTCGACGCCGAAATTTGGCGCAATCTCTCCCTGCTGCATAACCAACAAAGATGGGTTGTCAGTGAGTTCCGTTCCGAAGGTTCCGTTGAGGCCGTTTTCGAGTGATGGCAGATCTCTTGCGCCATCGTCGAAGCCTAGCCAATCGCTATCGCCGCCATCATACATAAGGCCTTCTTCCCAAGTCGCCTCAGAATCGTAGGCGGTGGAAAATCCGATAGAGAGAAAGCGGTCGTCAGGTACGGCTTTTGTTCTCAAATCAACGGTGCCGCCTGCGAATTCAGCTGGTAGATTTGGAGAATAGGTCTTTTGCACAAGTACAGATTTTAGAGCTGATGTTGGGAACAGATCTAGCGGTGCAACGCGCCGTAGCGGAGAAGGAGACGGCAAAGGCGATCCGTTGAGCAAGGCGCTTGAATAGCGCTCGTTCAAACCGCGCACATAAATGAACTTGGCGTCTGCGGTAGAGATGCCCGCCACACGGGACAATGCGCTGGCGGCGTTTGAGTCACCCTGTAACTGGAAGTCTCCTGCATCGATGAGGCTGGCAACTTCTGAAGTGTTACGTTTCTCGTCGGGAATGAACAGACCGCGCACGACGACCGTTTGCTGACGAGATTCTTCTTCGTATTCGTCAGCGGCTGGGTTGTTTACCGTTGGTGGGGCAATGTCTATGTCGGCAGCAAGAGATTCCTGAGCAAAAGCAGGGGCAAACCAAGACAAGCAAACGCCTGTCAGTAGCAGTGTCCTAATTGGCAGGTTGCGTTTCATAGTGAAAATCCTCGGAAGCGCGCGCTCATTCTCTGAAATGGCATTGTGACGCTGATTGGGTTTGATAACAGATTGAGGTGAGGCAGAGATTTCCGCCTCACCCCGTGCTTATGCGAGTGAACTGTCCTTAGTTCGCCGTAGTGAGTGAACCAGCTTGGTCGCGTGACCAGCCAAGATACCAGTCGTCGTTCGCATCCTCGACCGCGCCGATATAAGTCGTCGGAGAGAGGGCGCCGATGCCTGTGACGTCGTAGACAGGAACAGCGTTTTCATTCGCCCCCGGCACGACACCCGGCCGTCCGGTTCTGAAGGTGAAGCCTGATGTCGTGATGGCTTGACCTGTGGCGATGTTATTCGCAGCTGTGAAAGTTGGATCTTCGCCATCACTCTCGAGGTCATCACCGTTTCCTGACAGGAAGAGGGATTGGATCACTAGATCGCCATTATTGTAATTGTTGATGGTTTCTGGTGAGTCCACATCGAGACCAGCGTCTGGCCATTCAAGCACAATGCCGTTGGCGATGGTGCCTTCCATCCCGCGCCGCAGAACAACGCCCGTATCGACTGTTGTGCCGCTTGATGCAGCGTCAGCTGGATTGATGCCCGATATAATCGTGAAGTTGGAAACCTTCGGAGATGAAACAGGGGTCGCCGTCAGATCTGCTGAGAGGTTGTCACCTTCGATCCCACGTGGATCGGTTGAGACGCCGCCTGTTGCAGATGCAACGCCGCCGTACACGATCGCGTATTGGATGCTTCCTGTGTATCCATCGGTCCAATCGAGGCTGTCATCACCGCAACCTGTAGCGATTAGATGGGTGGCGTTCACTGTGCCGCCGAACCATTCAAAGCAATCGTCGAGATTGTTGTAGACTTGTACATAGTCGATTTGCGTGCCTGAACCGACGCCTTGGAAGGCGATACCGTTCAGTTCGTCGGTGGATGTGAGCTGAACGCCCGCATACTCAACGCGAGTGTAGAAAATCTGACCGCTATCGTCATCTGCGCTTGCACCGCCGAAAGGACCGGATGATCCTTCACCTTGCTTCTCGCAGTCAACTGTGCCGCCCGTTGCGGAGCCGTCTTGACAGGCGTTTATCGGAGCGCGGCCATTGATAATAACGCCGCCCCAAATGCCTTTCGTGTCCTGTTCGATTGCCGCGGTGCCATCAATCGCGCCTTTCGCCGTGAACACGACTGGAGCGGTTGCTGTACCGTTCGACAAAATTTGATTGCCGCGTGTCACGATCAGATAGTCGTCATTGCCTTCTCCAACAATTGTTACGCCGGGTTCAATAGACAGGGTCGCAGAGATGGAACCAGCAATTGGTGAAGCAGGGTCGGGACCACGGTCAGTGCCCACATAGACCTGACCCACAATTTCGTAGATCAATTCATCACCATCAGTGAGTGCGAGGTCTTGTGAGACCACGTTGTCTCCGCCTGATGAACCGATTTGGCAAAGCGTCTTGCCAGCGACGGTGCCGTTCTCGGTTGTGCCGGTCGGGCAGGTGGCTGGTGCCTCGTCGAACAGCGTGTTGGTGAGCGTGAAGTTTGCCCAGCTATTGCCAACTGACTCTGTTGGGGCAAATGCGCCAACGTATGAGGTGGTGTCGAAGAAGGCGTCGCCAGATGTAACGGAGGAGACAGGGATGCCTGCTTCAACAGTGCCAGGGAAAAACAGCTCAGAGAGCGAATTGTCGATTTCCCGAATGTTGTTGGCGGGCGTGAAGGCTGGAACACCATCGCTGTCCGCTGTGAAGTTCTCTGGTGTATCGAGGCCAATTGATTCGATGACAAGATCGCCATTGTCGAAGCCGGTGAATGTTTCTGTACCGTCAACATCAATGCCTGCGCCATAACCTACGACGAGACCGTTGACGATGTTCCCACGTGTGCCCCGGCGAAGGAGTATGCCTTGAAGATTATTGGCACCGCCGACGAGTGTGAAGTTAGACACGCTTGGGCTAGAGTAAGGCAATGAGCCTTCGGTGGAATTACTGTCTGCTTCGATGCCGCGTGGGTCATCTGAGGAGGCGTTAGTTGAGCGAACGGCTGCGTATTGCAAATTTCCTGTCCAACCGTCCGTCCAGTCTAGTGAATCGTCGCCTGCACCCGTGATCGCAACGTATTTTGCATTCACTGTACCGCCGAACCATTCGATGCCGTCATCGAGGTTATTGTGGACTTGGATGTGATCTACCGTCGTGCCAGAGCCAACGCCCTGGAAGGCAATGCCATTCAGCTCGTCTGTATTGGTAAGACGCGCGCCTGCATATTCGACGATGAGATATTGCAAAGTGCCGGAGCTGTCCGCTGCATCGCCGCCGCCGAACAGACCTGAAGACCCTTCACCCGTTTTCTCACAGCCAGTGGTTCCGCCAGTTGCCGAGCCGTCTTCACACGCGTTGATTGGTGCGTTGCCATTGAGGACCAGACCGCCCCAAAGTCCGCTTGATGTCGGGGTGATGAGATTGGTGCCAGCCTCTTCATCATTGATTGCCGCGCGCGCCGTCATGCGGATCGGGCTTATCTCTGTGCCAAGCGCCTCAAGAGAGGAGCCGCGAGACACGACGATATAATCGTCTGTTGCACCTGATGTGCCGCCGGCTGAAGCGCCGAAAATTCGAACGCCAGCGCCCAGAGTTAAGGTTGTAGCTGTGCCGCCGTTGGCGCTGTCTTGGCCGACAAAAACCGGACCTTCGATAGCGATGGTCATGTTGGCGGGAATTGAAACGTCACTTGTCAGAGTTGTTGTGCCACTCGCAGACCCGATCGAGCAAACCGCAATTTCAGAATAATTGTCAGCGGAAACAGCGTCATATGTCGTCTCGACGGAACCGGAGGGGCAGCCTGAGCTTGGCACAAGATTGATCGCGGTGGTTCCGGATGGCGGGGTAGTGGGAAGGGGTGTTGTTGTCGGAGCAACGGTCGTTCCCGGCGAAGAGATGGATGTATCGGCGCAGGCCACAATCGATAGCGCGGCGGCGCTGACGAGTGCGGTCATTTTCCAAGTCGGTGTCATCTGGTCTAAATTCCTCTTAGAGCGGTTTTGACGTCTGCAATTCGGTGTGACCATTCGGTGAGAGACTCAGTTCCCCACTCCCCGGTTCAGCGGCCTTATCCCACCTCTATTTGAATGTTTGTCGACAGAGCGGTGAAGGTTCCGTGACGAGGATGTAACACTTTTATGAAGGCGAATTATTATCGCTGTCGCGTCTGAACGATAATCTTCGCCCCTGGATGCAGTTGGCGCCTGTGGGACGGCTATTTTTCGTCGGTATCGACGGGCTCACCGAGGTTTGCGAGCGCTGCATTCAGGTCGATTTGCATGAGTTGACCGTCGCGAGAGAAGAAAAAGGTCTTATTGTCGGAGGACAAACCAGCGCCAAATTCAATCGCTGTTGAGTTAACGGTTTTACCGAGACGTTCAGGCGGGTTCCAATCACCGCTTTCCCCACGTTTGCTGACCCAGATATCGGTGCTGCCGAATTTGGGGCGACGATGTGAGTAAAAAAAGATCATTTGCCCGTCTTTGGTAACGGCCAGATGTTCATTGGCGCGATCGTCATTGACGAGTCCGAAAGGGGTTTCGAACGTCCAATCACCATCCGGCTGAGGGCTGGATGAAACGATGTTGGAGCCGTGAAACCCCGTGCGGGAATGGGTGCTAGCATAGTAAAGCACACCATTTCCGTCGATTGCGGGGCTTAGCTCATTCGCGCCTGTATTGACATTGCCCACAGGTAGCGGCGTGGCGACCCCCCAACTGCCATTCTCGCGCGGAAGTTGCCAGATATTGAGGTCTTTTCGGCCGGGTAAATCGTCAACCGCCGCGTCTGAAGAGAAATAAAGGTGGCCATTTACGGGACTGAATGACGGTGAAGTCGCTGTTTTTCGGGCGGGTACATCGAGTTTTTGTGGAGCTGACCATTCATCGCCTGTTTTCAGAGAGTAAAATAGGTTCGTATTGCCATAATCCTCTTGGGCAAAGACGCGAACCGCCCCATCGGGACTTTCGGTTAATCCATAGGCGCGTGAGTTCTGGGTGGGGGCGGGCATGTCTGGAAAGACGGGTGTGGCGGTTTCGAGTTCTCTCGCGCACGCAGCAGCCAACATGCTGGCAGTGAGGACGATTGCAAGTTTGAACATGTGCATTGTGGGAAAACTCTAATTATTAGTGATGAGTAGGTCGGCGGGCACATTCAGCGCTTTGGCGAAACGCCGGGCAGTTTTGAGACCGAAGGATTGGCCTCGTTCTATCGCTGAAATATGATTCGGGCGAATGCCGCATTTTTCGCTGAGCTGGCTTTGAGTCAAAAGGCGATATTGTCGAATTGCTCTAACGGGGTGCTCTCCAGAGGCGATCAGGTTGCGCACCTCTGGAGGCAAAGCGGGTTCGAGAGCCTTCTGACCTTCCAGCACCTCGACTCTGTTTTCGAGATCGATGATGCGGGCTTCTAAGCGGTAATGGAAATCGTCATCTACCATCGCAACCAACCCTCGTTAACTGAGGGCTGGATACGACAGTAGTTGAAAGGATATTTGTCAGAAATCAAAAAGTTTTGTGACGATCACAGACTATGTGAATTTCTAGAGTCTATGCTTTTCCAAAGACCCGAGTGAAGATCGTGTCGACTTGCGCAAAATGATAATCCAAATCGAATAAGTTCTCCAATTCGGCATCCGTAAGGCGGGACGAAACCTCCTCATCAGCCTTAAGCAGGTCGATAAGGTCGCCTTCTTTCTTCCATGTACGCATCGCATTGCGCTGGACGAGACGATAGGAATCTTCGCGGCTCACGCCCTTTTCAACGAGTGCCAGAAGGATGCGCTGTGAGTTATGGAGGCCGCCCATGCTGTCGATGGTGGCGAGCATATTGTCTGGATAGATCAATAGGTTCTCGACAACGCCGGCAAGGCGGTGGAGTGCAAAATCGAGGTGCACCGTTGCATCAGGACCAATGCCGCGCTCAACAGATGAGTGTGAGATATCGCGCTCATGCCATAGGGCGACGTTCTCTAGAGCAGGCGTTACTGCCGATCGCACCAGACGGGCGAGGCCGGTCAAGTTCTCGGTTAGGATCGGATTGCGCTTGTGCGGCATGGCTGACGAGCCTTTTTGCCCTGCAGAAAAGTATTCTTCGGCTTCGAGCACTTCGGTGCGCTGGAGATGACGCACCTCAACAGCAAGGCGTTCGATTGATGACGCGATGACACCCAGAACAGCAAAATACATGGCGTGACGATCACGTGGGATGATCTGCGTTGAGACCGGCTCAACCGACAGGCCCAACTTATCGGCAACGTGCTGCTCAATGCGCGGGTCAATGTTTGCGAATGTGCCAACGGCGCCTGAGATCGCACAGGTGGCGACTTCTTCACGTGCATCCAATAGGCGCTTTTTGGCGCGCTGGAACTCAGCATGGAAGGTGGCGAGTTTGATGCCAAACGTTGTTGGCTCCGCGTGAATACCGTGGCTACGCCCGATTGTCGGGGTCAATTTGTGTTCAAAGGCGCGTTTCTCAAGGGCCGCTAGCACGCGATCAATGCCGGTCAGCAGCAAATCAGCCGCTTTAACGAGCTGAACGTTCAGGCAGGTGTCGAGAACGTCTGAGGAGGTCATACCCTTATGAAGGAAGCGGGCTTCTTCTCCGACGTGTTCAGCCACATTGGTCAGGAAGGCAATGACGTCGTGTTTTACCTCGCGTTCAATTTCGTCGATGCGGGCGACTTCAAATTTTCCGCGCTCGCGGACGGCCGCTGTTACCCCTTCAGGAATAATGCCCAACTGTTCCATGGATTCTGCGGCGAGTGTTTCAATTTCCAACCAAATCCCAAACCGGGCTTCTGGTGACCAAATATCGGCCATTTCCTTACGGGTGTATCGCGAAATCATAAGAGCCTCCTAAGCCTTTGGCTGACTTCATACAGGCTGAGAAAATAATGGATAGGGGGGATGTCACGGTAAATCGTCGCGATTCAATGGCGCTTTTCAGCACACAAAAATTCCCCATTGAGGCGTGTGATTTAAGCAATGAAAACGCGAAATATGCGAAAAATTAGCTGTTCCCGACTGGTGGAGGGGAAATCACTAAGCTATTAGGGGAATCAGTTGGGCTCTTGGTTAACGCAAGGCCTAGCCATTCTGTGCCGCTTTAAAGGTGCGGCATTTGGAGAAAAAGCGTTTGGTCGTGGATGGACTTCGACCGTTGCTTTGAAAGGGGAGTTGAAATGAACAAACTTATTTATTTGTCGCTTGCTTCGACAGCTATGACTGGCATGGCAATGGCTCAAGGTTCTGCGGATTATCCGCCAGAGTCTGATGCTGGTGCCTGCTTTGCGCGCGTATTGATCCCTGAAACGACTGAAGTCGTTACAGAACAAGTGATCGATCGCCCAGAAGCCACCGAAATTAAAGTTGTTCCAGCGCAGTATGAAACTGTGACTGAGCAAATTTTGGTGAAAGAAGAAACTGTTCGGTACGAAGTTGTGCCTGCAGTTTATGAAACTGTGACGGAGCAAGTGATTGCTACGCCGGAACGCACGGAAACAATCGTGGTTCCTGCACAGTTCGAAACATACACTGAGCAAGTGCTTGTGCGCCCAGCTTATACAACTTGGAAGCCAGGTAATGGCCTTTACGGTCGTGGTGCCGCTGGTGTTGGTACGAGTGCTATTAACGCTGATGGATCAATCGGCGGAAACGGCGTTGCGACTGGCGAATTGCTTTGCCGCGTCGAAGTTCCGGCTCAGTATGATACTGTGACTCGTACGCGTCTTGCGACGCCTGAGCGTACAGAAACAAACGTCATTCCTGCAACATACAAGACTGTGTCACGCGAAGTCGTTGCCCAGCCATCACGTGTTGTTGAGACTGTTGTTCCTGCCGTTTATGAAACAGTATCAGTCGAGAAAATGGTTACGCCAGCAATGGAAGATACCATCGTTATCCCAGCGACTTACAAGACTGTTGAAAAGCGTGTTGTAACTGGTGGTGGCGGTCTTGAGTGGCGTGAAGTTCTTTGCGACACGAACGCCTCTTCAGCGAAGATTGCTGAAGTTCAGCGCGCACTGAGCGACAAAGGCTACACATTGCCAGCTGACGGTTCATTCGGACCGGCGACACTGCGCGCAATGGAAGACTACCAGCGTTCTAACGGCCTGCCAGTTGGTTACCTGACTGTTGGTACTGTTCAGTCGCTTGGACTGTCTCCTTACTAGTCGTTCGCTGCTAACAGCAAAATTAGAGAGCCCCGGTACACGTGTTGTGTGCCGGGGCTTTTTTGATCACATTTGCCTGATTGGCGATTCCTTTAGCAACGCTGTAGGTTTAAGCCTGCATACGAAAAAGAAGGTCTCCCGATGAACAAACAAATTGTCAAAGAATACTACGGAGAGATTCTCCAATCATCTGCCGATCTGAAAACAGATGCTTGCACGACTGAGAGTAAGCCACCCTTGCACATCCGGAATGCTTTGGCGGCGGTGCATGATGAGGTGGCGGGGCGATATTATGGTTGCGGTCTGGCGATTCCGTCAGCATTGGAGGGCTTGTCAGTCTTGGATTTGGGTTGCGGTGCGGGCAGGGATGTCTACGCGCTTGCCAAATTGGTCGGGCCCGAGGGGCAGGTGACCGGCGTGGATATGACCGATGAGCAACTCGCCGTCGCGCGTGAGCACGAGGGCTGGCACGCAGAATCATTCGGCTATGCGGCACCGAATACACGGTTTTTGAAAGGGGAATTGGAAAGATTGGACGCGCTTGACTTGGAGCCGGGTAGTTTTGATTTGATCATCTCCAATTGTGTAATCAATTTATGCGCCGACAAAGAGGCTGTTTTTCAAGCCGCGTATCGCCTTCTAAAACCGGGCGGTGAGCTGTACTTTTCGGACGTCTATGCAGACCGGCGTATCCCTGAGCATTTGGTCAAAGACCCGGTATTGTATGGTGAGTGCCTGTCTGGTGCCTTGTATTGGAATGATTTTCAGAAAATCGCTAGGGAGGCTGGGTTTCTGGATATGCGTGTCGTTGATCACCGCCCGCTGGCGATTTTGGATGACCTGTTGATCGCAAAATTAGGTGGAATCAAATTCGCGTCGGTTACAGCACGGTTGTTCAAACTGCCAGAGCTTGAGCCAGCCTGTGAAGACTACGGCCAGGCCGTCATCTATCGCGGTGGGATAGAGGGCATGGAAACCGTGTTCAAGCTCGATGATGAGCATGTGATCGAGCAGGGGCGGGTGTTTCCGGTTTGCGGGAATACTTTGTCGATGCTGGCCGAGACAAGGTTTGCGCCTTATTTCAAGGTTGTTGGGGATGGGACGCAGCATTTTGGAGTTTTCCCCGGTTGCGCAGCACCGGATATATTTGCCGTAGCAGAAGGCGGAGCTGCGCCCGTTGGTGGGTGCTGTTAAGCGTTTTTACCCTTTGATCGGGTGAGCATGGTAAAGAGGGACGGAACCAGACCCTAAATGGAGGCGTTGCACATGGCTCATCATGAACATCACTCAATTGAAAATATAGGTTGGCTTCGCGCAGCGATTCTTGGAGCCAATGATGGCTTGATTTCAACCGCTTCGCTTGTGATCGGTGTGGCTGCTGCTGTAGCGACACGTCAAGATGCACTGATAGCAGGGAGTGCGGGTCTAGTTGCTGGCGCGTTTTCGATGGCCGCTGGTGAATATGTCTCTGTGAGTTCGCAGTCGGACGCGGAGAAGGCTGATCTCAAGCGCGAGGCTGAAGAGCTGGGCAGTGACCCAGATGGGGAGTTGATCGAGCTGACCGATATTTATGTCGCGCGCGGTGTAGAACGTGGAGTCGCCAAACAGGTTGCAGAGCAAATGACGGCGCACAATGCGCTAGAGGCTCATGCGAGGGATGAATTGGGTATTACGGACCTTGCGAGGGCGCGACCAATTCAAGCCGCCGTTTCATCGGCTATCGCCTTTGCACTGGGGGCTGTCTTACCATTGCTGGTAATTGCGTTGGCGCCGGAGGCGCATCTGATCGGGTTTGTACTCGTCGCGACGCTATTTGGACTGGTTGCATTGGGTAGTGCCGGTGCCGTTGTCGGTGGAGCTGTCGTTTGGCGAGCTGGAGCACGGGTATGTGTTCTGGGCGTTATTGCGATGGGGGCATCGGCGTTAATTGGCCACCTTATCGGCGCAAGCCTTTAGCTTATATTTGAGACCAAGAAAAAGCCCCTGCAGAGAACTGCAAGGGCTCATTTTTTAGATATTCCGCAAGGCCTATAGGTTCGCCATGGCCTTCTGGAAGTTCTTGTCTACAGCTTCGATGAAGCCTTCAGTTGTGAGCCACTCTTGCTCTGGACCAACGAGAAGCGCGAGGTCTTTCGTCATCTGACCGCTTTCAACGGTTTCAACGATTGTCTTCTCTAGTGTTTGAGCGAATTGGCGCACTTCTGGCGTGTCATCCATACGGCCACGGTGGTCGAGGCCACGTGTCCATGCATACATGGATGCGATTGAGTTGGTTGAAGTGGCTTCGCCCTTCTGGTGGTTGCGGTAGTGGCGTGTCACGGTGCCGTGCGCCGCTTCAGCTTCCACTGTGTTGCCATCCGGGGTCATCAGAACGGATGTCATCAGGCCGAGTGAGCCGTAGCCTTGAGCGACTGTGTCTGACTGCACGTCACCGTCATAGTTCTTACAGGCCCAAACGTATCCACCTGACCATTTCATGGCTGCAGCAACCATGTCATCGATGAGGCGGTGCTCATAGGTGCCGCCGAATTCAGCGAATTTGTCAGCAAATTCAGTGTCGAAGACTTCCTGGAAGATGTCTTTGAAGCGACCGTCATAAGCTTTCATGATTGTATTTTTGGTGGACAGATAAACAGGCCATTTGCGTTGGAGGCCGTAGTTCATGCTGGCGCGCGCGAAGTCACGGATAGACTCGTCGAGGTTGTACATGCCCATTGCGATACCGGAAGATGGGTAGTCGAAAATTTCGTACTCTTGTGAGTCTGAGCCGTCAGCAGCTTCCCACTTCATGGTCAGCTTGCCTTTGCCGGGCACGAGGAAATCAGTTGCTTTGTATTGGTCGCCATAAGCGTGACGGCCGATAACCACTGGCTCTGTCCAACCCGGAACGAGGCGTGGTACGTTAGAAATCACGATGGGCTCACGGAAAACAACGCCACCGAGAATGTTGCGGATTGTGCCGTTAGGCGACTTCCACATTTTCTTAAGGTCGAATTCTACAACGCGGTCTTCGTCTGGAGTGATTGTTGCGCATTTAACAGCAACGCCGTACTTTTTTGTCGCTTCCGCAGCGTCGATTGTAATCTGGTCGTCTGTTTCGTCACGCTTGGTAACTGACAGGTCATAATATTTCAGATCGATGTCGAGGTATGGGTGAATGAGCTTGTCTTTGATCATCTGCCAGATGATCCGGGTCATTTCGTCCCCGTCCATTTCGACTATCGGGTTTTTGACCTTGATCTTTGCCATGTTTGATTTCCTTGGATTTGAAGCTATTGCAGTGCGCTATAGCAGAGCAAAAGCCTGCGTGTAAAACAGGTTCCTATCATGGCTGACAATCATAGCCCCGCTATTATTCTCCATTCGCCGCAACTTGGTGAAAATATCGGCGCTGCGGCGCGGGTGATGCGTAATTTCGGAATGACTGATTTGCGACTTGTTACGCCGCGCGACGGTTGGCCCAATCCTGCTGCAGACACAATGAGTGCGGGGGCTTTTGATGCTGGCGTGACCGTGCGTGTTTTTGAGACGCTGCCGGAGGCGTTAGAGGGAATTACGTGGCTCGTGGCGGCGACGGCCCGTATTCGCGGCATGGAAAAGCGGGTCGGCGGGGCGCAGGATGCAGCCGCAGAAATATTTGGTCGGCTCGAAAATAAGAAGGGCCGGGCCGGTGTTATGTTCGGCGCAGAGAAGTCTGGGTTGCCGAATGATGCTGTGGCTATTGCAGATTTCCTGATGACGTATCCCGTTGATTCTGACTTTAAGAGCTTGAATTTGGCGCAAGCGGTATGCGTGTTTGCGTCCGAATGGGGCAAGCAGGTGCCAGAGCTGGATGGCATTGGCGGCTCATCTGACAGCCTCAGCAAAGAGCTTAGCCCACCTGCAACGCGTGATGCAGTTTTCAGGATGTTCGAGCATTTTGAAGATGAGCTTGAGCGCGCTGGGTTCTTTTACCCGCCGCAGAAAACGCCACTGATGAAAGATAATTTGAGGGCGGCGTTTATTCGGGCGGACTGGACCGAGCAAGAAGTGCAAACATTCCGCGGGGCAATCAAGGCTTTAGCGCTGGGGCGGGGTAAAGCGCGAATCATTCGAGAGGATTGATGGAAAAAAGCGCCTCTATCCACGGGATAAAGGCGCTTTTGAACTCTCATTTTTCTCTCATTTTACTCTCATCGGACTCTCAAATTTGTTTCATGAGAGGCCCGATAGAGCCTTGAGAGCGATTTACTTGCCTTTCCAGACAGGTGCTCGCTTTTCGATGAAGGCGAGGGGGCCTTCTTTGAAGTCTTCCGTCTTGACCACTTTTGCGAAAGCATTGCCGCTGGCTGTCCAGAGCGTTGCATCATCTTCTTTGAGTGCGTCGATGGTGACAGACCGGCTAGCCTGAACTGCGATTGGCGCGTTGGCTGTGATGCGCTCAGCGAGTTTGACGGCTTCGTCCATGACGTCAGCTTCCGGCACAACTTTGTTGACCATGCCGAGTTCATAAGCGCGCTGTGATGTTAGCGGGTCACCGGTGAGGATGACTTCCAGCGCAACCGGCATGCCGATGACGCGTGGCAAACGGAACAAACCGCCAGCACCTGCAACGAGTGAGCGCTTCACTTCTGGCAGGCCGAAATTGGTTGAGTCTGAGACGACGATCATGTCGCAAGACAGCGCGATTTCCGTACCGCCCGCCAGCGCGCTGCCGGTGATGGCGGCGATCAGGGGCTTGGTGCGTTCGCGCATGGTGATGCCGCCAAAACCGCCGCGCTCTGTTGAGAGAGCTGCGCCGTTGCCCGCATTGATCTCTTTCAGGTCAGCGCCGGCGCAAAAAGCTTTGCCCTTGGCTGTGAGAATGCCGACCCAAATTTCAGGGTCATTCTCAATTTTGTCGATTGCGTCCTCGATGCCTGCGGCCATCATGCCGTTGATTGCGTTGCGGGCGTCTGGGCGGTTTAGCGTGATAATGCCTAAACGGCCGCGTTTCTCAAATTCGACTGTCATGGTTCTGGTGTCTCCCTATTGCTGTAACAATCCATGCGTAGATGTGTTGACCTTGCGTCCGGCAAGCGATTGGTTCGTAAAATTACGAACGGCTCAACCCCTTGTAATCCCCTATGGGGGCGGGTTAACTCATTCGGTAAGGTCTGTTTTGACCTCGTTTTTGTGTTCATAAAGGGGAGACACACCGCGATGACCGATTTGGTTAGCCCGACTGCGCTACAATATCTTGACCGGGCCATGGGTGGCCTCAAAGGCTTGGGGCTTGTACCCACAAAGGCCGAGAAAGGATCAGCCGCGCCGATCGTTGCGCTGCTGGAGAAGATTTCAGATCTCGACGAAACTCGCGTGGCCGCCATTGCCCGCACGCTCGACCAGATGAGCCTATTCAATGATGTGGTGCGTGAGCAACTCTCTGGCATGACGATCGGGGAGCGTTATGAAGGAATCACGGCGGCGTTTACCTCTATACGCGATGACGCGAAATCACTCGTCGATCAGTATTCTGATGGAAAAATCTCCACAATGGAGCGTGTCGGCAATGTTTGGATGAAGATGACGCGTGGCGATATCGCGACCCGTTTCGGCAAGATCAAAGATCTTTATCTTGAAGTGCAGGATGAAAGCGCAAACCAGATTGAGCGTGAGCACAAGATTTTGGAGGCTTACCTCGATTTCCGTGGCGCGATGAAGCAATCTGAAGTGATGGCGCTTGAGGTTCTGAAAACGGCAGAGGGCGAGCTTGAGAAGGCACGTGGCCGCGTTAACGAGGCTGTTGCGAAAGTCGCAGGTTATATTGGTGACGAAGCGGCCGAGCGGGCGAAACTGGAGCTGACCAGAGACGAGAAGCTACGCGAGTTGCAGCTTGAAGAGAAACGCTATCAGATCACCAAGGACCTGTCTGACAACATCACGATCGGGTACAACACCTCCGAAGTGATTATGGCGCGTCTGGTGCAAACGACGAATGCGAAAGAACGCGTCTATGCGCAATCGCTCAGCTTCTTCTCAACCAATGAAGTTGTTCTCACGGCCCTGACGGCGAGCTTTACTGGCCTGCATGGGCTGCACGAAAGCACGCAGACCCTCGAAGCAATGAAGGATGGCGTGAATAAGTCTCTGGAAGTGCTGGCCGAGATTGGCGGCGAGGTACAGGAAGCGGCGATCAAGGCCGGGTACGGACCGACTGTTTCGGCGGCGTCTGTGAAGATGCTGGTCGATAGCGTCGTGAATTTTCAAGAACGCTCGCAAGTTATCATTGAAGAGATGCGCGTACTGTCGACTAAGAACTCTGAAGAAATTCGGGAGTCAGTTGAGGATGGTAAGCGTCGCTTGACGAAACTGATCGAGGAAGGTGCCGCACTGGCGCTTGTGCCGCGGAGTTAGGTTTTTGTCTGACACGAACTTGCCAGATGTCGCGCCGGATAAGCGCAAGCTGGACGATGTAATGCTAGCGATGGACGTGGTGGATACGCTACGCCATCGCGAAATTGTGCTTGCAAAAGAACTCAATGCGGAAGGGCGCGAGGAGCAACTTCTGAAGCGTCTGCGGGAGATCTATGATGCGCAGGGCATAGACGTGCCTGATCGTGTTTTGCTGGAAGGGGTTAAGGCGCTTGAAGAGCAGCGTTTTAGCCACACGCCGCCAAAGCCATCGTTTCAGGTCAAGCTGGCAAAAATTTATATCAACCGGCAAAAATGGGTCACGCCCGTTGTTGCCGTGTCTATGGCGGCGACTTTACTGCTCGGCACATGGCAGTTTGCGGTGGTGGGGCCGGAAAAGGCAAAGGCCGCGGCCGCGCAGGTTGAGCTAACGCAGACGCTTCCTGCTCAGTTGGGGCGCCTTCGTATGGAAACGCAAGATTTGGCGTCTGAGCGAGACGATAAACGCCGGGCGGAAGCGATCTATCAGAATGGAATGGCCGGCATCTCTGACGGCAATGTAGATGCGGCGCAAGCAGCGGTGCGTGACCTGCAGGAATTGCAGAAAGACCTTTCTGTCATTTATGACGTGCGGGTTGTTTATGGCCAATCGGAGCCACGTTCGGGTGTGTTTCGCATTCCCAATGATGCGCCGGACACTCGCAATTATTACTTGATTGTTGAGGCAGTTGATCCGAGTGGGAACAAAGTGACGGTGCCGCTGGTCAATGAAGAAAATCAAAAGACTCACCGCGCCTCGAAATGGGGGCAGCGTGTCTCTGAGGAGGTGTTCTATGCAGTTGCGAATGACAAGGCCGATGATCAGATTATCCAGAATGATATTCTGGGTAGCAAAGAGAAGGGCAAACTGAGCCCTGATTACCGCGTGGCAACACCCGGCGGCGCGATTTTGGAGTGGTAAGAATGGCGCGGAAACTTTCAGGGTATGACACGTTGGGCATTATCGATGACTCCATCGTTGATATGCGGCGTATGCTGAGTGATGCAATCGCGGAGGCTGAGCAGTTTGATATACGTCAAGCGCGTGTGCAGTCAGAACAAGTGGAGCTGTTTCGCGATTTGGCGGCAATCAGGTTGGACGTTGTTCAGGAGTCAGAGGGAGCAACCCAGTTTGATGCGATCCATGCCGAAGCCTCGCGCCTGATGGACGAACATGATGTGTATGTTCAGGACTATGCTGATGCATTGTCGGCCGCCGATGATGAAATTCGGAAATTGGAAAAGACCCGGAATGAACTGGCAGGTAAGCATTTGGCAGCTGTGAACGCCTATGAAGACAAGGTTGCTGAAGTTGAAGCCGGGCTGGCCGAAGACGTTGCGTATAATAAGTTGATAGATGCAACCGAAGAAACCGCTGCAGTGGCGGCACGGGCGCACCAAAAATTGGACGTTGCTGTCGCTGAAGTGGAAGAGAAGGGCGCGCCCTATCGCGAAGATGCGCTGTTTATGTATTTGTGGGAGCGCAAGTTTCGTTCACCCGAATATGATGCCGGGCTGTTTACGCGGATGATGGATGGCTGGGTTGCCAAGCTTTGCAAGTATGATCAGGCTTTCTTGAATTTTGAGCGTTTGACGAACCTGCCTGTGTGGCTGGAGCAGCATGCGCAGGATCAGGACGAGAAGGCGGAGAAGGCGTTGGCGGCATTGGAGAGTGCTGAGCAAACGGCGCTTCAGTCGGCGGGTGCAAACACGCTTCAAGACGCAGCGAACACATTGTTGCAGACGATACGTGAGACTGATCAGAATATTGACCGCGCCGAAGTAAAGCATGCTGACATTGCAGCGAAACATGCTGCGGCTTTGCGCGAGGAGGCTGGGCCGGCAAAAAAGGCACGGACACTGCTGTCAGAGGGCTTGAGGAAAACGAGCTTTCAGAGTTTGCGGACAATGTCGGCGGAGACGGTGACGCTGGATGATGACCGGATTGTTGATCGGCTTGTGAAGCTGCGCACTGAAGAGGTGAGCAATGAGTTAGAGCAAGAGCGTGCGGCGCGGCGACCTGAGCGTTTTCGCGAAAGCCTTGGCGATTTGGAGTATCTGCGCCGACAGTTCAAGCGCGCGCGGTATGACGGGCAATATTCAGTGTTTCCGCGATCATCTTTGGATGATGTTTTATCGAGTGTTGCGGCGGGTCGGATGTCGGGCAGCGAGGGGTTCAGGCGTCTCGCGCGGAGTTTGCGGCGTTTAAAACCCAAGGCGGAGCCGGGCTTTGGGGGGATGCCACGATCCAGCACGATTGGTCTGCCCGGTATTTTGGGCGACGTGTTGTGGGAAGTGGCGAAAGAGGCATCGCGCGGCAGCGGTGGTAGTTCACGTGGAAGGTCCATTGGTTTCCCGACCTCGGCACCCCGAAAGCGCCGCTCACCGCGAATCAATATGCCGCGCAGGCGTAGCAGCGGCGGTCGCAGAAGTGGCGGCGGTGGCTCTCGCGGAGGCGGTGGCTTTAAAACGGGTGGCGGATTTTAGTCGCTTTGCCGTGGGCGCGTGTGGCCGCCCGGATTTTCGAATCTTTTACATAGAATGCCGCTTGCGCGTGTCGGTTTGATTTTCGGCGCAAAAAAACAACGAGAAGGTGTATATACAATCTAAGATTATTCGCTTAGGATTTTCGCAATCAGAAGTGGAGATATCTAAGTGCGAGCGAATTCTCTTATTTTACCGGACACAAAACATCTGAACCTTGAGGAAATGACAGGTCGAGCGGCAACCTACGGGTTTCGCCACGCGCGATATGATGAGGTGTATGACGGATTGCAAATTGCTGAGGCGGCGACGGGAGAGCGTTTATCGAGCGCGGCGGCGTTGAGTTATGTTGATAGCGTGACGCAGATGAGCAATTGGGTCACGGGGGAGCCAGTCGACGGTGTTATGGTTGTTGCGCCTGTGAGCGATTTGGGCGCGATGGCCTTGTTGGACGGAAGCTTTGACGTCGAGCGCCCTTTAAAGATTTGGTTGAGCCATAGAGGGCGATACTGCGCAGGCCTGTATATTGGGATTGTGGCGGGTAAATCACTTGAGACCCGGCGGCGGTTGATGATGATGCTGTCAGTCCTGCGCGCTGAGTTCTTTTCTGATGTGTACTGCTTTGCACGTGGGGTAACCGATGAGGGACGCCGCGCGATGCGCAGTTTGGGCATGACGCCTCATCCGACTGAGGCGTCATGCCTGTTTGCGCAGGCACCCCGTCGTCAGAAGGAGATGGCGGCATGAGCAAAGTGTATGATACAGGGGAGCGCCTATTGCGGCGACGCATTCCGGACGATGTGCGGGCACGGTTTCGTGTGGTGCAGGTGCGTAGGCTGGATGAGTTTATGAAAGTGTCTAGCGTGCGTTCGGCGGTGTTTATGGCCGAACAAGAATGTCCTTATGATGAGGAATTTGACGGCAATGATTTGTGCGCGACGCATCTCCTCTTACTGGAGGGGGATAGGCCTGTCGGCACGTTGCGTCTGCGATGGTTTGCTGAATTTGTGAAGATTGAGCGGGTCGCTGTGTTGCCGTTCGTGCGTGGGCGCCCGGCGATGCGGATGCTGCTGGCGCACGGTTTTGAGCATATGACCCGTAAGGGTTATCGGTTGGCAATTGCTCAGATTCAGGCACGGCTGTGGCCGGTTTGGTCACGTGAAGTGCACTGTCGCCTGAAGGAAGGTCGAGAGGCGTTTTGGTTTTCTGATTTTGAGTATCGGGAAGTTGAAGTGGTTTTGCCAGAACACCCTGACGCGCTGACGGGCGATGTTAACCCCTATCAGATTATTCGTCCTGAAGGGGCATGGGATGAGCCGGGCGTGCTTGACGCGTCTGCTACCCGTGCGACGTTTGAAAACGCCGATGGAGCAGCCTAACCAAACTTAGGGTTAGCCCGCGGTTTTGCGTTGGTTGATGCTGTTTGTGGTATCAGACTTATTGCGACGCTCAGTTAGAGGTGTGGTGCCAGACTGATAATTCTCGCCCCGTGACGGCGCGATTGACAGATAATGAATGCGTTTTTGTTCGGCCCGACCACGCGCAACGGAGTCGAGAATAACACCAGAGACGAAGGCCATCATGGAGCCGATTAAAAGGGTCATCGCAAACATCCAAGTTGGCATGCGTGTCACCAGGCCGGTTTCGAAGTATTCCTTAATGACTGGGACACCGAGAATTACGGCACCGCCAAGCAAGGCGACCGCTATATAGCAGAAAAAGATAAATGGGCGCGTTTCTTTTGTCAGCATACCCATCATGCGCAGAATACGGAAACCGTCGCGGAAGGTTGAAAGTTTGCTTTCTGAACCTTCGCCACGGCGGCCATACTCGCACTCAATTTCTGAGACGGGCAGGCGCAAAGAAGAGGCGTGTACGCTCATCTCAGTTTCAATCTCGAAACCGGGAGAGGATGCTGGGAAGCTTTTGGCATAACGGCGTGTGAAGGCGCGATACCCTGAGAAAATGTCCGTGAAGTCGCTACCGAATAGCGTTTTGTAAACAGTGTTGAAGAGGTGATTGCCGAAGGCGTGCCCTTGGCGACCTGCATCTTTTGTCACACCGCCACGCGTGCCGACAACCATGTCAGCGCGATCGTCGAGCAGAGTTTGAATGAGTTTCGGTGCGACGGTGGCGTCATAGGTGCCATCACCGTCAGCCATCAGATAGACGTCAGCGTCGATGTCAGCAAACATCTGGCGAACCACATTGCCTTTGCCTTGACGGCGGGACGGCACAACAGTCGCGCCAGCTCGTGCGGCTTGCGCAGATGTGTCATCGGTGGAGTTGTTATCGTAAACGAAAATGCGGGCGTTTGGTAACGCTTTACGGAAATCCAGCACGACCGAGAAAATAGACGCGCTTTCATTGTAACAGGGGAGCAGCACCGCGATGTTGAGACCCGCGAAAATGTCGTTTTGCAAAATCAGTTCCCTCATTTTGATTTAGCGTTTTATACATACAAAATGGTTAAGGGGGCCTTTCAAGAAACGTGTAATTGAATGGCCTAAGCAATGAAGACTGCTCTAAATTGGATCACCGCTCCACCGAGAGATCTGTTTTGTTTCAGCTTTTTACTAGTGATTTGTCTCGTCGTTTTCAGCATAGCAGCGAAGAACCCTCTTGAGATTGGTGAGGATCTCGATGATCGTATGCGATTGGTTCAGATTGCCGAGTATCTGTCTCACGGACTGTGGTTCGATGTAGGACAATCACGATTGGGGCTGGATGGCGGCATTGAGATGCATTGGTCTCGCCTTGTCGATTTGCCCATTCTTGTGTTGCACTGGATTTTCTCATTTTTTGTGAGCGATGAACTCGCTTTGTCGCTCGCTTGTGCTGTCTGGCCGGTGATGTCAGTGGGGTTCGTGGTGTGGGGTATTTCGCTCGGCATGGGCGATCTCAAGGGGAAATATGTTCGCGCCTTTGTGCTATTGATCGCGTTTATCGTTCTATATCGGCACTATCGCTTTATGCCCGGTGCAATTGATCATCATAATTTGCAGTTGGGCTGTTTGGCGATTGCGATGGGGGCAACCTTGCGCGCGCATGCGCGGCTGATTTATCCGGCCATTGCAGCAGTGGCAGTTTCTGTGTCTGTCGTGATTGGCGCGGAGGTCTATGCGTTGATTGCTGTTTTGTGTGCGTTCTACGCGTTTGAGTGGGCTTTGTATGGCAATGAGGTGAAGCGCGCAGTTCAGGTTTTCGGTCTGGTATTGTTGGGCAGTCTGATTGTGCTTTATCCGGTATTTGTTGCGCCGACAAATTACCTATCTAAAGCGTGCGATGCACTATCGTCGGTGCCACTCTTTGCGTTTGCGATGGGTGGATTGGGCCTGGCGGCTATGGCGCAGTTTGCGGTCGGGCTGTCCAAGCTGATGCGGACCTGCCTGATCTTGATATTCGCCGCAGTGTGCTTGATCGCGCTGGGTGTGTATGCGCCTGCCTGTTTGCATGATCCGTTGTCTGATCTTTCTCCGACAGTTCGGATATTATGGCTTGGTCAGATCGCTGAGGCGAGACCAATTTATGCCGCATCACCCGATATGCTACGGCAGGTGGGTTTTTCTGCGGGAATGACCCTGACTGCGATTGTTGTGAGTTCGTATCGAATTTGGCAAGGCAAGCGTGTGCGGTTTCACGCCCTGTGTTTGGCCCTATTGCTCGCGAGCGCAATTCTGACCGTTGTTCAGTCTCGGTTTTATGTGTTCGGCCATATTTTTGCGATTCTGCCGCTTGGTGTGTGGTGTGGAGAATTGTTTGCGAAGTCCCGAGAAGATGACCGGGGTGGTATTGGCTATCTACTGGCCGTTTCGGTGTCTACGCCGTTGGTGTGGGCCGTGCCGGGAATGATTTTTGGGCCACCTTTGCCTAAGCCGCCGGTCGCGGTGGATGGAGTGATGATTGAAACATGCGAAGGGGAGCCAGCCATGGCGGCGTTGAATGGTTTGCCTGAGGGGCGGGTCTTGGCGACGCCTGATATAGCCCCGCACTTGTTGCAATATACGTCGCATAGCGTGCTGACGGGCAATTATCACCGCAACAAGGACGGCATTGAAGCGGCAATTTACATTGCGCTGTCTGAGAGTGCGGAGAGTGAAGAACTGCTGGTAGATGCGGGGGTAAACTATGTATTGTTCTGCCCCACGGTCTCGAACACGAAGCGATTGATCTTGGAAACGCCCGACGGGCTGTATGCGCGATTGGCTGAAAAAGAGGCTCAGCCATTCCTGACATTGGAAGCAAGCGCTGAAGACGGTGAGACGTGGTCCATTTATCGCGTGTTGGAGCGCTAGCAATTCTCAGTGGCTCATGCATTGTAACGAACGAGACAATGAAATTGCTTGAGGCCTGACATGACAACAGACACAGACGCCAAACGGAGCGGCCCGCTCACTGATTTGCGAGTGATTGAACTGGGGCAATTGGTTGCCGGCCCGTTTTGCGGGCAAATGTTTGCTGATCTTGGCGCGGATGTCATCAAGGTCGAGGCACCGGGGCAGGGTGATCCACTACGGGTCTGGGGGCGTGAAGGTTATCCGCTCTGGTGGTCTGTTTGCGCGCGCAACAAACGCTGCATCACAGCGAATTTGCGAGAAGCTGATGGGCAGGACTTGCTGCGTGATCTGGTTAGAGAAGCTGATTTTCTGGTGGAGAATTTCCGGCCCGGAACAATGGAGAAATGGGGACTGGGTTATGATGAGCTGAAGGCGATCAATCCCGGCCTCATCATGATCCGTGTGTCTGGCTATGGGCAAACGGGCCCGTATGCGAGCCGTCCCGGTTATGCGTCCGTCGGTGAGGCGATGGGGGGCTTGCGTCATGTCATGGGTGAACCCGACCGCAAACCGTCGCGAGCGGGAATTTCGATTGGCGACAGCCTGACCGGATTGTTCGGTACCATCGGCGCTCTTGGGGCACTGCATCACCGCCATAAGACGGGGCGGGGACAGATGATCGATGCGTCGATTTATGAAAGTGTGCTGGCGATGATGGAGGGCCTCGTACCAGAGCATACGCTGGAGGGGGTTATCCGTGAGCGCACAGGGTCATTTCTTCCGGGTATTGCACCATCGAATATTTATGAGGGCAATGATGGGATGGCGATTATCGCAGCCAATCAGGACACGATTTTCGCCAGACTTTCAAAAGCAATTGGTCGCCCTGAATTGAAGGATGATCCGAAGTTTGTGAACCATGTGGCGCGGGGTGAGAACCAAGCCGAGCTCGATGCGCTTATCCAAGCTTGGACGCGCGACAGAACGATTGATGAGGTCGAGCGGGTCATGATTGAAAATGCAGTGCCAATCGGGAAGATATATCGCGCCCCTGAAATGCTCGCGGATCCGCACTATGCTGCCCGCGAGTCATTGACGCCTGTGCCGAGTGAGCGCTGGGGCGAGGTGATGATGCAGAACGTTTTCCCAAGGATGAGCGAGACGCAAGGTAAGGTCCGCTGGGATGGGCCGTCAAAGCTAGGTCAGCACACAGAAGAAGTGTTGACAGAAGTGTTGGACCTGACGCCCGAACAGATTGAGAAATTACGGGCATCAGGGATTGTTTGACGGCTAGTTGGCGGTCATTGCGCCATCAATGACATGTTCTTGTCCGGTTATATAGCTGGCCCTGTCTGACGCGAGGAAGGCGATGAGGTCGGCGACTTCCTCCGGGGTGCCAGCGCGACCCATGGGGGAGGACATCGCGCCGAGAATACTTGGATCAATGCCCGAGTTCGCCCCTTCATGCATGGAGAGCGCTTCGGCGTGCGCCTCCGGCATGGTTTCAGTGAGGCGCGCGAGGTCTGTCTGCCAGATTGGTGTGTCGATGATGCCGGGGTTAACGGAGTTGACTCGAATGTTGAGGCCGAGTTGGGCGCACTCAATCGCGGCTGCCTTGGTGAAGAGGCGAACGCCGCCTTTTGACGCGCAATAGGCGCTTGCACCAGATGCGCCACGAAGCCCGGCCACAGAACTGAGATTGATAATGGAGCCGCCGGCGCTCATATAGCGCATGCCCGCGCGAGTGCCGAGAAAGACAGAATCGAGGTTCACCGACATCTGTTTTTTCCAGTCATCCAATGTGAAATCGCGAATGGCACCGGCAATGGCTATTCCCGCATTGTTGATGAGAATTGAGGGCGTGGAATAGATTTCTGACGCGAGACTGAAAATCTCGTCCCAGCGTCGCTCATCGGTTACATTTTGCGGTGCCGATTGTGCCTTGCCGTCTGTAGCGTGTATTGCGGAAGCGGTGGCTTTTGCCGAGGCCGCGTCCATGTCGGTTGCCAGCACGTTGGCCCCTTCATTTGCGAGGGTGATTGCGGTGGCGCGGCCTATGCCGCTGCCTGCGCCTGTGACGATGGCTGTGCAGCCCTGTAGTGATTTCATGTTTTCCTCTCTTGGTGCCGGTGATTTTTATCTTATGTTTCGGCTTGACCACCTTGCACTATTGATGTTTAGACCGCCAGTTCAATACGGGATGGTGCGGAGCCGCCGTTGCAATCGTGGAGACGAATAAGCGTTTCTACCGGTCCGCGTCGAAAATTGAGGTATGCTATGTCACGTCGCCACAGCGCGAAGTACAAGATCGACCGTCGGGTCGGTGAAAATATTTGGGGTCGCCCAAAAAGCCCAGTAAACAAGCGTAACTACAAGCCAGGCCAGCATGGTCAGTCCCGTCGGGGCAAGACGTCTGACTTTGGTATGCAGTTGATGGCGAAGCAGAAGCTGAAAGGCTACTACGGCGACATCACTGAGAAACAGTTCGCTCGCACATATGAGCAAGCTAGCCGTATGAAAGGCAACGCCGCAGAAAATCTGATCGGCCTGCTGGAATCACGTCTGGACGCTTTTGTGTATCGCTCAAAATTCGTTCCAACAATCTTTGCTGCACGTCAGTTTGTTAATCACGGCCACGTGCTTGTGAACGGCCGTCGTTGTAACATCGGTTCTGCTCGCCTGAAGCCGGGTGATGTGGTGCAGGTGCGTGAGAAGTCACGCAACATGGCGTTGGTTCTGGAAGCTTTGGGTTCTGCTGAGCGCGATATTCCTGACTATGTGGAAGTTGAGCCAAAATCCATGTCCGCCACCTATGTGCGCGTGCCTGAATTGTCTGACGTTCCATACCCGGTCCAGATGGAGCCGGCGCAGGTTGTGGAATTCTATTCGTCGTAAGGCGACTGAATTTCTTGAAGTTTTGGAAAGGCCGCGCCATTATGGTGCGGCCTTTCTCGTTCTAGTGGATGATTTTTCAGTATGAGTATTCCGAGCCTTTCTGACGTACGCAAAGCGCTGGTTGTGCCGACGCGTGGTAAGTTCAATCTGTCGGCACGCGACACGAGTGGGCGAGAAATTTTCGATGACAAAGCGGATGCGCAAACGAGCCTCGAGAAAGACGCAGCTGAGATCAATGAGCTGAAGGGCAAATTGTACGCCGAGGGAGAGCGTTCCCTTCTCGTGGTGCTGCAAGGCATGGATACGGCTGGCAAATCAGGGACGATCCGCAAGGTATTTGCCGACACATCGCCGCTCGGCATGGAAGTGACCGCGTTCAAAGCGCCAAGCAAAAATGAACTCGCGCGTGACTATCTGTGGCGGATTCATAATGCGGTGCCTAAGCGCGGAAATATCGGCATTTTTGACCGGTCGCACTATGAAGACGTGTTGGTAGCCAAGGTGCGCGAATTTGCGACGCCTCAGCAAATCGCTGAGCGTTATGGCCAAATCAATGATTTGGAAAAAATGCTGACTGAAAACGGCGTGACGATTGTTAAGTGTATGCTGAATGTTGGCTATGAAGAGCAGGGCATTCGATTGGCAGAGCGTTTGGTGGAGCCGCACAAGCTTTGGAAGTTTAACCCAGGCGATATTGCAGACCGTCGCTTGTGGCCAGACTTTATGGATGCCTATGAAATGGCGCTCGACAAATGCTCAAAGCCTCATGCGCCGTGGTATTGTGTGCCTTCTGACAGCCGGACACGTCGCAATGCGATTGTCGCCAGACTCGTGCGCGCTGCGCTTGAGGATATGGACCTCGCCTGGCCCAACCCCGGTTATAATGCCGCTGATTTTGACATTGGCTAGTGTGCTTTAAGCACTAGTCAAACCGGGTAGAGCCACCAGACCAAGACTTCTCAACATCACGCTCTTTGGGGTCACCATAGATGCGAATGCTGGCGCCGCTGGAGGGGTCACTTTCGGCATAGTCTGTGGCGTGGACGCGAATTGATGATCCACTGCTGGCTTCGACTTCGGCGCGCAGGCATTTGAGTTCACGCGCATCGACTGAGGATCCCGAGCTGGTTTCTGCTTCCAGATTTGTGCAGGCGCCTGAAACTTCGATGTTCGACCCGCTGGAGGATTCGATTGAGAAGGCCTCAGCGGTGATGCCAGACACGTCGATCGAAGAGCCTGAACTGGCGTCAATTCCGGTGAGTTCTGGGCTGGTGACGTGGACATGGATGCTCGAGGATTTGTTCCAGCCTGTGCTTTTCTGGCTAATGGAAAGCGTGCTGCCATATTGGCGAATTTTTAAATTCTCTGGGGTGCCTTTGGTGATGGTTGCGATGACTGAATAGTCCGGCGCGGGCTTATAGCTGACAGTGATTCCAGCGCTCGTTTTCAGTTTGGTGAAGCCCTCATAATCATAGGACTTTGTTTCTTCGGCGGATGCGTAGCAGGCAAGTGAAGCGGCGGTGAGGGCCGAAAATAACAAAGCGCGCATGACATTTCCAATCTGCTGGGTTTTGAATTTCGCCAACAGTACATATTGTTAAACGATAAGTCAATATCGTTTTTCGAGATAAACTTTAAGTTTGAAGCGTGCCTGTCAGGTCGTAATCATCGGATGATGTGATGTTCACCGATACGATATCGCCCGGCTTTACGTTTGGTGCTTCGTCGATAAAGACGACGGCATCAACCTCTGGCGCGTCGGCTTTGGTGCGACCGAGCGCCTTTGATTCATCTGGGTTTATTTCATCGATAATGACATCTTGTGTGGTGCCAACCTGCGCTGCGGCGCGGGCGGCAGAAACCTCTGATTGGGCCTGCATAAAGCGATGCCAGCGGTCTTCTTTGATGTCTTCAGGAACGTGGTTTGGCAGTGCTTTACTGTCAGCGTGGACGACGTTTTCGTATTTGAAGCAGCCTGCGCGGTCGATTTTAGCTTCTTTGACGAAGTCTAACAGGATTTCAAAGTCTTCCTCGGTTTCACCGGGGAAGCCGACGATGAATGTGGAGCGGATGGCAAGGTCGGGCACATCGCGGCGCCATTGCTGGATGCGCTCCAGCACCTTGTCTTGCTTGGCCGGGCGCTTCATGGCTTTGAGGACATTGGCCGAGGCATGCTGGAAGGGGATGTCGAGATAGGGTGTGATCAACCCCTCGGCCATAAGCGGGATGACCTTATCGACATGTGGGTAGGGGTAGACATAGTGCATACGCGTCCACACGCCGAGCGAGCCGAGACCTTTGGCCAGATCGAGGAAGCGCGTGTCATATTCGTCGCCCTTCCATGTTTGTGGGGCGTATTTCACATCGAGGCCGTAAGCTGACGTGTCCTGACTGATGACCAGCAGCTCTTTCACGCCTGCGCGGACGAGTTGTTCAGCCTCTGTCAGCACATGGTGGATGGGGCGGGAGACGAGATCGCCGCGCAGCTTGGGAATGATGCAGAAGCTGCACCGATTGTTACAGCCCTCAGAGATTTTCAAATAGGCGTAGTGGCGCGGCGTGAGGCGCAGGCCGGATTCTGGCACGAGGTCTGTGTGCGGGTTGTGGGGCGGTGTGAGGTGGGTGTGCACGGCCTCCATCACTTGTTCGTACTGATGCG
Source organism: Hyphomonas sp. (assembly GCA_050633385.1). GTDB lineage: Bacteria > Pseudomonadota > Alphaproteobacteria > Caulobacterales > Hyphomonadaceae > Hyphomonas. Next base: position 73,220 of record JBOEGK010000006.1, read on the forward strand.
GGCCGGTGACGGCGAGCACTTTGGGGTGGGCCTTCTCGATCACGTCAGGCTCTGCGCCGAGACAGCCGGTGACGATGACTTTGCCATTGGCTTCTATGGCCTCACCGATGGCCTCTAGGCTTTCATTCCGGGCGCTATCGATGAAGCCGCACGTGTTGACCAGAACGAGATCTGCGCCGGTATAGTCTGGCGCGAGCTGATATCCCTCGGCGCGTAGGCGGGTGACGATGCGTTCGGAATCAACGAGGGCCTTTGGGCAACCAAGTGAAACAATGCCAACTTTAGGCGCGGCATTAAGCGTGGGCGTGTTTGAGGAAGTCATACGCGCTCTGCTATACTCAAAACGCTTGAGTGGGAATAGAGGGAGGCACAGACATGTCAGATGGACCCAATTATAAGCGCTTGAAACTGATATTTGGGACGGCACTTGGCTTGGGTGCCCTAGTCTTCTTGCTGGGGATCACGCTGGTGTTTGATCTGCGCTCAGCCTCGATTGCCGAATGGGTGATCGCGTTTGCGCTGGCCTCGATTACGTTTAGTGGGGTGTTTTACTTCGGCGCGCTGCTGACCGAAGGTTCGCTTCAGAAATACATCATCGAGGATGAGACCGTCATTAAAGGCGACTCAGTCGAGATGGTCACCCACACAGAAAAAACGGGTGATGCAGAACTGGATCGATGGATCGACCGTTATGCATTCACCCGCAATTTGTTTGGGATGAGCGTCATCCCGCTCTTGATATTGGCTGGATTGTTTTTCTTCGCGTAAGGGCGAGGGCGCTTATTGCGCCGCTTCAACCTCGATGCCGGCATCTTTGAACACGTCGCGTAGTTCGCCGTTTTCAAACATTTCTTTGACGATATCGCAGCCGCCGATGAATTCACCCTTCACATAGAGTTGCGGGATGGTCGGCCATTCTGAAAAGACTTTGATGCCTTCACGCACGTCAGCGTTTTCGAGGACGTTATTGGACACATATTCCACGCCCAGATAATCGAGCACCTGAACCACGGTGGATGAGAACCCACATTGCGGGAAAGTCGGCGTGCCCTTCATGAACAGCACAACGTCATTGGACTTTACAGCTTTATCGATTGTGTCGAGCGTGGCTTGGTCGGTCATGTGAAATACTCCGTTCTAAGCGCGATATGTGACCTGAACGCTTCTAGGTCAAGGGGGGCGGTCCGAAACGGTTCTCGCCGTCATCGCCAGACTGACAAAGCAATATACCTAATAGGATAATCAGGATCATATAAATGATGTTGTTTATAAAACCGGCAAAGAAGAGCCTGTTGTTAAGCTCTGAGTCTGAGATGGCGCTGCCTATTACTAGCGGAAACATGAATATTCCAAACAGCAAGAATGGGACTGGAATCAGCCCCCAGCCGGCGCGCCGGTCAGAGTCATGTAGGCGACGAGAGACGGCTGCGGCTAGCAGCGCTATCTGTACTAAGGCTAATATTATGCTGCCATAGGCCACGATATCCATTGAGGGGGCTTGCGCGTCTGTCGTAGCCATCAAGCCAGTTATCATCGTCACGATCATCAAAATGAAAAAGGGCGCGGCGTAAAAAATGAGGCTGATCGCGACGTGCAGCCAGAAGTGCTTGCGTGATTCTCTCCCGCCAAATTGAGTGAGGCGGGAGAGGTTCGTTAGGAAGGGGTTTTTCATGAAGGTTATTTACCCCAGCCGCAGGCTTGGGTGGCGTTTTGCTCTTTGAGATAGCCGATAAGTGGGTCGAAATATTCGATGATGGCGCTGCCATCCATTTCGCGGGTGCCGGTGAATTCTTCCAGCGTGTCGGGCCAAGGCTGTGACGCGCCTTTCTCCATCATCGCATTGAAGCGGGCGCCGACTTCCTCATTTCCGTAGATTGAACAGCGGTGTAGCGGGCCATCCCATCCGGCCTGCTCACAAGCGGCTTTGTGGAACTGGAACTGCATCACGAAGGACAGGAAATACCGCAAGTAAGGCGTATTGCCCGGAATGTGGTATTTTGCGCCGGGATCGAACGCGTCGTCGGGCCGTGCAGCTGGCGGCACGATACCCTGATTGGCGAGACGAAGATCCCACCATGCTTGGTTATAGTTTTCCGGAGCTGTTTCGCCCGCCAGCACATCCCAGCGCCAACCATCAACGGTCATAGCGAAAGGCAGGAAGGCGATCTTGTCGAGCGCAGCTTGCATGAGCAAGGCTGTGTCGGCTTCTGCTGGTGGCATTTCGTCCTCGGTGATCAAGCCAATTTGCTTGAGGTATTCGGGCGTGATCGAGAGGGCGACAAAGTCACCAATCGCTTCGTGGAAGCCGTCATGTGCGCCGGTTCTGTAGATATAGTCTTGGTCTTTATAGGCGCGTTGATAGAAGTTGTGCCCCAGCTCGTGGTGGACTGTGTAGAAGTCTTCTGAGTTGATTTCAGTGCACATTTTGATGCGCACGTCTTCTTCATCGTCGAGGTTCCAAGCCGACGCGTGACACACGACATCGCGCCCCTCGGGACGGGTAATCATCGAGCGTTCCCAGAATGTGTCTGGCAGGGGATCGAGGCCAAGCGATGTGAAGAAGGCTTCGCCTGTCTCTACCATTTTTTTGGCTGTGTAGCCTTGCTCGACGAGACGTTCGGTCAGGTCATAACCGATGGCAGGGCCTTCAGGTTCTACGATGTCATAGATGGAAGACCATTGCTGGGCCCACATATTGCCAAGCAGGTCCGCGCGGATTGGGCCGGTCAGCGGCTGAACGTCGTCGCCATATTCTTGGTTTAGCTTGGTGCGGGTGTAGCAGTGCAGTTCTTCATAGAGCGGCTCGACTTGTGACCAGAGGCGCTGGACTTCCGCGCTCATGTCAGCGGCGGGCATGTCGTAGCCTGACAGCCACATTTGATCGAGGCTGCTATAGCCCAATTCATTCGCGCCTTCATTTGCGATGCCGACCATCTCTGCATAGTCAGCTTTCATGACCGGAGAAATTGTGCGCCAGCCCTCCCACATGGCTTTCAGCTCTTCTGGATCACGTGAGGTTTCAATGATTGTAGACGCCTCATCTAGATTCAGCGTCTTGCCATTGTATTCGAACGTGCCAGTGCTGTAGGTGGAATCCAGACCCGTCGTGATGGTTGCAAGACGCTCAGCAGCGCCCTCAGTGGAGGGGGCGGGAATGGTGATACCACCGCGCAGCATACCGAGCTTGCGAGCCAGTGGCGCGGGGAGCTTGTCCGCGTCGTAGATCTTCGACTCGTTTGCGAGGGAGACGACGAGTTTTGTTGCAGTCGCTCCGGCTTCCGCTGCAGCCGCATTTGTTTCGTCAGTAATGTTGGTTGCCTGGTTCCAGAAGACGGCCGACACATCTTTGCTCATCGCCGCGATCTCTGCGTCTGCGCGATCAAGGAAGGCTTCGGCTTCTTTTGTCATTTCAGCGTCAATTTGCGACGCTGCCGGCTCCACGGGTGAGGCGGTGTCTTTTGGCGTGCACGCAGCAAGAGCCAGAGCAGCCAGCGCGGTGCCTGCGCTAAGGGTTAATTTGTTCATGGATGGACCTTTTTAGGGTTGTGATGCCCCCATTAGGACCGCGATGCGGGCGATAGGTCAATCCAAATGCTGAATTTTGAGTAATTATGGCGCGCGGGTTTTAAGCGCCAGCGCATGCAGTTCGCCACCCATCGTGCCTTTCAGCGCCGTGTAAACGAGCTTGTGCTGTTTTACGCGAGATAAGCCTTCGAATTGAGGAGAAACGATTTCGGCCTGCCAATGATTGTCGTCTCCAGCCAAATCTGTGAGCGTGATTTCAGCGTCTGGGAACGCGTCTGTCAGGTAGGTGCTGAGGGTTTCGCGTGACATGGCCATGAGCGGGTCGCTCCTTCATTTGATGTTTCTGGTCAAATGGAGAGGAAGTGCTTAAGGGTCAAGCCTCTCATATTGAAAGGGTGACGGAGATGACGACACGCAAATCCTTGTTTCTGGCCGCAATCCTCGGATTGATCGCGCTCATCATCGGCGCTGCCCTGCTGCTTGTCGGGCGTGAAGCGCGTGAGATCAATAATGTGAAAACGGCGTATCAACCGCAATATGTTGATGGTGCGGCGATGGTGCGTTTTGTCGAAACGCTGGCGAGTGACGCGCTGCAAGGGAGAGCCACAGGCACACCCGGCAATGAGGCGGCCCGAGGGTTTATACTGAAACGATATGAGCAGATCGGTTTGTCGCCGTTCGGGGAGCAATTTGAACAAAGTTTCACTATTGAAAACGTCGGTGAGGAGAACGGCCCCAAGAAGGGCACAAATGTCGTTGGGTGGATGCCGGGTGAAACACCGGGTGAGGGCCCCGTTTTAGTCGTGACGGCGCATTTCGACCATTTGGGAATTCTTGACGGCGAAATTTACAATGGTGCGGACGACAATGCTTCAGGGGTTTCTGCGATGATTGCGATTGCGCACCATATGAAAGAAAACTCACCGCGCCATGATATTATCTTTGCGGCGCTGGATGCCGAGGAGATTGGCTTGTTAGGTGCAGTTGATCTCGTGCGGCGTTTGCAGGGAAATAATCTGGTGAGCGCTGATAGAATTGCGCTTAACATCAATCTCGACATGGTCGGTCGTTCTGCGGTTAGTGAGCTGTATGTTGCTGGCACACATCACACGCCGGATTTGTCGACATTGTTTTTGGACGAAGTGATTTCGAAAGCACCGGTGACGCTCATCAAGGGGCATGACAGACTAGAACTGGGAAATGATGATTGGAGTCTGCAGTCTGATCATGGTGAGTTTTTCTTGGCGGGAATTCCATTTTTGTATTTTGGGGTCGAGGACCATGAAGGTAACCATTCGCCTCTAGATGAGGTCGATGCACTTACGCTTGATTTTTACGTTCGCGCAGCAGACAGCATCGCCATGGCCGTCATGGCGGCCGATGCGGAGTTGAATGCTATTTCGGCGCTGCGCGACTAGGCTCGCTTAGTCGACTGTATCCATATAGGCAGGAAGCCAGCCTTCGTGAGCTTTGCGTAGGGTGGAGAGCGTAATACTGGCGCCATTCAGCGCGACGGCATCACCGCCAAACTGCCCCTGTTCTGATAGGGATCCACCTGCGATTTTGCGTACTTTATCAGAGTTTTCAGGTGCGACTGCGATGAGCGTGCGCGCTTGGCTTTCGCAGAATAGGTCTAGGCCATCTGTGCCGGTGATAGAAACGCCTATACCGCTCGCCAATGCCATTTCAGTTGCGGCGCAGGCAATGCCGCCCTCGCTAATGTCGTGGGCTGCAGAAACGAAGCCGTTCTCGATAAGCGTTCTGACCGTATCGGCCATTTTTTTATTGAGGGGCAAGTCAATCGCAGGCGGTGGACCAAGGGCGTCACCTTCTAGCCCCAACGCTGTGCGCGCATAAGACGACGCGCCAAGATGGCCGGTTGTCTCGCCAATCTGGAAGAGAATGTCACCGTCTTTGGCATGGCTCAGAGTTGCAATTTTTGACATGTCTTCGATCAGGCCGACACCTCCGACAACAGGTGTTGGCGGAATAGCGATGCCGTCGGTTTCGTTGTAGAGGGAGACATTGCCGGAAACGACGGGGAAGTCGAGCGCGCCACAGGCCTCAGCCATGCCTTCGATCGCTTTGACGATATAGCCCATCGTGTCGGGCTTTTCCGGGTTGCCGAAATTGAGGTTGTCGGTAATTGCTATCGGTTTTGCTCCGACTGCGGAGAGATTGCGATAAGACTCTGCAACGACTTGTTTGCCGCCCTCATAGGGGTCTGCGGCGACATAGTGCGGGTTGCAGTCGGAACAGATGGCGAGGGCTTTGTTAGTGCCGTGAATGCGTACAATGGCTGCGTCGCCTTGGGATTGTGAACTGTCCAACGTGTCGCCCATCACATGGCGGTCATATTGCTCCCAAATCCAGCGCTTGGATGCCATGTCGGGGGAGGACATTAGCTTCAGCAGCACCTCGCCATAATCTTCCGGTTCTGGATACTTGGAGATGTTGAGTGCGGCCCGCTTTGGCGGCTCGTTCCATGGGCGATCATAATTTGGTGCGTCATCGGCCAGCGGGGCGACCGGAATGTCGCAAACGGTTTCGCCGAACTGTTTCAGCACGAGGTGGCCGGTATCCGTCGTCATGCCAATAACTTCAGCTGACAGATCATATTTATCGAAGATCGCCTTCGCGACGTCGATCTTGTCAGGATAGAGCACCATGAGCATGCGCTCCTGACTCTCTGACAGCATAATCTCGTAAGCGGTCATGCCTTCTTCGCGCTGAGGCACTTTGTCGAGATCCATCTCGACGCCGATGCCTTCGCCGTTTTCGCCGCCGCTATCGGCCATTTCGACGGAGGAGGAGGTCAGGCCAGCTGCACCCATATCCTGGATGGCTTGGATTGCATCGGTCGCCATGAGTTCGAGGCATGCTTCGATAAGCAGTTTTTCGGTAAACGGGTCGCCGACTTGAACAGTGGGGCGTTTTTCTTCATCGCCTTCGCTGAATTCGGCTGACGCCATTGTCGCGCCATGGATACCGTCGCGGCCGGTTTTAGAGCCGACATAGAAGATCGGATTGCCGGGCGTTGCGCCGCGGGCGTAGAAAATCTTGTCCTGATCGGCGAGGCCAACGGCCATCGCGTTGACGAGGATGTTGCCGTTATAGCCTTTGTCGAACTGGGTCTCGCCCGCCACGGTGGGGACGCCAACGCAGTTTCCATAGCCCCCAATGCCCTCGACCACGCCTGCAACAAGGCTGCGGGTTTTGGGGTGACTTGGGTCGCCAAAGCGAAGCGCATTGACGAGCGCAATCGGGCGCGCGCCCATGGTGAACACGTCGCGCAAAATGCCACCAACACCAGTTGCGGCGCCTTGATATGGCTCAATGTAAGACGGGTGGTTATGGCTTTCCATTTTGAAGATGGCCGCTTGACCGTCACCAATGTCGATGACGCCGGCATTCTCGCCCGGCCCCTGAATGACGGAGGCGTTCTTTGTTGGGAATTTGGAGAGGTGGCGGCGCGACGACTTGTAAGAACAATGTTCTGACCACATGACCGAATAGATGCCGAGTTCGACGAGGTTGGGTTTGCGGCCAAGCCGGGTATGCAGCCGCTCCCATTCCTCGGAATTGATGCCATGCTCAACGCCAGCTTGCGCATCTTGTGTGGCAGTGAGGTGGGCGAGGATTGTCTTTTGATCAGTCATGAAACGCTCTTTAGCGGCATAAGGCTTGAGTCGCCAGCAGTGGTTTACGCGGCGTTTCGTCTGTAGCGCTACAAGCGGATTGAGTGGACTCTTTTTTTCATTGAATTTAGGAGCAGGCGTAGAGGGCTGGTTTAGGGACTGGGGGGCTGAGAATGAGCAAAACTGAAACACGAGACTTTCAACGCTCTGACATTCCTGCCCTGATGACGCTCATCCGCGCCAATGGGTTTCCCAACCGCTCGGTGGAAGGGTGGACATGGGCGTTGTTTGACAATCCTGAGCAAGGTGATGCCGCGCCGGGGCTGATCTCTCTAAAAGATGGCGAGATCTGCGCATTCGTTGGCGTTCAGATACGCCAGTATTCTGGCAAAGCGGGCCTAAAGCGTGTCGCAATGGGCCACACATTGATGAGCAGTGAATCCGGACGCGGGCAGGGATTGCTCCTTGCGCGTCGCGTGATCAAGTATCGCGGCGTCGACGCCATGCAGACCAATAGCAGCAACCCGAAATCAGCGCCTCTGCTAACGCGAATGGGCGTTACACCTGCCCATCCTGATGAGGGGCGTCAGTATGTTGATTGGATCGTGCGTCCGGGTTTGCATTTTTTAGGGCGCGTGATGAATTTTCTTGCGCGATCTGAGCGCGTGTATCGCGCCTTTACGCGGGTTGAGATGTTCGGGCGAAAGCCAAAACCAGCCGATCAGGTCGTACGAGATGCCAACATAAAGCGGCTTGATTTCAGAGATGAAGCCGATTGCGCGGCGTTTGATCGGTTTAGCCAAGCACTTTCAAGCGCGAATGTGGATGTGATCCTGCCCGTCCGCTCCGCCAATGTGTACGCTTGGCGTCTGGCCGACCCGGATTTGCCGCGGCGCACCGAGATGCTGGCCTATTTTAATGACGGCCGGATCCTTGCAGTGATAGCAACCACTTTGACGAAGCCGAATGCGCATGAGCCTTGGGTCAGCTATGTCACCGATTTCGCCTCCCTGCCAGATGAGGCTGGAGCCGACGTTCAAGCGGGTCTTATCAATGAAGCGCGCCGCCAAACGCGTTTGCGGGGAGCAAGTTTGATGCGGTTCAAACCTAGCTTGCAATTGCCCAAGGCCGTGTTGCAGATGTGCGGACGACACGTCGTGAAAACCGAGCCTCATGACTATTGCTTCGTCAATTTTGCCGCTGGCGAAACGGATATGCAGGCAAATTTTGCTGCAAGTCCTTATGAAGGTGATTTGATTTTCGCGTTACGGACGCCGTTACCTAAAGATGCCGATTAAGCGGCGCTGAGCAGACCGCTGAACAAGGCAATTCCATCTGATCCACCTTCATGACGGCCCATTGCCCGTTCGGGGTGGGGCATCATGCCAAGCACGCGCTTATTCTCGCTCAAAATGCCAGCAATGTCTCGCGCCGAGCCGTTGGGGTTTTCGGCCTTGGCATAGCGAAATGCGACGCGATCCTCGCCTTCGAGTGTGTCGAGCGTGATGTCGTCTGCGAAGTAATTCCCGTCATGGTGGGCAACAGGATAGGAAACAGTGTCGCCGATGGAATGGGCTGACGTGAACGCCGTGCCGCTTGCGGCAATGTCCAGCTTTTGCTGGCGGCATACAAAGTTTAGATTGGAGTTACGCATCAATGCCCCTGGTAACAGCCCAGTTTCGCACAGCACTTGGAAGCCATTGCATACGCCAAGAATATAGCCGCCGCGTTCAGCGTGACGTTTTAGATCTGTGATGATGGGCGAGTTGCCAGCCATCGCGCCGCATCGCAGATAATCACCATATGAGAAACCGCCGGGAACCATGACGAGATCTAACCCGTCAGGGAGTTTAGCATCCTTATGCCAAATCATTTGCGGTGCTGATCCAGTAACTTGCGCGAGGGCGTCGTGAGCGTCGCGGTCGCAATTGGATCCCGGGAATACGATGACTGCTGTTTTCATGCGCCCCCCTCTAGCAGCGAATCGGGGGTTAAGGGAACAGGTAATAATGCGCAGAGACACCTGTACCGTTTGCGCTAGAATGATATGAGTTCATTCGAGACAATTATTGCGATAAATGAGCATCAAAATTGGAGACGGAAAATGAAGAAGCTATTGATTGCAGCCCTTTTCATCAGTGCGCCGCTGGGCGTTGTTGCGTGCAACACGGTTGAGGGTGTTGGTAAAGACGTCAAAGCGACGGGTGAGGTCGTTGAAAAAGTAGCCAAAGACGTCAAAGAAGACATTACCGACTAGCGCGGACCGCTATTAGACCACCATGACTGTAGTGCATCCTGAATGGCGACGCCCTTGGCTTCGCATTCAGGCGGCGCGCGATAGGCAACGATTGCTGTGCCTTCCAGCGCGGTTTCATCCATTGGGTCTGTTGGCCAGCGTGCGCCTGAAATAAAGCCACTCTCCAGACTTGAGAGATATTCTCCGAACTCGATCTCGCGCTGATCCCTGAACAGGGGGAGCCAGAGGATGAGAATGGCGTTAGGCCAGCGTTTAAGCGCTTTGGGCGTCCACATGGCCAGCGCCTCAATATCACGATCGGTCTCATAACTGGGGTCCACAAAACAGACCATTTGCTCGCGCGCACGTGGGGCAAGTTTCAGCGCGCCGGCATAACCGTCGGCGCGTTTGATCTGAGACCGATCATCATTACCGATCGCTTTTTGCAGTTCAGCAAATTCCGTCGGATGTTTCTCGAAGAAGACGTGACGCGAATTGGCAGGCAACACCGATTGGGCCAGCGCCGGAGAACCGGGATAAGCAGAGATGCCTTTGCTGCGTACAAAATCCACCCATTCACGCATCGGACGCGGCACTTTCTTGTCGATCAGGTCAAGAATGCCCTCATCGGCTTCACCGCCTTTGCGCGATTGCTCACCCGTTAGGTCGTAGACGCCGCGTCCTGAATGCGTCTCGACATAGAGTATCGGACGCGGACCCGCCGACACCGTTTTCAAGATGTCATACAGCACCGCGTGTTTGAGCAAATCCGCGCGGTTGCCTGCGTGGAAGCCATGTTGATAGGAGAGCATCTTATAAGTGCCTTTTAGAGTTGATCGCTTAACGTTTTGCCATGTCTTCTTTGCGGATAGCTTCGAATTCGGCGCCCTCATACCAGGTTGGCCATGCGGTCGTTTTGGTGATGTATTCACCGACAGCGAACAGGGCTTGTACGTCCTCTTGGAAGCCTGACAAATCCCAATCGTCAGCGTATTCGTCCATGGGCTTGTGATAACGCTGTTCATTGTAGGCTTGCGCGGCCGCTTTACCAGCAGCCACGCCACCTTCGACTTTATCCTCGCCGCCATCAGCATACAGCATCGGGACGCCTTTCTTGGCGAAAGAGATATGGTCAGAGCGGTAATAAGTGCCAGCCTCCGGGCGGGATTCTGGTTCTATCACCCGGTTTTGGGTATTGAGCGCGTCGGCGAGTATATTTTCCAATTCGGAAGAGCCAAAGCCGACAACGCGCATTTCTTTCGTGCGTCCGATCGGCAGGGCACCGTCAATATTTACGCCAGCGACGATCGTATTGAGCGGCACAGTTGGGCGCTCGGCATAATAAGCAGACCCCAGCAGGCCAGACTCTTCCAGTGTGACCGATAGGAACATGGTCGAGCGTTCGCGCGGCTCGGCGGTCATGGCTTCGGCGATTTCCAGCAGAGCGCCGACGCCCGTCGCGTTATCAACAGCGCCATTGTAGATTTGGTCAGAGTAGAAATCCTCACCGGGGGCGCCTGTTTTCTTCTCGGTCTTTTTGCCCAGATGGTCCCAGTGAGCGGTGTAAAGCATGTATTCGTCGGGTGTCGTTTCACCCTTGTCGATACCGATGACATTCCGGCTTTCGAGGCGATCGACTGTCTGCTCGATGTGGCCAGAGACTTTTACGCCTTCGAGTGCGACAGGTTTAAAGCCGGGTTGGGCGGCGGCCTTTTTCAGGGTCTCCAGATCGAGACCAGCAGACTGGAATAGCTTTTCGGCAAGATCACGGGTGACCCAGCCTTCGAGCGCAACACGGTCTGCGCCGCCATCTGCTCTTACAAGATCCGATTGTGCGCCTGTCCACGAATTGGCGACAACGTCCCAGCCATAAGAGGCGGGTTCTGTTTCGTGAATGACGATGGCCGCATCTGCTCTCTGTCGGGCAGCTTCCTCGTATTTATACGTCCAGCGACCGTAATAGGTCATTGCACGGCCCTTGAACAAAGCGTCGTTGCGAGTCGCATAGCCCGGATCGTTGACGAGCATGATGACGGTCTTGCCGGTCCAGTCCTGATCGGCATAGTCGTTCCAATTATATTCAGGCGCGACCGAGCCATAGCCGACGAAGACGAGATCGCTGTCGCTCAAGGAAATCGTGTCTGTGTTCTGATGTTTGGTCCAGAAAACAGAGTCCTGTTTGGCAACTGTCTGATGGACAGTTTGATCGGGTAGAGTGAAGGAAAGGCTGGAGGCGTCTTGATTGACAGTTTGGTTGATCATCTCAACGGTCTGGAACCAGCTTCCATCGGTGCCGCCGGGTGTGAGGCCGATTCGCTCCATTTCCGCGGCAATCCAGTCTGCCGCTAATTCGCCCGCAGGTGAGCCGGGGCCTCTTCCCTCAAACGTGTCGTCGGCGATTGTTTTGATGCGTATTGCGAGATCGTCTGTCGTGATCTCTGGCGTGGTCGCTGTTGGTAGAGGTAGGGCCAGCTGCGCAGTGGGCGCTGCATGTGTGTTGTTTTCCGGTACAGGGGTCGCGGCTTGGTCGGCTGGGCCGTTGCAAGCAGCAAGCACGCATATGGCGACGAATGTGGAGAGTCGATAGAACATGAATGAGGCTCCCTTAGCAAAATCAGCTTTTGCCCTGTCTGGCACGGGCCCAAGGCGGCGGCAAGCAGGTGACGAAATGTAAAAAGGGCGACGATCATTCTGATCATCGCCCTTCATCATCTCAATTAAGAGAAAAATACTATTCAGCAGCGTCTGTCGCAGCTTCAACAGCGTCTTCTGCAGCGTCGGCAGCGCCTTCGACGGCAGCTTCTACAGCTTCAACAGTTTCTTCAGCCGCAGCTTCAACTTCAGTTTCGACTTCTGCTTCTACTTCTGTAGCTTCAACTTCTGCAGCAGCTGGCTCAGCGACGAGCGTTGCTTCTTCGGTAGCGCCTTCGGCAGGTGTTTGGCAGGCTGCAAGTGCGAGCGCAGCAGCAGCGCCTAGCAATAGATTGGTTTTCATGGGTTCACCCTTATGTTTTCATTAGCGGTGACACTCCTTCCCGAATGACACCTGTGCGCTGGTTGACCCTGCAAATGGGGCGAATTAGGGGCAAGGTCGGTTCAAAATTGTGCTGGCGTTGAGTAACTTCACCTAACTGTATCAATTATCCCAATGAATATGAGGGAATTCGCGTGTCCAACCCAACAGACGAGTTGCTGAAAAATATTCGCAAATGTCGTTTGTGCGCAGATGATATGCAGCGAACACCGAATCCTATCGTGCAAATTGGGGCATTGTCGCGCGTGCTGGTCGCGGGGCAAGCGCCGGGAAACAAGGCTGATATAAACGGAGTGCCGTTTAGTGACCCATCTGGTGATCGCTTGCGTGATTGGATGCAGATTGATCACGCCACATTCTATAACGCAGGCGTAGTATCAATCGTTCCCATGGGGTTTTGCTTTCCTGGTTATGACAAGAATGGGGGAGACATACCGCCGTTAAAACGTTGCGCGCTGCAGTGGAGAGCCGAGGTGATAGCACATCTTGAGGCAATCGAAGTGACACTACTTGTTGGACGTCATGCGCAGGTCTGGCATCTGGGTGATGAGTGCTTATCTACGTTGACCGAGACAGTGAAGAATTGGAAAGTTTATGCGCGTCGCAATATATATGTGCTGCCCCACCCCAGTTGGAGAAACACAGCTTGGTTAAAGCGCAATCCTTGGTTCGAAACCGACGTTTTACCGGAAATGCGGGAACGTATTCACGCCGCGCTTCGTTTGCCGCGATAAGCGGCCTGATGGCCGTGTCGTTGCTGATCCTAAGCGGCTGCGCCAAGCCGTTGCGCCAAGGACAGTTTGAAACAACAGAGATTGTCACGCCCACGTTTTTGCCCAAAGACAATGTTTTTTTAGCGCATGATGGCGCTCCACTGGGCCTGACAGTGTTTGGCCTGGAGACGCATCCCGATCCCTCACACGTTATTGTCGCGGTGCATGGTATGAACGATTACGCCAATGCCTTCCATATGGCTGCGCCACGTTGGGCAGAGAGCGGGATTGTCACTTATGCCTATGATCAACGCGGATTTGGGCGGTCACCCGGCAAGGGCATTTGGCCGGAAGAAGAATTGATGCGCGAGGATGTCCGCACGGCTGTTCGACTAGCTCGGGAGGCGCACCCGGACGCAGTATTGACCTTGGTTGGTATGTCGATGGGGGCGGCCGTGAGTATTACGGCATTGGCGAGCGATGACCCGCCAGAGGTCGACAGATTTATCGCATCGGGACCGGGCCTGAGGGGGTGGGGCGCGTTGAACCCGTTGTATCGCAGCAGCTTATGGCTCTCGACGCATACAAGGCCAAAATGGATTGTTAAGCCGCCCAGACGTTTCGTCCGTATTGAGCCGTCGGATAACAACGAAATGCTTCAACGCACATGGAGCGATCCGTTAATGACATACGAAAATAGGATTGATCAGGTGTATGGTGTGGTGAGTCTGATGGAGAACGCCCACAAAGCTCTACCCCATTTGCCTAGCGAGGTACCTACATTGTTCACTTATGGTGACAATGATTATGTGATTCCTGACGGCGCGATGAGACGAAGCGCTAGAGTGTTACCGGATCACGCAAGAACTGCGCTTTATGAGGAGGGGTACCATATGCTGTTGCGTGACCTGCAATCTCAAAAAGTTCATGATGACTACACACATTTTATAAAAAATCCCGAAAAACCGCTCCCGAGTGGTGCGCCGGAATGGAAATGGTAACTTTCGGAGTATAACAAATACACAAGACAATGCCCCCTTGCAGCGAGGCACGCGTGGACAAACATAGAGCCATCTGCCAATCCTGCTTTTATTGAGATTCTTTTTTAGACCCCTGAGGCCGAAATATATGCATAGTTCCTATCAAACATCTTTGAACCTCGTTCCAATGGTGGTGGAGCAAACAAGCCGCGGCGAGCGGGCTTTCGATATCTTCTCACGCTTGCTGAAAGAGCGGATTATCTTCGTGACCGGGGGGATTGATGACGGCATGGCCGCGTTGATCACCTCACAATTGTTGTTCCTAGAGTCAGAGAACCCTAAGAAAGACATCGCGATGTATATCAACAGCCCGGGTGGATACGTTTCTTCCGGTCTCGCGATTTACGACACGATGCAGTATATTCGTTGCCCTATTTCAACGGTCTGTATTGGTCAGGCTGCATCTATGGGGTCGTTGCTGTTGGCTGCGGGTGCGCCGGGTATGCGTATTGCGCTACCAAATGCGCGTGTCATGCTTCACCAACCGTCTGGCGGGTATCAGGGCGTTGCAACTGATATTGAGCGTCACGCCGAAGAAATTATCGATTTAAAGCGTCGATTAAACAATATTTATGTGACGCACACCGGACAAGATTACGACACGATTGAGCGTAAACTAGACCGGGATACGTTCCTGACAGCCGAAGACGCTCGTGACTTTGGCATTGTAGATAAGGTGTTCGATAGCCGTGCGGATGAGGATGAAAGTTAAAGAACATTACAGTCTTAGTAATGGCTTGCCTCTTGCAGCGCAGGTGATGACGCTTATTGTTGAAATAAATAACCCGTCCGCCGGACATAAATTTATCGTTAAGTTCTAGCGGGCATTGAGGACAGTATGACTAAGCAAACCGGCACCGGCGATTCGAAGAACACGCTCTATTGTTCATTTTGCGGTAAAAGCCAGCATGAGGTGAAGAAACTGATTGCTGGGCCGACGGTGTTCATCTGTGATGAATGCGTCGAACTCTGCATGGATATTATTCGCGAAGAGAATAAGACCAGTATGGTCAAGTCGCGCGAAGGCGTTCCCACACCTCAAGAGATTTGTGACGTACTTGACGATTATGTCATCGGCCAAGCGCACGCTAAGCGCATTCTCGCCGTTGCTGTTCATAACCATTACAAGCGTTTGTCGCATGCGGGCAAAACGGATGGCGTTGAGCTGGCTAAGTCAAATATACTTCTCGTTGGGCCAACGGGTTGCGGTAAAACGCTGCTAGCTCAAACCCTTGCGCGTATTCTGGATGTGCCGTTCACAATGGCTGATGCAACGACACTGACCGAAGCCGGTTATGTGGGGGAAGATGTTGAGAACATTGTTCTGAAGCTTCTGCAATCAGCAGATTATAATGTAGAGCGCGCGCAGCGTGGTATTGTTTACATTGATGAAATCGACAAGATTTCTCGCAAGTCTGACAACCCATCCATCACGCGTGATGTGTCGGGTGAGGGTGTGCAGCAGGCTTTGCTGAAAATTATGGAAGGCACTGTTGCTGCTGTTCCGCCGCAAGGTGGCCGTAAGCATCCGCAGCAAGAATTTCTACAGGTGGATACAACGAACATTCTGTTTATCTGTGGTGGTGCATTTGCAGGCCTCGATAAGATCATCTCATCTCGTGGTGAGGCGGCTTCAATCGGCTTCGGTGCATCAGTTAAAGATCCTGAGGCACGTGGCGTTGGCGAAATTTTACGTGGCACTGAGCCAGAAGATTTGCAGCGATTTGGCTTGATCCCGGAATTCATTGGCCGTTTGCCGGTGATTGCGACGTTGGAAGATTTGGATGAAGACGCCCTGATCGAGATTCTCACTCAACCGAAAAACGCGTTGCTTAAACAATATCAGCGTTTGTTCGATATGGAGAACGTGCAGTTGACCTTCACGCCGGAAGCGCTGTCTGCCGTTGCGAAGCGCGCGATCATCCGTAAGACAGGTGCGCGTGGTTTGCGTTCTATTATGGAGCAGATATTGCTCGATACGATGTTTGAGCTTCCGAATCTGCGCGGTGTTGAAGAAGTTGTCATCAACGCTGAAGTTGTCGAGGGAAATGCGGAGCCGCTTTATGTTCACGCAAAGAAAACGCAACCCGAGGCAGGCTAAGCGTTAAGCCTATAACATTCACCAATCAAAATCCCGTCAGCAAGCTGGCGGGATTTTTCTATTGAGGCAGGTGAATGGTTAGGATGTCGATACGTGGAGGCATTGCGAACCGCATGGGCAGACCGACCATGCCTGTTCCGGTCGTGACATAGACCAGTTTGTCCCCGCTGGGTGCCGGGTAGGTGTGAAGCTCTTTATCGAAGGGATAATCTGTTGGGATAATTTTTTGATAGAGGAAGGGGAGCCGGAGTTGTCCGCCATGTGTGTGCCCGGCGAGCAAGAGGTCATAGTTGAGACTGTCAGGGATATGAGTAGCCATATCTGGATTGTGGGTAAGCAAGAGAACTGTTTCGTTTTGTGAGAACGCATCGCCGAAATCAAAATCCATCTGTCGCTGCCACAGGTCTGACGTTCCGCCGATGATAACGGGATGATCGTTGATTATTATCTCATGACTGCGATTGTGCACGACGGCCACGTTGATATCCGAAAGAGCCTTTAGGAGCGGATTGGTCAAATCTGGGCCGGGGAGGCCGACATCATGATTTCCGAATACGATAAAAAGAGGCGCCTCAATCTTTTCGAGTGGGGCAAACAATTCCGGGATTTTGTCGACTTTCGGATGGTAGGTTAGGTCTCCGGCTACCAGCACTGCATCAACATTCTCTGAATTGATACGCTTTGCGATACGCTCCATGGGCATGGCGTTGCCAAAGCGCCCAAGGTGAGGATCCCCAAACAACGCGACGCGAATCGAGGGGGAGTCGAGAGAGGCGCCATCGAGAATGATAGTTTCTTCATGCGAGATCAGTAGCCGGGGCTCGACAAAGCGACCATAGGCAAGGCAGCTGGTGCAGAGAATGGCCAAAACAAGAAAGGTTCTAATCGCAGGGTGTGATTTGCGCATGGCCCAGATGGCAAACAGAAGAAATGGGAAATAGGCGAAGGCGCCCCAATAGATGATTGTGTGTAGCATGCGAGTGTCTTTAGTTTTTTATCGGGCAAAGAAAAAGGCCGATGCGTGATGCACCGGCCTTAATTTCAAAATAAGTCTGAGACTTATACTTTGTAGTACATGTCGAATTCGACTGGGTGAGGGTGCGTTTCGTAGCGCATGTTCTCTTCCATTTTCAGTTCGATGTAGGCATCGATCTGGTCGTCATCGAATACGCCGCCTTTGGTCAGGAATTTGCGATCAGCGTCGAGGGCAGCGAGTGCCTCGCGAAGTGAACCACAAACCTGCGGAATAGCTGCTGCTTCTTCCGGTGGCAGGTCGTAAAGGTCTTTGTCCATCGCGTCGCCCGGGTGGATCTTGTTTTCGATACCGTCAAGGCCAGCCATGAGAAGGGCCGCGAAGGCAAGATATGGGTTTGCTGTTGGATCTGGGAAGCGTGTTTCAATTCGCTTCGCTTTCGGGTTTGAGCCGAATGGAATACGGATAGATGCCGAGCGGTTGCGGGCTGAGTAGGCCAGCATAACCGGTGCTTCATAACCTGGAACCAAACGCTTATAGCTGTTGGTGGATGGGTTAGTGATCGCGTTCAGTGCTTTAGCGTGCTTGATGATACCACCAATGTAGTAGAGGCAGTTCTCAGACAGGCCGGCATATTTGTCGCCAGCGAAGAGGGGCTTTCCGTCGTTCCAAATTGACTGGTGCACGTGCATACCGGAGCCGTTGTCCTTGAACATTGGCTTGGGCATAAATGTCGCTGTCTTGCCATAAGACGCGGCCACTTGGTGAATCACATACTTATAGAGTTGTAGGCGGTCAGCCATAACTGTCAGTGTAGAGAATTTCAATCCAAGCTCGTGCTGGGCAGGCGCCACTTCGTGGTGGTGCTTCTCAGGCTCAAGCCCAAGGTCACCCATGATGCTTAGCATTTCGCCGCGCATGTCTTGCTCGGAGTCAATTGGAGGCACTGGGAAGTAACCACCTTTTGGTCCCGGGCGGTGGCCCATATTGCCTGTTGGGTATTCGCGTCCAGAGTTCTCCGGAAGTTCTGTAGAATCGAAGCTGTACCCGGTATTAGCAGGGTCAGTTGACCAGCGAACATCGTCAAAAATGAAGAATTCAGCTTCTGGGCCGAAGAATACTGTGTCGCCAACGCCGGATGATTTGACGTAAGCCTCAGCTTTTTTAGCGGTTGTGCGAGGATCACGGTTGTATGACTGACCAGAGATCGGATCTAGGATGTCACACATAACAGCGAGCGTTGACTGTTGGAAGAACGGGTCAATGAATGCGCTGTCCACGTCTGGCATGAGCACCATGTCGGACTCGTTAATTGCCTTCCAGCCTGAGATGGATGAGCCGTCGAACATTTGGCCTTCAGTAAAGAAGTCATCTTCGATCATGTTTTTGTGGAAAGAGACGTGCTGCAACTTACCGCGTGGGTCCGTGAAGCGAAGATCGACGTATTGAACGTCTTTTTCTTTCATGAGTTTAAAGAGTTTGTCAGCCACCAAGAGCCCTCCAAAATTTCTAAATGTTTTTATATGTGGTCTTTATTGACCGGCACTAAAGCGCAGCGTCACCTGATTCACCTGTACGAATACGCACAGCTTCAGATACATCCGATACGAAAATTTTACCATCACCGATCTTATCGGTGTGTGCAGCCTTTTTGATTGCTTCGATTGCGCCTTCAACAGCGCTGTCTGCCAAAACGATTTCGATTTTGAGTTTTGGAAGAAAATCGACGACGTATTCAGCGCCGCGATAGAGTTCCGTGTGGCCGCGTTGGCGACCAAATCCTTTTGCCTCAAGCACGGTCATGCCCTGAAGGCCGATCTCTTGGAGAGCCTCCTTAACATCATCGAGTTTGAAGGGTTTGATAATTGCTTCTATCTTTTTCATGGTCAAATCACTCCCAGCCACTGAAATTGTTACTGTGTTTTGGGTAGGCGCTGAAATTCGGCATGGCGAGTGATTCCATTGGTTCCTAGGGTAACTGATGTGGTGATGGTCAAAATATAACCACGTGCGCCTAATAATTAACCACCAAAAATCGTGAGGCGAGTCCTCGTGCGTGACGAGGGCGTCATTATTTTGATTTTAACGGATAGTTGGCTACAGTGTTAACAAATGGGTTTAGGCAGGACTGGACATGACTCAGATAGCAATTGATCCTAATCGCAAAATTCCGTCAGTTCGGCCGATAAAAGCTTATAAGCATATGCGGGCCCTTATTGCTGATAAGGAAGATACCGAGCAGGTTTTTCACGTTATTGAAGCTCTGAACGGAGATAGCGTAGTGCGGCGGTTCAAAGAGTTTGTGAATAGCGACGCAGGTCGCCGAGAGTTAGACAAACTTACATATCTGCCGCCGATTCTTGACGATCATGACTGGATCAAAGAATTGCCAGAGAAGACTGTTGGTAGAGCGTATGTCGACTTTATGGAGAGAGAAGGTTTAAGCGCTCAGGGCTTGGTCGACGAGAATGTGAAATTCAGGAATGCAGAACGAGATCATTTCGATGACCAGCTCGAATGGTATTTGAACCGTATTCGCGACACGCATGATCTGTTTCATGTTCTGACTGGTTATGGTCGGGACGCACTCGGTGAAGCAGGAGTATTAGCGTTTACATATGGTCAGATGAGGGGGAACGGGTTATTGTTTGTCTCCTTTATGGCGGCGCGTGAAGTGAAGAAACATATACCGGAAGGCAAACCCATGTCTGTATTCTGGGAAGCAAAACGCGCGGGCAAAAACGCGGGCCGCATTATGCTCGAAGATATTGAAGCTCTATTGCGCGAGCCTTTAGCTGAGGCGCGTGCTCGATTAAACATTCCCGAACCGTTGGCGTATCGCCGGGCGTTGCGTGCAGCAAATGAAATTGGAGTTGAGGCACGGGAAATAGGAGCGACTGCGTGATTTATTTGGTTCGCCATGGTGAAGCGGCGGCGAGTTGGGGAGAGCACCCCGACCCGGGCTTGAGTGAGTTAGGAGCAGCTCAAGCGCAAACGGTCGCGCAGGATTTGCTGAGTGGCGGCGCGGATAAGATTGTGTGCAGCCCTATGCAGCGTTGCCGAGAGACCGCTCAGCCATTTTGTGATCTGACAGGTCGCACAGCAGAAATCGTTCCGGAAGTGTCCGAGATTGTGACGCCCCCAAATATCGGGGATCGCGTTGTCTGGCTGCGGGAATTGATGGCAGGACAGTGGCCAGCAGATGGGTCGATGGATCACTGGCGAAAGGATATGCTTCAGCGGGTGTTGCAACTACCTGACAACACTGTCGTGTTTTCGCATTTTGTGGCGATCAATACTCTGGTCGGTCAGCTGACGAACACCAACGATGTCTTGGTGTTCCGCCCGGGATATTGCTCCGTGACAGTGCTGGAAAAAAGCGGTGATACACTGAGCGTGAAAGAATTGGGCAGCGAGGCCGCGACTCGCGTGCTATGAGCCCGTTATGGGTAGACTCATTATTACGCCGCAACAGATGTTGGCGGCCGAAAAAGCAGCAATCGAAGCGGGTGTTGATAGCTTTGATCTGATGAAACGCGCCGGTTTATCGGCTGCAGAATTCGTGCATCAGAATTGGCCGCTCGGTCGTATTCAGGTTTTGTGCGGACCGGGTGGCAATGGCGGTGATGGGTTTGTCGCCGCAGCTAACCTTGTAGAGCGTTGGAGAGATGTGCGCGTTTTTTGCAGTGTGCCTGTCGAACAATTAACGGGAGATGCAGCGAAAGCTGCCGCGATGTGGACCGGCGAGATTTTGCCGCTTGAGGCGGCGCTTGAGGCGCCAACTGACATTGTCATCGATGCCTTGTTCGGGACGGGGTTTTCACGCCCGCTGGAAGGAGCAGCTCTGGCTTTGGCGCAGCGCGGTGGTGTGGTTGCATCAATTGACGTGCCATCGGGTATCGACGGATTGCGCGCGATTCCGCTTGGCCCTTGTTTTATGGCGACGGCCACTCTGACTTTTGCAGCTTTGAAACCTGCGCATATGTTACATCCCGCAGCCGGCGCTTGCGGTAAAGTTGTCGCTGCCGACATCGGCGTGGCGACTGATTCTTCCTGGATTGAGAATGTGCCATCTTTATGGATGAGACAAATGCCAAACCCCGGCCCGCTGGGACACAAGCATTCACGCGGGCACATGAAAGTGTTGAGCGGGGGTGTTGCCTCAACTGGTGCTGCACGGTTAACCGCGCGAGCGGGCCTGCGCATTGGGGCGGGTTTGGTGACCGTGCTTTCACCTCCCTCAGCTTTGATCGTGAATGCATCCCAGTTGACGGCTGTGATGGTCTCATCGGTAGCCGATATTGACGCGTTCAAGCGCGAACTCGACAGCGCGAAAAGTGTTGTGGTCGGCCCGGGTGCCGGTGTCACTCAGGGGACCTATGACCGTGTTATAGCGGCGCTTGAGAGCGAGGCGACCGTGATTCTGGATGCTGATGCGCTGACTGTGTTTGAGGATAAACCAACAGCTTTGTTTCAAGCGTTGCGTAAAACAGACGTTTTGACCCCACATATCGGAGAATTCCGTAGGCTATTCGGTGATTTGCTGGAAAAAAGCGACAATAAGATTGATGCAGTTATCGAGGCGGCAAAACAAGCGGGATGTATTGTGTTGCTTAAAGGCCAAGACACCGTGATTGCCGATGCTGAGGGACGCGTTGTCGTCAATAATCATGCAGCGAGTTGGCTCGCTACGGCTGGCAGTGGGGACGTGCTTGCCGGTTTCATTTCCGGGTTGATTTGTCAGGGTATGGAGCCGCTGCTTGCGACCGCTATGGCCACATGGGTGCACGGTGAAGCAAGCCGCAGAATCGGGGCGGGTTTGATCTCTGAAGACCTAGAGCAGCAGGTTCCCAATATACTGAGCGCACTCCATGGTGAATTCGGGTGAACTAAACTGCGATTTTGGTGATTTTAGTATTGATGATTCCAAAATCGTCGCGTAGGAGAAGCGCTCTGGAATGCGGATGTGGCGGAATTGGTAGACGCACTGGATTTAGGTTCCAGCGCCGCAAGGCGTGGAGGTTCAAGTCCTCTCATCCGCACCATTCCAGATTTCTCAGGTTTAGTTCAAATGCTCTGAGATGAATTCATCGAGCTCTTTGAGTGTCTGGATTCGTGTTTCTCGTTCTGCAAGCCAATGATCACCGCCTTTGAGTTTGACCATCTTCACTGATTTGTCAGCTGCTTTGAGCGCTGTGTTCATCTGGTAGGTTTGAGTGATGGGAACGACCGTGTCATCATCACCGTGAATCAACAATACAGGGGCTGTAAACGTTTCAGCAGATTCGGTGGGCGAGGCGTTCTCAAGCTTGCCGCGTTCGGATTTCGGATTGCCGATTGAGTCTTTCCAGTAATCAACGGATGAGTCGTTTTTGCCGTGTCGTTTGCCGACCCAGGTAATAAATTTGCGAAGATCTGCCACCGGCGCTATCGCCGCGACACAGGCATATTTTTCTGGCGTAAAGGCGCCGCCTGCAAGAGCGGCATAGCCACCATAACTGGCGCCGACAATACAAATGCGGGAGGGGTCTGCGAATCCTGCGGCAACCATGGCGTCAAGGCCGTCGGTTAGGTCGTCTTGCATGCCAGTGCCCCATTGCCCATATCCGGCTTCACGAAATTCTGCTCCGTACCCGTCAGACCCGCGGAAGTTGGGCTGAAGCACAGCGTAACCGCGATTAGCGAAATATTGAGCCATCCAGTCAAATCGCAACGCATCGTAGGCTGCTGGGCCGCCATGTGGCATCATAATCATTGGCAGGTTATTGCGGGTTTCAGCTGTTGAGTCGACGGGCCAGGTTAGCAGTGCCTCAATGGTAGTATTGTCTCTGTTTTGGTATTCAACGATATCAACTGCGGCTATCGCTTCAGGTGGTATGTCACTGTAGGCATAGCCGATCCGCTCTAGGCTATCTTTCGTGCGATCGTGTATGAGGTAAACACCCGAGGAGTGCCCGTCAAATACGTGGTATATAATGCGGTTCCACGCTTTGTCGTGACTGACGATTTCAGCAGATGCATAGGGAAATTGTTCTACAAAGGACTGCACGTATTCGTTCAGTTGCTCGTCCATAAAATGGTAACTTGGCCGAATACCTGAATACCGAACACCTTGGATGGTTCTGTTTTTATCTCTGAAGATGTGATCAATATTTTTATTGGGTAGACCAATGTTCAGTGGAGAAAAATTGCCGTCCCAATCGAGCTTTAGAAAATTATCGCCTTTATCGCCTTCAGCAACGACAACGAGGCCAGACTGGTTCGGCATGACGCCCATGATGGAAAATGGCACGAGGGCCTGGTCTTCCAGTTCCAAGACTTTGGTCCATTTACCCGTGATTTTTGTTTGGATTGAATAGACGTTTTTGTTGTCATCGAGGTCTTCGCGCGCGAGTACAGTGCCGTCTGGTGCCACCAACCAATCTATCGTGTTTGTTGTACCGCGGACGGCGCGTTTCCCGCGCCCGGTTTTTGCAGAGACGCCCCACAAATCATATTGTGACAAGGTGCCTTTATCCGAGTAACCGGGCATGTAAATTGTATCTGTTTCAGGATTGTGACCAACGATTCGTCCAAGGCCAGACTGGGCGGGGTGTAGGTTTTTGGTTTTAGAGAGCAAGCCGATGATTTTGCCCGTCGTCATATTCACCGCGACTGAGCCGGAGGCTTCGAATTTGCCTCGATAGCCAAATGTGCGTCGCGTTTTGGACAGGCGAATGATGAGGGTGTTGTTGTCCAGAAAAAACAGATTGAAGACCTTCATTTCTCCAATGGAACCGACGGGCGTGACCTCTTTCGTTCTCAAATCTACTTTAATGACGGCTGCCTGCTCGCCTTGTCTTTTTATGAGAGCAACGATGTTTCCGTTTGGCGATAGAGCTACATCCTCTGTAGAGGGCAGGCTGCCATAGGCTTCGATAGGAGGGTGAGGTATATTTTGAGCGCCAGCACCGGCGCAAATCAACAGGTATGCCGCCGCAAATGCGGCGATGGATTTCGTCAAAAATGTCATATATCTACACCTTGCCACGCTTTGCGGCTTCTCCCTTGGAATGATTGGGGAAACTTTGCCCTCAAAGGTGGAAATTTGCAAGACCCGCCTCTCATTCGCGGTTATGTGATTGGCATGATAGCAGTGGGAGAGATGATCGCCGTCATTACGTGCGTGGACAGCGGTGCTGGGCTATGTCATAAGCCGCGCCTTCAAGCTTGATCACAAAGACGCCGCGTCGATGGCGCCCCATAATTGGATGTATGAAATCATGGAAGTAACGCAGACCCAGTCCGAAGGTCTTAGCCGCACGTTCGCAGTGAAGATACCTGCGAGTGAATTGAAGCTAAAACTCGACGAGCGCATCGAAGAAATTCGCCCGCAAATGAACCTGAAGGGTTTTCGCCCTGGGAAGGTGCCAGCCGCGCATGTAAAGCGCATGTATGGCCGTGATCTAATGGGCGAAGTTATCGACAAATTGGTCAATGAAACCAACCAAAAGGCGCTTGAGGACAATGATCTTCGCCCGGCTGGTAGCCCAGACGTGAAAATGGATGGCGATATTGAGAAAATTATCGCTGGCGAAGCTGACCTTGCTTATGATGTTAACATTGACGTGATGCCGGAATTCGAACCAGCGGACGTGACTAAGTTCAAAATTAAGCGTCCTGTGGCTGAGATTGCCGACGAGCAGATTGATGAATCACTCAGCAAAATCGCTGAGCAAAACATGAAGTATGAGCCTCGCGCAAAAACAGCTAAGGCGAAGGACGGCGACGCCGTTGTGATCGATTTTCTTGGTAAAATCGACGGTGAGCCTTTTGACGGTGGCGCGGCAGAGCAGCAATCAATCGTTCTGGGCGCTAACCGCTTCATTCCAGGGTTTGAAGAGCAGCTTGTTGGCGTAAAAGCCGGTGAAGAAAAAGAACTGAATGTGACATTCCCTGAAGAGTATCCATCAGCGGACCTTGCAGGCAAAGAAGCTGTATTTGAGGTGACTGTGCATGAAGTTCGTGCACCAGAAACGCCTGAGCTTGATGATGACTTCGCTAAGGGGCTTGGCCTTGAAGGTGGCATCTCTGAGCTCAGAGATCTGGTGAAGACACAGCTTCAAGGTGAGTTTGATCAGGCGTCTCGCTCAAAAGCAAAGCGTAACTTGCTCGATATTCTCGACGAAAAGCACACATTCGATCTGCCGCCAAACATGGTTGAGCAGGAGTTTAATCAGATTTGGCAGCAATTGCAGTCGGAAATGGATGCCGGCCGCGTGTCAGACGAGGACAAAGAGAAGTCTGAAGACGACCTGAAGGCAGAGTATCGTAAGATTTCCGAACGCCGCGTGCGCCTTGGTCTGGTATTGGCCGAAGTTGGACGTGTGGCTGAGGTGACGATCACTGAGCAAGAGGTTCAGCAAGCGCTTATCGCGGAGGCTCGCCAGTATCCGGGTCAAGAGCGTGAAGTCATCGAATTCTTCCAAAAGAATGCGGGCGCGCTCGCGCAACTTCGCGCTCCGATTTACGAAGATAAAGTGGTCGATCACATTTTAGAGGTCGCAACGATTGAAGACGAAACCGTCACCCGCGAAGAATTGTTCGCTGAAGACGAAGAGTAGAAAGTCTCATCTGCTTAGATTGGAAAAATTAAACGCCGGATCAGAAATGGTTCGGCGTTTTTTTGTCGGCGCATTCGGTGGTTTTGTCGTTTGGTAAAACGTTTGTTAACCGAGCTGGACGAATTTACAGTCATAGATTCGAGGGGACTTATCCTATGACTGTGAAGAGCATTCGCCCGCAATTGACTGAAGATGACATCCTTCGATTGATGAAGGGCGAAACACCTGAACAGCGTGCATCAGTGGCGCACCGTTTGTGCCGTCGCATCGCATTGGACGTTCTGACCGATCGTGAGCGTGCTTTCGCTGAGGAGATTATGGGGATTTTGGCGCAAGACGCTGCTGACCTTGTGCGTCGCACTATGTCAGTCACGTTGCGCAATTCTCCGATACTCCCGCGAACCATTGCTTTGCGCCTCGCTCAAGATATCGAGTCAGTCGCATTGCCGATTTTGCAGGATTCCCCAGTGTTTACCGATGAAGACCTCATCGAATTGGTTCTGTCTGCGACAGCCTCCAAGCAGGCGGCGATCGCCGCGCGTGAAGAAGTTTCACTGACGTTGACAGAGGTCATCGCTGAGCATGGCGCCATCGAAGCCGTACGCGCTTTGAGCGTGAACGATGGCGCAGAGTTCACTGACAAAGCATTCGATGACACGTTGCGCCGTCATGGAACGGATGACGCTGTTCAGACCGGCTTGATTAAGCGGGAGCATATTCCGACGCATATCGCTGAAAAGATGGTGACTCTCGTTTCCGGGCATATGTTTGATTTGCTTGTGAACCGCCATGAGTTACCTGCGCAAATGGCAATTGATCTGGCTGGAGGCGCCAGAGAGCGCGCAACAATTGATTTGGTCGAGCAAGCCGGCCGGAGCCATGATTTGCCGCGTTTTGTGTCTCAGCTAAATCTAAATGGGCGTCTCAGTCACTCACTGATCATGCGTGCTTTGTGTTGCGGTCAAATGCCGTTTGTGGAGCATTCGCTTGCCGAACTATCGGGCGTCGGTCATCAGCGCGTTTGGCTTATGATTCATGATGCAGGGCCTTTGGGACTACAAGCGGTGTTTGATCGGGCGGGGCTTCCGCGCAAGATGCTTCCAGCTTTCCGTGCTGCAGTGAATGTGTTCCATGAGACGAGCCATGATGGCGGATCAAATGATCGAGCGCGGTTCCGTGCCCGCATGATTGAACGCGTTCTGACCCAGTTTCAGGCAATTCCTAAAGGTGATTTGGATTACCTGCTCGATAAGTTGGATTATTATTCTGAGATGGCTGCTCTGGAAGAGGGGGGTGACGTTACTGACGCGGCTTAGTTTGCTCAAGCGTCGGTACGCGGAGAAATCGCGCAGCTCACACCCATTTCTGACAAATATTCGCCGTCCCGCCAGTGTGCATTTTCAGCAACGATGATGACGCCACCGGCCGCTGCGTATTCTACCTTTTCAACTAGTTCTGGCGATTCTTCGAGCATTTCCGCGTCGATGCGTATTGTATCGATCAACAAGCGCATCGAATCGTCGATTTGAGACTGCCATGAGGTGCGCATATCGACTGCGACGCGAAACCCATGGCTACGAAGCAGTTGTACCCGCTGAGCCGCGCTCTTAGCTGAGCCGACCAAAGCTGAGTCTGAAAACTCCAAACAAATCTCTTGCTGACATAGGCTGGTGCGAGCGACGGTGTTGTCACATGCGCTAGCGGTATTTGCGTCCTCGAAGCATGAGGCGGGGGTTGGCAATAGAATGGGGCGATGATGATCTGTTTGACCATGTGTGGCAGATGCAACTTTTGACAATTGCTGAGTAAGCCATTCAACACTGTCACCGCTCGACTGTGCGCCAGTGATGGGGCCGAATCGAACTGTTTCTTCAAAAGGGCGTGCAATGCTGCAAGCTTGCCCCATCGGGTCACCTGACAGCAAATGGAAAATGGGTAAGAAACGCAGACCGGATGCGCTGTGTGTTTGGCTGCGCAATAGCGTGTGAGTAAATGTTGCTGAACTCATTTATTCGGAATCCCTGTTTCTCTGACTTGCTTTACGTAGGGGACAGAGTTGAAGATCACGCGTAGTCTAATTGTGAGATTTATCTCAAATTTGATAGAACATGGGGAGGTAACCGATGAATACGGATCGAAAAGCAGAGCCGCGACTGTCTGCAACTGTGTTGTTGGTGCGTGATAGCGATACGGCGCTTGAGGTGCTTATGGTGAAACGACACCACCAAATTGATTTCGTAGCGGGTGCATTGGTTTTCCCAGGCGGTAAGTCTAGTGATGATGATACGTCACCAGAATGGGATGCCTATACCGACGGCGACTATGGCCCTGTTCAGCAAGATGCGCGGATTGCTGCAGTGCGCGAAGCATTCGAGGAGTCAGGTTTATTATTGGCCCGACACAAAGAGAATCGCGGTCCAGGGGCTGAGCTTGTTGGGGCAGAGGTTGCTGATAGACTTGGACCTCATCGTGCCGCTGTCGACCGAGGCGAAGAGAGCTTTCTTGAGCTAATCAAAAAGAATGATTTGGTGCTCGCGCTCGATAGTTTGGTTTTGTTTGGGCATTGGATCACACCGAAAATGATGCCTAAACGCTTTGACACCTATTTTTATGTCGCCCCGGCGCCATTAACTCAGGCTGCTCGTCACGATGGGCGTGAAACGACAGATTCGGTTTGGCTCGGGGCCACACAGGCGTTAGAACAAGCCGAGGCTGGCGAAGCCAATATAATATTCCCGACCCGGATGAATCTGAAAAAATTGGCGCGCGCCAAGAATGTGACTGATGCAGTGGAGCAGTTCTCAACCGAGCAGGTCGTCACTGTGGAGCCGGTCGCGGGTAAAAACGATTCCGGAGAGCCGTGTTTGTTCATTCCCGCAGAGGCTGGTTACGGGCAAACAGAGGAATTGTTGACGAACGTTAAGGTGTGATGGACGCGGAGCTGGCGACTTGGGTTTCAAGCGCGTCGCATACCGCGTTTGCTACAGACTGAGCACCGCTGCCCTGGCTTACCGAATTGTGAGCGGCGCGGCAGGCCTCTATGTGAAGGTTGATCAGCGCCGTTCGTTCGCCCGGTTTGGAGTTTGAGACCAATGTGCAAAGAGAACCGCAAAGACGCGAAATCGCTGGGTAGCCATATGACCCTGCCACGCCACGGATATTGTGCGCCGCTGTAAATAATTTTCTGTAAGTTTCAGGGGTCGCGTGTTCCTGCGCTTCTGCCCATGACGCACGGAGTTTGACTAAGTCAGCGCGCATCCATTCTTCAAATTGATTGGACAGTGATTCGACGGCTGCTTCGGCTTTATCAGCGATTGCGACAGGGGAGGCAGACGCCTGATGCTCGATAGAATCGGCCTCAGTGGACGTGAGTTTTATGACCCGGCTTATGTCCGGCCGGCTGGAATCTGATTGCGCCTGTTTCGAGGCAACTTTGTTAGATTTAGAACGACCTAAAAATAAATTCCGCAGCATGTCTCATCCTTATCCTTGAGAATCACTATGCGGTTTAAGCCTTAAAATTCTCCTGACAAAATGAGGTCTTAGAACCGTTTAAACGTCAAACTGCTCTTTCAGGATACGTTCATCTAGCGCATGCCCGGGGTCGAACAGCATTGTTAGGCGAGTTTGGCGATCGACGGTGACCCTAACGTGCTTGATATCCCGAACTTCTTGATTGTCCGCTGCTGCTGAAACAGGTCGGCGAGTTGGAGCGCCCACTTCAATTTCTACGACGGCATCATAACGCAGTAGGGCACCACGCCAGCGACGAGGACGAAAGGGGCTGACTGGCGTCAACGCTAAAAGATTGGCCCCAATAGGCAGGATAGGCCCATGCGCAGAAAGATTGTAAGCAGTGGATCCGGCAGGTGTGGCCACCATGATCCCGTCACAGGATAATTCAGCCATCCTATTTTTGCCGTCAACATCGATTCGCAGGCGTGCCGATTGAGCCGTTTGGCGAAGTAAGGAAACTTCGTTGATCGCCAATGCGTTGTGAATCTTGTCGTTTACGTCAGTTGCGGTCATGCGCAACGGGCTGAGATTGGCACGTTCGGCATTGTTGATTCTGGAAACCAAGTCGACATCATTATACTCGTTCATGAGGAAGCCGACAGTGCCGCGGTTCATACCATAAACGGGTTTTCCGTCCTGAAATCGTCGTCTCAAAGCATCAAGCATTGCCCCGTCGCCACCTAGTGCGACAATGACTTCGGCGTCATCTTCGTTTGTTTGCCCATATTTGCGCGTGAGCGAGTTCAGCGCTTCCTGTGCTTCAGGGCGCTTCGAGGCGACAAAACATAAACGCAATGAGGTCATGATTGCCTGTGTTGGTGATGTTGGCACAGAGGTCAAGGAAAAGCGGGCGTTCGACCTGACGCGTTCACGCCGGGGCAGACTGGCGAAATGGGTGAAAGTGTAATACCTTATACCAAAATCGCGACCGGGAGAGAACGCATGGCCGACGGAAATCAGGCTCAAAATATATCGAAAACGATGTCACCAGAAGAATGGAAAGCGCGAGTGGATCTTGCTGCGCTCTACCGTCTCGTCGCTATTTATGGATGGGACGATATGATTTTCACGCACATATCTCATCGCGTTCCTGGTCCTGAACATCATTTCTTGATCAATCCTTACGGAATGTTCTTTGAAGAAATCACTGCATCTTCGTTAGTAAAAGTCGATCTTGAGGGCAATATCGTTCAAGACACAGAATATTTCATCAATCCCGCTGGGTTCACGATCCATTCTGCGGTTCATGCTGCGCGTGAAGACGCGAATGTTGTGATGCATCTTCATTCTGATGACGGGGTAGCGGTTGCCTGTCAGAAGGAGGGGCTGTTGCCTCTGTCACAGACCTCCATGCTGGCTCGGCATGATTTGGCCTATCACGACTATGAAGGCGTGGCGCTAAACCATGATGAGAGAGAGCGCATCGTGGCAGATTTGGGAATGAAAAACTCCATGATGCTGTATAGTCACGGAACGCTAACCGTGGGCGACTCTGCGGGAACAGCATTTTTGCGAATGTTTTTCCTTGAACGGGCCTGCAGCATGCAGGTGAGAGCGCTTTCAGCGGGTCGAGATGGCGTGATTATCGCTGACGAAGCCGTGCAGAAGGTTGTGGAAGGGCAGAGTAATCCCAAAGGAACGAGTGTTCTGGCACAGAAATTAGCCTGGCCTGGACTGTTGAGAAAAGTTGATCGTCTAATGCCCGGCTATGATAGCTAAGTGTTTATGCGTATGCGACAAAAACGGCGATCTCTGTAGGTATCCATTATCAAAAGGCGTTATAACGTCTATCTAGTAATGTAACCTATACACTATGAATGGCGATATTTCATGAAACACCTCAAAGCGTTTGAAGATGCACTTGGAGCAATTCACGACGAAGGTCGATATCGTGTGTTTATTGATTTGCACCGTCACCGCGGCCAGTTTCCTAAAGCAACAGCGCGGTTTGAGACAGGTGAGCGTGAAGTAACCATCTGGTGTTCCAATGACTATTTAGGCATGGGGCAAGATGACGATGTGCTGACGGCTATGCACGAAGCTATTGATAGCTTTGGCGCGGGATCTGGCGGTACACGCAATATCTCTGGAACGACTCGTTTCCATGTTGATTTGGAGCGTGAGCTGGCTGACCTTCACGCCAAAGAAGCAGCGTTGCTGTTTACATCCGGGTATGTGTCGAACGAGGCGACCTTGTCGACGCTCGGTAAGATTCTTCCAAATCTCATTATCTATTCTGATGCGTTGAATCACGCATCAATGATTGAGGGTATCCGCCGGTCAGGCGCTGAATACCGTGTGTTCAAGCATAATGATGTCGAGCATTTACGCGCATTACTTGCGAATGACGACGTGGATCGCCCGAAGGTGATTGCATTTGAGAGCGTTTATTCCATGGATGGTGATTTCGGTCATATGGAGCAGATTTGCGACTTGGCTGATGAGTTCAACGCGTTGACATATCTTGATGAAGTGCACGCTGTCGGCATGTATGGAGACAATGGTGCCGGCGTTGCCGAAATGCTCGGCCTAGCTGATCGGATCGATATTATAGAGGGCACATTGGGCAAGGCGTATGGTGTAATGGGCGGTTACATTGCGAGCCATACCACTGTGATAGATGCCATCCGGTCTATGGCGTCTGGATTCATTTTCACCACATCTACTTGTCCGGTTATGGCGGCAGGAGCGCTTCGTAGTGTTTCAAAGCTTCGGACCGATGAGGGGCGAGCGTTGCGCGCGCAGCATCAAGCCAAAGCGGCACTCTTGAAAGAGAAGTTTATCGAATCAGGATTGCCCGTGATGGATTCGCCGTCTCATATCGTGCCTTTGTTGGTGGGCGACCCTGAGCGTTGTAAGGCGCTTTCAGACACGTTGCTGTTTGATTTTGGCATTTATGTGCAGCCAATCAATTATCCGACCGTACCAAAGGGGACTGAGCGATTGCGGTTTACCCCTAGCCCGGTGCACGATGAAGCAATGATTGATGAGTTGGTCGCTGCAATATTGGCGGTATGGAAGCAGTTAGGATTAGAGCGTGCAGCTTAGTTCGTTCTGTCGTTAGGGTATACTTTAAGTATACTTTGTCTTGTTGTTTGTATGCTGCCGTATCAAGGTTAGCGTTTTTTACCTAAGCCGATGTCTTTGGCGTGCTGGGACCGTAATTTGGCATAATTTGGTGCCACCATAGGATAGTCCGCAGGTAGTCCCCATTTTGCCCGATAGTCTTCTGGCGTCATGTCGTATTTTGATCGCAGATAACGTTTTAACATCTTTAATTTACGACCATCTTCCAAGCAAATAAGGTAGTCTGATGTGATGGATTTCGCAATGGAAACTGCAGGCTCGTGGGTTTGGCCGGGAGTGGTGTCGCCCGTGGCTAAGTCCTGTATCGTTTCGTGAATGGACTTGATCAAATCTGGTAAGTCGGATGCTGTAACCGCATTTTTCGCCACGAAAGATGAGACGATACTTGTCGTCATCTCGAGAATATCGGTTTGGTCTGTCTCAGACATCTAGCCACCTGTAGACTGTTTAGACACTCGAACGATTCGAGCAAAACAGTGGATTAATTAGTCGAATTACAATGATGTGCCAAGTATTGGCTGGTCTTTGCAAGCGCAAATCTTACAATTTCTTTTGCTTAGTATAAAAAAATTGCCGCAGAAGATGATATTGCGGGTTTGTGCAGGCCAGCGTAAAGGATGCGGCATACTTAACAAGGAGATTCCAATGGCCGATGCGTCCCAACCAGTTCAGACTAAAGCCGACGGTTTCTTCGGTGGTGCGCTAGCGGATAAAGACAAAGAAGTCTTTGACGCAATTTGCAAAGAACGAACACGCCAACAGCAACAAATTGAGTTGATTGCTTCAGAGAACATTGTTTCGAGCGCGGTTCTTGAAGCGCAGGGCACAGTGCTGACCAATAAATACGCTGAGGGGTATCCTGGGAAGCGCTATTATGGTGGCTGTGAGTTCGTAGATATTGCAGAGAATTTGGCGATTGATCGCGCAAAAAAATTGTTCAATTGCGAGTTTGCAAACGTGCAACCCAATTCAGGTAGTCAAGCGAACCAAGGCGTTTTCCAAGCAGTTCTAAAGCCCGGCGATACGATTTTGGGAATGAGCCTCGATGCGGGTGGACACCTCACGCATGGCGCACGTCCAAACCAATCAGGCAAGTGGTTTAACGCTGTTCAATATGGTGTCTCCCGTGAGGATGAACGTATTGATTTCGTAGAAGTTGAGCGCCTGGCAAAAGCGCATCGTCCGCAACTGATTATCGCTGGTGGTTCAGCCTATCCACGGCAAATTGATTTTAAGCGTTTCCGCGAAATTGCTGATGAGGTTGGCGCGCTCTTCATGGTCGACATGGCTCACTTTGCGGGTCTCGTTGCGGGCGGCGCGCATCCTAACCCGTTGGAGTATGCGCACGTTGCAACAACGACAACGCATAAAACGCTCCGCGGACCTCGCGGTGGCATGATTGTTACGAATGACGAAAAGCTGGCCAAGAAGATCAACTCTGCGATCTTCCCTGGTATTCAAGGTGGCCCGCTTATGCACGTGATCGCGGCGAAAGCGGTTGCATTTGGTGAGGCGCTGACCGACGAGTTTAAAGCTTACGCAGCGCAAGTTGTTGCAAATGCGAGCGCGATGGCTGCAGCTTGCAAAGCAGGTGGTTTGGATGTTGTGTCTGGCGGGACTGATACTCATTTGGCGCTGATTGATTTGCGTCCGAAAGAGGTAACAGGACGTGATGCTGAGCACGCATTGGAGCGAGCCTTTATTACCTGCAACAAAAATGGCGTTCCGTTCGATCCGCAGAAACCGATGGTTACCAGCGGTATTCGCGTTGGATCACCTGCGTGCACCACACGTGGATTTGGTGAAGCGGAGTTTACGCAAGTGGGGAACTGGATCGTAGAAATCGTAGACGCTGTTGCGAGTGGTGATAGCAGTGCTGTTGAGACACGCGTGAGAGAAGAAGTGAAAGCGCTGACGGCCAAATTTCCGATCTATAATGGCTTAGGAGGGTAACTCGCTTTGCGTTGTCCATTTTGTGCCTCTGAAAATACTGCGGTTAAAGACAGTCGATCAGCAGAAGATGACAATGCAGTTCGACGCCGCCGTGTATGCGATAGCTGCGGCGCGCGCTTTACGACCTTTGAACGCGTGCAATTGCGGGAAATTACCGTCGTAAAGCGAGATGGTAAGCGATCTATTTTCGAACGCGAGAAATTGCTGCGATCCATCTCCATCGCGCTGAGGAAGCGACCCGTTGATCCTGAGGCGATTGATCAGATGGTGTCCGGTATTGTGCGCAAACTGGAAAGTGGGGGCGAGCCAGAGATTGCTTCGTCTCAAGTCGGTGAGCTGGTGATGGCCGGATTGAAACGGATCGATCCTGTCGGTTATGTGCGTTATGCGAGTGTTTATCGTGATTTTAGAGACCCCAGCGACTTTGCTCAGTTTATCGAGAAAGCCGCCCTTGATGATGATGAGCTGGACGAGGAATGAGTGGCGTTCGCGTTTCACTGAAACTTGCGACGTCACTAGATGGCCGTATTGCACTGGCCGATGGCACAAGTCAGTGGATCACCAGCAGCGATTCACGCGCTCGTACGCATCAGATGCGCGCCGAACACGATGCAATTTTAGTCGGGGTCGGTACAGTTCTCGCTGATGATCCATTGCTGACAGCGAGAACGGTGCCAACACCTAAAGTTCAGCCAGTGCGAATTGTGGCCGATTCCAATTTGAAGACTCCGTTGACGAGTCGTTTGATTCAAACAGTCCAAACCGGGCGGGTTGTGTTGGCTAGCGCTGTGACGCCGCCCGAAAGCTACGCTGAGGCCGGTGTCGATGTATGGCAGTGCGGAACATCAACGCGTGTTGACTGCGCAGCGCTTCTTCGCCGAGCAGAAGCGGAAGGCATTCGATCGCTTTTTCTAGAGGGGGGTGGTACGCTAGCTGCGTCTTTCATACGTGCAAATCTAGTGGATGAAATTTTATGGTTTCGTGCGCCCATCCTCATCGGGTCTGAAGGTTTGCCCGCCTTGGGTGGTCTTGGATTGAGTGAATTAGGGCAGGCGACGCGATGGAAACCTATCGCGACGGAACGCATTGGCGATGATGTTCTGGACACTTATGTTCGTTTTTAGCATAAGTTCGTTTTGAAGACAGGAATCCATCATGTTTACAGGTCTTGTCACTGACATCGGCAAAATCAGAAAAGTTGAAGAACGCAATGGCTTAACCCGGTTTGAAGTCGAAAGCGGCTTTGATACTGAGGGCATCCTAATGGGCGCTTCGATCATGCATTCTGGCGTGTGTTTGACGGTGGTTGAGTTTGGTCAGGGAGAGCGTGGGGCCTGGTTTAGCGTAGAGGCGGTGCCTGAAACTTTAGCCAAGACAGTGCTCGGCGATTGGGTAGAGGGATCACGCGTAAATTTGGAACGGTCGCTCAAGCTGGGCGATGAGCTGGGCGGGCATTTCGTTTTTGGCCATGTTGATGGTGTTGGTGAAATCGTTGCTGTTGATGAAGAGGGCGAGAGCTTTCGAGTGACCGTTAGGCCGCCAAAGGACATTTCGCGTTATTTTGCCACCAAGGGTTCCGCTGCGATCAACGGCGTGTCTTTGACCGTTGCGGATGCGTTGCCGAATGGTGATTTTCAGGTCGCAATCATCCCTCATACATGGGAAGTGACAACGCTGTCCGAACTGGTTCCTGGCGCTCGCGTCAATCTCGAAATTGATATGCTGGCGCGTTACGTCGCCAGAATGATTGGCGCGGATGCGCCGAAAGGAAGTTAACCTGATGTCTGATGATTTTCATGCAGCTATCTCCTCAATTGAGGAAATTATAGAAGACGCCCGGAATGGGCGGATGTTTATTCTGGTGGACGCAGAAGATCGCGAGAATGAAGGCGATTTAGTCATTCCGGCCACGTTCGCGACGCCTGAGCAAGTAAACTTCATGGCTAAATATGGCCGTGGTTTGATTTGTCTCGCGATGACGCAAGAGCGTGCGCATACGCTGAATCTCGATATGATGACGCGCAATAATCGCGAGAGTATGCAGACCGCTTTTACTGTGTCTATCGAAGCCAAAGATGGCGTGACGACGGGCATTTCGGCAGCAGATCGGTCCAAGACGATTGCTGTGGCGATTGATCCGACGCTAGATCATCACGACATAGTGTCACCGGGTCATGTGTTCCCGTTGATTGCCAAGGATGGCGGAACTTTGGTGCGCGCCGGGCACACTGAAGCGGCGGTCGATATCTCACGAATGGCGGGCTTATACCCAGCTGGCGTGATCTGTGAGATCATGAATGAAGACGGCACAATGGCCCGTTTGCCTGACTTGGTTGCATTTGCTCAACTTCACAATTTGAAGATAGGCACGATCGCGGATTTGATCGCGTGGCGCCAAGACAATGACCGGTTTATGGAGAGGCGTGTCGAGGCACCTCTGGAGTCTGCCTATGGTGCGGGATTTAAGTCGGTCTGTTTCCGCAGCGCGTTGGATCATTCAGAGCATATCGCTATTGTTCATGGTGAAATTACACCCGACTCAACCACGATCGTTCGAGTTCACCGCACAGACATTCTGGCAGACATATTGGGTGAAACAGGCCCGCGCCAAGGTTTGGTCGCTAAAGCGATGCGGTTGATTGCGGAAGCGGATGAGCCCGGTGTGATTGTGTTCGTCAACGCGATGCACCCTGATGCGATTTCTGAGCGACTTGGATTGAAAACATCCACACCACGCGATGCGACAGCCCCGATTAGAGAATATGGAGTTGGGGCCCAAATCTTGCGAGAGTTGGGCGTTCGCAAAATGACTTATCTGTCTGATACCAAGCCAACACGCTTAGCAGGGCTTGACGGATACGGTTTGAGCATAGAGGGGTGGCGGCCCCTGACTGAGGAGAAGAGTTAAATGGCAGACCGCGTCCTGATTGCGATTTCGCGTTACTATAAGAAAATCTCGGATGAGATTGAAGCTGGCGCGATGGAAGTGCTGGAAGCTGCTGGTGCTAAGATCACCGTGATGGAAGTGCCGGGTGCGTTTGAGCTGCCGGGCTTGATCGCGATGGCGGCTGATAGCGGACGTTTTGACGGCGCGGTGGCGATTGGATGCGTTATCCGCGGAGAGACAAGCCATTATGATTATGTGTGCGGTGAGAGCGCGCGTGGCCTGATGGACCTGATCGTGCAGCGCCGGCAAGCTATCGGCTATGGCATTCTGACCTGCGAAACACAGGAGCAGGCGTGGGTGCGCGCAGACCGCAAACAAAAGAACAAAGGTAAGGACGCTGCAGATGCCTGCTTATCCATGATCAAGTTCAGGAAAGAATTGATCCGCTAATGAACCAAGATATTCCTTTCGAGGTAATAAGAGCGCGCCGGGCGGGGGCGCGTTTGGCTGCTGTGCAAGCGCTCTATGAAATGGAGCAGACGGGCAAGTCCGTTAAAGCGACTATTCGCGGTTTCATGGATGATCGTTTGGGCATTGGCCCGGACGAAGCGCCGGTTGAAGAGGCCGATCCTGACATATTCAAATCTGTGCTGAATGGCGTGATTGAGCATCAGAAAGCGATTGATGCGGCGCTGACGGCGCGTTTGTCTGGCGGGTGGAAGTTGTCACGCCTTGATGCAACGACACGCGCTCTGTTGCGAGCAGGCGCGTGTGAGTTCATTGCACATCAGCATCTGTCAGCAGCCGTTATTCTCGATGAGTATGTATCGTTGGCTCACGATTTTTTCGACGATTCAGAGGCAAAATTCGTGAACGCTGTTTTGCAGAATGTGGGCAAAGATTTGCGCGCGGATGAGCAGAGCTAGTTAGCCCTGCTGCATTGCCCATGATCTGATTTCGGTCACAAACAGTTCCGGTTGTTCCATGGCTGCGAAATGGCCGCCCTTGGTCATGTCAGACCAGTGGGTGATGTTGTAGGCTCGCTCGCACCATGAACGTGGAGCTGTGGTATATACCGTCTCGCCGGGGAAGTTGGCGATGCCGGTTGGCGTTTCGCATCTTTTTCCTTCTGGCAACTCGTTTCCGCCTTCACGGGCGAAGCCATTATAAATCCAAATGCTGGTCGCGATTGAGTCTGTCGTCAGATACAGCATTAGATTGGTCAGCAATTGGTCTTTGGAATATATATCTTCTAGCTTGCCATTGGTTAAGTCAGACCAGCGGTGGAACTTCTCCAAGATCCATGCGGCGGTGCCCATGGGGCTATCCATAAGAGGTATGGCGATGGTTTGCGGCTTGGTCATGTGTTGTTGAAGGTAGGCGCCTTCCATCTGCATTGCGGCTTGGGAGTGCTGAAGCCATGCGATCTCTTCATCCGATTGTGGCGTTGCGGGCGTTGGGCGGAAACCCAGCATGTTGAGATGGATGGCTTTGCAGCCTTTCCCGGTGTCTCCAACGCCATGATCAAAGCCGATCCATGATGTAATGATGCCGCCCCAGTCACCGCCTTGAGCCAGATAGGTGTTGTAGCCGAGTGTTCCTGTCATCAGCCTGTTCCACAAGGCGGCTATCTTGCGCGGGCCTATAGGCGCCGCAGGGCGGCCGGAGAACGCATAGCCGGGCAGTGATGGGATGATTAGGTCGAAGGCGTCCTCTGCCTTGCCGCCATGCTGTGATGGAAACGCGAGCGGGCCGATAGCCGCCCAGAATTCATAGATGGAGCCCGGCCAGCCATGCGTGAGCAAGAGAGGGCGCTTGCCGCCCGCCTCGCCGACGATGTGAAGGTAGTGGATGTCGACGCCGTCAACATTGGCGATGAATTGCGGGTGGCTGTTGAGGTCCGCCTCAGCTTTGCGCCAGTCATACTGGTTCAGCCAATAGGCCTGCATCTCTTTCAGAACACTGGAGTTCATGCCGTATTCAAAGGCTTGTTCGCCTTCTGGTGCGGGATACCAAGGATAGGCCTCGACGCGCTGGCGGATGCTCTCCAGCTTGGCGTCTGGAATTGCGATCTTGAATGGGGTCGGACTTGGCATGTGATGTATTCCTCCTCGTGCGATCTTACGCAGTTTGGAGGCAGTTTGCCCAGAATTGGCGTTGCGGAAGCGTGCAGACCCGGGCGCAAACGGGCAATAGCGTGCAGTTTCGGGCAGTTTTGGGCGGTGTTAAACCGAGAAACTCGTGCCGCAGCCGCAGGCGGCGGTGGCGTTGGGGTTGTTTATTTTAAATGCCGCGCCGATTAGCTCGGTCGAAAAGTCGATCTCGGAGCCGGAGAGGAATTCGAGGCTCATTTCATCAATCAAGACTATAGCACCGTCGCGTTCGATGGTGACATCATCGGGCCGTAATTCTGATTCAAGATCAAACTTGTACGAGAAGCCAGAACAGCCACCCCCTTCAACGGAAATACGCAAATAAGACGCGGCGTCTTGTTTTGCTAGAATCGCGTTAATCCGCTTGGCAGCAGATTCAGTCAGGGTTACGTCGGGGGTCAATGTCTCGGTCATGGCTATAAGATAGGGGCGAAAAGCCAAATGGAAAAGAGAGCGATTTACGCAACGCGGCATGAAGACAGCCGTGGGCGCTATTTTGAGGAGCTTAGATCGGCCTCGCGCACCCCATTTCAAAGGGATCGAGACCGAATTGTGCACTCGACAGCCTTTCGGCGATTAAAGCAAAAAACACAAGTTTTTGTGGCTCATGAGGGGGATCACTACCGCACGCGCCTGACACATTCGCTGGAAGTGGCCCAGATTGCGCGCAGCGTTGCGCGGACATTGGGACTGGATGAAGATCTCGCTGAAGCTTTGGCGCTGGCACATGATTTGGGGCATCCGCCGTTTGGACATGCGGGCGAGGACCAGCTTGATGAGTGTATGGCCGATTATGAAGGATTTGATCACAACGCACAGACATTGCGCCTCGTGACCAAGTTGGAAGTGCGGTATCCCAATTATGACGGATTGAACCTGACATGGGAGATGTTGGAGGGCTTGGTTAAGCATAATGGGCCTGTGATGGATGCGGAGACCCGTTTTGAGGACTTGCCAGCCGCGTTTCGGCAGTTCCCACAATTGATGGATTTGGAGCCGCATCAGTTTGCAGGGCCCGAGGCGCAAGTGGCCGCATTGGCTGATGATATTGCGTATAACAATCACGATATTGATGACGGGATTGCATCTGGCCTGTTTCGGGTCGATGATTTGATGGAATTGCCGATTGTAGGTGACACGTTTCGCGCCGTTCAGTTCGAGTATCCGCAACTGAACGAACGGATGGTAACGTATGAATCTGTTCGGCGTTTGATTGGCATATGGATCACTGACCTGACCAGTGAAACCCTGCGCCGAGTGGATCTGTATTTGCCGCAATCTGCAGCTGACGTGAGGGCCATGGATGTGCCGTTGGTGGCGTTTTCGGAAGAGTTGGAGATCAGGCAGAGGGCGCTTCGGGCTTTTCTGTATGAGCGGATGTATAAACACTACAAAGTCAACAGGATGCGCAGCCAAGCTAAACGCATACTCAAAGAGTTATTTCAGGTGTTTATGCGAGAGCCAGACACGTTACCACCGCCTTGGCGAGAGGATGCGATGCAGAGCAATGATGTAAAACGCGCACGCATCGTTTGCGATTATATTGCGGGGATGACAGATGGGTTTGCGATGGAGGAACACCGCAAATTGTTCGATCAGGCCGAAATGAGGTAGCTGAACGCGAGTTTTGGAGTGGAATCTACAGTCGGGCCGGGCGCATTCAACGGTCATTAACGAAACGCGCTGTACTGTTAACTCAACGATTCGATTATTGAGGACTGATCAATGGCTAGATCCAAGGGCTATTCCGACGATTACGCGCCTTTTGAGGACGATTATCGCGGGTTTGAAATTCGGGATGATGAGACGGCGCGTGGACCGCTAATTCTGGCCCTGGCGATTGGTGTGTTGCTGATTTTTGGTGCCGTTGTTTGGAACACATACCGGCAAGGCGTTCGGACGTCAGAATATGGCGTGCCCAGTGTGATCGCTGAAGACACGACGTTTAAACGCGCGCCGGAAGATCGCGGCGGTGTCGCGGTGCCCGACGTGGAGAAGCGCTTCTATGATCAAATGGACGCATCAGAGAGAGCGGTTGCGGATGTGCCGCCTCAGGGCGATGAAGCACTACAGGGTGGCCCGCCGATTGAATTGCGCCCCGGCCGAGGCGGCAGTGACCTTGCGGATACGGATCCAGATAATGGGATGCCAAAAGTTGTTGCAGAGCAGGTGGCTGCTTTGGCCGATCTTGAGGGGGGAGACGCAGCTGAAGCACCGCGTTCTGCGCCGAGTGTGGTAGCTGAAGAGGCTGTTGCCGCAATTGCCGAACCGGCACCACCACCAGCGAGCGAGTATGGTTTTGTTGCGGGCGGAATTTATCGCGTGCAAGTTGCTGCGTTCCGGTCGGAGGAGGCCGCAGAAGCCGCTTGGAAGAAGTCGCGGCAGGGCAACCCGGCGCTGTATGCGGATGCAGATCGCCATATCCAGCGCGCTGATTTAGGCTCAAAAGGAATATTCTATCGCTTGCGGGTCGGCTCATTTGACGACCGAAGCAAAGCATCGGCGTATTGTGATGCTATCAAAGCGTCTGGAAGTAATTGCATTGTGGTGACTGATTCGTGACGAAAGCCTGTATTCTATCTGTTGCAGGGGCTGAACTTTCAGCCGCTGAGAGCGCTTTGTTTTCAGATGTTGACCCATGGGGTGTGATTCTGATGGGGCGTTCCTGCCAGACCAAGGAACAGGTGCGCACGCTGGTTGCGGATATTCACGAAGCGACTGGGCGGAAAACGCTCATCTTTATCGATCAAGAGGGCGGACGGGTTGCGAGACTTAAGGCGCCTGAATGGCCGCTATTTCCTACCGGGATGAATTATGCGGCTGTGCATGGCCGGGATAGAGAGGCGGGTGAGCGAGCTGTACGATTGGGACATCGACTGATTGGTTCGGAATTGGCGCAGCTCGGCATTTTTGCCAATTGTGCGCCTGTGGTCGATATTCCAATAGCTGGCGCACATGATGTGATCGGGGATCGGGCGCTGGGCGGTAACCCTGTAGATGTAGGCGAGTTAGCGCAAGCGGCGCTGGATGGTTTACAGGATGCAGGTGTTGTTGGCGTTATCAAGCACATTCCCGGCCATGGGAGATCTATGGCTGACAGCCATGTTGAATTACCCAAGGTGACGGCGAGCCGTGAAGATTTGGAAACTGATTTCGAGGCTTTCGCTAAAGTCAGTGCAGCGCCAATGGCGATGACGGCGCACATCTCATACGAGGCAATTGAACCGGGTGTGGCAGCGACCTTATCGGCTAAGTTAATTAGCGAAATTATTCGTGGGCGGATCGGGTTTGGCGGCTTGTTGATGAGCGATGATCTGGGCATGAATGCGCTTGGCGGGAGCCTGACGGCGCGTGCTGACAAGGCCATCATTGCCGGTTGCGATATGTTGCTGCATTGCTCTGGGTTTTTGAAAGAGCCGGACGCAATTCTTCGTGAGATGACCGAGGTTGGACATGCTGCACCAACTCTCGCTGGGTTGGCAAAGGAGCGTGCGGAGGCGGTTGACGCTCTGGCGGGGAAAGCGACCCCACTCGACTTGGTGGCCGACCGTGAAGAATTCACACGCCTTATGAGTATGGTAGGCGTATCAGTATGAGTTCAGATGCTATTTCCATCGACGCGCTATCGGCTGACGTTGAAAACGCTGAGGCGGGCGAAGTATTTTCCGTAGATGTGGGCGGTTATGAAGGCCCGTTGCATTTGCTCCTTGAGCTTGCGCGCCGGCAGAAAGTCGATTTGTTGCATCTGTCGATGCTCGACCTCGCGACGCAATATTTGGTATTTATAGAGGATGCCAAGAGTCATCGGATTGATCTGGCGGCGGACTATCTTTTGATGGCGTCCTGGCTGACGTTTATGAAGTCCCGGCTGTTGTTGCCAAAGCCAGAGGTGATTGAAGATGACGAAGTTAGCGGCGAGGAGATGGCGGCGAGACTGGCGTTTCGTCTTAAGCGGTTGGATGCAATGCGCGACGCTGTAAATGAACTTGAGGCCGGACCGATCTTGCATCAATGCGTCTTTCTGCGCGGGGAACCTGAGCAACCGAAGATCATCAAGCATTTGGAATATAAAGCCTCGCTTTATGAGCTGACCCAAG
The DNA here is from genome assembly GCA_050633385.1 of Hyphomonas sp. GTDB lineage: Bacteria > Pseudomonadota > Alphaproteobacteria > Caulobacterales > Hyphomonadaceae > Hyphomonas. The sequence continues at coordinate 116,776 of JBOEGK010000006.1, forward strand.
CATTGGGGGCGCTGCGTGATCGCAAAGAGAAAGAGCGTCCGCATACGGTAGAGAAGCAATTGGTGTTGCCACTGGAAATGGCGCGCACGACATTGCGGGCTTTGCGTGCCCAGTTGGACAGTTGGAGCAGCCTGTCTGAGATTCGGCTGACCATGACCGATGTTGATCCTGATTTGCCGCCACGATCTGTTACAGCGAGTGTGTTTTCCGCAGCACTGGAATTGGTGCGCGATGGGGAAGTGGATGTGCGGCAGGATCGGCATTTCGCTCCGCTTTATCTGAAGAATACAGACGAAATTTTGCAGGAGGCTGCGGATGCAACCGGCTGACCCCTTTGATTTTCTCTCATCTGAACCTGAAGAATCGGGTGAAGATGTGAACCAGTTGGAAATGCCGTTACGGGCCGGTGGCGTTGAGCCAGAAACACAGCAGGAGCTGTTGTCGGATGCTGTGAGGCGCGCGGAGGCCGTGTTGTTTGCAGCAGGTGAGCCATTGTCTGCTGAGCAAATTTCGCAAATTCTTCCTCATGGTATCGAAGCACCTGAAGTGTTGATGCAGCTTCGCAGCAAATATGCCAATAGCGGCGTTGTGTTGACGGAGGTTGCTGGCAAGTGGCGCTTTCAGACAGCTCAGGACTTGCAATACTTGTTCGTTGAGGAGCGTCAGGTTCAGAAAAAACTTGGGCAAGCGGCACTGGAGACGATGGCGATTATCGCATATGGGCAGCCGGTGACGCGTGCTGAAATCGAAGCGGTGCGCGGGGTTGCTGTGTCGAAATCGACGTTGGACACGTTGCTTGAAACTGGATGGGTCAAGTATCGTGGTCGCCGAAAAACGCCGGGGCAGCCGATGACGTTTGGCACCACGGATGCGTTTTTAGAGCATTTTGGACTGGAGAGCTTGGACACTTTGCCGGGTAAGGCCGATCTTGAAGCCGAAGGTTTGTTGACAGATGTTATTCCGACGGGCTTTCAAATGCCAGACGAAGAGGCATTGTCGGAAGAGGACACGGCAATTGTTGAGGCCGATGATCCCGTTGATGATGAGGCGTTCGTCACTGACTTTATGGGGGATGATGAAGCCGAGAACGCGGACGCTGATGATGAGGTGGAAACGCTGGAGTCTGACGTGACGGCTGCCGAAGATGTCATTGATGATAAGGTTGCGGGCGGGGAGCCTGATCCGGTGGCGGTTGATTCAGAAGCAACTGATCATGACGACGATGATGAGTATGATCACGAGTCTGGTGTAAGTGTTTTTGCCTATACTAAAGAGGCCGGAGCGAATGAGGCTGATAGTGCCTTGCCTGATACTGAGGCGCTGGATGACGATGCGGTGAAGGCTGCGGTTATCAAGCTTGCCGCGACGCCTCGCGCGCCTGAACGCAAGATGGGCGATTGGGACGACGAGGAATAGTCACCCTTACGTCTTGGGATGAAACCTGAAAACACGGATATGTGAGGCCTCAATTGTATAGGGCTCTTCGCGCGTGCCTGCACCGATATTGTGAATGATTGTTGCCTTATCCAATATGGAGGTGGGCGATGAGACGATAGCGATATGGGGGAGGCGTTCACCGAGGCGCATCGAGACAAGATCTCCTGCTGAGACGATGTCGCCGTGAGACGTGATTTCTGAATTCGAGCGCTTGAAATATGTTTCCAAATTGGGCACGCGCCGGTGGTCAATATTTTTATCCGTACGGGTTAACCCCCAAATCGCCGGGTAGGCTGAAAAGTGGGCTTTCATATCTTCATGCACGTGTTTCTGTAGATCTAATTCAAATGCTGCACGATAAGCGCGAATGACCACGTCGCTGCATACACCGCGAATGAGGGGAACGTCCCCTAATGGATAGTCTAAACGCTTGTAGGCGGGGTCATATATGCGAGTGACGCCGAGCTGTTTACGCGCGGCTGAGATGAGACGATCCTGCCAAGGCTGGAAGGAGAGAATATCTCTCGGCGGCAGCAGCGGAATGACGCCTGCTGCGCCAAGGAAAGAACGACGTGTGAGCATGTCCTTAGGCTGCAGCGGCGGTGGGGCGAGAATATGGCTGAAGGAGGCCGATTAGAAGCCGCGCAGATCGACAATTTCGCTGAGCGGGGCGCGTTCTGCCCGGAGCGTGTTGACCGGGTGATGCGGGTCGGGAACGCCGACGGACATGCCTGTCCATACCATTTCGGTGTCTGCGAGGTTCAAGTGCTTCTTCAGTGAGGGGCGCAACATGCCCCAGCACTCCTGAAAGCAGGTGCCCCAACCGCGTTCTTCTGCGAGGAGGGCAAGTGTTTGCGCGTACATGCCAGCATGTGCCCATTGGCCGTGGCCGACACGTGTGTCGAGAATGATGAAGACTCCGAGGGGCGCGCCGAAGAAACGGAAATTGTTAGCAAACCATGCCACACGCGCAGCGCGGTCTTCTTTCGGTATGTCGAGCGCCTCATACATCATTTCTCCCACACGGCGTCGGCGTGCTTCGAGCGGATTCCAAAGGTCGGCCGGGTAGATTGAACGGTCGGTGGGTTCACCTTTCGGGTTTTCAGCGAGGGCGGCACTGGCCAGTGTTGCAACGGCGCTAAGGGCGTCGCCTGTGAGAACGATTGATCGCCACGCTTGCAAATTACCGCCTGACGGGGAGCGTTGAGCTTTCTCCAACCAATCAGTTACATCAGCCTTGCTGAGCGGTGTGGGTAGAAAAGCACGCGTGGAAATGCGTTGGTCGACGGCTTGTGAAACGTCCATGAAAAAACCTCTCGCTAGGATCTAGCAAGAGGTTATTCCGGTTTGCGTAAGGTTAGCCAAGACTATTTCGGGTGAAGAACCACCGGCATCCATGTGTAGCCTTTAACAAAGAAGCTTTGGGTCAGGGATGGTTCATCCAAAACTTCGATGTCGCTGAATCGCTCTAGCAGCTCTTGCCAGAGAATCTGGAGTTGCAGTTCTGCCAGGCGGTTGCCGACGCAGCGGTGAATGCCAAAACCGAATGAGATGTGGCGGCGGGCATTTTCACGCTCGATGTCATAGTCGTTCGGGTTTTCCCAGAATGTTTCGTCGCGATTACCAGAGACATACCACATCGCAATCTGGTCGCCTTTTTTGATTGTCTTGCCGTGCATTTCGACGTCTTCCAGCGCGGTACGGCGCATGAAGGCGAGCGGCGTTTGCCAGCGGATTGTTTCAGACACCATGTTTGGAATCAGGCTTGGGTCTGCTTTCAGTTTTTCGAATTGGTCCGGGAATTTGTTGAGTGCGTAGACAGACGCCGTCATAGAATTGCGGGTTGTGTCATTGCCGCCAACGATAAGCAGGATGACGTTACCGAGCAGTTCCATAGGCGTCATGTTGCGGGTTTTTTCGCCATGCGCCAGCAGGCTCATCAGGTCGAACTTTTGTTCCTGCGCGCCGCGCTCCTGAAAGATGGTCATGAAGGTCGTCAGACATTCCATCATTTCCTGACGCCATTGTTCTTCACCGCCGGGGCAGATGTCGGGATTGTTCATGCCGGTCGCCATGTCTGACCAATGGGTCAGTTTGCGGCGGTCTTCGAAAGGGAAATCGAACAGGGTGGCCAGCATCATTGTTGTCAGTTCGACAGACACTTTATCCACCCAGTCGAAGGGTTCGCCAACGGGCAGCGAGTCAAGCAAGGCTTGCGTACGCGAGCGGATAACAGCCTCATATTCCTTGAGCATATTTGGCGCGACAGCGGGCTGAACCGTGCGGCGTTGCTCTGCATGTTTCGGCTCATCCATTGCGATAAACATTGGAAGTTCGAAATCTTCCATAGGTTCACCGAGGACAATGCCGCCATGCTCAAAACTTGAAGAGAACCGCTTGTGGTCAATGTCGATTTTCATAATGTCTTCGTAGCGAGTGACGGACCAGTAAGGACCGAAAAAGCTGTCTTCGACATAGTGAAGGGGGTCTTCATTGCGCAGGCGTTCGAAATAGCTCCAGTATTTACCCTGACGCCAAATTTCGGAATCTGTGAGGTCCAGATCTTCAAGCTTCAGTTCGCTCGCATGTGGGACTTCGTCGCCGATATTGAGATATTTCTCGTGCAGGGGGGGGCGCTTGGTGATTTCTGGGCGTTTAAGTACTGAATCAATAGGAGTCGCTGTATCGGCTGCCATTTTTTCTCTCCGCTAATGGCCTGTCTTTGCGCAGGCTGAATCATGTTGGATCCGTTTATAGCATATTTTGAGATAAAATCTATGACGCAGGCGTCATTTTTTTGAGATGTAGTTTGGATTTTAATGGGAGGGGTAGCGCTCGGAGCGGGCGGAAAGGATGGCTTGCTGCATCGCCTCTGAAAGACTTAAGCGTTCGTCTTCGGCTAAAAAACGGCCGATTATGAATGATTTTCCACCCGACTCGACATGGAGATGCGGTATTGCTGGTGAGGCCGCCGGAGGTGTGAGGTGGACACGTGTGAACGCCGTGGGCATTTCGGCTGAAAGCGTTGAACCATTTTTTCTCGTATGAAGCAGATGGACCGTATGTGTCGTGATTTTAACTTGGGTATGTTCCTTTTGCGCGCGAAATGCCCAGCGGAATGCGAGATACATGGCCAACAAATCAGCGCCGAAGAAGCCCGCAACGGGGAGCGCGCCAATCGAGTAGAAGGCCAGACCCGTTGAAAAACTGATCGCGCTTAGCCCGATCATGACAATCAAGAACCCTCTCCGCGAGAGGGATTGGTTGGGTGTAAGGACAGCGTCCATATAGATCGTTTCGGGTGCTTGGGGCATGTGCGGTATTAAACGGCAGTCTTGTGTTTGCTCCAATGCGACGTAAACACCGTGAAGTTTCAAAAATTGAGGCACAACTGATGAGCCGTAAACCTCGCCCACGGGTTTTTGCCAAAGCAAAATCTGCTGAAGTGTTCGCAATTCTCGCGAAAGACCGCCCGTCTCCAAAGACTGAATTAGACTATACCAGCCCTTACACGTTGGTTGTGGCTGTCGCCTTATCCGCGCAGGCGACGGATGTGGGGGTTAATAAGGCGACCAAGGGCCTGTTCGCCGCCGCAAGCACCCCTGAAGAGATGGTCGCGCTGGGGGTTGAGGGTGTTTCTGAGCATGTAAAGACAATTGGCCTGTGGCGTAACAAAGCCAAGAATGTTGTGGCGTTGAGCCAAATGCTGATCGACGATTTTGGCGGAGAAGTCCCGCAAACACGTGATGAACTCATCTTATTGCCGGGCGTAGGACGTAAGACCGCGAATGTGGTTCTGAACGAAGCGTTCGGGATGCCTACGATTGCGGTCGACACACATATTTTTCGTGTGTCGAACAGGACGGGGATGGCGCCGGGTAAAACGCCTGATGAGGTAGAGGCTTCGCTGGAGCGAACTGTGCCTGATGAGTATAAATTGGGCGCACATCATTGGTTGATTTTGCACGGCCGGTACGTCTGCAAGGCACGTAAGCCCGAATGCTGGCAATGCGTCATCAGTGATTTGTGTAAGTTCAAACCCAAAACACCTGATCCGGCGACGATTTCGTCACTTGGCCCCAAGAGGTAGGCGGCAAAATTACAACAGTGTTGCAAATTTATCGCGCGAGATTCTGGCCATCAGTTCGCCACATTTTAGATGTGTCGGCGCCCCATTTCCGAGAGAAATCGTGCTCCACAATTAAGGAGTAAATTTCATGACTATTCAATCAAACACTTTCACAGCTATCCTCGCCGCTGCGGGTATGCTCGCGCTGGCACCGCAGGCCGTTGCCGAAAACGCAGAAGGTTGGGCGGGCGAAGGCTCATTGAGCGCGGGTACAACATCAGGCAACACAGAAACCACTGATTTGGGGCTTGGCGTAGACCTCGCACGCACAGCTGGCGTTTGGACTTACGGCGTTGAAGCCGCTGCGGACTATGGCGAGATTGATGGTGTTGAAACGCGCAACCGTTACTTCCTCGCAGGTAACGTAGATCGTCAAATCAATGATCGCCTGTTTGGATTTGGCCGGGTTTCATATGAGTCAGATCAGTTCACAGGCTTTGATAGCCGCTCATTCGTCGGCGGTGGTCTGGGTTATTCCATCTATGACAATGACACGACAACTTGGTCAGTGCGTGGTGGTCCGGGTGTGAAGATTGATGAACTTAGAACAACTGGCGAAACAGAAACCAGCTTTGGCGCTGTTGGCCGCTCTGAGTTTGGATATGCGTTCAACGAGAATGTATCTCTGACCAACAATACGGACGTGTTGTACGCTGAAGAGTCCACTCAGCTCGCCAATTCTATTGGTGTGACTGCGGCCCTAACGGGTGCTTTGTCTGCGCGGGTTTCATTCGACGTGCGTTACGACACGAACCCGCCACTGGGTTTTGAGGACACGGATACAGCAACAAAAATTGCGCTTGTTTACGGCTTCGGAAAGTAGTCTGAGCTGACATCTTGTGAGAAGGGGCTGTGTGCTTATGCGCGCAGCCCCTTTTTTATGTGGCTAGACAAGTTGTCAGCGCGCAATTGCTCTGGCAAGGCAGGCTGGACCAAAAAGGAGCTGTGACTTGGCCATTGCAAAATATGATGTCGTAGGACTTGGAAACGCGATTGTTGATGTGTTGTCGTCGACCGATGACGCGTTTCTAGCTGAATGGAACATCACCAAAAATGCGATGAATTTGATTGACGAGCCTCGCGCTGAAGAGCTGACCCGAGTTGCGCGCGATCCGATTATTACATCTGGCGGTAGCGGCGCGAATACGTTGGTGGGCATATCGAGCTTTGGTGGCAAATCTGGCTTTATTGGCAAGGTGGCGAGCGATCCTTTGGGGGATCAATTCCGTGAAGAGATTAAAACTGTCGATGTCGCGTTTGATACACCACCACTGAAGACGGGACCGGCGACAGCGCGTTCGATCATCTTCGTAAATGATGATGGCGCGCGCAGCATGAATACGTTTTTGGGAGCGTCTGTTGAGTTTTCGCCTGAAGACGTGGACGAAGAGATGATAAGAGACGCTAAGCTCATTTATCTTGAAGGCTATTTATTCGATAAGGAGGCTGCGAAGGCAGCGTTTGTCCATGCGGCTGAGGTGGCGCGTGCTGCCGACAGGGAAGTGTCACTCACCTTGTCAGATTCCTTTTGCGTAGATCGTCACCGGGCGAGTTTCCTGCATCTTATCAAAGGTCATGTGGATGTTGTGTTCGCCAATGAAGACGAGGTTTTGTCGCTATATGAGACCGACGATTTTGACGCGGCAATGATGCAATTGGCGGCAGACACGAAAGTCGCCGCCGTCACGCGAAGTGAAAAGGGTAGTGTTGTAATTGGCGCCGGCGACATGATTGTCGCACCCGCAGGCGCCGTTGATAAGGTGATCGACACGACGGGTGCAGGTGATCAGTATGCGGCGGGATTTTTGTTCGGCTACACAAACGGATTGCCGCTAGAGACGTGCGCGAAACTCGGCCATATTGCGGCGGGCGAGGTGATTAGTCATTTTGGGCCACGGCCAAAAACGCCATACAAACAGCTCGCGCAAGCTCAGGGCATTCTTGCCTAGTTGGTTAGTGCGCGTTCGACATAATCCAAGCGGTCGTGTCCAAAATAGAGTTCACCATCGACGAGCATGCTGGGTGCGCCGAATGCGCCATGCTTGATGGCGTCGTTTGTGTTGGTGCGAAACTGCATGTCAGCCTCTTCTGAGGCAGCCGCAGCGTGGATTTGTGCCACATCCAGACCCGCGTCGGTGAGTACCGGATCAAGTTGTATCCAGTCGCCAACATTGATGCCTTTTGCATTGTTCCATACGGCGGCAAATGAGGTGTCGATTAATTTGCGTTGGAGGGCAGGGTTGTCTTGAAGCGCGATCGTTGCGCGCAATAAAGGTCGTGTATCCATCATTGGGAAATGTGGATTCATGATGAGGGTGAGTCCGTGATGCGCACTGACTCGCTGGAGGTCTTTCATCATATAGTTCCCCTTCGCCGGGACCATTCCAGGAGGCGTGTTTCCGCTGGCTTTCATGATTGCGCCAAGGAATACGGGGCGGATATTCATGGTCGCGCCGGTGCGCTTTGCGATGGCCTCTGCTTTGTAAAACCCGATATAGGAAAAAGGGCTGATATAGTCGTAGAAGAAGTCAAAGGCTTTAGACATGTTTAACACTCACTCGTTAGTTCTAAATTGGAACTAACTAAATTCACGGGAGGTCGTCAACGATGAAATGGTCTGATTTGTCAGATAATTGGTGCCCTGTTGCGCGCTGCTTGTCGGTTATTGGCGATCGATGGACCATGCTGGTCTTGCGCGATTGTTTTTTGGGGAAATCGAAGTTTGAAGAATTCATCGCCTCTGGGCAGATGACCCGGCACGTATTGTCTGATCGTTTAAAACGATTGGTTGAGACGGGGATTTTGGAGCGGGTGCAGTATTCCTCATCGCCTAAGCGGTATGAGTATTTGCTGACAGAAAAGGGCAAAGAGCTTGGCCCCGCCCTTCGTGTTTTAAAGGATTGGGGGCGCAAGCATATGCCTGTGCGCCGTCTTGCAGATGGCGTTGACGACGCTGCTATAGAATGAATTTAGACAAATCAGTGTCGCCTGCCAATGAAGACAATTGTGCGTCTACATATTCGCGCGTGATGTTGATCGTTTGGCCCGCGCACTCGGATGCATCGAAACTGATTTCGTCCAGCAAGCGTTCCATTACGGTTTGAAGCCGACGTGCACCGATATTCTCCACAGTACTGTTAACCGATTCAGCGAGATCCGCGAGGCGGTCAAGCGCGTCATCCGCAAATGTAAGTGCGACGTTCTCTGCGCCCATAAGTGCCGTATACTGTTTTGTGAGGCTGGCTTCTGGCTCAACTAATATGCGCCGCAAATCGTCACGACTTAGGGCTTCGAGTTCGACCCGGATGGGCAAACGCCCTTGCAGCTCGGGCAACAAGTCAGAGGGCTTTGAGACGTGGAAGGCACCTGACGCGATAAACAGAATATGATCTGTTTTGATTGCGCCGCGTTTGGTTGAGACTGTTGTGCCTTCGATGAGGGGAAGGAGGTCGCGTTGTACGCCCTCGCGGCTCACATCAGCGCCGCCGCGGCTTTTGCCGGAAGCGACTTTGTCGATCTCATCCAGAAACACGATGCCATCTTCTTCAACCGACGCGACCGCTTCGCGGACGACGGCGTCGTCATCTAATAGTTTATCGGCTTCTTCGTCGATGAGGGGTGTATGGGCTTCGCCAACTGTTGTGCGGACGCGTTTAGTGCGCCCTCCCATGGCTTTTCCGAGCATGTCGCCGAGGTTGATCATGCCGACAGAACCACCTTGGCCTGGCAAATCCATCATAGGCATGTTGGCGCCTGTATCCGCGATATCGAGATCAACTGGCTTATCGTCCAGTTCGCCAGAGCGAAGCTTTTTACGGAAACTTTCGCGGGTGGAGGTTTGGGCTTCATCGCCGACAAGGGCGTCTAGCAGGCGTTCTTCGGCGGCATCGGCGGCTTCTTGCTTTACGCTTTCACGCTTGTTCTCGCGGACCATTATGATCGCGGCTTCGACGAGATCTCTGATGATTTGTTCTACGTCGCGCCCGACATAACCAACTTCAGTGAACTTTGTGGCTTCAACTTTTATGAAAGGTGCATTGACCAATTTTGCAAGCCGACGGGAGACTTCAGTTTTACCGACACCGGTTGGGCCGATCATTAGAATGTTCTTAGGAGTGATTTCACCGCGAATATTTGAGGGGGCTTGCTTACGGCGCCAGCGATTGCGCAAGGCAATGGCAACAGCGCGCTTGGCACCGTTTTGTCCGACAATGTGGCGATCAAGTTCGGCGACGATCTGTTTAGGTGTGAGGTTCTTCATATTGATTTCGGGTGTGCTCACAGGTCAAGGCTTTCGATTGTGAAATGGTCATTGGTGTAGACGCAGATGTCTGCGGCAATCGTCATGGCTTTTTTGGCGATTATTTCGGCGTCAGTTTCGTACTCGATCAGACCGCGCCCGGCAGCGAGGGCATAGTTGCCACCTGAGCCAACGGCGACCACGCGATGCTCTGGTTCTAACACGTCGCCTGCACCTGTGATGACAAGCGTTGAATCTTTGTCGGCTACAATAAGCAGCGCTTCGAGTTTCTGTAGGTATTTTTCGGTGCGCCAGTCTTTTGCAAGCTCAACAGCAGCGCGCTGCAATTGACCTGGATAGCGTTCCAGCTTTGCTTCAAGGCGCTCAAATAAGGTGAAGGCGTCAGCTGTGGCACCAGCGAAGCCAGCTAAAATGTCACCATTGGCAAGACGGCGGACTTTGCGGGCGTTCCCCTTCATAATTGTCTGGCCCATGGAAACTTGTCCATCGCTCATAACGACGATTTTGGTATCGGTGCGAACGGCGAGAATAGTGGTGCCGTGCCAAAGAGCGGAAGATTCGGAGTGTTTTGTCATGGGCAAGGTGTGGTCCATTGTGACGGGAAGTTCAAGCGGCACTATGCCTACCTATGAAAACACTCCCTATTTCTGTAGTTTCTAACCGCCACTTACCATCTGAAGTGCGGTAGATTCCGAAAATATCGCACAAATTTGCAATTATCAGCGACGTGCTAAGTTGCGAATTTAGGGCTGATAGCGCATTAACGAGTAAGACGCCTTCTATTCAGATGTCGCAAAGGGTCCGCTTTATGAAACCGTATGTTTTGATTGCAGAAGACGAGAACGCTGTTTCTGAACTCTTACTCTACAACCTTGAAAAAGAAGACTATGAAGTTGCCGTTGCCTCCGATGGAGAGAGTGCAATGATGATGATTGAGGAGCGTGCGCCCGATCTTTTATTATTGGATTGGATGCTCCCAAAAATTAGCGGGATAGAGGTGTGTCGCCGGATTAGGTCGGGTCAGTTGAACCCAAATATGCCGATTATCATGCTGACCGCGCGCGGGGAGGAAAGTGACCGGATTCGAGGACTGGACACTGGCGCGGATGATTATGTGACGAAGCCATTCTCGACGACCGAGTTGATGGCGCGCGTGCGCGCCGTGTTACGCCGACTAAGACCGGGACTGAAAGACGATAAAGTCAGCGATGGCGACATCGTTGTGGATCGTGTGGCTCACCGGGTTATGCGCGGCGGGGAGGAAATACATCTCGGCCCAACGGAATTTCGGTTGCTGGACCATTTTCTCCAAAATCCGGGACGTGTTTTCTCACGCGAACAATTACTCGATACGATTTGGGGCTCTGACGTTTATGTCGAGGCGAGAACCGTGGATGTTCATGTCGGGCGGTTGCGCAAAGCATTGCGCCAAGCTGGTGGGGACGATCCTATTCGAACCGTACGTTCAGCCGGGTATGCTTTGCGCAAATCCTGATTAGGCAAATAATTCCTTTAAAAAGCGGGCGATGCCGTCTGTGCTTCGTGCATCGGCATCCGTGTCATACACCGTGCCCATCTCTGGATTGTTCGCTCCTTCTGTTGTGAAGGAATGTTTGGCTTTACCGTGAGCGTGCAATTGCCAGTCAGCGTCAGTGGCGGCCATTTCTTCAGCAAAGGTGACGACGTCTGCCGGTGAGGCCATCGGATCGAGCCAGCCATGCTCGACGAGTACTTTAGCTTTGATTTTTCGATCAGTTGAGCCGCCGTCGCTGCCGAGTAAGCCGTGAAGGGAACCAACTCCTAAGACATCCATGCCAGTGCGAGCCATATCCAGAACACTGAGCCCGCCAAAACAATAGCCAATTGCAGCGACTTTCGACGTATCAATGCCCGGCTGGGCTTTTGCGGCGTTTAACCCGCCCAATAGGCGCGCTTGTAGCTCTGGACGATTCTCTGCAAGCGGGTTCATCAGCGCCATATTCTCTTCAACCGTCGTGCCGCGCTTGCCTTTGCCATATACATCCATAGCGAAGGCAGCATAGCCAAATTTTTCCGCGACCATTCTCGCCTTTTGGATTTCGTTATCACCCAGACCGCCCCAAGCATGGGCAATGACCACGAGTGGAAGATTTTGAGCGTTTTCTGGCGTGACGAAAACGCCTTCGTAGGTGTTTCCGTCGATATCATAGTCGACCAGTGTTTCATTCAGCATATTGGACCTCTTTTCAGCTTAGCAGTGTTCTGTATCGGTCAAATACAGCGTTTGATGCAAGGATGACGTGCGTCCGGGGTAAAACATGGGTAAAAGCGGTTAGCATTTCCTAGGCCTATATCGGATAGTCTATAGGTAATGATCGCAATTTTGGCTCAAATTGTGCACGTAGATCGCTTGAGCAATGGAGTAGCCCCGACATATGTCAAATCGAGTATCAGAGCCAGAGACATTTATGGCGCGTGTGGACGGATATGTTTTACGTGTCGCGCATTGGAATCGACAACATAGTGATCAACCTGCGCTGCTGTTCTTCAATGGTGTTGGGGCGAATATTGAGCTGGTGGCAGGCATTGGTGAGATGTTTCCTGATCGCAATATCGTCATCTTTGATATGCCCGGCATAGGGCTAAGTCCGCTGTCGCAATGGCCATATTCGCCTTGGTTGGCAGCGCGTTGGGGTGCCAAAATTCTGGATCGGCTGGAATATGACATGGTCGATGTGATCGGCATGTCGTGGGGTGGCGCGTTGGCGCAGCAATTTGCGCATCAATATGATCGCCGGGTGAACAGCCTCGTCCTATGCGCGACATCGACCGGTATCGCAGGGGCGGTTGAGTTACCCAGCTCCTTGACGCAAATGTTTGGACTGAGCAGCTTGATAAGCTATGACGCGATGCAAGAAAATCTGATGAAAATTTATGGTGAAGTGGCTGATCCGAATGCGTCAGATCATTTCGATCGTTTGACGATGCCGCATGTCGGCGGTGTGACGTATCAATTGATGGCGTTTTCAGCGTGGAACAGTTTGTCATTTGCTCCGATGTTGCGGACCCGAACTCTGGTGTTGTCAGGCGAGGATGATCGTATCGTGCCAAAATCCAATGCGGTCTTGCTACATGCAGCCATACCTGATGCTGAATTGCATATAGTCGACGATGGCGGGCACATGTTTTTTGTGACCCATGCTGAGGAAGTGGCTGACCGGATTTCGGTCTTTCACGCCAATTAAACTAAAGATCTGTTAGGGCTTGGACCCTTTGTTTGACGCCCGCATAGTCAATTTTTCCGGTGCCGAGAACGGGTATCTCTTCGACATGGAACACTTTGCGCGGGACGGCGAGTTCGGGCACGCCATGATTGCGCGCCCAAGCGAGAATGTCGGCATGGTTGCAGTCTGGGGCATCGCTTAACAAGATGACCTGTTCGCCTTTACGCGGGTCGGGAAGGGCGACAGCCGCGTGCAAATTGTCTGGCCAAATGGCGCTGGCGCAATTTTCGACTACCGCTAATGAGACCATCTCGCCGCCGATTTTTGCGAATCGTTTGAGGCGGCCTTGAATGCGTATGAAACCATCAGCATCGAAAGACACCACGTCGCCGGTATCATGCCAACCTTCTGGAAGGCGCTCGATGACGCCGGGATTGGTTGAGCGCAAGTAGCCGAGCATGATGTTGGGACCGCGGATAAACAATCGTCCACCGTCTTCGATGCCTTCAACGTCTTCGAGCTTGTGCTCCATTTCTGCCATGAGGAAGCCAACCGTGCCGGGCTTGTTGTGCTCCCATTGGTTCGCCGCAACGACCGGGGAAGCTTCTGTTGCGCCATAGCCTTCGAGGATTTCGATTTCGAATTTTTTGCGCACGAGCGCGCGGGTTTCATCTTTGACCCGCTCGGCACCGCAGACAGCGAGGCGGATCGAGCTGAGTTGGTCGCCTTTTGCGATACGCGCATACTGAGCGATGAAGGTGTCTGTCGCCAACATGATGCTGGGGCGATGATGCGCAATGCGTTTGATTATTTCACGAGGTTGCAGCGGCGTGGGATGGAAGATGACCGGTATTCCCGCAACAATGGGCAGTACGGAACCCACGGTCAGGCCGAAACAGTGGAAGGTGGGAAGCGGATTGAACAACCGATCTGTCTTATCTGACAGACCGATATGAGCGCGCACTTGCTCAGCGTTTGCAATAATATTTTGGTGACTCAAAACAACGCCTTTAGGCTCGCCTTCCGTCCCTGATGTGAACAGAATAACTCCGGGTGTTTTGGATTCAGATTTTTTGCGGAACAGGTTGGGCATTGCTGAGCCCACCAAGCCTTTAAGTTTATTGCCTAGCCCCAGATTGTCTTTCACGTCCTCAAGGTAAATAATTTCTGCCGTTTGGGCCAATTGGTCGATGAGGTCGTGGAGTTCGCCCAGTTCAACAAATTTTCGTGAGGTGAGGATGCGTTTGACCTTTGCGGTCGTCATCGCACTTTTTAGATTTTTGGCTCCCGCTGTAAAATTGAGCATGGCTGGAACGCGACCGGTCGCCGAGAGAGCATAGAAAGCCACGACAGCACCAATGCTGGTGGGAAGCATGATGCCAACTGCGTCGCCGCTTGATGAGCCTTTTTTGAGAGCTGAACCAAGCGCCAGAGCTCCGCGCATGAGTTCTTTGTAGGTGAGTTCGCGCTCGTCCCCATCGATCACAATGACCTTAGAGGCCCCGAATTCACGTTGAGCCCGGGCCAAAGCGTCGAAAAGATCGGTGCGTGTTCTGGAGATTTTGAACGGCAGGGGCGCCGGAATAATTGGGGTGCTCATACGGGTCCTAAGGTGACGTTGTTGCAGCAGATTATACAGTTTCTCTCATCTATGGAGCCGAGACAGAGTGATTTGGCAAGTATAGCAGGCATGCATCCGATGTATTTGCCTTGAAGAATTGGGCCGATCAGTCCATCTTATGGACATGCCAACACTCATCGATCGCACACCTTCCGATAAGCGCCCGCGTCACCCTGAGAAGCAATCTCGGCCTGATTCTCCGATTTTGAAGAAGCCGGACTGGATTCGCGTTAAAGCGCCCACCGGGGAAGGGTTTGCGAAAACGCGAGCGCTGGTGAAATCAAAGAGCCTAGTCACGGTTTGTGAAGAAGCGAGTTGCCCGAACATTGGTGAATGTTGGGAAAAGAAACACGCAACGATGATGATTCTTGGTGAGATTTGCACCCGGGCTTGCTCATTCTGCAACGTTTCGACTGGGAAGCCACCTGCGGGGGTTGATGAGGATGAACCGCGCCGCGTGGCAGAAGCCGTTGTTGAGATGGGATTGGAGCACGTCGTTATTACTTCGGTGGATCGCGACGATCTGGAAGATGGCGGGGCAATGCATTTCGTCAACACGATCGACGCTATTCGCACTGCGTCCCCGAACACAACAATTGAAATTTTGACCCCGGACTTTTTGCGCAAAACCGGTTGGGAAATGAAAGTCATCGATGCCAAGCCGGATGTGTTTAATCACAATCTTGAAACGGTGCCGCGTCTGTATCTTAGCATTCGCCCCGGCGCGCGATACTTCCACTCTTTGCGCTTGCTTGAGAAAGTTAAAGAGCGCGACCCGACCCAATTTACAAAATCTGGTTTGATGGTGGGGCTTGGTGAGACCAAGGAAGAAGTGATGCAGGTGATGGATGATATGCGTTCAGCCGACATTGATTTCCTGACGATTGGGCAGTATTTGCAGCCAACACGCAAGCACGCTCCTGTAGATCGCTTTGTGCCGCCGGAAGAGTTCAAAGCGTTGGAAGAAATTGCGCGCGCTAAAGGATTTTTGCAGGTGTCTGCGACGCCTCTCACGCGGTCTAGCTATCATGCCGGTGAAGACTTTGCCCGGATGCGCGATGCGCGTAACGCCAAGCTGGCGCAGTCTAGCTAAATTCGCTGTGAGTGTTTTTCAAAAATCAGTAGGCGTACCTTACTCCGAGGCGCAGGCGTTTGAATTGGTGTCTGATGTGGCACGTTATCCAGATTTCATCAAATGGATCACAGCGATGCGTGTATCCGGCCATAAACAATTGGCAGATGGCAGCGCAGAGTTTGTGGGAGATGCCGCGATAGGGTTTCGCGGGTTCTCTGAACGGTTTTCAACGAAAGTCGTCAGCAATTTAGAGCGGGGTGAAGTTGTCGCGACGTTGGTGCGCGGACCGTTCAAACATCTCGTCGCCAAATGGACTATCGGTTCTGGAGAGGGGGGCGGCTCAACCATCGCTTTGAAGATCGACTATGAATTTCGCAATCTCGTCCTGAGGCTGCTGGCCTCAGCCAATGAAGACATGGCGGCGGGGCGAATTATGGATGCATTTTTGGCAGAGGCCGCCCGTCGTTACGCTTAAGAAATTTGCGCTGCGATAAGTTTCAATGCGCACTCCATTGCCGCCATTCGGATTTCATGCCGACCAATGTCTCCGGTTTGCAGCATTTCGTGCAGGACGGCTTTGTTTTCTCTGACGCAGGCGACGTGAACTGTGCCCACTGGTTTCATTGGTGTGCCGCCGCCAGGGCCTGCGATGCCGGTAATTGCGACAGCGATGTTGGCGCGGCTTTGTTCAAGCGCACCCTCGGCCATCATGCGAGAGACGGCTTCGGAGACGGCTCCATAATCTGCGAGGACATCCCCGGCAACGCCCAGCATCTCTTCTTTGGAGCGGTTCGAATAGGTGACAAAGCCTCGTTCAAAGACGGCACTTGAGCCAGCAAATTCAGTCAGAAGGCCAGCGAGCATTCCGCCTGTACAGCTTTCGGCCGTGCATATTTTTAGGCGCTTTTGACGCGCATCGTCGAGCACGAGCATAGCGTGATTGCGAATTCTATCGGGGATCATGATGATGTCTCGTATGTTTGGGACGGTTCTGGAATGAGTGTGACTGCCGCTTGGGCGGCAATACCTTCTGAGCGTCCTGTGAACCCTAGTTTTTCCGTTGTTGTCGCTTTGACGCTAACAGCCTCAATACCAACATCTAAAACCTCTGCGGTGCGTTGGCGCATTGCCTCTCGGTGAGGTTTTATTTTTGGGGCCTCGCACATGATTGTCAGGTCGCAGTTGGCGAGCTTGTAGCCGCGGTCTCGGATCATGCTGATAGCGGCGGAAAGGAAGACGGCGCTATCGGCACCTTTCCATTGTGGGTCTGATGGGGGGAAATGGTCGCCTATGTCACCGAGCGCCATGGCGCCAAGAATTGCATCCGTCAGGGCATGCCATGCAACGTCTGCATCGGAGTGACCTTTGAGTTTTCGATCGTGAGGAATTTTAGTTCCGCAAAGTATAATATGATCGCCGGGTTCCAGAGCATGAACGTCAAAGCCTGTTCCGATTCTGGGTGGTTTCGGGGAGATGTTCAATAAGGTCTCCAGTTTTGCGATATCTTCGGGATAAGTAACCTTTAAGAGCGCATCGTCTCCCTTGGTCATGCTGATTGTCGCGCCTTGGGCTTCGACGGCTTCAAGATCATCGACATAGGTTTTAGACGTGTCTGAAAGTGCAGCTTTGATCAGGCCAAACTTGAAAGCTTGTGGTGTTTGTACGCGGACCATGCCTGTGCGGTCGACAGTTTCATAAGAGGATGACGTTTGTCTTTTTAGTGCGTCTGATACAATCAGTGCAGGCGCTGCAGCATCCGCTGTTTCGAGCGCGGTTAGGAGGTCATCTATGATTTTGCGGTATAGGCCGGGTCTGGCACCATCGTGAATGAGGACGAGATCATCGTCTTGTAGTTGGAGCGCAGATAGGCCTGCATTGACCGATGCTGTTCGGGATTCGCCTCCTGGAACATGTCGTACCTTATCAGGGAGCGGAGCCGAGCCTAAGTCGGCCGGGCCCACGAGGATAATCTGGGAAATGCGAGGATCATCGGAGAGTGCTTCAACTGACCAGTCGATGACGCGCTTGTCGCCGAGCTGCGTATACTGTTTCGGGAGTGTTCCGCCGAAGCGAGATCCGGTGCCATTTGCGGCGATTATTGCGGCAACTACTGTCATCTTTTGACTTGTATGTGATGTAGAGAATTCGCGCTAGATAAGAGTTGAGTTGCTTTTGCGCCGCGTGCGTGAAAATTAGGCATTTGCGAGTTCGCGAAAAAAGGTAACAATGGTCTTATGACTAATTTTGAAGCACCACGCGTATGGCTCGCACCGATGTCTGGGGCCACGGATGCACCATTTCGTCGTCAGGCCGTGCGGTTTGGCGCGCCCGCTGTGGTTTCGGAGATGGTTGCGGGCGAATCGCTGGCTGCGGATAGAGAAGACGTTGTTCGCCGCATTTGCCGTCATGAAGGTAATAGCCCTTGGATTGTGCAATTGGCGGGGCGGAGGCCTGAAGACATGCTTCAGGGCGCACGGCGTGTGGTGGCGGAAGGTGTTGATGTCATCGACATAAATATGGGGTGTCCCGCGCGAAAGGTAACGGGTGGGCAGTCTGGCTCGGCTTTGATGCGCGATCTTGATTTGGCGACCCGTATTATAGAGGCGACCCTCGAAGGGGCTGCCGGGACGCCGGTAACGCTAAAGATGCGCCTTGGTTGGGATGACCAGATGTTGAACGCGCCTGAGCTGGCGGAGATCGCGCAAGGGCTTGGTGTGCAGATGTTAACGGTGCATGGGCGCACGCGGTGCCAGTTTTATAAGGGTGTTGCCGATTGGGAGCGGGTGCGCGAAACGGTCGAGCATGTCTCTCTCCCGGTCATTGTGAATGGTGACGTGCACGGGCCTGATACAGCGCGCGCAGCGCTAAGTGTGTCAGGTGCGCATGGGGTGATGTTGGGCCGAGCGGCGATGGGGCGGCCATGGCTGGTTGGTCAAATTGCTGCGGCACTGAGCGGATCTGCCTGGACTGAGCCAAACCCTGAAGAGCAGCTTGATAGCCTATTAGAGCAGATCGATGATTCAGTTGATCTGTATGGGGCCTATTTGGGGGTGCGCACGGTGAGAAAACATGTGTCGGCGGCGATTGATGCAATCGAGCAGTTTAAGCCAGAGGAATTACGGCGGCAGACACGCTCCCGCTTGTGCCAGATCGGCTGCCCGGAAGAACTAAAGCAGGCCCTTAGCATCGTGTATGCCGAGCAATTTCAAAGAGAGGTGGCATAGCGCATGACATCAATAAATGAAAAATCCCAATCACTTGGTGATCTGTCTCCAATCGCTTTGTTGGCAATTGATGGGCGCCGGAATGTATTGGATGCCAACCCGGCCGCTGAGGCGTTTTTCAAGATGTCGCTGCGCGCTCTGGTGGGGCGACCGCTGAGTGAAATTGTATATCACGACAACCCATTGTTTGAGTTGATTGATCGGGCGACGCGGCAATCAGGGGATATCATGGCGCCAAGTACGCCGATTTCTGGGCCTACCTTTCCATTGCGGGCGATTTGCGACGTTAAGATTCGCTCGACAGAAGCGGGTACGTTCGTCATTTCACTCACTGATACACCGGCACGTGATGCTGGAGAGTCTGTTGCTGGAGCTGCGGGGTTTGGGCGTATTCTTGGGCATGAAGTAAAAAACCCGTTGGCGGGAATTATCGGTGCATCGCAACTGTTGGAGCGCCAGGGGCATGGCGACCAGGGAGAGCTTCTGAATATTATCCGTGACGAAGCGCGACGGATTGAGCGACTGGTGAACCGGTTGTCAGCATTTGAACTGTTTTCTGCGCCTCGTCTGGAGTCGCTGAATATTCACGCAGTTTTAGATCGTGTTTTGGCATCTGAGGGTGCTGCCCTGGGGCGAGATGTTACATTTGAACGCGATTTTGATCCGTCACTGCCCAATATATCAGGCGATGCAGACCATTTGCAGCAGGCATTGCAAAATATTATTCGGAATGCAGCTGAGGCTGCGATGGAGTCGGGGCGGAGTGGCGTTGTTACGATTAAAACATCATATGCGGCGGGTTTATCGATGAAAAACGCGCAGCTGGGTGCAGCCATGCGGCGAGCGATTTATGTTTCGATTGAAGATAATGGGCGCGGTATTCCTCGTGAAAAACAGGCGACAATTTTTGATGTTTTTCAAAGCTCTAAGTCAGGAGCGCGGGGATTGGGCTTATCAATAGTGAGTGAAGTTGTAACGGCCCATGGCGGGCAAATCCGATTGGACAGTGAACCAGGGTCAACCCGGTTCTCAGTGTTGCTGCCAATTGGTGAGGGAGATTTAAATGGCGGATAAAACTGTTCTGCTTGCGGAAGATGATGCGAGTATTCGCCTTATTGTAAACCAAACGCTCGTTGCAGCCGGCTATGAGGTGCGTGCCACGAGTTCGCCTGAGGCTTTGCAGCGCTGGGTTCAGAATGGTGAGGGGGATGTGGTCGTAACAGATGTGTATCTGGGCGATACATCCATATTTGATTTTCTGCCGTCTATGAAGCTGGCGCGTCCGGACCTGCCATTTATCGTGATGTCGGGGCAAAATACAATTTTAACGGCAGCTTCTGCGGCGCAGCATGGCGCGTTTGATTATTTGCCCAAACCCTTCGATATTGACGCACTTTCTGGTTTGGTCGATCGGGCCATGAAGTCTCCGCCAAAGCAGGCTGGACGAAAGGCGATCAATCCTGAAGCACAGCAGGCGATTACTGATGCGGGTTTGCCGCTAATCGGACGCTCGGAAGCGATGCAGGAAGTGTATCGTATTATCGCGCGTGTAATGAATACAGACCTGACGGTATTGATTGAAGGTGAGAGCGGGACCGGTAAAGAACTCGCCGCGCGGGCAATTCACCAGCTAGGAGATTCCAAAGACGGACCTTTCATCGCGCTCGATTTGTCGTCGATGCCCGCAACAGAGGTGGAGCGACGTCTTGCGGGAACGCTGGAAGGTGAAGACCGCAAGTATGGTACGCTATATCTTGATGAGATTGGCGACCTGTCTGTCGATGCGCAGATGCAAATGGTGAATTTAATGCGGGACCGCAACGACGGGCGGATTATAGCGTCCTCTCGCCGTCGTCTTGCGGATTTAGTGGATGCGGGAGAATTTAGAGAAGACCTTTATTATCGCCTAAACGTCGTGCGCATCGGAATGCCGCCTCTGCGGCAGCGCAAAGAGGATATTCCTGAACTCGCGCGGGCATTCTTTATCCGAGCGCAGGGGCAAGGTTTGTCGTCGAAAACACTCGATAAGTCTGCGATTGATTTGCTGACGGCGTATGATTGGCCGGGGAATGTGCGTGAGTTAGAAAATCTGGTCATGCGCCTAGCGGTGTTAAGCCCGGATGATCTGATCACGTTGCGCGATGTTGAGCGTGAGCTGCGCGGCGGCGCAGTCGATCGCAAGACCGACAATGGCGGTTTTGAGAAAGATATCGAATCGCTTTTGCACCGTTATGTGATGAGTGACTTGATTGGTGGCGGGGAAGACGGGTCGTCAAATGTCTATTCCAATGTTGTCGATCAGGTGGAGCGCCCGCTCATCCGTTTGGCGCTATCTGTGACGGCAGGAAATAAGGTGAGAGCCGCGCAGTTATTGGGAATGAATCGCAACACGCTGAGAGCTAAAATCAACGCTTTGGGTATCACGGAAGACTGATTGTCGATCACAAAACTGTGGTAAAACTGCGTCAGTGTTGCCATAGCGCCACAAATATGTGACTTATTTGCATCAAGGCGGTTTGGCCATAGATGTTGAGTTCTGATGTGTCGAGTAATTTGAACCAAGAAACGACCAAAACAAGACTGGCGCTATTTGAGGGCCTGTTCATCATTGCGGCTTTGGTCGCGGTGTTTGCGACCTTCGTCGCGATCTCGGGTGTTGATCCAGACCAGCCCGGCTCAGGCGCAACGCCGTGGTTATTGGGCTTGAACGGTTTGGTTATTATTGCGCTGGCCATCATCGTTACACGAGAATTTCTAGCCATACGTGGCTTGGGTCAAGGTGAAGGCAAAGGCCGTTTGGCCAAACGGTTTATCCTCCTGTTCGGATTTTCAGCTCTGATGCCAGCGATGATTGTTGCGGTGTTTTTGGGTGCAGTGATTACACGCGGGCTGGATAATTGGCTGGGAGAGCGGGTTGAGACTGTGATGGAGCAGAACACCCAGATTTTCCAAGGTTATGTCGACAGTTTCGAAGAGACATTCGAAATGGATGTTCGGCTTACCGCCATGGATATTGAGAATTTTGCCAGAGATGCGAATGCTAGCCTTGAGGGTGGATTGATTGGAAGCGCACAGGGTTCTCCCGTGCAGTCGGCGGATGTCTCCCGTGAATTTTCTGAAGGATTGCGCTCAACACTGACGTATCGTGAGTTTGTAACGATTGCACTTCTAGGTGAGGACGGTGTCGAGCTGGTGGCTGAGGCGAGTGTGAGTGATCCTGTTCTTGTGCCTCCACCTGCTCGTGCGTTTGATGAGGCGAACTCAGGTGAAGTTGGGATGACGCTGTACAGCAATCGCGGCATTGAGACTGCGATTATTCGCATTAGCGAACCATTTGAAGGCTATATGTACGCGGCCAAAGCCTATGACGGCAATTTGATGGAAATGCTTCGGGGCGCGCAGACGCAGTTGGCGCAATATAACAACGCGAAGGCACGTAGCGGGCGTTTGCAGACAATATTTTTGATTGGGTATGCGCAGATTGCAGCTTTGATTCTGTTGCTGGCCGCGAGGCTGGGGCTGGAAGCTGCAGGGCGCATTACGGGCCCAATCGGACGCTTGGCGCATGCCGCTCACACGGTGCGGGACGGCGATTTGAATGTACGCGTGCCTGTGACTGGCCCTGAGGACGAGGTGCGGGCTTTAACGACATCATTCAATGCTATGACGTCTCAATTGGCGGCACAGCGAGGAGAGCTGATACAGGCCAGAGCCATTGAAGAAGATCGCCGCAAGTTCATCGAGACACTACTGACTGAAGTGAGTGCCGGTGTGATGCAGGTGTCACCGGATTTGACAGTGCAGATTGCCAATCGGTCCGCGGTAGAATTGTTGGACCGTGATGAGGTGGAGAGTGGCGCAGCGCTGCAAGATGTGGCGCCACAATTTGTAAGTTATGCAAAAGACGCAATGGAAAGACGCGCGAACGTTGATGCATCGATTGATATTGAGCGAGCAGGAGAGATCCGTCATGTGCGCTTGAAAGCGGCGCCGGACTCTATGGGCGGGTGCGTTATTACTTTTGATGACACGACGCGTCTCGTCAGTGCGCAACGCCAGCTCGCATGGCGAGATGTGGCGCGCAGGATCGCGCATGAAATTCGGAACCCACTGACACCAATTATGCTGTCTACGGAGCGTATAAAGCGACGCTATGGCAAGCAAATAGATGATCATGATGGAGTGTTTGAGAAATGTATCGAAACGATTTTGCGGCAAGTGGGCGACATTGGCCGGATGGTTGAGGAGTTTTCTTCATTCGCACGTATGCCGAAACCCATACTGGAGTCCTTTGATTTAGTTGCGCTGCTGCAAACGACTAGTTTCTCACAAAGTGTTGTTTCGCCCGATCTGGACATCCAGTTCCACACCGTCCTCAAGAACGCAATTATGTCTGGCGATGAACGCTTGCTCGGACAAGCGTTTGGAAATCTGCTGAAGAATGCTGCCGAAGCGATTGATGGCCGCGCAGAGAGTGATGATATTCCCGGTCACATCGCTGTAGAACTGGAATCGTCTCCGGATGGATTTGAAATTATAATTGAGGATAACGGACCTGGTTTTCCCGAGCAAGTTCGTGATCGATTGCTCGAGCCATATGTTACAACCCGTGAAAAGGGGACCGGACTTGGGCTTGCTATCGTAAACCGCATTATCGCTGATCATGGTGGTGCGATTTCGTTGCAAAACAGACCTGACGGCTTAAGCGGAGCGCGCGTGCGCATGCGCCTGCCTCACGTGTCGCCCGAACAAGCGGTTGAACCCGAACTGGTTTTGGATTCGGCCGCAACGCCAAAACACAAAGATAGTTTAGTAGATGCAGAGGAGACGTCATAATGGCGTTAGATATTCTGGTTGTAGACGACGAACCCGATATCCGTGAACTCATCGCGGGTGTATTAGGGGACGAAGGGTATTCAGTCCGCACGGCTGACACTGCGGAGCGGGCGTTGGAGGAGGTGCGAGCGCGTACCCCGCGCCTCGTTATATTGGATGTTTGGCTCCAGGGCAGCGGGATGGATGGACTGTCTGTCTTGAAGTATTTGAAATCGATCGATCCCTTACTTCCTGTGATTGTGATTAGCGGGCACGGAAATATAGAAACGGCTGTCGCAGCCATTCGGCGCGGCGCATATGATTTTATCGAAAAGCCATTCAAAACCGATCGCTTGCTGCACCTGATGGAGCGCGCGATTGAGTCTGCGTCTTTGAAATATGAAAATGCGGCACTGAAAAATCGTGCGGGTTCGGACGAGCGTTGGGTAGGTGAGAGTCAAGCTGCAATCACGTTACGTTCATCGATTGAGAAAGTTGCGCCGACCAATTCGAGAGTGATGATTTCTGGGCCTGCCGGTGTTGGCAAAGAGTTGGCTGCACGATTGATTCATAAAAAATCAGCTCGCGCTGAGGGGCCCTTTATTGTTGTGAATGCGGCGAGTATTGCGCCAGACCAGATGGAGTCAGCACTCTTCGGAGAGGAAGATTCAGACGGCCGTACGATACGCGTCGGCTTGTTTGAGAAGGCGCATACAGGCACGTTATTGCTTGATGAAGTGGCGGACATGCCGCTGGGCACACAGAATAAGATTTTGCGTGTTTTGACCGAGCAAAATTTCCAGAGAGTGGGCGGTCGTTCGGACGTGACTGTGGATGTGCGGGTCACATCCGCAACAACGAAAGATCTGCAGACGGCGATTGATGCGGGGAAATTCCGCGAAGATTTGTACTACCGCTTGAATGTCGTTCCTCTGCGTGTGCCATCCTTAGCGGAGCGCCGTGACGATATCATTGAGTTGGTCAACCATTTCACCGACAAAATAGCGGATACATCTGGGCTGACCCCTCGCAAATTTTCTGAAGAAGCGCTTGCTGTGCTGCAATCAATGGATTGGCCAGGTAATATTCGGCAGTTGCGGAATATTGTGGAGAGGATTCTGATTTTGTCGCCGGCAGAATCGGATCGCCCCGTTAGCGTTGATGAATTGCCTAAGGAATCATCATCCGGCCCCGCAGAGGCGGTTGCTGCGGGAACGGCAGACCTTGTTGGGTTATCTCTGCGAGATGCAAGGGAACACTTTGAACGCGAGTATTTGTCGCTCCAAATTACGCGATTCAATGGGAATATATCCAGAACGGCTGAGTTCATCGGGATGGAGCGGTCCGCCTTGCATAGAAAATTAAAGGCTTTGGGCGTACATTCAGGCGCGGCGAGGCAAGATAGCTAGGTCTATCGCAAGGATATTGTAATGAAGGTGCTCATTTGTGGTGCGGGCCGAGTTGGTCACGGTATTGCGCGTCGATTGTCACGTGAGAAGCATGACATCATCATCATTGATGAGAACCCTGTTCTTGTCGATCAGGTTTCGACCGATTTGGATGTACGTGGGTATGTGGGCCATGCAGCTCACCCTGACGTGCTGAGGCGAGCGGGAGCCGAAGATTGCGAGATGATTATCGCAGTAACGCACTTTGATGAAATCAACATGGTGATTTGTCAGATCGCTCATACGCTGTTCTCAATCTCTTACAAGATCGCCCGAGTGCGCGATCAGTCCTATATTGATCCCGCGTGGAAGGACATTTTCTCGCGGGAAGGGTTGCCAATTGACTTGGTGATTTCTCCTGAAGTCGAAGTGGGAGAGGCAATTCTTCAGCGCTTCCGAACACCGGGCGCAGTTATGAGTGCCAGCTTCGGCAAGGGAAAGGTAAAACTTCTTGGGCTAGAAATAGATACGGAGAGCCCGCTATTAGACACGCCCGTTGATCAGATGCGCGAACTATTCCCCGATCTTCATGCGCGTATCATCGGGATTCTGAGAAACGATGAAATTCACGCCCCACGTTCTGACGATGTGCTGAAACCGGGGGATCGGGCCTATGTGGCAGTAGAGGAAGATCATGCTGATCGGCTCGTCTCGATCTTCATGCGTCAGAACGAAAATGACGGACATGTCGTCATCGTGGGTGGCGGAAATATTGGTCTTTATGTGGCCAAAAGGCTGGAGCGTGAACGTGGTATGCGTGTTCGATTGATCGAAGCGGACGCTGCACGTGCAGATAAAGCAGTCTCCGAACTGAAGCGAAGCATCGTTATTCATGGTGACGGTCTCGATCCCGACATATTGGCCGAAGCCGGCGTGTCAAAATCAGATTTTGTTGTTGCCATTACGAATGATGACCGAAGCAATTTGTTGATATGCAATTTGGCAAAACGCGCTGGAGCAAAACGGGCTCTATCACTTGTGAATGCCACTGAGTTGGCCGATTTGGCGCGGGATATGCGCGTTGACGCCGTGTTAGACCCACGCGCGCTGACGGTCTCGCAAATCTTGATGCGGATGCGCCGTGGACGCATTATCGGTTTGCAATCGATCGAGGATGGTCTGGCTGAAGTCGCCGAGGGCGAATTACAAGACAGCTCCTCCCTGATCGGGCGGCCGTTGGATTATGACGACATGCCGAAGGGCGTAACCGCCGCCGCAGTTGTTAGGGATGGCGAGGTGATCTTCGTAGAGCCGGGTGTTGTGGGTCGGGCGCGAGATAACCTGATTGTGCTCTACCGCGAAGACATGGTCCAGAAGGTTGAGAAGTATTTCCGCTTAAGCCCAGATTTCTTCTAAAGATGAATTATTCGGCTGTTTTTCGTATCCTTTCCTGGTCGAATTTGATTTTCGTCTGGTGCGGCACAGTATTGGCAATTGCTGCAGCGGTTATGGGTGAGCGGCAGCAAGCATTTTCATTTGCCGCGATGGCGATTGGGATTGTGGTCGTCAGTAGTAGTATTCTGCTCCTGACACCCAAACCGTCTCGCCCGGCGAGGGCTGCTGATGCGCTAGCGGTAATTGTCTTATGGTGGTTGAGTGCGCCCGTGGCGACCGCCTTACCTTTTGTTGTTGGCGTTGCGGATACATCGCTTATTCGAGCCGTTCACGAAGCCGCATCATGCCTCACGACAACGGGGCACTCCGTTATTGCGATTGAGGGAGACCGTTGGCCGTCCTCTCTCTTAATGTGGCGGGGGTTGCTTCACCTGATCGGTGCCTGGGCGAGTATTGTGATTGCAGCGAGCGTGTTCGCGGCGCTCAATCTTGGTGGTCCCGGGATCCATCGAACGGAACTATTCACCGTACCGGAAACGAGCTTTTTTGATTCTGTCCCCCGTGTTGCCCGCGCTGTGGCGGTAATGTTGGGGGTGTCTGTGTTGGTGATATCTTCATTGTTGTTTGTGAGTGGCGAAAGTGCCGGGCGAGGGCTGGCTGACGCCATCAGTGTCGTCACGACGGGACTAGTTTTACCGCAGCAGAGTATGCTGTCTCCGACGAGCTATATGGCTAGCATGGTGCTTACATTTGGGCTGATCATTGGCACACTTGGATTGGTGCTATGGTTGCCACTTGCGCGAGGTCGCCCTTATCGGGTTTTGTGGGATCCTGAGGCAGTCTTGTGGTATATTCTCGTTGCCGTGTTCACGGGCGGGGCAATGCTTGGTGGTTTCGGGGTCTTGAGGGCATTTGGCTGGTCGATCTCTTCACTATCGACTTCGGGAATACCGCTGACCTACGGAGCACCTGATATTGTGCTGCCGCTTTCGATCGCTGTTTTGCCTGCTTTGATTGGCGGGTCTGCCTTGTCTGCCGCGGGTGGGGTTAAGCTCGCACGGCTTGTCATCTTGGTGAAGCGTACGGGGCAGGAGTTTAAGCAGCTCGGGTATCGCCGTTCGATTTTGAAATTTGACTTCAGAGGGCGCGAGCTTGATGAGCGCAGCGTGATTGGAGTTTGGGTGTATTTGGTCGCCTATGTGTTCGTGGTGATCGCCGCGATGCTGGCGCTAAGCTTTATGTATGTCCCATTTGAGTCGGCAGTCCGGTTTTCTATCGGAGGTTTGTCAAACTCTGGAGCCCTGATTTCAGGTGATACTGAGGGCGTCTCTCAGGGGGTGCATTTGCTGATGATTTTCACCATGATTTTGGGGAGATTAGAAGTATTGGCGCTGATCCCAGCACTTTCGCTGAGTTTCTGGCGCGGATAAAACCACCTCTTCGCACTTGCACAATTATACCAATCTGGGTAGCCAAGATAGAGAATAGTCAGAAGAAACTAAAGCAGGATTGGCTCTCTTATGTCCGCAGATAAAAAACAAAACCTCCAAGACACCTTTCTTAACGCAGTTCGCAAGTCGAGAACGCCGCTCACAGTATTTCTCGTGAATGGCGTGAAGTTGCAGGGCGTCGTGACCTGGTTCGATAATTTCTGCGTTTTGCTTCGTGGGGAGGGTCGCCCGCCGCAACTCGTTTACAAGCACGCAATTTCAACCATTGCGCCTAGCGCTCCGGTTCAGTTGTTTGACGAGGAAGCCGACGAAAGTTGATCCGTCATTGACTGATAAAGGGATCGACCGAACACCAAGGCCGGAGATTGCTGGCGTTGTGACACCATGGTTCAGACCCGGCGTCCGGCCATCTGCCGATCGATTGTCGGAGACTGCTGGACTGGTCGAGGCGCTTGGATGCCAATTGGCTTTTGTCCGTGAAGACCAAATACGCAACGTTAACTCTGCCACTTTGTTCTCTGGCGGTTTACTGGACGCGTTTGCGGCTGACCTAGCCGCAAATGACTGCACGATTGCGGTGGTGGACGGTGCGCTAACGCCTGTTCAACAGAGAAATCTGGAAGAGCGTTTGCACGTTAAGGTTATTGACCGAACCGGGCTCATTCTCGAAATTTTTGGGCTACGTGCAAAAACAAAAGAAGGGCGGTTGCAGGTAGAACTTGCTCGGCAACTGTATGAGCGATCGCGGCTTGTCCGAACGTGGACGCATTTGGAGCGTCAGCGCGGCGGTGGTGGGTTCCTATCTGGACCGGGCGAAAGTCAGCTAGAGGCAGACCGCCGGATGCTGGATGAAAAAATTCTGCGTCTGAAACGGGATCTGGCTGATGTGAAGCGTACTCGCGCAGTTCAGCGTGCGGGTCGTAAGCGTTCTGGAACACCAGTGATCGCGCTGGTTGGATACACAAATGCGGGCAAGTCCACTCTGTTTAATGCGCTCACTAATTCGAATGTTTTTGCCAAGGACATGCCCTTTGCAACGCTTGACCCGACCATCCGTAAGCTTGATTTACCGACACTTCATGAAGCTGCGATTATTGATACGGTTGGGTTCATAACAGACCTGCCGACTCATTTGATTGATAGCTTTCAGGCGACATTGGAAGAGTCATTGCAGGCGGATCTTCTGGTGCATGTAAGAGACAGATCTAGTGAGCAGGATTTAGAACAAGCAGAAGACGTGATGACGGTGCTTCGTCGTCTCGAAAGCGAAACAGGGTTGGATTTGCCGCCAATCATTGAAGCTTGGAACAAGGCCGATTTAATCGCTCCTGAGCGTCGCGAGACCTTATTGAAGGCTGCAGAAGATAGTTTGGATGTACCCGCTGTGCTGGTATCGGCACACACTGGCGACGGGGTAAGTGAGTTGCTGCTGGCTATAGAGGCTGCTTTGCTAACGGGCTCGATTGAGTTCGATGTGGTGCTGACACCTAAGGATGGCAAAGCGCTTTCATGGCTGCACGAGAAAGGCGAAATCGTCGCCGAAGAGCATTTGGATGATGGTTCAATCCGAGTTACGGCCAAACTCGCAGACATCAAGTTTGGTCAGTTCCGGTCAAATTTTGCCGAGATACCGCTTACGGTCGCCTGAAACTTACTCAGCCTTTTTTACCGCTTGCCAGAGCGCCTCTTGTGCATTGATGTCTAAAGAGGGGAACTCTTGCCCGCGTTGCGCAGCGAGGTCCTCCATGGCTTTGAAGCGGCGCTCGAACTTCGCGTTGCCTTTTCTAAGGGCGTGTTCCGGATCAATGGATAGCTTTCGGGCGAGATTGGCAGCGACGAATAGCAGATCTCCTATTTCTTCTTCTAGATGTTGTAGATCGCCTTCAGCGATAGCCTGTTTGACTTCGTCTAACTCCTCATCAAGTTTCTCAAACACGTCGCCAGCACTGGGCCAATCGAATCCAACGCGTCCTGCACGTTTTTGCAGCTTATCGGCGCGTTGAAGCGCTGGAAGAGCGAGAGCGACCCCATCAAGTGCGCTGAGATTCGATTCGGTGCCTTCTTTTGCCGCGCGTTCTTTTGCTTTGAGCGCATCCCACGCGATTGTTTGTTCAGCGGCGGTACGATTGTCGCCGTCAGCAAAGACGTGTGGATGACGACGAATCATCTTTTCGCAAATGGATTGCACGACATGCTCGACTGTGAAATGCCCGGCTTCGGCAGCGATCTGGCTGTGGAACATAACTTGAAACAGAAGGTCGCCCAGTTCTTCCTTAAGTTCTGGCATGCTCTGGCGCTCGATTGCGTCTGCGACTTCATAGGCCTCTTCAATGGTGTACGGGTAGATCGTTTCGAAGGTTTGTTCTACATCCCACGGGCAACCTGTCTCGGGGGTCCGTAGTTGAGCCATGATGTCGATGAGCTCGCGAAATGCTTTTGCGCTTGCAATACGGTCTGTAGGATCTAGTTTTTTCATTTCCTTTTGATATCGGATCGTCGTTGCGTGGGAAAGCTGATAGACAAAATTGAAGTGGAGGGGACGACTCGCGCTAGATGAATTGTTATGGGCTATCGTGTCTTTTTGATTAGCGGGCGGGGACGTAGTGCAAGGTTTTATTCTGACACCCCGATGCGTGGCGCCTACAGGCTGCATCCTTGGGCAAGGCGCCGTGTGGAGCCCATCAGAGGGATTCTTGTGGTGGGTCGATCATAAGCGTGCCAAGTTGCATCGACACAATCCGCGCACAGGAAATACGCGTCGGTATGACATGTCGATAAAGGCGGCGGCATTGGCGTTATGTGATGGCGCGCTCCTTATGGCAGGTGAGCAGGAAATTGGCCTGTATGATCCCGCAACAGAAGCTTATACACGCTGGGTGGTTCTGGAGGATGAACCGGCTGGAGCCTGTATAAGTACGGGCGGTGTGGCGCCCGATGGTAGTTTTTGGTTTGCCACCAAGGACAGGGATCAGCGCGATCCTATTGCCAGTTATTATCGCATGGGTGCCGATCGTCGTCCCGAGAGAATTCGGATGCCATCTGTCATGAAGCCGACGGGGATGCAGTTCTCTCCAGACGGAAAAACGCTGACGACGTGTGACACGACGGAACATGAGATACTCCAATATGGGGTTGGAAGTGACGTTGCATCGGTGACGGGACGAAGCTCCTTAGCGTTCACTGTAGAAGAGGGCGGGCAACCACACGACGTGGCGCTCGATCAGGAAGGAGGCGTGTGGACTTGTATCTCTGGTGGTTCGCGATTGATTCGCTACTCGCGAAGTGGCGAGGTTGATCAGGTGGTGGCGCTTGCTGCGCCATATCCTACCGCCTGTGTATTTGGCGGCCCAGACATGCGGACGTTGTTTATTGTTACATCGCGCGAAGAGATGTCATTCACGGCGCTGGATGCGAGACCCTTATCGGGTAGTCTTTTTGCGCTGAATGTGGATGTACCGGGCGTGCCCCACACCGAATATCTTTCTAATTAGCCGCAAAGTGGCAATAAAAGGCTTGTATAGCTCACAATTGACCACAAATAGCTTCACAAGAGGCATGATGCACTTTAACCGTGGACGAGTCGCCCCAAAAAGGGTACGTCCCCGTTTTTTCAAGTGAGAGACACAATGGCCGAAAAGGCAAAGAAGAAAAAAGTTGGTCCGTTGACATTCCTTCGCCAGGTACGGGCGGAAGGAAATAAAGTGACGTGGACGACGCTTCAAGAGACTCGGCAGGCCACAATTTTTGTTGTGATCATGGCCGTTCTTATCGCGCTATTCCTGTTTCTCGCCGACACTGTTATAAGCATAGCCGTCAAGGCTGTTACCGGTCTTTAGTCACTCGCAGACTGATCGACATAAAAATATTTCTAAGGAGCGCGAAAGCTCAATGGCTGAAGCCAAATGGTATATCGTCCACGCATACTCAAACTTTGAGAAAAAAGTGGCAGCTGCAATTCTTGAGCAGGCAGAGCGTAAAGGCTTGTCTGAACTTATTGAAGAAATGCAGGTGCCAACTGAAGAAGTTGTAGAGGTTGCACGCGGAAAAAAGAGAACTGTCGAGCGCCGCTTTATGCCCGGTTATGTGCTCATGAAAGCGCAAATGACTGATGACGTATACCATCTTGTCAAAGACACGCCGAAGGTTTCAGGCTTTTTGGGTGCGGAAGGGGGCAAGAAACCTCTCCCCGTGCGTCAAAAGGAAGTTGATCGTTTGCTAGGTACTTCAACTGAGCAGTCTGAAGAACGTGTACGGCCGCAAATCTCGTTTGAGATTGGTGAAGAAGTGCAGGTTAATGACGGGCCGTTCCAAGGGTTTGAAGGTGCTGTCGAGGAAATTGACGATGAAAATGGTCGCCTCAAAGTGACTGTATCTATTTTCGGACGCGCGACGCCTGTTGATCTCGAATACGAGCAAGTTCAAAAGCTCTGATTCTAATTGGTGCGAGAATCTGTGACGAATGTTGCATTCTTGCGCTTGAAATCAATTGAAATGACGGGTATTCCCGCGAATTCAATGCCGCCTTAGCTCAGCTGGTTAGAGCACTAGATTGTGGATCTAGGGGTCCCCCGTTCGAACCGGGGAGGCGGTACCATTTTTTTCAAATAAAACATAGATTTGTATTTTTATGTGATTTAACACTCGTTAATCATATGTTGCAAATCGGTCGCGGTAGCTGCAAAATTCCTCAATATCACTGTTTTGATGCTCAAATTGTTCTCGCCCAGCGCGACAAATGGCGTTAACAGTTACCTATATGCGGGTATTGATCCGTATGAACCTGACGTCCGACAACAATCCCGTGGTCGGCACACAATAGGGGATCTAGTATGAAAAAAACTCTCATGTGCGCGACTGCGGCGGCCGCTTTTGCGTCTGTCGGTTTAGTCGCTCATGCAGAAGATGGCTGGTACGCTCGCGCGGACATTCAGGCATCTTTTGATGGTACTATGGACCAGGATGCCAATTTCGCTCACACCGCTGGCGGTTTGACCGGTGATGCGGCTGTTGACGAGCAACTGGGCCTTAACCTTGGACTAGGTTATGGTTTCGACAATGGTTTCCGTTTGGAAGGTGTGACTGGATACCGTGGCGGCGACCTCGAGCCGGATCTCGGCGTGTCATCAGAAATTGCTGGAACATTCCCAGCGGCATCTGGTAACATTCAAGTCATCGACCTGATGGTGAATGGTCTTTACGACTTCAACCGTGAAGGCACATTCCAGCCATATGTTGGTTTGGGTGTTGGTGGCGCACGCGTTAATGCTAAAGGCAACAACCGCGTGACAACGAACGGCACTGACCTTTCTTCTGCAAACGGCTATGCTGATTCAGACACAGGTCTGGCGTATCAGGG
>JBOEGK010000006.1:150296-353991 GCA_050633385.1 Hyphomonas sp.
CCGCCACCGCCAACAGCGGCTGCAGTGGCTCCAGCGGTGCAGTGTTCAAACATGGACCAAGCGTTCGTGGTGTACTTCGAGTGGGATAAAGCAGACCTGACCAGCCAAGCATCGGCTGTTATCGATCAGGCTGTTGCCAGCATTGGTGGCGACGGATGTGCTGCATCTTCAGTATCTATCGAAGGACACACAGATACCTCAGGTGGCAACGCTTACAACCAGCGTCTATCTCAGCGTCGCGCTGATGTGGTTGCCGGTGCGCTTGCGTCACGTGGAATCGACGTGAACTTGATCACTAAGGGTGCGAAAGGTGAGGGAAGCCTTGCTAAAGCAACTCGTGATGGCGTTCGTGAGCCTTTGAACCGTCGTTCTGAAGTTCAAATCACTGTTCGCTAGTTCACACTAGTTGAAGGAAATTGGACGGCCCGGCTTCTTATAGTCGGGCCGTTTTTTATTGCGCTGAACGCGTGGGCAGCTCTTGCTGTTACGCTGAGGGTATGAAAGCTAAGAAAATGACTGATCTATCGAAACTCACAGAAGCGGATCGAGCGTTGATTGAGCGCTTGTCTGATAAGAAGGATTTTATGCTGAAACGGACCATTGACTGGTCTCGGACAAATACGGGTAGCTGGAATACGAGTGGATTGTTAGCGTTCTCTAATACACTGGCTGGAGCGTTTGGAGAGCTGGATGCAGACGTAATCATCGATGCGCCGATAGACTTTGAGAGTGTCGGTGAAACCGGTGAACTGGAACAATCGAAAACCGGTCCAGTGATCCGCGTAGAGGCGCGCCCAGATGCGCCCGTGCAGGTTATTCTTTCAGGTCACTACGACACTGTGTTTCCTGCTGGGACGTTTGAAACGATTCGCGACCTGGAGAACGGCCGCTTCAATGGTCCCGGACTCGCAGACATGAAGGGGGGGCTTTGCGTCATGTTGGAAGCCTTGAAGGCATTCGAGGCTGGCCCAGACAAAAACAAACTCGGCTATAAAGTTGTTTTGACGCCGGATGAAGAGATTGGCAATTTTGCAAGTGCGGATGCCTTGACGCGCGCCGCCAAGTCAGGCGCGCATATTGGTATGACTTTTGAGCCGTCGATGGAAGATGGGTCGATGTCCGGTGGTCGGAAAGGCTCAGCTGTATTCGACATCGTCTTGCACGGCCGCGCTGCACATGCCGGGCGCGCCAAAGAAGAAGGTCGTAGCGCCATTGAGGCTGCAGCCGAGCTTGTGGTTGGGTTAGAGGCTTTGAACGGTCAATATGAAGGGGTGACGGTGAATGTCGGTTCTATAGATGGCGGATGTGCGGTAAATATTGTTCCAGACTTGGCAATTGTGCGTTTTGGCGCGCGGGCGCCAGATGCTCCAGCGGCCGATTGGGCGACTGAACGTGTGGAGGCCTTGTTCGAAGCTGCAACAGCGCGCGACGGTATCCACGGGCATTTGCATGGTGGGTTCTATCGTCCTCCGAAACCGCGAAACAAAGCACAACAAGCCCTGTTTACGGCCGTTCATGAAACTGGCGCATCTATGGGTTTGGATTTACAGTTTGTCGACACTGGCGGGGTTTGTGAGGGCAACAATATATTTGCGGCAGGTGTTCCAAATGTTGATACGCTTGGAGTGCGCGGCGGACGCATCCATTCGGATGAAGAATTCGTCATTGTAGATAGCTTTGTCGAACGTGCGCAGCTTGCAGGGCTAATCCTTAACCGTCTCGCGGATGGGAGATTGGATGCTGTTGGAATAAAGGCAATGATGGGAGAGTAGATGGGCAATCGGTATGTGATGCGTCCCTCAAGGCTGGATGATATTGAGGCTCTGATGGAGCTCGCTCAACTGTCTGGCCCTGGCTTTACGAGTTTACCGGTCGACGAGACTATCCTTAAAGAGCGACTTGAGAAGTCCTATCGGGCATTTTTCGGCAAGCTCGATAATATCCAACACGGCAAATATTTGTTGATGATGGAAGATGTAGAAACAGGCGAAGTCGTCGGGTGTTCTGCGGTCAAAGCCGGGACCGGTATTGATCAACCCTTCTTCAATTATCGTGTCATAACCCTCGCTCAGGCCAGTCAAGCGGCGAATGCGCGCTTTGATATGGATGCGCTGGTTTTGACGAACGAGAATGTAGGGTACACAGAAGTTGGAACCCTGTTCCTTAAGCCAGAGCACAGAGGCGGGGGCGCAGGACGATTAGCTGCGCAGTCGCGATATTTACTGATGGCGGCCGACCCGGATAGATTTGCTGATAAAGTGCTGGCTGAGCTTCGCGGCGTTATCGATGATGACGGGGTTTCTCCATTTTGGGAGTGTTTGGGACGTCACTTCTTCAAAATGG
This sequence comes from Hyphomonas sp., assembly GCA_050633385.1. Classification (GTDB taxonomy): domain Bacteria; phylum Pseudomonadota; class Alphaproteobacteria; order Caulobacterales; family Hyphomonadaceae; genus Hyphomonas. The sequence continues at coordinate 152,640 of JBOEGK010000006.1, forward strand.
ATTTTGCCGAAGCGGATCGATTATCAGCTGTGACAGATAACCAATTTATTCTAGATTTGATGCCGCGCTATCCGATCTATGTCGACTTGCTGCCACCTGAGGCGCGAGAGGTTATTGGACGGTGTCATGCGCAAGGTGTTGGCGCGTTCAAATTGTTGCAATGGGAAGGGTTTGAGTTCGCGCGAACCGTCGATATTTTTGATGGTGGCCCGCTCGTGACGGCTCAGCGCAGGCATATTCGAACCATACAAGAGAGTAAAATTGTCTCTGTAAGAGCGGGTGTGGTGTCTCCTGATAATCTTTGCACGGGAATGATTTCCAATGATCAGGTTGAAGGCTTCCGCAGTTGTTTGCTGGAGGGGGAATTAACAGAAACAGGTGATTTGATCGTCACGCGAGAATTGATTGACCGATTAAATCTGAAAGATGGTGATTCAGCGCGAATATGGAAGAGGGAAGCAGCGACATGAGCGGAGCTTACATAACTGGAGAGTGGTATTCCGGTGATGGACCCACAATGAAATCTCTTTGCCCGGCCACTAAGGAGATGGTTTGGACAGGTAGGGAGGCGAGTGCTGAACAAGTGAATTCTGCCGTCGCTGGCGCGCGAATAGCTTTTGCAGATTGGTCGTTTCTTCCGCAGAATGACCGTACGCGGATATTAGAAGGCTATGCCGTGGAATTATCTAAACGCACTGAAATTATAGCCGAAGCAATCAGCCGGGATATGGGAAAGCCACTTTGGGAGTCGCGGGTTGAGGCGGCTACCATGCAGGCGAAAGTAAACGTGTCAATCGCCGCGCAGGTCGAACGAGCAGGTTCGAAGTTTAACGAAACAGCTTTTGGGTCAGTGCATTTAACCCATCGCCCCCATGGCGTGATGGCGGTGTTCGGCCCATTTAATTTTCCTGGACATCTGCCAAATGGCCATATTGTACCAGCCTTGCTGGCGGGAAATACAATCGTGTTCAAACCGTCAGAATTGGCCCCTAAAGTCGCAGAGATCATGGTTGAGGCTTTTGAGGCAGCGGGTTTGCCCGAGGGGTGCTTAAACGTCGTTCAGGGCGGCCGCGACACGGGCGGCGCATTGCTAAACGCTGATGTGAACGGCGTCTTGTTTACCGGGTCCGTTGAAACCGGAAAATTCATTCATCGAAAATTTGCCGGGCGACCCGAAGTGATCCTTGCGTTGGAGATGGGCGGCAATAACCCGCTAATCGTTTGGGATGTCGCAAATATTGAGGCTGCTGCTGACATTGCGGCACAATCGGCATTTTTGTCGACAGGGCAACGGTGTTCGTGCGCGCGGCGGATTATTATTCCGGACACTGCGTTTGGGCGCGAGATGACAGATGCGTTGATTGAGCGCGCGAAAGGGCTTCGCGTTGGCGCGTGGAATGATGAGGATACTTTTATGGGCCCGTTGGTGTCTTCGCAGGCCGCAGATAAGGCACTAGAATTTCAGATGAACCTGTCAAAAGCGGGTGGAAAAGGGCTTCGGCGTTTGAAGCGACTTGGGAGAGGTGACGCGTTCGTGTCCGCTGGTGTCATCGATATGACGGATGCGCATGTGACGTATGACGAGGAAATGTTTGGCCCGCTTGCGCAAATCGTTCGCGTAAAGGACATTGACGAGGCGATTAGTCAGGCAAATCGGACAGCCTTTGGACTGTCGGGCGGCATTGTGACAGATGACGATGCGGTTTGGTTGCAGGCGAAACGGACTATGCGTGTTGGAATCATGAATCGAAACCGTCCAACAGTGGGGGCGAGCGGGGCAATGCCATTTGGTGGGCCGGGTTTATCGGGCAACTTCAGACCAGGGGCTTTCTATGCTGCGGATTATTCGGCGTGGCCGCAGGCTAGCCAAGTCGCGGATACCGCAGAGAGGATGACGGCTGAAGGGTTTCCTTCATGATGGCCTATGAAGTCAATTTTGACGGTTTGATAGGTCCCTCGCACAATTATGGGGGGTTATCAGATGGAAATTTGGCGAGCGCTCGGAATGCCGGAGCCGTGTCTAATCCGCGTGCAGCCGCGTTTCAGGGGTTGGAAAAAATGCGAGGGCTGGTTCGCAAAGGGTTGGTTCAAGCTGTATTTCCGCCTCTTGATAGGCCCAATTTTGATCTATTAATTCGCGCGGGCTTTAATGGTCCTGATGAGGAAATATTGCGAGCGGTTGCTAAGTCTGCGCCTGTATTGCTCAAAGCGGCTTACTCTGCCAGCTCTATGTGGAGTGCTAATGCGGGGACGGTGTCGCCGTCAGCTGATACAAGTGACGGTCGTTTGCAGATTACCCCGGCTAATTTGTCGACGATGCTCCACCGCAGCGTCGAGTGCCCCGATACAACAGCGATGTTAATCTCTATATTTCATGATACGGACAAATTCGCCATTCGTTCTGCACTACCGTCTCACTCCAACTTTTCTGATGAAGGTGCAGCCAATCATGTTCGCTTGTGTGCAGAGCATGGGGAACTGGGTGTTGAGCTGTTTGTTTATGGCCGGGATGGGGGAGATTACGAGAGCCAATTTCCGGCACGCCAAACATTGATGGCCAGTCAAGCAGTGGCGAGAGGGCATGGGTTGAACGAACAACGAACTGTCTTTGCGAAACAGTCCCGCAAGGCGATTGACGCCGGCGCGTTCCATAATGATGTTGTGTGCGTAGGCGCTCTGAGCACATTGTTTTACCATGAGGATGCGTTCGAGGAGGCAGAGCGCGTTCAAAGTGAGCTTAAATCTGCCGCTCAAGGATTGTTTGAGCCAGTATTTGTCTCGGTGCCACGCGCCGCTGTACCTTTAGCGGATGCGATCCAATCCTATTTGTTCAACTCTCAATTGCTTTTGATACCGGGGGAGGAGCGCTTAACGTTGCTTGCCCCGCGAGAGTGCTTCGAAAACGAGGCCACGCGCAATTATTGTGACGCATTGCCACTCTCTAATGGATCGATCGGGTCTGTTGAATTTGTCGATGTGCGGGATTCTATGCGCAATGGGGGTGGACCCGCCTGTTTGCGTTTGCGCGTTGTTATGACTGAGGATGAAATTAATGCCTGTCATCAGGGCGTATTTCTCGACGAAAAATTGATCGATGAATTGCAGATGGTTGTAACCGAAACCTATCGTGAGAGCCTCTCACCGAGAGATTTGGCTGATCCAGCGTTTGCTAAGGAGTGTCGCGTCGCCAGAGAGTCTATTCTTGAAGTGTTAGATTTGTCAGAATTGGCTTAAGGCAGTTCTTTGAAGGATTCTTTTGGCTTGTTGGTCGATATGATCTCAACCTCCTCAAATTCTCCCAATGGTTCCGCCATCGGATGAATTTCGGTTCGTAGATATGTTTGAAATTCTTCATACAAGCCGTTTGTCGAGTTTAGAGCACTAGATGCGAGCGATACGGTATCTTTGGTTTTCAATAGCTCTATCGTATCTAGACATTGTTCGAGAAGGTGTGGGGGGCACGGTGTTGCAACAGAGAGCGGATCGTTGCGCGTGTGGTAGTAACCGCCAAATCGCTCACCATGGTTGTCGCTCCCCATAACCTGTGAGAGGTCAGCGACAATGTCCATATCGGTTATGATAATGAAAGCGCGCCCTTTGTTGTGCTCCGTCAGATAGGTATCCAGTGCGGCACTCACGTCCTCAGCGTGGTTAAATCTCATAAGTGGAGCGTACACGGCGCCGAAGGAGGCCACCGCGTCAGCGTGAGCTTTCGTTGTCATTTGCGCTTTTTGGGCATTGGCTAAGAATTTTTCCTCTGTATGTCCACGAACAAAATTTGCTTGTAGAATCAGGAAGACATCCGTTTGCCAGCCGGTTTCCCAAACTGGGGGTGTAGCGGTAGCAGGAAGGACGTCCCAATTCTGACCAGCGGCATATGAACGAGCCGGTAGGTCGCTTTTTGGAGTCACTGTGCGTGTAAAATAAAAAACGGCACTTGCTGTGGCGACGATTGCCACTAACAGCGCGGTCAGAAGATGGGAGCGGCGCATTTTGGAATCTCGCTAATAATCAAAATCAATCTTCAGTTGCCGTTAGGCCTGAGTATTTCGGTTGATCGACAGCTAATTGCGAAATTGTGGTTGTTTTGAGGTGATCGAATAGACCGGGAGTGTCTGCTGTTAATTCGCCTGTGCGAAGTTTTTCACAGAGTTGCACGTTGAGGTCCTGTAGGGTGCTGTTTGAGTCTGCGTTGAGAATTGACACTAGCCGAGTTTTTTCATCGAAACGCTGTTCAGGTCCAAACTCGACTTCGCGTTTTACAATTGCCAATACATTGGAGGCGACCAGCGCGCTGAATGCGGCATGACCTGTCAGGCCAGGGCGGGCAACATCGTTTAGGTAGCGTTGGACAGCATCGATAAGTTCTGAGATTGATGGTGTATCGTGCATATCAGTTCAGACCTTCTATAAGGTTCAGCATATCTATTTCGGTTTCTGACACGCGTCTGCCAATGGCCGCACGTTCGACACTGGGGTCTGCGCCGGTGCGATAGGCCTCATACATTGTCATACACATGACGCCCCATTTGAAGCTGCCGAGCATTTCCCACCAGTCAATCTCTGATTCAACGATATTGGTGCTAGCTTTGACGTTGTAGGCATCCAACAGTTGATCTAAATGCCCGAAACCACCAACTCGATGGTGCGATTGCCCAAAGCGCCACGAATTGACACACAACCAAGCCAAGTCTTCTCGGGGATCGCCAATGTGAGCAAGTTCCCAATCTAAAACTGAAGAGAGTCCGTTCTGGTCCACCATCAAATTGCCAAGTCGAAAGTCTCCATGAACGAGCTGGTTGGGGAGTGGTGTAGGTTGGTGGTCTTTAAGCCAGTGCATTGTGAGTTCAAAGACGGGCCGTTCTTGTCCATAGTCGCGATACACAGCTTCGTAGCGTTTCAGCTGATCTGAGCCGCTTGAGATAGGCAAATCGGGTAAATTGCTCAATGGCGCTTGATGGATGGCTGCAAGTGCAATCGCGACGTCGGTCGGTAGGCGTTTGCGAGCCTCCCCAAACTCAGGATTTTTCAAAATTTTCTTGGCCAATGTCTCGCCGTGAACGCGGTTCATCACGATGCCATCACCAATAGTGTCGTGGTTTTGGAAGAGGTGCTTGACCGTCGGAGTAGCAACTCCAAGTTCTGAAAGTGCGCTTAGAATGCCGGCCTCTTTAGTCAGGCCGATTGCTTCAGATTGAGCGCTAGAGGTCGAGCGAATAGGCGCGCGCCTGAGTATCAATTCTATTACACTTCCCCTGTCAGTCAGATCGAATGACCAAGTCTCTTGACTGGCGCCCCCGGACAGGCGCTTAAGGTTGCTTATCGCTGCATCTTGGCCAAATGATTCTTTTGCCCAAGCGGTCAGAGGTTCATGAATTGCAGTTGTCATACTCATGATTGCCACAATTACGCGTTCAATGCCTATCGCCAAGGAGTTCCGTGGCGTAAGAGGCTGGGACCAACAGGAGTCGATGGAAAATGGCGCGGAAGGATAAAAAGGACCAAGCGTTTGGAAGCGGAAAGCCACCAAAAAAGGCGAGTCTTTTCGTTTGGTTGAGAGGACGTTTTCTCGCCGGCATGGTGATCGCGGCACCAATCGCAATCACGTTCTTGATCCTCCAATTCTTGATCAGCAAAATTGATGAGCGAGTGGTGCCGTTGTTGCCGGCTGCGCTTAAACCGGAAACATATTTGAACTATGCCGTTCCGGGTTTTGGTCTGATAGTATTGATCGTATTCCTTACGCTGCTGGGCGCTATTGCAACAAACCTGATAGGTCGTTCCGTTCTCACGGTAAGTGATCGAATTTTGAGTCGGGTGCCATTTGTAAATTGGCTATATGCGGCATTCAAACAACTGATCGAAGTATTCGCAAACGATAAAACTGATCAATTCAATGAAGTCGTGTTGATTGAATATCCGAAGGATGGGACCTGGTGTGTAGGCTTTTTGTCTTCGCCAGCGAGAGGAGAAATTGAAAACCATCTTGGCGAAGGTTTTATCGGCGTGTTTGTACCGACAACCCCGAATCCGACATCTGGATTTTTGATGTATGTGCCACGTGAGAAAGTTATTCCGATGCAGATGACTGTTGAAGAAGGTGCGAAGATAATCCTGTCCGCGGGTTTAGTTGTACCGGATTTCCCCACGAATCCGCCGCGACTTACTGAGGATGCAGAGGCGTAGCTAGCTGCCTGGTGAATCGATTGTTGGTGCGAGGAGCTGCTTGACTATACGCAACCCATCGGCGCGGTCTGTTTTGAGCATCGGATCCTGCGCAACAAAGTGACGTGCGTCTTTTCTCGATATTTCCAACAGCGCAGCATGGCTGTTTAGATCGATGATCTTATAGTCGGTTGCGCCCGCCTGTTTGAGGCCAAGCATGTCGCCGGGGCCGCGCAGGGCAAAATCGGCCTCAGCTATTTCAAATCCATTCTCTGTTCTGCGGAGCGTTTCTAGGCGTTCCTGAGCAATTTCGCCAAGGGGCGGGCGATAGAGCAGAAGGCAGAAACTCTTTTTGTCGCCACGTCCAACCCGTCCGCGCAGTTGGTGTAATTGAGCAAGGCCAAAACCTTCAGCTCGCTCAATGACCATGATCGTTGCCTCAGGAACATCAACCCCGACTTCGATAACGGTTGTGGCGACGAGTATTTGAGACTCTCCTCGCCGGAATGCCTCTAACGCGGCGTCCTTCTCGTCAGGTTTCATTCGGCCATGCACGAGGCCAACTTTAGCAGGTAGTTGATGGGAAAGCGCGGCGTGACGTCCGACCGCGGTGGAATCGTCATCGTCGATATCGACTTTAGGGCAAACCCAGAATACACGCTCCCCTCGGCCGACGGCACGCCCGACTGCAGCCACTATCTCGTCCATCCGCGTATCTGGGATGATGCGAGTCTCAATTGGCTGACGTCCCGCGGGTTTTTCATCCAAGATCGAGACGTCGAGATCCCCGTGCACCGCCTGCGCAAGGGTTCTGGGGATCGGTGTCGCGCTCATCACAAGCATGTGAGGGGCGGTCGCCTTTCCGGCAAGTCGCATTCTGTCCTGAACGCCGAAACGATGTTGCTCATCTACTATGACGAGCCCAAGATTGCGAAAGCTGACTGATTCTTGAAATAGGGCGTGGGTGCCAGCCACAATTTGGATGGAGCCATCGGCGAGGCCAAGCAGAATACCCTCACGCGTTGACCCTTTGTCACGACCGGTTAGCGAGGCGACCGTGTAGCCTAAGGGAGACAGCAGAGTTGTGAGCGAATCGTATTGCTGGCGCGCCAGCACTTCTGTGGGTGCCATGAATGCGACTTGATAGTCACCGGATGCCGCTTGAGCCGCCGCCATAACCCCGACAAGTGTTTTACCGGCGCCTACATCGCCCTGCAGCATTCTGCGCATTGGCGGGGCGCCTGCCATGTCCTTGGAAATTTCTTTGTGCGATTGGATCTGTCCCTTCGTTGGCTGGAAGGGGAGAGACTTTAACAGATCATCTACTGCCCCCGGCGCTGGGGGAATTTTGGGAGCATTGCGAGATGCCCGACTTACCAAGGCAAGAGCGAAGGCGAATTCTCTTGCTATGGCTTCGTCATAGGCCAGGCGCTCTCTCGCAAGCGCAAACCAATCTAGATCAAACTCAGATGGGTCATGTAGAACGCGCAAGGCATCCGTGAAGTCTGGCCAACCTTTTTGGGTTTTAAGGTTGGGGTCGATCCACTCAGGCAAGTTATCTGGCAAATGGGTCAGGGCTTGTTTCTGGAAGCCGTGAAGACGCTTATTGGTCAAGCCTGCTGTCAGGCCATAAATTGGCTCTACAGCGGGCGGTGGGTCGCCTTTAGCCGGATCGACTATATAATCGGGGTGAGTCATTTGCCGTTCGCCCCGATAGTCCTCTACGCGACCAGAAACGATGCGCGTGCTTCCTAGCGGGAATTGACCTTGCAACCAGCGGCCATCAGCACGAAAGAAAGACAAGGTGAGAAACCCTGTGCCATCGAAAAGTTGAATCCGATGAGGAGATTTTGCTGAGTGAGGGGCTTGATAGGCGTGGACTTCTCCCTGAACGGTTGCAACTTCGTCAAACTCTAGGGCGTCGAAGCTATGTTTTACCCGCCTATCTACCCAGCGTTCTGGTAAATGCAGCAATAGATCCCAAATTGCCTCACCACCGGTCAATCGATGAATGGCGGGGGCAAGTTTAGGTCCAACTCCATTCAGGGCTGTCACAGGTTCAAACAGGGAAAAGAGGCGTTCGTCTCGCATAGACCTTAAGTAAACTTAGCGTGCCTTGTGCACAATGGATGGTTTACCATTGAGGCGATTCCACTATACCAGCAGGCTTCTCACTGAGAGACAGGACCTGAGACCATGAACGAACGTCGTCGCAAATTGAAATTTCGGGCATGGAGACGTGGTTTCCGCGAGATGGATATGCTTGTCGGTGCGTTCGCGGATGAGAATATTGACAGTTTCAACGAAGCCGAACTGGATGAATTTGAGGCCATATTAAATGTACCGGATTGGGAGGTCTATGCTTGGCTGATTGGTCAAAAAGATATTCCGCCGGAAAACAATGGCCCCGTCATGCAGCGTTTGGTCAAACATCGCCATACGACTCAAGGCGGTTAAACTCCTTTAATTCGTCAAAGCGGCAAACCTGATCCAGAGACACGATATGAATGCTGTTCAAATTCTTAAAACTCTAAGTGGCCCGGCACAGTTTGCAGGAGCGCCGTTTGGGGCAGATATTCTGACGTTTTGTCGCGCGCTAACTGAGCGTGGAGGCATCGGCCTCTATGTTGCGCGTGATGACAAGGTTTCAAAAACGGCATTGCATTTTGCGAAATATGTCTCACCGAGATTGGATTGCATTGAAATTCCCAGCTGGGACACGTTGCCCTATGATCGGCAAAGCCCAACGCCTGGAATCGCAGCGCGCCGTTGCGCGGGTCTGGCTAGGCTGGCGAGATATGACGCCGCCAATGGTCCGCTCCTAATTATTACGACCGCATCATCTCTCGTGCAACGAGTGCCCCCACTAGAAACGCTACGGCGAGCTTCTTTTTCCGTTACTGTTGGCAATACAATCAATCAGGCTGAGTTGACGGAGTATTTATCCGTGAACGGCTATGTGCGGACGAATACGGTTAGAGATTCAGGTGAATATGCGATCCGTGGCGGTATTTTCGATATTTTTCCGCCTACTGCTTCAGACCCTTATCGCCTCGACTTCTTTGGCGACGAACTAGAAACGCTTCGCACCTTTGATGTAGAAAGCCAGCGGTCAAATGGACAAGCGCGATCTGTAGCCTTTGCGCCCGTCAGCGAGATTTTGTTTGATGAAGATATTCTTGCGTCCTTTCGGGAAAAATATCTTGCCGAATTTGGCCCTCCGTCAGGGGATCAAATATATGAAGCTGCAAGAGCCTCTATTCGTCGTCAGGGTGTTGAGGCTTGGTTGCCGCTTTTTCACTCGCATCTTGAAACCCTCTTCGACTATTGCGGAGAGGGAGCCCTCATCGGGTTTGGTCATTTAGCTGGGGAAGCTGCAGGTGAACGGCTGGCCCAAGCACAAGACTACCATGATGCGCGCTTGGATGCTGGCGGTGGCGAAAGGCGGAATGCCAAAGTCTTACCTGCCTCCGCGTTGTACCTGGACAGCACTGAGCTTGACGAGCAACTTGCTATTCGGCCGGTTATCCGGTTTTCGCCTGCCGATGCGACGGGTAATGAATATGATGCGGGTGCAAGACGAGGACGCGACTTTGCGCCCGAACGTTTGCAAAGCGACACGAATGTATTCGAGGCGGCTGTTCAATATGCCAAATCTTTGCAGGGGGAGGGGCGCAGCGTAGCTTTCGCCGCCTGGACACCAGCCTCTGCAGAGCGACTCATCAACGTAATGGCCGATCATGGTTTGGACTCGCTTGCGGTCGTTCACTCTTTGGAGGCATCTCAAAAGACTGACTTTACTGTCATCGAAGCGCCGCTTGAGGATGGATTTGTCACAGAGGAATTTGCCGTTATTTCAGAAGCAGACATTCTGGGAGATCGGTTAGCCGCGCCGCGACGAAAGCGTAAATCGGCGAACTTTATTATGGATGCCGCGTCACTGTCTCAAGGTGATTTGATTGTGCATGTTGAGCACGGCGTAGGCCGCTATAATGGGCTTAAAACACTCGATGTCACGGGCGCACCTCATGATTGCCTGCAGTTAGAATATGCAGGCGGCGATATGGTGTTTTTGCCCGTCGAGAACATCGACCTGATTAGTCGCTATGGTTCTGATGACGATAACAGCCAGCTCGACCGTCTTGGCGGTGTCGGCTGGCAAACGCGTAAAGCCAAGGCCAAGAAACGTATCCTCGAAATGGCAGCCGAGCTTATGCAGATCGCTGCGGCGCGAGCGTTGAAGACGGCCGAGGCGGTGAACGCTGGCCATGGCGTATATGAGGAGTTTGCAGCGCGTTTTCCTTATGAGGAGACAGACGACCAGTTGCACGCCATTGAAGACGTTATCACTGACCTAGCATCTGGACAGCCAATGGACAGATTGGTTTGCGGCGACGTGGGTTTCGGTAAAACAGAAGTCGCTCTGCGTGCGGGCTTCATCTCGGCGATGGGTGGCAAACAGGTGGCGGTGATTGCGCCTACAACACTCCTCGCGCGCCAACACTATAAGACGTTCAAGGAGCGTTTTTCAGGGTGGCCGTTAAAGGTTCGGCATCTATCTCGACTAGTGACGGCAAAAGAGGCTGCCGAGACGCGGGAAGGCCTCAAGAATGGTAGCGTGGATGTGGTGGTGGGCACGCATGCTCTGCTGGGTAAGGGATTGGAGTTTGATCGTCTCGGCTTGTTAATTGTGGACGAAGAGCAACGCTTTGGGGTGAAACATAAAGAGCGGTTGAAAGAGCTGAAAGCGGATGTGCATGTATTAACCCTGTCGGCGACACCCATTCCGCGTACATTGCAAATGGCCCTGACTGGCATTCGTGATCTATCCATCATTGCGACGCCACCTGTGGATCGTTTGTCTGTGCGTACGTATGTGACTGAACATGATACTGTGACACTCAGAGAGGCTCTGTTGCGAGAGAAGTATCGCGGGGGGCAAGCATTCTATGTCGCGCCGCGTATTCAGGATCTCGAAAAACTGGAAGAATTTTTGAAAGTGCACGTGCCGGAAGTATCCTACATCGTCGCACATGGACAGATGCCGCCCAGTGAACTCGAAGACATTATGAATGCATTTTATGAGGGTGAATATGATGTCTTGCTCTCGACCACAATTGTGGAGAGCGGTCTTGATATTCCGCGCGCGAATACGCTTGTAATCCACCGAGCAGATATGTTTGGACTCGCGCAACTTTATCAATTGCGTGGCCGGGTAGGACGCTCGAAACTTCGTGCCTACGCATTCTTTACAACGCCGAAAGACCGTCTCGTGACGGAATCTGCCGAAAAGCGCCTGAAAATTCTACAATCCTTGGATAGTCTCGGCGCTGGCTTTCAGCTCGCAAGCCATGACTTGGATATGCGTGGCTCAGGCAATCTGCTTGGAGATCAGCAGTCTGGCCACGTCAAAGAAGTGGGTGTGGAACTGTATCAGCAGATGCTTGAAGACGCTGTCGCGGCCTTGCGTGAAGGAGATGCTGAAGAGGGCGACGTCGTTGATGATTGGTCACCGCAAATCAATTTGGGTGTGTCAGTGCTAATCCCGGAGGATTATGTCGAAGACTTGAGTGTTCGTCTGTCGCTCTATCGCCGACTGGCTGACATTGAGACCGCCGAAGAACGCGAAGCATTCGGGCAGGAACTGATTGACCGGTTCGGGCCGCTGCCAGAACCGACACGACAATTGATGGAGGTCACAGCGATCAAGGTGGAGTGTAAAGCAATAGGTATTGAAAAGGTTGACGCGGGCGTGAAGGGCGCGGTGTTTGCCTTCCGTCCAGACACACCTCTTGATCCTCAGCGCCTAATGCAACTGATCCGCTCACGACCAAACCATTTGCGCTTGCGTCCAGATTCTAAGCTCGTCCATTCTGGCCTCGGTGGCTCCGCCGAACGCCGTTTGGCGCTGGTTAAGCCATTTTTGCAGGAATTGGCCGAAGCAGGGAACGTTGTTTTAAGCTAGGCCGCGCTGTTGCGGATGAAGGGGCCAGCTGTCCCAGCACTAAGCAATGATTTGGACGAATGATAGGCGCGGCGTTCAACAACGCGCCATTCGATTTTAATATCGCTTAGTTCTTGATTTCGACCAATGGTTTGCACGATCCGCTCCGCGAGTCGCACGCCGCCACGATACGGCGTGAATGGCAGGCTAATGCCAATTACGCTTGCGCCTAAATATGCGGCGCAGTCAGTTTCCCGAAGTAGAGATTTCACCGTGTTGGACAGTGTTTTCAACACAGACCGGTCCATAGCGTTTGCCCCTGTTAACTTCAGCGTCATCATGCTCAAAATTTCTTCATTGTCCTGGCACGCCTGCATTTGTTTTTCCAAATGTCGTTCCATGAATTTGCGAGAAAATAGTCCTGTGTTGAAGTCGGTAGTTTTGGATGAGAGCTCCAGTGTCGGCAGGATAGGGGCCGTTGCCAGAAATCTTCTGGTCAATCGCTCAATTTTGTCAGTGATTATCTCGAGCGGTTGCGAGAGGTCGATCAAGTCAGACGAAAAAGCGAGGCTGGCGCGCTGAGTTTCGGTCATATCGATTTCTGCGTTGACCAGCGCCAAGATAGGCAAACCGGTGATGGAGTTTTCGGGTGCGGTCCAGTTGATCAATTGTTGCGCCCGGTCACATGTAGAAGTCAGGTCTAGCAAAACGGCTGAGAAACGGTTCTGGGTTAAGAAGTCGCGTGCTGTATTCATGGTCAGCGCAGCCGTCACCGGGATACCGCGATCTTTCAGGCTAGCTTGAGCCTTCAAAAAGAAGGGACTGCTATCGCCGAGATAGAGAATTTCTGGTGCCGAATCTGGATCAACCACCGGCAATTGCCCGCCCATCTCCGTTAGTGTTTCGATCCGCGTCGTTACTTCCAGTGCGCGAGAGCGTTGGCGTTTCATCGCGACTAAGCGCTCTTTCAAAACGCTTAGATCATTATCACGGCGTATGAAGATTGTATTCGGAATGTCAGAACTCGCTGGTCCGGCATCGAGAATGATGACCTGCCGAGAAAATCCGATCATTTGTGCACGCGAAAAGCGCGAGAGCAGTTCGGGAGATGCAGTTTCTATGTCGATGAGAAGCGCTTCGGATCCGCTGAAGTCGATAGGCACCGAGGCGGCAAAAGGTCTAAGGCCACTTGCGCGAAGGCGGGACATGATCATTTCGCGGCGCGGGCTTTCCGCTGCGATTTCGATCGGCGTATCCAGGAAAGAAAAATCGGTCATAGTTATCTCTATTCGAATCGCTCTGAGGCGACGTTACGGCACCCCTTTCTTTTGACCGACTGAGAATTAATGATCTGCTAATCTTAAGAGCTCTGGAGGAAATACGCATGGCCCAAGGCCCGCTAAATGGTATCAAGATCGTTGAATTTGCTGGAATTGGACCGGGTCCTTTTTGTGGCATGTTATTATCAGATATGGGTGCCGATGTTATTCGTATCGACCGCCCGGGTGAGGGAAAGCCGGGCGCTGCGCATGACGTTATGAGCCGTGGACGCCGCTCGATCAGCTTGAATTTGAAAGATCCAGCGGATGTGGAGGTCTGTTTAAAGCTTATTGAGAAAGCTGATGCGCTTATCGAGGGGTTTCGACCGGGCGTAATGGAGCGCAATGGTTTGGGGCCGGATGTGGTGCTCGGACGTAATCCTAAATTAGTCTATGGCCGCATGACGGGTTGGGGCCAATATGGCTCGCTTTCACATTCCGCAGGACATGATTTGAACTATATCGCGCTGACCGGTGCACTTCACGCCATGGGCCGCGACGGGAAGCCACCTGCGCCTCCTTTGAACCTTGTTGGCGACTATGGTGGCGGGGCGCTATATTTGGCGATGGGGCTGCTCGCCGGTGTGATTAACGTAAAGAATGGCGGAGAAGGACAGGTCGTTGATGTCGCGATGACCGATGGGGCTGCATCTTTGACGACCATGTTCTGGGGTATGCGTGCCATGGGCGTATGGAACGATGCGCGGCAGGACAACATGCTTGATGGCGGTGCCCATTTTTACGACACCTATGAGACGAAGGACGCAAAATATGTATCACTAGGCTCTATTGAGCCGCAATTCTACGCACTCTTGCTCGAAAAAGCGGAAATTACCGATCCGGCGTTTAAGGCCCAAAATGACCGAAAAAATTGGCCTGCTTTGAAAGAAAAAATGGTCGACATCATGAAGTCTAAAACACGTGATGAGTGGTGCGAGATTATGGAAGGGACGGATATCTGCTTTGCGCCGGTTCTGGACTGGAATGAAGCCGCCGCCCATCCGCACAATGTTGAGCGTAAGACGTTCATTGAGATTGAAGGGGTCATGCAACCTGCACCAGCGCCTCGCTTTAGTGCCACACCACCGCAAGTTCAAAGCCGTCCGGCAGGTGTTGGTGAACACACAGAGGAGGTCTTAGCAGACTGGGGTGTGTCCAAATAACTGAACACTTGTTCAGAAAACTCGCTTTTCACGAGAAACCTGAACGCAGAACAACATGAACGGTCAGGGGTCGTTCATATTGGTTCAGCTATAAAGTCCTTGTTGGCCCGGAGCTCTTCGGCTTTTTGCCAGGGCGAAAGGCCAACGTCCTTCTTGCTTACCTCGGCCGCCCCTTTGTGGGCGGCCTTTTTATTTTTCCGGGATGAAACTGTATTTGTTGGTGGTTTGGTATTGCATCTCAGTCAATGGCTAGGTAATAGCCCTGTTTCGGATTCACGCGCATGAGTGCGCCTATATTGAGCGGATACCTGTCATGGCAGTGCCCAAGAGTAAAATCTCCAAATCACGTCGTGGTCAACGTCGGTCACATGATCGTTTGGCGATGAACACATATATCGAAGACAAAAATTCAGGCGAGCTGCGCCGCCCACACCACATTGACCTTAAAAGCGGTGAATATCGCGGTCGCCCGGTGTTGGAGCCAAAGGACGACATTTAGTCCGCTTGCGCTTGTCTTCTGGCGAGACTAAATCTTCAGCGCCTTCTGCTAATATGGCAGGAGGCGTTTTTCATTGTTGCAAATCAAATTGCTAATCACAGGGAATAAACTGAGCCCATGAGCGATATTAACAGCATTCACGGTCGTGAAATTCTTGATAGCCGAGGCAATCCTACTGTTGAGGTCGACGTTATCTTGTCAGACGGCTCGTTCGGACGGGCCGCAGTACCATCAGGCGCCTCAACTGGCGCGTATGAAGCGCACGAACAGCGCGATGGAGACAAAGACCGTTACCTCGGGAAAGGCGTTCACAACGCTGTAGATGCCATAAATGGCACGATCTTCAACGAGCTTGAAGGTATGGACGCAACTGATCAGCGCCTCATCGATCTAGCGATGATTGAGCTGGATGGCACAGAGAATAAGTCCCGCTTGGGAGCGAACGCTATTTTGGGCGTGTCTATGGCTGTAGCGAAAGCAGCGGCTGAAAGCTGCGCCATGCCCCTTTACCGATATATCGGCGGCTCAAATGCACGCGTTTTGCCGACCCCAATGATGAACATCATTAATGGCGGTGCACATGCTGACAACCCGATCGACATTCAAGAATTTATGATCATGCCTGTTAGCGCGGACAGCTTGGCGGAATCTGTTCGCATGGGTGCTGAAGTGTTTCACGCCTTGAAAAAGACGTTGAGTGAAGCCGGTCACAATACGAATGTTGGTGATGAAGGCGGTTTTGCGCCAAATCTAGCATCTGCTGATGAGGCGATTGGTTTTATTCTCAAGGCTGTCGAGGCGGCTGGCTATCGCCCAGAAGAGGACATCGCGCTCGCTTTGGACGCCGCATCGACCGAGTTCTACAAAGACGGCCGTTATGAGCTTGCTGGCGAGAACAAGTCGCTGACATCGCCCGAATTTGCTGACTATTTGGCTGATCTTTGCAATCGGTATCCGATCATCTCAATCGAGGACGGTATGGCCGAAGACGACTGGGACGGCTGGGTCTCACTAACAGAGAAAGTCGGCGCCAGCGTGCAGCTTGTCGGCGATGACTTGTTCGTGACTAACCCCGACCGTCTGGCAATTGGCCTTCAGAAGGGTGCGGCGAACTCAATACTCGTAAAGGTCAACCAGATCGGCACGTTGTCAGAGACACTCGACGCTGTGGAGTTGGCTCATTTGCACGGATACACTGCGGTCATGTCTCATCGCTCAGGCGAAACTGAAGATGCCACTATCGCTGACCTTGCTGTGGCGACCAATTGTGGCCAGATCAAAACGGGCTCGCTTTCGCGTTCTGACCGGATCGCGAAATACAACCAACTGATTCGAATCGAAGAAGAGCTTGGCCCAATCGGCATTTATGCGGGGTCTTCCCGTATTAATGCGGGGTAGTTTTCTGCAATCAGAGTAAATAGGGCGGATGTGCGCGCGCATATCCGCCCTTTTTTGTGCGCCTAAGTTGACTGAGCAGGGCGGCTAACACTGCTTTAACCAAACTCGGACACAGTGATTCCCATGACATCTAGATGGGAAGTAATCGGGCTGAGCCTTTTGGTTTTATATTTCACTTATCACGCTTTTGCGGGTGATAAGGGCCTTGGCCGTTGGTCAGACTCCCAGTTGGAACTTGAGGATCGCAAGGCTGAGCTGCAGGCTCTAAAGGACGCAAACAAAAGACTATCGGATGATATTCGACGCCTCAATCCCGGAACAGTGGATCGTGATTTTGTGGAAGCATTGGCGCGAGAGAAGCTCGCTTTTGTGTATCCGGATGAGGTAATTCTCCTCAGTGGCGAACCGACCTCTGCAAATTAGCATAGAGGTTCTGACTTGCCTCTGCACAAATGCGTTTGCATAACCATGGAAACGGGATGGAGCTAAGCATGGCAACGCGACCAAAAGCGACTAAAAAGAGCACGAGCAAGTCATCTAAAGATGAGATGATGAAATTTCATCGCGAGATGCTGCTTATTCGACGTTTTGAGGAAAAAGCGGGCCAGTTGTACGGCATGGGCAAAATCGCCGGATTTTGCCACCTTTATATCGGACAAGAAGCGGTCGTTACAGGCGTTCAGGCCTGTCTCACCGATGGCGATCAAGTCATTACCGGATATCGCGACCATGGACACATGTTGGCGTGCGGAATGGACCCCAATGCGGTTATGGCTGAGTTGACGGGGCGCTCCGGCGGATTGTCAAAAGGCAAAGGCGGCTCCATGCATATGTTCAGCCGTGAAAAGAACTTTTTCGGGGGACACGGCATTGTCGGTGCTCAGGTGCCGCTTGGGTCTGGATTGGCCTTCGCAAACAAATACAAGAACAATGGCAAAATTAGCGTGGCATATTTTGGCGACGGCGCAACCAATCAGGGACAGGTGTATGAGGCCTTCAATATGGCCTCCTTGTGGGATTTGCCTGTCGTCTATGTCATCGAAAATAACATGTATGCCATGGGCACGAGCGTTGAGCGCGCCTCGGCTGAAACTGAGCTTTATAAACGGGGGATCAGTTTTGAAATTGAGGGTGAGGCCGTAGACGGAATGGACGTTTATGCGGTGAAGGCAGCGGCTGAAAAGGCGGTAGCGTATGCCCGAACGGGTAAGGGACCCTATATCCTTGAAATGAAAACCTACCGCTATCGCGGGCATTCAATGTCAGACCCTGCAAAGTATCGTAAGCGCGAAGAGGTTGACGATATCCGATCTCATCGTGACCCGATTGATGGCATCAAGGGGCAACTAATAGAAGCGGGATACGCGACCGAGGCTAGCCTTAAAACCGTAGATAAAGAGATCAAAGCGATCGTGAAAAAAGCTGCAGATTTTTCACTGGAAAGTCCAGAGCCTCACCCAGATGAGTTGTGGACGGATGTGTTGCGTGAAGTGGAGGCAGGATAAATGTCGATTAACATTTTAATGCCCGCGCTGTCGCCCACAATGGAAGAAGGTACGCTGTCTAAATGGCTGAAAAATGAAGGTGATGAGGTCGTGTCTGGCGACATTATTGCTGAAATTGAAACCGACAAAGCCACGATGGAAGTTGAGGCAGTTGACGAGGGTGTTCTTACCAAAATTATGGTTCCGGAGGGGACCGAGAACGTCAAAGTAAACTCAGTTATTGCGGTGTTGCTTGAAGAGGGTGAGAGCGCTTCAGACGTGACCCTTGTTCCAATCGCAGCTTCAGCGCCTGCAGCCCCTGCGGAGGCGACCACGTCAGAGACTGAACCAGATCCAGTGCGCCAGACGGCTCTTCTTACAGACCCAGAGATACCCACCGGAACCAGTATGGTCGATACGACAGTGCGTGATGCCCTGCGGGATGCGATGGCGGAAGAAATGCGCCGCGATGAAACCGTGTTTGTTATGGGCGAAGAAGTTGCTGAATATCAGGGTGCTTACAAGGTCACTCGGGAGCTTCTGCAAGAGTTTGGTGCCCGCCGCGTTGTTGATACGCCGATTACCGAGCATGGCTTTGCTGGTTTGGGTGTTGGCGCAGCCTTTGGCGGACTGAAACCAATTGTCGAGTTTATGACGTTCAATTTCGCTATGCAGGCAATTGACCACATCATTAACTCGGCAGCGAAGACTTTATACATGTCTGGAGGTCAGATGGGATGTCCAATTGTGTTCCGTGGACCAAATGGTGCTGCATCTCGTGTGGGAGCGCAGCATAGCCACGACTATTCATCTTGGTACGGTAACGTACCCGGCTTGAAGGTTGTTGCACCTTACGATGCAGCAGATGCGAAAGCGCTGTTGAAAGCAGCGATACGAGACCCCAATCCGGTTGTGTTCCTAGAGCATGAATTGCTTTATGGATCGACGTTCCCCGTGCCTGATCTTGATGATTACATCCTGCCAATTGGTAAGGCCGCGGTTAAACGAGTTGGTGACGATGTGACGTTGGTCGCGCATTCGCGAATGGTCGGGTTTGCGCTTGAGGCGGCTGAAACGCTCGCTGAAAGTGGGATCAGCGCGGAAGTTATTGACCTAAGAACCATTCGTCCACTCGATACAGCTACGGTTGTCGAAAGCGTGAAGAAAACAAATAGAATTGTTTGTTGTGAAGAAGGCTGGCGCTTTATGGGCGTGGGCGCAGAAATTGCTGCTACAGTCACGGCCGAAGCGTTTGATTTTCTCGATGCCCCGCCGGCTCGCGTGCATCAGAAAGATGTGCCTTTGCCATATGCGGCAAACCTCGAAGCGCTTAGCCTTCCGGGTGCTGAAGATATCGTTCTGGCCGCTAAACAAGTTTGTTATGTCGACTAAATACGCAGGTTTCTGCGCAATTGAACCGAGTAAGTTAAAAAGGTAATCCTCCGATGGCGATCAACATTACCATGCCAGCTCTATCTCCGACTATGGAGGAGGGTACGCTGTCTAAATGGCTCGTCAAAGAAGGCGATACCATCGAATCTGGCGATATCATTGCCGAAATTGAAACAGACAAAGCCACGATGGAGGTTGAAGCCGTCGATGAAGGCGTCATAGCAAAAATATTTGTTGAGGCCGGTACAGAGAATGTAGCAGTAAACTCCGTAATTGCGGTGATCGCTGAGGACGGAGAAGACGCTTCGAGTGCTGTCGCGTCAGCATCGGCAGAGCCAGCACCAGTCGATACTAGCGCAACACTTATGGAGCCATCTGAGGCTAAGCCAATTGCTCCTACAGTGAGTGCCGCGCCCACACAGCGACGCTCTGGAGAGGCACGTATGAAGGCAAGCCCTTTGGCGCGGCGGATCGCGACCAATAAGGGGATTAGTTTAGCAGGTATAACCGGGAGCGGTCCGCACGGTCGAATTGTAAAGCGAGATATCGTTGATCTGAAAGCGGGGCAGGGCGCTGCGACACCTCAGAAAACTGGTTCAGTCGATGGCCTGTTTCTGCCTCAAATATTGGATGACCGCGTCTACGCACCAGACTCATATGATTTGAAACCGCTGGATGGTATGCGCAAAACAGTTGCGCGCCGTCTGTCCACTAGTTTCATGCAGGTTCCGCATTTTCCTCTAAATGTCGACATTGTACTAGACCATTTACTGATGAGCCGCAAAGCCATCAACGCGGCGGCGGCCGAAGGGATCAAGATCTCAGTAAATGACATGCTGATCAAGGCCGCTGCTATGGCGCTGATGGATGAGCCGGATTGCAATGCATCTTACACGGACAATGGTATTGCCTATCACAAACATGCGAATATTTCAGTTGCTGTTGCGATTGATGGCGGGTTGATTACGCCGGTAGTATTTTCCGCAGAAGGCAAGGGGCTTGCTGATATCTCTGTTGAAATGAAAGACCTTGCAGCACGTGCGCGTGAACGAAAATTGAAACCGCAAGAATATACTGGCGGTACGTTCTCGATTTCAAATTTGGGGATGTTCGGCATCAAGAGCTTTGGCTCCATTATCAATCAACCGGAGGGAATGATTCTCTCCGTGGGCGCGGGTGAGAAACGCGCAGTCGTCAATGAAGATGGATCACTCGCCGCCAAAACCGTTATGACGGTTACGCTGTCTTGTGATCACCGCGTTATTGGCGGTGCCGAGGGCGCGAAATGGCTGCAAGCTTTCAAGCGGTACGTCGAAACACCAGAAGCAATGCTTCTTTAGCTGCGTTGATCCTCCACAAATCCACTCCATAAGGGTGTCTTAATATGTCTACTCAATACGACCTTATCGTCATCGGTTCCGGTCCCGGAGGATACGCGTCTGCCATCCGCGCGAGCCAATTGGGCCTGAAGACAGCAATTGTTGAACGAGAAAGTCTTGGGGGCATTTGCCTAAACTGGGGTTGTATACCGACCAAAGCATTGCTGCGTTCTGCTGAGGTGCTGCATCTAGCCAAGAATGCCGATGAATTTGGTGTCTCTGTAGACAATGTTACTGTTGACCTGAAGGCTGTCGTAAAACGCTCAAGAAATGTTGCGAGCCAGCTGTCTGGCGGCGTTAAGTTCCTGATGAAAAAAAATAAGATTGATGTAATCGTCGGTACAGCGCGCCTCGAAAAGGGGAGCAGTGCTCCAAAAGTCATCGTCCGGGATGATGCCGGAAAAGACACCAGCTATGCCGCCAAGCACGTCATGCTGGCGACTGGCGCGCGGGCTCGTGATATACCGCAGGCTGGCCTTGCCGCCGATGGCAAATTGATTTGGACCTATCGTGAAGCCATGACGCCAGACATCATGCCTAAAAAACTCCTAGTCATCGGCTCTGGCGCGATAGGGATCGAGTTTGCGAGTTTCTACAATGAACTTGGCTGCGACGTCACCGTGGCAGAGGTTCAATCTCGTATCTTGCCAGTTGAAGATGAAGAAATTTCCGCGATGGCTGAGAAAGATTTCAAGAAACAAGGCCTCAAAATTCTGACTGACGCAAAAGTTGAGAACCTAAAAGCCGGAAAAACTTCGGTCACTGTGGATTTAACTGACAAGTCCGGAAAAAAACAAACGCAGGAATTTGACCGCGTCATTTTAGCCGTCGGTATTGTTGGAAACGTAGAAAATCTAGGGCTCGAGAGCCTCGGCGTCAAAGTTGAAAAGACGCATATCAATGTCGATAATCAAGGCAAAACCGGAGTGCAGGGTCTTTATGCCATTGGTGATGTTACTGGTCCGCCATGGTTAGCGCATAAGGCAACTCATGAAGGTATCGCCTGCGTAGAAGGCATTGTAGGCGCTAAACATGCAGAACCTTTTGATGCGTCCAATATCCCAGGGTGCACCTATGCGCACCCGCAAGTGGCAAGCGTAGGCATGACGGAAACTGCTGCGAAAGCTGCAGGATACGATATTAAAGTAGGGCGGTTCCCATTTATCGGAAATGGTAAAGCCATAGCGCTTGGCGCAGGTGACGGCATGGTAAAAACAATCTTTGATAAGAAAACCGGTGAGCTGCTCGGTGCCCATATGATTGGCGCAGAGGTAACAGAATTGATCCAAGGCTACGTCATTGCACGCCAAGGAGAGCTGACAGAGCTGGACCTTGTTCATACCGTCTTTCCCCACCCAACTTTGTCAGAAATGATGCATGAAGCCGTGCTGGATGCCGAGGGTCGGGTTTTGCATGTTTAGGCCGTGAATCGTGTAAAATCTTGTCTTCGGGCTTGGCCTATTGTGACAATTTGCTTAGAAATCTCCGCAACACAGGAGATTTCATGCGCTTCATCATACTATTCACCGCGTTTTCGATTCTAATCGCCGGCGCCAATGCGCAAGCGCTACAGCAAACAAAAGCTGGTGGTGAAGACAAGTTCCGTCAACTAGATGAAGACTGGCCAACCCCGACAGAGACACGGCTTGCGTCAGGCGCCCCTGGGCCAGATTACTGGCAACAAGAAGTTGATTACGACATCAAAATAAAGCTCAATGAGGCTAATCGCAGTGCATCGGGCACTGAAGCTATCCGGTATAAAAATAACAGTCCGCATACGTTGAGTTATTTGTGGCTTCAACTCGATCAAAACCGGTTCAAAGAAAATAGCCTCGATAATCTTTCCAGAACGGACACGGATAATGACCGCATCTCATACTATGCAGTGCGACGTGCGCAGGCTCTAAAAGATTTGGATGGTGGCTACAAAATCAGCAATGTAGAAACCAAGAACGGCGCGGCACTCGAATATTCAATTTATGACACCAATATGCGGATCGATCTTCCGCGACCATTGAAGCCCGGCGCGAGTTTTGAATTCAGTCTGGACTTTGAGTTCAATATTTATGAGACGCGCACAATTGGTGGTCGTGCCGGTTATGAATGCTTCGATAAAGAGGACGAAGACGGAAACTGCATTTTCCTCTTGGCGCAATGGTATCCGCGTTTGCATGCCTATTCAGACTATGAGGGTTGGCACAATAAGGTCTTCTTGGGGTCAGGTGAGTTTACGCTTGAGTTTGGTGATTACCATGTTGAGATGACCGTTCCAGACGATCACATCGTGTCCTCAACGGGCGTGTTGCAGAATGCCAAACGTGTGCTCACCCCAACACAGTTGGACCGATACCAGGCTGCACAATCGGCTGATGAACCAATGTTTATTGTAACGCCTGAAGAAGCGCGCGCGAATGAACAGACCGTTTCAGAAGGCATGTCGACATGGGTATTTGATGCAAAAAACGTGAGAGATTTTGCGTGGGCCTCATCGCGGAAATTCATCTGGGATGGCATGAATGTGAAGCAAAATGCCAGCTCAAACGGCGAAGATGTTTTAGCAATGTCGTTCTACCCGAATGCTGGCGAGCCACTTTGGAGCGCCTATTCAACCAAGGCCGTGGCGCACACGATTGACGTCTACTCGCGCTATTCGTTTGCCTATCCATACCCAACAGCGCAATCGGTGAATGGCCCTGTTGGTGGGATGGAATATCCGATGATCACATTTAATGGTCCGCGCCCAAGCAAAGATGAAGACGGAAACCTAACCTATAGTCGCAACACCAAATATGGGCTGATCGGCGTCATTATTCATGAGATTGGGCATATCTACTTTCCAATGATCGTAAACTCAGATGAACGCCAGTGGACCTGGATGGATGAGGGAACCAACACATTTTTGGAATTTGTAGCGGAGAAAGAATGGGAGGATGATTTTCCAGCGCGGCGTGGCGAGCCTCGCGATATAATTGACTACATGAAGTCATCCAATCAAGTGCCAATTATGACACAATCGGATTCGGTTCTTCAGTTTGGAAACAATGCGTATGGAAAACCTGCAACAGCATTAAATATCTTACGTGAAACCATTTTGGGTCGCGAGGCATTCGATAGAGCGTTTATTGAATATTCTCAGCGTTGGAAATTCAAACGCCCAACGCCCTACGATTTCTTCCGTACAATGGAGGAAGCCTCGGGGACGGATTTAGATTGGTTTTGGCGGGGATGGTTTTACTCCACAGATCATGTTGATATTTCGATTGATAAGGTCACGGAAGGCACCGTCGATACGCTTGATCCAGACATCGAAAAAACGTTGCAGCGTGCAGAGACCGAAAGCGAACCACTTTCGCTATCAATAGAGCGCAATCGCGGAATCGAAAAAGCCGTTGAGCGCGATCCCTCCTTGCTTGATTTCTACAATGAAAATGATGAGTTCGCGGTGGCCGAAAAAGACCGCAAAGCGTTCAAAGACAAGGTTGAAGGTTTAGAGGATTGGGAGGCTGAGGCGCTTTCATCCGATAAGAAATATTATTATGTGACTTTCTCAAATAAGGGCGGCTTGGTCATGCCAATTATTGTCGAATTCACATATGAGTCTGGGAAAACAGAGATTGTGCGAATGCCTGCGGAAATATGGCGTCGCAACTCTAAAACCGTCACGAAGATGTTTGTTGTCGACGAGCCCATCGTTTCAATCGAGTTGGATCCGCGCTGGGAAACTGCAGATGTTGACACGAGCAACAATCATTTCCCAGCCAAAGCCCAGCCATCCCGATTGGAGCTATATAAGAGAAAAACCAAAGAAAACTTGATGGAGCGGTTCGATATGAAAGTGGAACCAGCAGGTTTGGCGACGTATAAAATTGAATCCGCAGATAAAGATGAAGGTGAAGCAGAATAAAAATGTTCTTGCGAGGTTTATTTGCTTATCTTTTGTTTACGCTATTTGCATTTACCGCAGCGGCGCACCGGGTCGGTGTCCCGCTGTCCACGATTGAGTGGAATGCGAACACGCAATCGTGGGAAGTTGTGCACAAATTATCACTTCATGATGTTGAGAAAAAAGTGCACCTCATGGGAGAGACATCAGATTTTCTCACTACAAATCGGGGTCAGAAATGGTTGCGTGAATTTGTCGACCGACGCTTTTTAGTTACTGGGGGACCAACCCAACCTCAGTTTGTTGGAATAGAGTATGATGCAGACGTGGTTTGGATTTACTACCAGATTGCCCCAACCGACTCACTCGTGACGATTACGTCCAATCTGCGTTTTGAGACTGACGAGAAATTGTATAATCTTCTCAATATTACCCGCGAAGACTCTGTAGACAGCCACATCTTCCGCGACGGCAATCAAATTATCGAGACCAAATTGGGCAAACCATAGCCTCATACCAGAAAATAACATGAGAAAATGACCTCTAAGAACAGAAACCCCTTTGATCCCTTTCGTAAAAGTGGGGTATTCAAACGGGTATGACGTCTGATCTAAAAATTTGCCTCAATGCAGATATTGGTGAACTACCCGGCCCAAATGGCCGAGCGCTGGATCGCGCACTACTCGATATCGTAACGCGTTGTTCAGTGGCCTGTGGAGGGCACGCTGGAGACACTGAAAGCATGGAAGCGACTTTAAAGGCCGCAGACGCGCGCAATGTCCTCGTCGGGGCGCACCCTTCGTATCCTGATGTCGAAAATTTCGGCCGGAAGTCTCTGAAGATGGCAATGGGCGACCTGAGAACAGCGGTTGTTAGTCAGGTGCGAACATTGAAGGCAATCGCTCGTGATAAAGGCGTTTCGATCACACATCTAAAGCCCCATGGCGCGCTCTATGTAGATGCGGCTCAGCAGCAAGAGTATGCAGAAATGATGGTGAATATTGCAATCCAGCTAGATATTCCTTTGTTGATTGGGCCACCGCGATCGTACATGCAAAAGGTCGCAAAGCAGATGAATTTCCCGTTTCTTATCGAGGCATTTGCTGATCGCACCTACAACTCAAATGGCACGCTCGCCCCGCGCGATGAGGTTGGCGCAGTGATTGAAGACGACAATGAGGCCGTGGCCCAGACGCTTCAGATTGTAACCCGCCAACAAGTCACTGCTCGGGATGGAAAAGTGCTGGATATGAAAGTCGACACGTTGTGCCTGCACGGAGATTCACCCGGAGCAGTCTCAACAGCTTTTGCTGTACGTCAGGGACTGTTGGCGCACCGGGTTACTATTGAAGCGATCTCGAAGTGACCAATATTTCTCTGCTCGGTGACGACTGTTTAAGAGTCAACATTGAGGAGCGTGAAAACAGGCATTCCGTTGCAGATCATTTGCGTGCCACAGATGATTGGTCGGAAATAGTGGTAGGGAAGCACGATATCACGGTTCAGTATGAGCCCTATAGAACCTCGCCAAATGATGCGCTCTTGAGATTGGAAAAACAGTTAGCACAATATAGCCCGCTGCAAAAAAGCCCCGGTACCATCTTCAAGATACCAGTCTCACTTAGTGACAATGACGCGCCAGATTTGTTGCGCGTCGCTCAATACCTCGAAATAGCATCAACTGCGCTATGGGATCAGCTGGCATCTCTTACACTCACAATAGACATGCTCGGATTCACGCCGGGCTTTGCATACATGACGGGTTTACCGGAAGCGTGGGAAATTGAACGTCTAGAGAGCCCACGCCAATCAGTTCCGGCAGGCTCAATTGGCATAATAACAGGACAATGCGGGTTATATGCGCTGGAAGGGCCCGGCGGCTGGCCCATTATCGGGCGAGCTTTGGTGCCACTTTTTAATAGAGACGCATCAGATTCACCGCTGCTTTATGGCGCCAATGATCGCATCCGTTTTTTGCCAAAAGAGCGCGAAAATGATTGAGGTGATTGGCGCGGGTGCTCAAATGACGCTGCAAGGCGCCGCGCTCTCAGGTTATCGTCATCTGGGGTTTCCCGCATCAGGTGCCGCTGACCCATTGTCAATGGCGCTGGCCAATCACCTCGTCGGACAAAAGGCAACGCAAACGGCGCTTGAAATCACATATGGCAACGCGTCGATCCGATTTAGTGTCCCCACGCAATTTGCAGTCGTTGGCGCTTCAGCAGACTTGCTCTTAGATAAAGAAACGACACAAGCGAACACAACGATAACTGCTGACGCCAATAGCGTCCTGACTATCGGTCCAACACAGGCTGGCGCAAGATTGTATGTGGCCGTAAATGGAACGCTTCAGGCAAACCACTATCTGAACACTCATTCGACCTACTTGCCTGCAAAATTAGGCGGACATAAAGGCCGGCGATTGGAGCAGGGCGATAAGATTGGTTTTAAAACCTCTGAATCAGTCCCTCACAAAGTATTGTCCGAAGATATAACGTTCGTTTACGGAAATTCCTTTGCATTACGCGCAACGGATGGGCCAGATTTAAGAATCGCAGACCGCGACATGATGTATGGAGAATCGTTTCAAGTATCCCGCAGAGCTAGTCGCATGGGTGTGGGGTTGTCTGGAAATTATCCGCTCAGCCAAACAGCGAAAACCCTACCAAGTTCTGCGGTCTTCCCGGGAACCCTTCAGGCACCATCCGAAGGGGAGGGGTTTTTGTTGCTAGCTGATGCTCAAACGACTGGCGGATACCCTCACCTCTTACAAGTCAATCGCTCCGATCGGCATCTACTGGGCCAATTAAAACCCGGAGATCGTGTTCAGTTTCTCCATCGAACGCCAGAACAAGCTGCTAACGATCTGATTGAGAAACAACGCTTGTTCGCTCAATACATGGCTGATTTCAGGCTTTAGTGACTAGCTTTCAGAGCGGCATTTATTGAGCGTTTTTTGCGGGCTCGACTTCAAGTCTTGATTGTATGCTTCATAAAGCGTGGGGTCGAATATTGAGTTTACCCTCAAGCCCGTAGGTTTGCTGATGTCACACGGAAATATAGTTGCAGCTCTGAACACGTCTTCTGACATATAGGCCCGGCCGCTGGGTGCACGGGAAAGATCAGGCGCCGCTCCGCGCAAGCCAAGGTGAAACCCCCAAGCGCCAAATGAGGGTATGTGCGCATTGTAACTTACCACTTCAGGGAACATGGACTCCATTGTTTCGCCAATGGTCCAATAGGTGCGTCGCGCGAAAAATGGAGAAGAACTCTGCGAAACGATAGCTCCATCTTTCGTCAAATGCGTCAGAACAAGCGCATAGAACTCTTGGGAATATAATTTGGAAATCGCTTCATTATGAGGGTCTGGGAAATCAATAATAATTCGATCCCACACATCTTGAGACTCTTGGAGAAAATTGAACGCATCCGCATTGTGTATGGTGAGCAACTCGCTGTTTAACGCATTGTCATTCATCTGCACCACCGGATTGAATTGCGTTCCGACCCAAGTCATTTCTGGATCAAGATCGACAAGATCTATGGATAGGATGCCGTCATATTTTAGCACTTCACGCGCCGCCATCCCGTCGCCGCCGCCAAGAATTAGAATCCGCTCTGGCGCGGTGCCAGCTGTCATAACTGGGTGCACCAAGGCTTCATGATATCGGTGTTCGTCAGAAGCGGAAAATTGAAGATGTCCGTCGATAAAAAGACGCACATCATTGTGCGGCCAAGCATTGGTGACGATTATGGACTGATAGGGAGATTGCTTCTGCCAAACGATTTTATCAAAATACAGATGATCTTGAGCAAAGGCTGTTATGCGACCCGCGCTGAGTGTAAGCGCGATAAGGGAAACAAGTGCGATCAATGCGAGTATGAGAGAGCGTCTTGCGTTCTGCATATGCTCGCGCAGCCATAGCGTATTCAACAAGGCGACTGAGATATTGATTAGACCAATCGCAAAAGAGGACGTGATGAGACCTAGAGAGGGCAATAGTAGGAGAGGGAAGGCAACCGACCCAATGAGTGCGCCCACATAGTCTAGAGAGAGCACGTCAGCAATCGAGCGTCGTGTCCCGTGGCGCTCTGACAGAACGCGCATGAGCAAAGGTATTTCAATGCCAACTAAAAACCCGATCGCCATTATAAACCCGAACATCACAGTCGTGTAAAAGGCCGGCTCGAATGGAAAAACCATAAACAATGTGACGCTGCACAGCCCACCAATTATGGCGAGTATGATCTCAACGTTTACGAACATTTCGATGAGATTGCTTTTTACAAATCTTGATATGTAAGACCCTATTCCCATAGCAAACATGAAAAAACCGATGGTCAGCGAGAACTGAACGACTGAATTGCCCATCAAATAGCTTGAGACAGTTCCGATGATGAGTTCATAGACAATCCCGCACAGTGCGACGATTAGAATAGAACCAAGTAGCACGGCAAGCTGAACGGGACTCAAGTGTGGGAGACTATCGCTGTCTTCACGCGGCATGTTGTCTGGCGTCATGGTTTGAGTATCCATATTGAATATGAAAAGACCCGAAGCGCGTGCTTCGGGTCTGACTGTCTAGTGACGTCTTGGATAAGACTATTTTCCTGAACGCGAGCCGCCTGTGCGTGTGCGTGTGCGAGCGCTTGGCTTGTAATTGCTGCGTGATGTCACGTTTCTGTTGTTGAACGAGTTGGGTGTGATCCCTGCTGCGCGTTGGCGTCCTAGCATACTGCCGATCAGGTAACCCGTCAGAATACCCGTGCCGCTGAAACGGTGTCCTACAGACTCGCCCGTTTCATCCGTAGCAATCAGGCGCTGATTCTCAGCATCAATCTCTACGGAGAACACTTTCTTTTCACCGCTGTCCTGAATGCCGTTTGCGTTGGAATCTTTGAAACCAAGGAAGAGGGCATCTTCTTGGACTTTCATTCCAAGTTGGTCATCATAGAAGCGCGGCTCAGTATTCATAACTTCGGCCAAAAACATACCAAATTCTTCAACTTGTGAGTCAGAAAGTGTCGTAGAGCTTGCATTTGATTTTGCGTGCTCTTCATATGTTTCAATTGCAAATTCCGTGCGATCAAGAACTTGCCCCAAATCCGCCGTTTGTGGATTGGCTGCTTTGTTAATGGCTTGGTATCCAAAAAAGCCCGCAACTGCGAGGCCGATAAGTCCATACTTTATAACGGCGCTGTTCATTCGGTGTTTCCCTTGCTCACATTTAGTATTCGTTGAAGTTGTTTCTATCTCAATCAAACAATGGATCAAGGACAATCGACGATTATCTGATATCAGAGTCGTCTAAGACCCAAAAGACCGTATCCACCATGTCTGATTGCTTCCAGCAGCATAAAAATCCAACAATTCTCCAGAATTTGAGAATCCTGCATCAATAAGCGCGGATGATGCAAATGCGGAAATATCACTCGGCAATGCTAATACAGCGAGTCTGAATTGCTGTTCGCGTGCTTCTAATAATGCCTCCCTCAGCCCCGTCACACCGCCTGATGTTTCAGACCATGACAGTGCAGCGACGTCGTTAGAATCGCCATCTGCTGCCATGCCATCGATAGATAAGCCGTCTGGAAAAACGCTTGGCAATTCTTCATTGGACGCCATCTCTGGATTGACGAGGCCATAGATGAGTTTTGATTCACCTTCCGCATAAAAGTCTTTTAGAACGACTTCTTGAATCGCTCCCAGTCCCTCATAGAAACGGTGAGCGTCTCCGTAGATTTCATCGCCGTCTTCAATATAATCGCTCGTTGCGATAAAAATCTTCCTGACCTGGTTATTGTTGAGCAACTCCAACAGTTTAGAGAGCATCTGTTTGCCGAAATTTTGCCCCCGGTAAGCCTCATCGAGATAGGTGTAAGAAAGCCAAACGACCTGCTCGCTAGCCTCTGACGGTTGGAACCCTGTGACACCGAGAATGTTTTTGTTTTCTCGCAACACGAACATTCCATTAGTGCCGTGTTTTTCAAACGCCTCTTTGGCTTCCTCCGCGTCGTCTTCATCTGTTTGATCGATAATATCTACGACGCGTGCAATATCGGCTGTTCGCATCGGATCCAAGAAGGGGGTACTGGGCTTTTTCGAGCGTCCAAACATCAAATTATCCTATAATTGTTCTTCGCCACGCGAATGAGAAACCTCTACAGTTTTGCCGGGTGCAAAATAGGCTTTCAAATGATCTAGTGCCCGGGACGGATCGACCGCGTCACCGCACATGAAAATATCGAGCGCCGCAAAGCCAGTCTCCGGCCATGTGTGGACCGAAATATGACTCTCTGCCAGCAAAACGACGCCGGTAACGCCTTGGCCTTCACCGAATGAATGATGGCGTTCTCCAACCACGACAGCGCCGGCGAGTTCGGCTGCTTGTTTCATTGCTTGAAACATTGCAGGCCCATCGACCAGATTACGGGCCTCATAGAGATCTGCGATGATGTGCACCCCCAATGGGGACGTGGTACGCAGCTCGGTTCGTGGATCGTGTAACTCAGTGGTCATGTTACTCCTTAAATGCACAGTAGCGCATCAAACTGCCCTAAATTGCACGGCTTGACCAGCGCTCTCGGGTCTCAAGAAGACTGCTACAAAAACAGAAGTGAAAGCGCCGACGCACATATTGCAAAGTATCCTATCGAAAATCTGATTCATGATAGGGGGGAAGGGAGGCTGGTAATATTTGGCGTAGGTTAGTTTTCGAAATTGAGCGCACCATAACTGGCCAACGCTAGTTCCGTTTTGTCAGTCGATAATTGGCCAATAACTCAGAGAATACGCACCAATTTTGAAATTACCGGCTCATCGCATAATCTACATTATGGGAAATTACGGGAATGCTTATGTTTGGCCCGTCAGATCTATTACATGCGAGTAAGCGCACTGTGGTGTAAGATTTTCGTCGCTCACCAGCATTTTTATCGGATATTGATTTTCTCATGACGCTCAACCTACCTGACTTTGATATTCTTTATGAGGCGTTAATGCGCAAAGACGCCCAATATGATGGGGTCGTGTTCGTATGTGTTAAGACAACCGGGATTGTGTGCCGCCCGATCTGCCCGGCACGAACACCCTACCCCCAAAACCTTTTCTTCGTGCGTTCTCTCAGCGAAGCTCACAATGCTGGCTTTAGGAATTGCAAAAGATGCAATCCGGAACGTGAGCCCGATGCTGAACCTGAGCTGGTAGCCCGATTGAAAAAGCTTGTCTCAAACCAACCAGAAAAGGCTTGGACCGAGCAGGATTTGATAAAGCTTGGGGAGAACCCTGCTAAGGTGCGGAGGCAATTCAAAGCGGCTACCGGGCAAACGTTTACACAGTATGTGAGGAACAGGCGCCTTAGCCACGCTAAGCTGGCGATTGAGAACGGAGAAAAAGTTATTATGTCTCAACAAGATGCGGGCTATGGCTCGTCGAGTGGATTTCGCGCTGCGTTTTCAAAGCAATTTGGCGTAGCGCCTATTGCCTCTAAATCTATCCGTAGGTTCGTTCTTGATTTTATTGATACACCATTGGGTGTGATGGTTGCCGTTGCTGATGATGAGCATTTGCACATTCTGGAATTCAGCACGCGTAAGCGATTGGAACAAACTGTCGAACGGTATCGATCCCAATTCAATGCGGCGATTACACCAGGGGTGAGCGATGCGCTCTCATTGATAAAACGTGAAGTCGCAGACTATTTTGCCGGTCGAGAAATGAGTTTTGAATCCATCATTGCGCCCGCTGGAACTGATTTTCAGAATGAGGTGTGGACATCTTTGCGGGCAGTCCCTTACGGGGAAACCCGCAGTTATGCTCAACTTGCACAAGAGATGGGGAAACCGAAATCTGTTCGCGCCGTGGCGAATGCAAATGGCCAAAACAGATGTGCGATCATTCTTCCATGCCATCGAATTATTGGTAGTGACGGGTCGTTGACCGGATATGCAGGCGGCTTGGAGAAAAAACGCTGGTTGCTAGATCATGAACGGAAGGTACGCGGTGAGACGCTATTGTAGTGTCAAACTGCAAAACTGATTGTTTGGCCGTCAAAGGCGGGTTCGACCCCATTGGGTAAGGTGGCACGCAATGTTGCATAGTCCATATCGATGTGCAGGTTGGTCAAGATTGCACGCTGAGGCGACAGACGCTCGACCCATGACAAAGCCTGCTCCAAATTTGCGTGACTGGGGTGTGGTGTATAACGCAACGCGTCTACGATAAAAGTTGATACGCCGTCAGCCAATTGTAGGCTCGCTTCCGAGATTTCGTTTACGTCGTTGCAATACGCCAGATCACCAATCCGAAAGCCATAACACTTAATGCGGCCGTGTATCATCTCTATCGGTGTAAGCGAAATCTCGCCACCAGGCCCTTGCACGGTGAAAGGTATGCCGGGTTTGAAAAAAGGTTGCGCATCTAGAATGGCCGGATAGCCACCTTTTCCGACGAAACAGTATTCGAAGCGAGACCCGAGGGAGTTATATGTCTCTTCGCTCAAGAATGTGGGAATCGCCTGACGGGTAAGAATTGCGTAAGGACGCACGTCATCAATCCCATGTACCTGGTCGGCATGGTCGTGCGTGTAAACGATCGCATCAATGTGTGGAACGTCTTTTAACAACAGCTGCGTGCGCAAATCTGGCGATGTATCGATGAGGATGCGTGTGACGCCGCCATCTGCACTGAAACGCTCTACAAGGGCGCAGCAGCGGGTTCTTTTGTTTTTTGGTTCGTTAGGGTCGCAGTCGCCCCAGTCGCCATTGATGCGAGGGACACCGCCTGACGAACCCGTGCCGAGCAAGGTGAATAGGTACTCGGATTGGCTCATGCAGCAACCTTGCTGAATAGCTTGCAGGCATTGTCTTGTGTAATGCGCATTACGTCTTTGACGTCCAATTCTTTGAGGGTTGCGAGCGCCGTGGCGACGTGGGGCAAATAGGATGGCTCATTGCGCCGGCCGCGCATTGGCATAGGCGCCAGGTATGGGCAGTCAGTTTCGAGGATGAGCCTATCCATCGGGACATCTTTGATTACAGACCTGACTTCATTGGCGCTTTTAAAGGATAGAATGCCGGAAACGGACACGTATGCGCCTAGCTTTAACGCGCGCTGAGCCAAGTCTGCACCGCCTGTATAGCAGTGCAAGAGCGGCACGAAAGGCGTAGCTGCGTGAGCGTCCTCAATGATTTCAGCCATTAAATCATCTGCTTCGCGAGCGTGCAATATGAGGGGCAATCCCGTGCAGTTTGATGCAGTAATGTGCGTTTTGAGGCATTTTACCTGATCGCTCTCATCGCTGTACCCATAGTGAAAATCTAGCCCCGTTTCACCAATTGCGACGACCTTTGGGTCTTGTGCGCGGCTGATGAGGTCATCTGCGGTAAGCGACGTGAAGTCTTTAGCGTGGTGCGGATGGACACCAACTGAGCACCAAATGTCATCATGCTCATCGGCGATGGATTTGACTGCGCTGAAATTATCGAGACGGTCGCATATGGCGAGCATGCGACGAACGCCAATTTCACGCGCGCGCGTGAGCACATCGGGCAGGTCGTCGGCATAGGTTTCGCCGTGCAAATTTACGTGGGTATCAAACATTTCAAAATACTATTTCTGCGGCGCCATTTGATAAAGGGTTGCGATGAGTTTGGATACTGTTTGCGTCGTGTCCATGTTGAGCTTTCGTCTCTCGCTCATAACTTTCGAAATATCGATCCATCCTGCGGCATAGGCGGGATTCTTGAGCGCGGAGTTTTTGAGCCATCTCATGATCTCCGTCACGAAGGCGTCGAGCGCGATCTCGTCGGCACTTGCGGCCTGAACAGCTGACGCAACGAGCGCCTCTGGAATGCGTGGAATTGATTTGACGATATCTCGCGCCGCCGAGGCCGCGCGTAAGCCTGAGGGACTGGCTAAGGCGATACCGCGTCCCGGTCGTCCATCGGCGACATCGGCGGCTTGTGCTGGCGCGCCGTGACGATTGAGAACGGCCACGGTGTCGTCATCAGAAAGCGGCTTCGCACGCATAACCCGACAGCGCGACCTGATCGTGGGGAGCACAGTTTCAGTGCCGTGGTTTATCAGAAACAATGCGCAATTATGGGAGGGTTCTTCTAGCGTTTTGAGCAGCGCATTTTCAGCGTTTCGATTCATTTCATCGAGGGAATCGATTATTCCAACGCGCCAGCCACCTAGCCCAGGCTTAAGCTCGAAGAAGTGCGTAAGCTCTCTAATTTGCGAAACGTTTATGTCTTGTTTGAGTTTGCCTTTATCGTTCAGTTGTCGCTCGATGATGCGAATGTCTGGGTGGCCGCCGGAGATAACTTTCGAGATCACATCATCATCAACGCTAGCATCTAGTGGATTGTCGCCAGAGCCGCGTGCACCGAGGAGATACATGGCAAAACGTTTGGCCATGAGCAATTTGCCGATCCCTGACGGTCCTTCGATCATCCACCCATGATGAAGTTTGCCAGAATTTACGGCTGACAGAAACTCTGCCTCAAGCGCGTCATGACCGATCAGGGGAAACGCTATGTCGCTCATGAATTCGCTGCTGTTTCGCGTAGATCTGAAATCAACGCCCAAGCTGTTTCAAACACTTTTTCGACGGATTGGCTGGCATCGATTGTTTTGACACGCATTGGATTTTCATCCGCGATCTGCAGAAACGCTGAACGAACATTTGAGTGGAAATCAGAATCGCGTCGCTCAAAAACGTCAACTGGCGCACCACGGTCAATGCGGCGTTGGGCGGCAACTTCAACAGGAATGTCTAAAATCAGCGTCAGGTGGGGTGAGGTGGGTCCGATCACATCTTTTTCTATCAATTGAAGTAAAGACGGGCTGATTCCACCGGCCAGACCTTGATAGACGCGCGTTGAGTCTGCAAAGCGATCGCACAAAACCCAATCGCCGCGTTTTAAAGCGGGCCGTATGAGTTCTTTCAGATGATCATCGCGTGCTGCGTTCATTAGCAAGGCTTCGGCGAGTGGCGAAAAACTAGTGTCTCCGGGTGGATGCAAAGCCAGGTTTCGAATGGCTTCGGCTAAGGGCGTGCCGCCAGGTTCGCGTGTTGTTACAACATTCAAGCCGTCAGCGGATAGTCGAGTGGAAAGCGCGCGCAATAGCGTTGATTTCCCTGATCCTTCACCGCCTTCTAAGGTAATGAACATGTCCTATTCTGTCTCTGCGTCGCTGTTTGTTACGAAAGTACTGAGCCCTTCGATTGCCCGTCCAAAGAAACCAAGTGAAGCGATTGAAATATCTGCAATGACTGGAATTTCAACCGCGTCCTGACCTTCGATTTCGACAACATATCGGCCGACCACGCTCCCCTTTTCAACGGGTGCCTTCAGTGGGCCGTCAAGAACGATCTTACTTGTCGCTTTTTCGAAAGCTGCTTTGTGCGCTGGGATAGACGCCGTTTCTGCAAGGGAAACAGGCAACATACGTTCCTGGCCCATCCAAACCTTCATATCAGGGAGCGTTACGTTTTCGGGGCCTAGAATTTTTGTTTCAAAGCTTTTGAAGGCGATGCGAAGTAAACGCTGACTTTCAGCGCGTCGGGCCGCCGATGACGGCAAGCCATTGATGACGATTGTTCGCCGCACACCGTCGCGTTCAGCCGATCCTGTTAAGCCATATCCCGAAATTTCGAGATGACCTGTTTTGAGACCGTCGGCACCTTCGATTCCCAATAGAGGGTTGCGGTTGGCTTGTGTGTATTCGCGCCATGTATAATTCTCGTCATCATACCAATCATAGTATTGCGGGAAATCTTCAATTGTCATGCGAGCAAGCTTGGCCAAATCTTCAGCAGATATGACGTGATCAACAGATTCCAGACCCGTGGCGTTTTTGAAACTGGCAGACTTGAGGCCTTTTTCATGCGCCAACGCAGTCATGCGCTCGGCAAAGGCTTCTTCGGATCCTGAAATTCCTTGGGCGAGGGCGATGCATGCATCATTTCCCGACATGATAATGACACCGTGTAGAAGCTCTTCAACGGTTGGTGTGTCTTTTGGTTTTAGGCCCATGGTCGATGTGCCGGAGGGAAATCCACCGCGACGCCATGCGTCAGCGCTCACTGTGATCTTATCCGTCAGCTCAATTTCACCGCGATCTACCAATTCAAATATCAGATAGGCGGTCATCATCTTGGTCATTGATGCGGGGACCATCGGCTCTGATCCATTTTTAGACCAAAGGATAGCGCCCGTTTCATGATCCATGATCACGGCGTGACTGGCGGGTGAATCCATTATTTGGGCAGTGGCGTTTCCAGACAGGAGCAACATGCCAGCCGAAAGTATTGAAGCCATTTTGTGTTGCATACGCATGTCCGCTCTCCATGAATTCTATCAATTGTAGGGGCAGAATCAAAACCGGCCCCTTTTCTGGATACTCCAGAAAAAGGGCCGGTTTGTGATCAACGTCAATGTATTGACGTGTCTATCACGGTATTATTAGTCGCGAACGATGCGTCCATTTGCGATGCCTTGGGCGGATATGTAGTTTCTGGTCCGCTCTGCATCGGTTGTAGAATTGTAAGGTCCGACGCGAACTCTGAAAAAGTCAGACCCGTTGACGACAGCATGAGACACTTCAACATCGAGGTTCGCGCCCAATTGATCGCGCAGATATTCAGCGTTGCCGATGTCAGAAAATGCTCCAAGCTGAACATAGACGTTGCCAGCATAGTTTTGGGCTTGAACATATGATGCGGGTGGCAAGTTCGCAGGCTGCACTGGTGCAGTAACTTGCGAATAACCAGCTAATTCCGGCTCAAGTTGAGCAGCGGGTGCAGGAGCGTAAGGCGCCGCCTCAGCGGCCAGAACGGGGGCTTCTCCTAGATACCGGATTTGTACGTTGCTCTGCCCTGCCCCATCGAGACCGATGACGGCAGCCGCTTTTTCGGACAATTGCAGATTCGCTCCGGCTTCAAACGGGCCACGGTCGTTTACGCGCACAACGACTTCTTGCTGTGTCAAAGGGTTCACGACGTGCACAAGGCTTGGCAACGGCAACGTTGGATGCGCCGCGGTCATGCCTTGAGGGTCGTAAATTTCACCATTGGCAGTTTGAGTGCCGATAAAGTCTGATGTGTAGACAATGGCGATACCTGTTTCATCAAACATTGAAGGCTGTGTTGCCTCCATAGGAGTTGGTTGTGGCGCAGGCTGAAGGGCTGGTAGGGCTTCGCTACGCATCACCTCCCCTGCTCTATTGTTGCTGATCGCAGACGCCGCAGCCCGCGCATCAAACCCACCTGCTGTTATCGCGGGATCGTGTGCGGGTTGTGGGATCGACATTTGTGGTGTCTGAACACTCGCATACTGACGCGCTTTCTCTGGCGCGATGGCGGCGTCAGATGACGAAAACGCTATGGGGCCTTTGTCGGCGCTCTGTCGCGCGGCACCATTGCCATAAATTGTTTGAGGCTGATCGGGATAGCGGAATTCGATACGCTTACCCGCCTTCCCGGCTGGGGCTGGCGGAGAGGAATAACCACGAGACTGAAGATCACCGCGTTGCGGCTGTGGCGCGCCCATAGGAGCAGGTTGCGAATATTGCTGAGTGGCCTTCTGACCATGGTAGACAATTGGCGCTGGGTTTCTGCTCCCGGCGTATGCTGGAGCCGCGGCGAGCGTGGAGATCAAGGCTGTTCCCAATAATGTCGCAAAAAGCGACCGTGCACCTGATACAGTCAGAGTCATGGCGTGTCTTCCCATTCTGAGTTGCCGCTCTTTGCCCGAAGACAAAAAGCGGACGGCGTTCTGCCGATTTATGATTTCAAGGTAACAGCTCTTGGTAGATATCCGGTGTAGACCACCAGAAAATCCGCCCGGATCAAGTTAATAGGTTGTTAGTGAAATATTTTTGTCAAAAATTGTGATGTTAAGGCTTGCATTCGACGCCGGAGTGGACGAAATAGGCCCCGCCGGAGGAGTGGCAGAGTGGTTGAATGCGGCGGTCTTGAAAACCGTTGAGCTCGCAAGGGTTCCGGGGGTTCGAATCCCTCCTCCTCCGCCACTATGGGTTATTTTGATCTTTCGTGCAGTTTTGTCGCTGTTTGCTTGACGACGGTCCCCTGCTTCGCTTTCCATTCTCGCATATTACTAGATGGAAGATCGCTCGATCCGTGAGGGGATTGTTTTCTTTTCAAAGTACAATCTCTTATTTGGTGACACGACTATCGGCGTGCACCTCACCTGTGGGGAAAAATAAATTTTTAGCAGATTTGGGGCCTGCCTGAAGTATCAACTGACAGCTGCCGATTCTCTCAAGTTGCGAGATATTGCCCAGTTTATTGCATACTCCGCTAACTCAACTCTCCGCGTATCCGCCGTTGTACATTTTGCTAAATAAAACGTCATTTCTTCTGTCCCCTACTTAGGTAGGGCGCGAGGAGGCATTGGCTCTTTAAGTCTGCGCTTTGATGCTCAAACGGATGCCAAGTGAATGACAAGACAAATCTCTATGACAATCGACGGGGCCGCTTCGTTTGGTTCCCAATTTATGGACGTTTCAAATCCAGCCAACAAAAACTTGATTGGTTCCGTTCCTAATGCAGGAAAAGCCGAGCTTGATGCTGCCGTGTGTGCTGCGCGCCAAGCATTTAAGACATGGCGAGATACCGATTGGACCGCACGACAGTCGGCAGTGAATAAAATTGGCGAAATAATTTCTGAGAATTCAACTGAATTGATAGCTATGTTGACGGCTGAACAGGGTAAACCGATTGCGCAAGCCGAGTTCGAAGTTTTGGCTGCCGCGCAATGGTGTCAGGCCACCGCAACGTTCAAGCTAGAAGATAAAATAATCGAGGATACGCCAGAGAAATTGCACTTCACGCGCTATGATCCTATTGGCGTCGTTTGCGCAATTTCGCCTTGGAACTTCCCTTTTGTTCTATCGATCTTCAAGCTCGCGCCGGCATTGCTCGCGGGTAACACCGTCGTTCTGAAGCCCTCCCCTTTTACGCCGATGACGGTTTTGCGTTTGGGGGAGCTCGTCCGTGATATATTGCCCGCAGGTGTGCTGAACGTCATCAGTGGAGACGACGATCTCGGCCCCCTCATGACCGCTCATCCAGGGTTCGATAAAATTAGTTTCACTGGTTCAACCGAAACAGGCAAAAAGGTTATGGAATCGGCAGCTAAAGACCTTAAGCGATTGACACTGGAACTTGGTGGCAATGATGCAGCGATCGTCTTCTCAGATGTAGATGTTCGTCAAACCGCGGAAAAATTATTTTGGTCAGCGTTTACAAACTCGGGACAAGTCTGCATCGCGAGTAAGCGGGTTTATATCCATGAAGATATTTATGACGATATGCGCGACGCTCTGGTGAATCTGGTTAAGGGCATGCCAATGGGAGATGGCAGTGAAGACGGCATTGCGCTGGGGCCTGTAAATAATGCACGCCAGCATGATCGCGTCCGCGAGCTAATTGCGGCGAGTGAATCCGCGGGCGACACGATTATTCGTGGAGGTGAAGTCGATGCGAATGGCTTTTTTGAACCTTTGACGATTATCGACAACCCACCTGATGATCGCCCTATCGTTTGCGAAGAACAATTTGGGCCAGTTTTGCCTCTCTTAAAATTCACGACTGAAGACGAAGTGATTGAAAGAGCGAATGCTAGTGATACTGGGCTTGCGGCAACTGTTTGGACGAAAGACTGTGATCGTGGATTGCGGGTCGCAAAAAGACTTGAAACCGGGAATGTTTGGATCAATGAAGGTTTAGGGCTTTCACCCTTTGCCGCATTCGGTGGGCGCAAACAATCTGGGCTTGGCGTCGAAAACGGCATTGAGGGCCTCATGGCCTACACAGAGCCCAAAACAATTTCCCTCATCCGTTCGTGACAATCTTACATCTAGGAAAAATCGGATGGGAGATTGATAGTTGCGGGGGATAAGCACTAGAAATCGGTCGCTATTTATGTCACTTAATAGATTGGTATACTGACTTAACTGCCGCCAATGCAAAGCGTTTTCGGATTTAAACTTGAGCGCCCGCGCTCCGCTTTGTTCGCATAATCACCTAGCTATCCGTCTTCGACCTTCTGCTCGTCTCCCTCTGCTGTATCGACATTGACGGATACGAGAACGTGCAACAAACCTAACTATGGTTGGGGGGCGGTCGGGGCAAAATGTAGTCGTATATTTTTTTGAAATGCAACAATTCTGGGAGAGCACAATTGTTCGACTATGTAAGATATTTGCTTTTGCCGATCTTAACGAGCATATCGGCTTACGGCCTTTGGCAAGGCGGTGCCATGGTGTGGTTAGGGTTGGGGACTTTATTCGGCGTCTTTTTTCTCGATGCCTTTTTAGAGCCTGATCTGGGGGAACGCGATCAACGGTTTCCGTGGATTTATGACACGATTGTTGTTTTTCAGCTTTCATTTGGGTTCGCGCTGGTCCTCTCCTATTGTTACTGGGTTGGGGTTGGCCATTTTACTGAAACGTATGAACATGTTGGTGCATTCCTCACCATGATGTTCACGCTTTTTGTTTTAGTCGCGCCGGTGCTGCACGAGATGTTTCACCGAGAAAATACTGCGCAGCGGTGGTTTGGTCGCTTGGGTATGGTGCTTCTATTTGATCCATGGCGAGAGATTACACACGTTGTCACTCACCACATTCACACTGTCACACCTAACGATCCAGACTACGCACGCCGAGGCGACAATTTATACAGCCATCTGATTAAGACGTTTAAAGAACAGATCGCTGAGAGTTATCATTTGGAAAAAATGATGTGGACAAAGCGCGATCGCAAATGGTGGAACATCCGAAATGCTTGGGTATGGCGCGTGAGCATTGTAATTGGATTTTTTTGCATCCTACTCGCGATTGGCGGCTGGACGGGTGCTTTAGCCGCTACCGCAGTTTGTATTCTCGGCCCACGGGTTTTTTTGGAGATTTTTAATTATACCCAGCACTATGGTTTAGTCACTGGAACTCCAGGTCGATTTGAAAATCACCACACTTGGAATCATTTGACACCCTTTGTGCGTATTTTGGCGCTCGAGATTACAAATCATGCCGGCCATCACCGGGATAGTTATATGCCCTTTTACCGCTTGGAGGTGGATAAGAACGGCCCAAGGCAACCTCAGTTTTTCCTGTGCGTTCTTATGGCATTCATTCCTCCGCTTTGGTTCGCCATGATACGCCCGCGGCTGGCTGAATGGGACCGGTCTTATGCGACGCTGCAAGAGCGAGAGCTTGCTGAAGCTGAGAACATCCGTGCTGGATGGAGTGACCTCAACGAAAACCCTATCGCAGCGGACGAGCGGTATGCCTATGCCATTTAGTAAGAAAAAATTTGCCAGCTCTTGTAACGCCGAAAAAATCGAAATCGGAAAAACCTGTACTGTTACAGTGTTGGGAGCGGCCAAGAAGTTTGAAGTTCCGCGCGGCGATCTGTTATTAATGGCCGCGTTGGAACAAGGCATAAACTATCCGCATACTTGCCGTGTTGGAACGTGTGGTCGTTGCCGAACGAAACTAGTTTCAGGACGGATCAGCCCGCAGATTGATTTCGCACTTTCGCCGCTGTCAAATGACGAATTGGAACAAGGGGTAATTTTAGCATGTCAAGCTAAAGTGCGGTCCGACTTAGAAATTGACGTGGCGCTGATTGATCAAAAAGTCATCAAGCCTAAAATGATCGCTGGCACAATAACTCATTGGCAGAGACTTCCCGGAGAAGTAATTGATTTGCGAGTTGGGCTGGAAAAGCCCCTGCACTTTCAAGCTGGTCAATACGCATCGATAGCCACTTCTGGTTCGTTCACACGGCGTATGTTTAGTTTCTATGATGCCCCCAAGCCAAACGGCAACTACGACGTCGGTTTTTTGATCAAGAAGCTTCCGGGAGGGAAATTTTCTGAGTGGCTTTACAATGATGATAGACGAGATGTCCGTGTTTGGATTGAAGCACCCTTTGGTCAAATGGGACTAGATGATGAACCGAGAGATGCATTGGGTGTGGCCGGTGGGACAGGAATTGCCCCTATACTTTCAATTGCACGTGATCGACTACGGCGTTTCCCAAAGAATAGATTTACAATCGTCTTTGGGGTGCGCCGTGAATATGAGCTTTTCGCGCTGGATAAATTAGCCGAAATCGCAGATGAGTCTGCAGGTCGGCTGACAGTTATTCCCATACTCAGTGATGAGCCTACTGGAAGAGATTGGACGGGAGCCACCGGATTGGTGACCGATGCAATCAATAGTGACTTGAATTTGGATTTCGGCGGACTCTCTGCATTCGTCTGTGGGTCAGTGCCGATGGTAAATGCTGTTGAAGCGCACCTCCTGAAAATGAAAGTGGATCCTAAGCGAATTCACGCTGACAAATTTGAAGCGGCTGCGTAATATGAGCATGCTTTTATTCGGATATTTCGGACTATTGGCGGGTGTGTCAGGTGGGGCATTGATGGGCGGGTTCACTCTCTTTAAACTACCTCCACCGAAATGGCTCCCGCCTATTCATGGTTTGGTGAACCTTGGAGCGGTTTTCATAATATTCTTAGGACTTGTCTCTAGTGATCAGCTTTTACCGTCACAACTCTGGTGGGGACTTGGTATATCAGTTGCCGCATTGGCAGGAGGTTTGATATTCTTTCGAATTCTCTATCCAACAAAGCCGCCATTCTTTCTAATATTCCTGCACGCAGTTTTGGCAGCAATCGGGATCACACTGTTGTTACCAATACTTGAGGTCGCCAGTTAGGGATATTCTGCGCGAGCCATACTTTAGTTGGGCACTTATGGTCAGGATCGTGTTTTTACTCTAGTTTCACAAAAGAGTCTGCCGTGAGCAGTCGTTGAAACGGGAGACATCATTGGATTTTAAATCCATCTTACCCAGTCATGTTCGTCCGCCTAAAAGGCGAGGTTCGTTTTTACCTCGTACTGTACTCGCAGATCGTGTTTTTAAGGCGACATGTGAGGCTCAACTCGTTCTGGTTGTCGCACCATCCGGTTACGGCAAAACAACTCTTCTCACAGAAGTCTTCAACACGCTTGAGCATACAAACACGCAGGCGATCTGGATAAATGTGAGCGATGCCGGGCATGATGAAGCTTGGTTATCCTTAGCCCTCACACAGCAAATTTCTTCGATGTGTGATGTTCCCCTTGGAAACATTGATACTTTTACCAGCCTCGTATTCGATCACTTCACAGAAGAACAGCCCCTACACGTCTTCATCGACAATTGGAATTTTCTAGACGAATCGAAATCAGCGTCTCTATTCGAACGCATACTCCAAGAGACAGCGGGCTTGGTACGATTCATTGTGTCGTCTCGCAGCAACCCTAGTTTTAATTATGAGCCTCTGCGTCTTGATGGCGACTTTGTCGT
Organism: Hyphomonas sp.; assembly: GCA_050633385.1. Classification (GTDB taxonomy): domain Bacteria; phylum Pseudomonadota; class Alphaproteobacteria; order Caulobacterales; family Hyphomonadaceae; genus Hyphomonas. The sequence goes on from JBOEGK010000006.1 coordinate 196,657, forward strand.
TTTCACATCGAGCGATCTGTCATTTTCAACGATCGAATGTGCTCAGGTATTGTTCGACGCAAATTCAGTGCCCAAACCACTGTTACCGCTCGTCGAAAAAACGGAAGGATGGCCAGCTGCGGTTCAAATGCTTCGACTGGCTTTGAAAGAGGCGGGCCATGGTTTCGCGGAACGTATGGATTTCAAGGGTTCTAGAGCGGATATGACACGCTATCTATCGTCTAGTTTTTTTGATCACCTTCCAAAAAAGCGTCAGTCTTTCTTGCTCGACCTTGCACTATTTCCTGAGTTCAATCTCGCTCTCATAGATGACGTTTTGGGTCAAAATGCTGCTGAGCAAGTCAAAGACCTTGTGCACAACGGTGTGTTTATATCTGAAGTAGCTCGGGAAAGCGGTTCATATAGATTGCACCCCCTGCTCCGGGATTATCTCTTAGAAAGACGAAAAAGCGGCGCGCAGGTAGGTACTTCTGACGATATTTTGAAACGAGCAGCACTGTTTGAAAGACAACAAGGATCATATGAGAACGCCATAACATTTTCGATAAACGCAAAGGCTCACGACATCGCGCTCGATCTTATTAGCGAAGAAGGTCCGCGGCTAAACAGTGCTGGTAAAGTTCGCAAATTCTCTGAATGGGCACATCAACTTTCAACTCAGAATGTTGATCTGCCTGCTGACGTAACGCGCTGGCACATATGGAGCCTGGTGTTCTCGGGACGATGGCAAGAGGCAGCCATTCTAGCAGAAGACAGGCCGGAAGCCGTTGATGCAGAAATTCAAACAGTTATTGCTACGTTTTCCGATAATTTGGAACTTATGCAAGACGGTTTGGCTAACTGGCGACGGGAGCGGCGAACCGAAGACCCCCCCTTTCAAACGGCGGTGATGTATTGTGCGGAAGCTATCGCGTTTCTAGCAACAGGACAAAATTCGGATGCAGAAACAAGCCTGCACAAAGCCGGGTTTGCCATCGAGCAAACAGAATCCATGTTTGGTCGTATTTGGGTCAAGGCCCTGACAGCCATGTCTTACCTCTTGCATGGGCGTGTGGATATTGGAGAGCGAGTTATTCGAGAGGCAATTAAGCTGGCAGAGAGATATTTCGGGCCAAAAGCTCACATTTGTTCAATCTGTAGGGAAGTCGCCGCAATTATCGCAGCAGAACGGTGTGCGGATGAGCAGGCCCGGCGTGACCTTGAGCAAGCCGATGAAGCAGAAAAAATCGCGCACATTCCATTTATAATGCTGTATACGGAGCACTATTCTAAGATTTTGAAAACGCCATGGCACTCACCCGCCGAAACGACGGCAATGGCCAATCCTCAGTTGGGACTACTGCAGCGCGCGCTTGTATTACGCGATGAGTTGCGCGCCTATCCAGATGAGGCAACAGCCGATAATCTTTGGAACGTCTATAAGACAGTTTCGGGATCCGAATTGGTCGATGACATGACATCAACTTGGTCACTTGGACACATGCAGGTTTCAAATAGTGCACGCCTCCATCTCATTAAAAATGAGCCTCGCGAGGCGCTCGCGATTTTAACGCCGCTATTGCGTCGAATTGGACGTGGCGAAGAAGGCATATCCAGTTGGACGCTAGACGTGTTGAAAGCAGCAGCGCTCGATAGAAACGGGGATCGTCGCGCAGCGGTTCGTTTGCTCATTGCGACAACCGAGAAAATTGTCTCTGGAGGCGCTTTGAAAACCCTTGTCGCTGAGCGCGCCTTTTTGGAACCGCTATTACCCGCACTAGCCGAAGCAGGACTGCGCGCTCCATTGGGTGATCCTGAGGGTTGGCGCCGTTTACGAGACCTTCTCCAGCTTAAAGCTTTCGAGAACGAGACGAAGGCGAAGCCAGATCCCTCAGAAATTCTTGAGGAGCCGACTGATCGGGAAAGAGAATTGCTTGAATTTATTCACTACGGACTCTCCAATCAGGAAATTGCTGATCGTCTGGGAATTACTGTGCCGACAGTGAAATGGCATCTACACAATTTGTTTGGGAAATTGGGTGTTCGAAACAGAAGCAGCGCAGTTCGCGTGGGGCGTGAAACTGGCTTTATCCAGTAACAGTGGCCCCATATCGCACATTTAGAATGCAAAGGAGAGAAAACTCGAGAGACGCAAAATTGCTCAACCGAACACTTTTATGCCACCCACTCCGCCGAGGATCTAACCACGCAATTGCAATGTTGGGTCTGCACTTCCACAGGAACACGGAGTCCCAAGAAGTTCACCAAAGTATCCTGTCTTTAACCTATCAACGGGCTCTATTCGATGCTGTCTTGAGGATAGCAGCAGTTCATCACCTTCGATTGCGATATCCCACTCCCGGCCGTCAATGTGGACGCCACCATGAGCACACTCCAAAGCCAATGCCGGGCCGATGAGGGCAACCCGCCTCGCGTTTACACCCTCCATGGCGTTGACCGCTTCAAAAGCGTCCGGTCGTGCCCAAATGGTGCGCCCTTTAAATATATCTTCTGCTGAATGACCCATTGCTTTCAAGCCTTCGAGCACCTCATTCCCTATCCCGCATATCCCCACCGGATTAAATTGGCGTGAAAGCGCCTCAACGCGTCCTGCATCAAACGGGGATAAGTCTGCATTGGTGCCGTACAAACCTAGAATTTGTAAGGAGAATTCAAAAGGAGCGAATTGGATCACTTCTTGAACCAATGAAACAGTAAGAATGTAGGAGCCGGGCTCAAACGCAAAACTGCGCAGCGTACGTGCCATTTGAACGCCAGCGCGATCAAGCTCTGTCCGTTTGGCGGAATAAAAATTGGTTTTACCGTGAGCTGTATAACAGCCAATTTGATCTGGATGTGCCGGTATCATGCCTTAGTTACCCTCGGAATCTTATGTGGTGGTCCAAGCTTTAGAAGTTCACGTTCGTCAACGAGTTCAAGCGCGAGTGGAACTTCGATTGTTGCGGAAATCCTATCGAAGAGGCGAGACTTCAATGCGTCTTCAGAATCTTGCAAGCGGTCAACATCATAGCCAATTCGCAATTTTAGCTCATCCATCTCCCGGCTTGGTCGAATAATCTGAAACAGATTCGCCCGTGTTTCATCATGCTTTTCGATCAATCCCATTATTTCTCGCGGCAGAATGCTGCGGCCTTGAACGAGAATTTGGTCAGTTGCGCGACCCAGTAATTTGAAGCGAGCGTGTGTGCGCCCACACCCACATGGCGAACGATCAATGGAGACAAGATCGCCTGTACGGTAACGCACCAAGGGGCTCAATCGGTCGACTAAGCTCGTTACCACGAGTTCACCAACTTCGCCGTCAGGCAATGGTTCAGCCGTTATTGGATCTACGGTTTCAATATATGCAATATCCTCATAGGCGTGAAACCCGTTATGCTCTCGGCATTCAGCGGCACCGGCGACATCGCCTAGGCTGGTCGTTTCAAACAACTCCAGCCCCCAAGATTGTGTAAGTGCTTTTTGTCGATCACCTAACGGTTCCCCGCCAAATATCGCGCCTTTATATGACTTGAACACATCGACCGGATCATCACCCGATTTTTCGAAATACTGCTCAAACGCGTTTATGAGTGGGTTTGGAAATATGCTCATAGATGTCGGGCGGAACCGTTTTGATGCCTCAACAATTCGGGGGATTTCAAACGGCGAGATACTGAAACAAATTTCAGCTATTCCCATCTCGCTCAAGCTTCTGCGTCGATGACCTCCGCGGAAGGTGAACAGCATATGGCAGACATGGTCACCCGGACGCACACCAATGTGCCAATGGTCACGCGCATACGTATCCTCAGCAGGCGTCCGGCGCCAATTGGGTACTGGCGTTGGATCTCCGGTAGTTCCTGAGGTGGTGCCTACTGAAACTGTTTGCCCCGGTTGATCAACACTCATCCCACCGGACGGGTCGTTATTGGCATCTCTAAATGCACGAATGTCGTCTTTTGTTAGAAATGGCACTTTTTCTCTGAAGTCAGCCAATGATTTAATTTCAGACGGCTTTACACCAGCTTCAGCCCAAACCTTACCAATTAGTGGCGCATTTGAAACAGCATGCTCACATATTGCGGCCAAAGAGGCCTCTTGGTGTCGATCTAGAAACTCTCGACTCGCTGACTCGATTGGGTCGAGCATATCAGGATAATGAATTTTATTTGACGCCATTTTTGGTCGCCTCCTCCCTGTAGGATCGTTTACCCGACTTTTGGATATCCTCCGCCGCCGAACAATTTATCTGCAGCGTCTCGATCAACAAACCCGGCCCCATTTCGAGGCAAGTTTTCACTAAACTCTACAATCTTTGGTTTTTTGTATGATGCAAGGTGTAGGCGACAGTGTTCTATCAGCTCGTTCGGGTCAATCTGCGCACCATCTTTTGGGACTACAATAGCTTTGACGTTCTGATCCCATTTTGGATCTGGCACCCCAATGACGCATACATCCGCGACGCCTCCGTGTTGTCTCAAGCATGCTTCGACTTCAGCTGGATAAATATTTTCAACACCAGACTTGATCATAGTTGTTTTCGGACCGACAAAGACTAGAGAGCCATCCTCTAATCGTTTGCCGAGATCATTTGTTCGATGCCATCCATCAATAACTCGGCGTGAATTTTCATCAGGCCGGTTCCAATACCCACACATAACCAGCGGACCACGCGCAAATATTTCACCTGCTTCGCCCGCAGGTAATTCAACACCATTGTCGTCAGCCACCTTAACCTGAAGGAATGGAGATGGTCGCCCCGCTGCTGCACCGCCCATCCACGTGGCAATAGTCAAACCTCCAATTTCCGTTTGGCCATAACCACCGGGCGCCTGCATCATAGGCGCAGAGACGGGCATAACCATTGGCATACGGTATTCAGACATTTCCGGATCCGAAAACAAGCTCGATACATCGTATTTACCGCTGGTATTTATTTCACGCATCTGTGCAATTGTCGGCGGCGCGATGAACGCATGTGTCAGCTGTTCAGAGGCAATGCCTTGCAACAACTGTTCGGCCTCCACCCGGGCCACAAATGCATTGCGTCCACCAGCCATAAATGTAGCAAGCGTGCCCATTAACACACCGAGGTGAAACATAGGCCCTGATACTAAATATCCGGTTTTTTCATTTATGGCCTGCGCAGCGATACTCAGCCAGGCGACTATGAGGATTGATTCATGGCTGAGGAGTGCCGCGCCGGGCCGTCCACTAAACCCAGCGGTATAAATCGCCAGCAAAGGTGTTGACGTTTCAACGGGCTCGAATGTTTTTTCTGGGCTGGCCTTTGCAAGTAACTCTTCATAATTTTCACTATCCGAACAACCGTCATGGCAAATCCAATTGGCATCCGGCCGCCAAGCCTTCCGAGCTTCTCGATTGACCTCACCTATTTCAGCTTCTTGCCAAAAGACGACCTTGGGATCAAAATCGTCCAGGCAAAATGTAATCTCATCCAATGACCAACGCCAATTAGCAGGACAGAGGATAGCCCCCACGCGAGCACTTGCCAGCAAAGTTTCCAGAACACGGAAACTATTCTGACCCAACCACAAAATGCGATCGCCACGCTCTACGCCACGTTGACGGAGCACCGCGGCTAAACGGTTCACACGGTCATTTAACTCAGAATATGTAAAGCGATGCTCTCCATCGATTACAGCTGGCATCACGGGTCGGCTGCGCGCCTGCTCCTGAAGCAAATCGCCTAAGCCATACGCGTGGACACTAAGATACGGGGAAAGAGCTGTATGCTGTTTCATCACATCACACCTTATGGAAGATTGGTAATTTCCAACCGTCTTGAATTTCGTTCCATTCGACGGCGACTTTCATTCCGATTTGAACGTCTTCCGCAGGCATTCCTACTAGGTTGGAGACCAAACGCGCACCTGGAGCCCCGTCCAAATCAACGACGACCGGTACATAAACGAAATCCGGCACGTCAGGAAAAGGCGACCGTGTACAAATAGCGAAACTAAAGACCGTTGCAGTTCCCGGCAAAGTGGGCCACTTAACGTCCTGACTCTGACATTCGGGACAAAATGCAGTGGGAGGCATTCTGAAATGTCCGCAAGCACCACACTGACATGCTGTTAGCCGCTCTTCCTTGGTCGCCTGCCAATATGGCTCGGTCCAAGGGTCAGTTGTGATCTTGATGTGATCCCCAGGCGCGGTCTTAGCAATTCCGTATTTAATACCAGACATTATGAATCCCTCCGCAAAATACATCCTGAAACAGGTAAAGAAGCGGGACCACCTGTAACAAGGGCGAATTCAGCGTCGTCGACCTGATTGATCGCCTCACCTCGCAACTGCTCCACCGCTTCACGCGTGTGGGTGGCTCCAATGATATAGGCTTCAGATAATTGACCGCCATGCGTGTTCACTGGCAACGACCCGCCTTTATAGCGGATCGCTCCACTTTCCACGAATGCGCCACCCTCGCCTTTTTTACAGAACCCATAGTCCTCAAGTTGCATCACGACCATTGCACTAAAATGGTCATAAATCATCGCGACATCGATGTCTGACGGCGAAAGGCCTGATTGCTCCCATAGTCTGTCGCCAATTGGCTTGTGTCCCGACGATCCAAAATCTGGATCAGGCATACCCATCCAAGCGAAGGCCCGCCCCCAATTTCGTGAACCTCCATGCGCCGCAGCATGAATCAAAACAGGTTTCTGCTTCATATCTCTCGCGCGCTCAGTAGATGTAGTTATCCACGCTACAGCTCCGTCCGTCTCCAGACAAAAATCTAATCGGCATAATGGGTCTGCCAACATAGGGCTGTTAAAATATTCGTCTAAGGTTAGTTCACTCTTTCGAACAGCTTGCGGCCTATTCATCGCATTCAATCGCTGACTCATGACGACTTCAGCAAAAGCTTCACGGCGTGTCCCATATAAATGCATGTGACGCCGTGCAAGTACGCTCATCAAATGCCCTGGCCCAACAAGGCCTGATGGTTGAAGGAATGAATTTTCCGGACTGGGAGCAGTCGCTCCAAACACTGTACCCAGACGCTGACGATACTGTTGAAGCGCCATAACGGTTACAACATATTTCGCATCTTCATTCTGAATGGCCGCAGTTGCGAGACCAACCGCACCGGCCGCCCCGCCGCCACCGCTGGTCAATGCTGCTGTAAAGCCGACTTCTTCGATTCCGAGCATTTCCATGAGTGAGGCGGTGTCAACCTTGTCACCATAGCCCATTTGAGCACCCGAATAATACGCAAAACCATCAATCTGCTTTACACTAATGCCTGCGTCATCACAGGCTTTAAGAATGGCTTCTCCCACCATTTCATTGATTGTACGCGGATAGCTTTTGCCGCGAATGTAATAGTCTGTCGCGCCCACGCCAGCAATTGCACATTTGTCTTGATTGACCCAGACCAAACCTAACCTCCAGAACTCGATTCATCGAACTTACTTGTATAACTAGGTTATAACTAACTACTTCTATTCATGTCCATACCCATTGACGACAATCGAGCCAGAAACTGCGTTTATCCGAAATGTAGTCGACGATATTTCCCCTTAAAATATAACAAGGGATCTCGTCGCGGTTCATATTTGGCACGCTCTACCTTACCAACAAGAATTATGTGATCACCGCCATCATGAATTGCGTAGCGAGAGCACTCGAAGTTTACCAGGGCCCCTGAAATAAGCGGCACATTTGTATGCCCCATTTGCCACGTCGTTTTCGCGAATCTGTCTTCGCTCGGTCGGGCGAAAGTATTTGAGGCTAGCTGCTGTCCGATATGAAGCACATTTACCGCAAAATGCTCAGCAGCCTCCAACACCGGAAGGCTCCCTGAAGTTTTTGCGATGCACACAAGTAAAAGAGCTGGATCGAGAGAAACGGACGTAAATGAGTTAGCCGTCAAGCCGACAGGCTCCCGTTTGTCATTCATCGCTGTTACGATCGTGACCCCGGTTGCAAAACACCCCAGTGCATCACGCAATGTTCGTGCATCCGACCCTGACCTGTAGTCTGGCATAAAGCGTGGGACACGTCGCTCTAAGAAATCCAGCAGCGTTGCATTGAATATGTCAGAACGATCGAAAGCCACCATATGTCCGGCATCTCGTATTTCAGCAAATTCAGCATTCTCAATCTTTTCGACATATCGTCCCGCGGCTTCTGCTGGAGTGAGTTCACTCATTGCGCCCCTAACAAAAAGCACGGGCAGTTTAATTGCTTCCGCCGCCGCGACCACACGCTGCGTTACTGCCTCCAAATCCATGCCGGAAAGAAATTTCGGGTCCCACTCACTTTGTGAATCTTTACGGTCTACCTTTCTCCGCAAGGCTTCACTCACCTTCTGCGCCGCCGCCGCATCAATTTCTGGAGGGGCATCTACGAGTACGAGTCCTGCCGCTAGATTATTACCATCTTCACCTATTGCCGCTGCGGCGATCCACCCTCCCAATGATGCAGCAACTATAACTGGACGGGAGGGTAATTGTGCCAAAACACATTTTATATCCTCAACAAACGCATCAAACTCATATCGTCCATCTTCAGGCCAGTCGCTTATCCCGTGGCCTCTCAAATCCAAATTTATGACCTGTCGCCCTGCTGAGACGAGCGAAGCAGCTACATCGCCCCAACTTGAACCTGTTTGAGCGCCTCCGTGCAGCAAAAGCACTGATGGGTCCTCGGCTGAACCAGTGACGTCTGCCCTGAGCGTTATGCCACCAAAGCCTTTGAATTCATGTTCAGCCATCGGTCATTCCTTTTCCAGACATATAAAACTACTTCGTAATCCACTCGACAATCATTTCGGTTCGCCGTGCCATAAGCACTTGCGCAATATCTGCATCATGAGCCAATATGGCATCACACAATTGAACTTGCAGCTTGCGAGAACGAGATCGATCATCAGAGTCCTGATAAAATCTCACATTCTGCTCTTCCCGACCAAACGTATAACCAATCTCCATGAACAGGGCGATTGCAGGATTTCCACTCATATCAGAAAGAATTCGTGCCAATCGTGTTTCCTGCTGTATCGTTGTTTCTGGAGTGTCATCATCATGAGAAGTGGTCGCCACGGCGTCTCGGTGTAGCTTCAAAATTTCACGTTGTTCTTCGCAGGAGCACGCCGCAGCCAAGGAAGCAGCCTCTGATGCGATAAGTCTCGTAACGACATGGACATCCATCAAAGAGGCCCCTTGGAGCCTGAGATACCTTGCCGGCGCGCGAATGACATCTGCTGCGGACGGGCGAGATGCAAAGAAACCACCCCCCGGTCCTTTGCGGACCGTTATCAATCGATCAGCTTCTACTATTTTTGCAGCTTGCCGAAGAGTGGGGCGACTGACGCCTAATTGTTTAAGAAGTTCAGTTTCAGCCCCCAAGTGCTCACCTTCTTCTACCGCCAAAGAGAGGTCGGCCAAACGTTGAGACGTTTCTGAAACACGACTCACTGGCGCACCTTCTGTCATTTTGATTTTTTGGCGCATCAGGGACTCCTATCCTATTTAGATACCTAAAATGTGAAAATAGGTCAATAACCTAGTTGTATAACTCACAATTTTGGATTATTAGTTACCTATAAGATCTCATATACACACAATAATTGATTGGGAGACACTCCATGCAGAATTTCATTTTCAGTGCTGACGCCCACGTGGTAGAGCCACCAACGCTCTTTTTAGATGGCCTCCCCTCCTCTTTGCAGGATCATGCTATTCATGCCCGCAAAGAAGGAGACTTCCTGATAACCGGCACGAAAGACAAACTAATTTACCGCTTGAGAGTTGGCGCAAAAGGCGAGAAAGAATTAGGCGACCGCGAACGCCGCGGTGTCCGTGAAATTCCGGGTCGTATTCTCGATATGGAGCTTGATGGCATTGACGCAGAAATTGTGTTCCCGTCACTTGGGCTTTGGCTGTATTGTCTTGATGATCCAGAAGCTGAAGCGGCTTCTTGTAAAGTCTACAATGATTGGAACAATGATTACTTCGCTGGCAACCTAGACAAATTCGTTCGTTGCGGTGTACTGCCGGTTCAAGATTTTTCTAATACACTAGAAGAAATGAAACGATTAGCGAAACTCGGCTATACGGCCGCAATGCTACCGGCAGTCACGCCACCTAATATTCCTAAATACAACGATCCAGCATGGGATCCTGTGTTCGCTCTTGGTGGAGAACTTGGCATCGTATTCGTTCTGCATACCGGTACTGGCCTCGAAACCGTTGTGCAAGAACGCGGCGCTGGCGCAGCTGTAATCAACTACTCCAACCAAATGTCAGATGCGATCAATACGTGCCAGTACCTTGTTGCAGGTGGCGTTCTAGATCGCAATCCAAAAGCAAAAGTTGCGTTCATTGAAAGTGGCGCAAGCTGGTTGTCAGCAATCGCAGAGCGCATGGACGAGGTTTACGTGGCTCACCATATGTTCGTGCGCCCAAAACTATCAGTCATGCCGAGCGAAATCATCAAGCGTCAGGTTTTTGTATCCTTCCAACATGACCGCGCCTGCATTGTGCACCGTAATGAAGTTGGCGTTGAAAACTATATGTGGGCGTCTGATTACCCGCATGCGGAAGGCACCTTCCCCAAGTCTAAAGATGTTGTCGACGGTATTTTTGAAGGTGTTGATATTTCAGACGAAGACAAAAGCCTAATCTTGGGCGGGAATGCAGCACGTTTGTTCCGTCTCGAAAATCCTGCCGTAGCGAAATTTCTCTCGGCCTGATTCCGCGTTGCGTTTTAGATTAAACGCGCATCTCCTCCGGTAAAACGCGGACGTAACTTAAAGGGCCCTGACACTCTGTCAGGGCCCTCTTTTTATTCGACGGATAAAACTGATTGATGTTTAATCACTGACCGCGCCGCCATTGCCGCCGCTAGCGCGCCTATGACTAAACCTACAGTCATTGTCAGCAGAGAATATCGAATGGCTTCATCGCCAAATGCTTCTGTGTAGCCATCACTTAATATACCAACAACCATCGTACCAAGACCGACACCAGAAAGAATGATGATCAGGTTGATAATCGCACTCATGGTGGCCCGCATAGCGGTCGGCACGAGGGAAAATACCAAAGCAATCATCGGAGCGGTCCACAGTGTCATGAAGAATTTTAGCCCCACAAACGATAGGAGCGCCAAGCTGGAATTTTCGATCAATGCAAAGCCTACAGCAAACGGAATTGCGGCGATTAAACCACCAGCAGCAATCCATCCATTGAATACGGGGTTGTTTTTGCCATAACGATCGCCCAACCAACCTGCAAAAAGATTTCCAGAAACAAGGCCTATGAGGATGGCGTATCCTAAGAATGATAAATCTGCTTTTTCAAACCCATGAATACGTTGAAGAAAAGATGGTGCCCACATGAGATAACCGAGGCCTGCCATTGGAACAGCGACAAGCAAGAGAGCGATCCATCTCAATGCCGGAATACGGAAAACTATTTTTATGGCATCCGCCATTGGAACGTGATCTTGCACCTCTCCGGAACCAATTTTTCCAGATTTCCGCCGCGGTTCGAGGACGAAAACCGCCACTACGATTGCAACTAAAACACCGGGCAATCCCATAACATAGAACACCATTCGCCACGGCAGGAATGAAGCTAACCATGCGGCTACAATCACCCCCATCGACAAACCAACTGAACTTGCCGCTTGAAGAAAACCGATAACGAGTACACGTCGTTCAGGAGGAAAAATATCGGTCAATACAGATAACGACGCCGGGCCAGAACCGGCCTCACCAACTGCAACAGCCATTCGAGCTGTTGCCATTTGCCAAGCCCCAACAGCAGCTCCACATGCAGCGGTCGCTAAACTCCAAAACCCTAAACAAACGCCGATAACTACTGGTCGATCCCCTTTATCAGCTAGACGGGCAATTGGTAATGCTACGATTGCGTAAATCAAGCCAAATACCAGCCCACTAATGAGGCCGAGCACGGTATCATTCAGCACGAGTTCTTCTTTGATGTCATCCATCAGTACCGTGAAGGCCTGTCTATCAAAATAGTTTAGCACCGCGACAATCCCAAGAAGCCAGAGTGACAAATGGCGTCGCCAAGTCGTATTGGAATTGCTCATGATAGCGTTCCTGTTTTTGAAATTTGAGTAATTAGGCCTGCAACATCATGATCTTGTAACGCGCCGATCAGCGTTAGACTTGATCTGTTTCGAGCTTCTGGCATGTGGCCATAGCCCCCAAACACATAAGCTTTCATATGAGCATCCCATTGATCCAAAATGAACAACCCATAGTCTTTCCAGGCCTTGTCCATGCCGATCTCAATCCCCCGGAGCCCCAGCCCTTCAATGTAACGCTCAAACAACGCCCTAGAATGAGCCTGCCGTATATCGTTACTGAGGGCGGCATTTAGAAAATATGCGAGATCACGTAAGCCGTGCCCTCTAAAAATAACCTGCCAATCGAAAAAGCCTGCTGTGCCATCGGGTGCGCTGTAGGTATTGCCTAGATGGGAGTCGCCATGCAGCACTGTTGGCGTCAACGTCGCCCAATAGCGGTAAACAGCTTCAGCATTTTCGTTCCAACTGTTCAGAAGGTCGCGTATTGACTGTGGGAGATTGGAACCAAGCTCAGTTTCAGGATATTTACGCCGTGCCTCAACAAATGAACGACGATGCCACTTGCGACCAAATTTTTGAAGGCGAGGACGAACCCAACCCAAGTCACCGGAAAAACGTTCTGAATTCCAATAAGTTGCGTGTAAGTCGGCCAGCGTATCTACCACTGCGCCTGCGTGTTGCACTGAGCATTCATGATGGGCCCAATAAGGCGTAAAACCAGCAGCCTCCAAATCCTGCATTATGAGCAAAAAACGTCCGCCCACATAGTACGCGGCATGATAGGCTGCTGGAGCGAGGTGAGGTATTTCGGGCTGCAATTGATTGTAAAACCGTACTTCATTCTCTGCCATATGAAGCATTGAAAGCGTTTCACGAAGATATGGGGTATGCGGTGTCGCTTTCGCAAAAACATATTCAGGTCGTTTTTGAGATATTCCAGCATCATTCCACTTTAATCTCCATCGACGACGGTCTGTCATACCATCATGGCCATCAACGATTTCTGCGCCTTCTATCTTTACCTGTTCGCTACCAGCTGCCATCAGCTCGTTGAGCCATTCTGCCGAAACGTCTGCAGCAGTGTGCGGAGCGCCTACGTCCAGATTGTCGACATGTGCAAGCGCAAGATCCGCAGCCTCGAGAGCATCCAATGCCATTTCACTCAGAGTCGATTTATTTTTCTCGTCCATATCTAGATCCTGATACAAAGAGGGCGGAGCCATACAGCTCCGCCCATTTTATTTTGAGTTACATTTTAGGCGTTTGCACTATTTCGCACCGAAACGATATGTTCCTGTCACGCCGTATGTTGCTGGTTCTCTAGACTGACCGGAAACATACCCAAATGATCCGACATAGAGTGCAGTTTGCGTGTCACGATTGTCGAGAATATTACGCCCCCAAACACTCAGTTCAAATCCATTTTCGAAATCGAGCCCTGCGCGCGCATTCAGCACACCGCTCTCAGGAGATGTGATAGCCTTTCGCAACGCAGCATCCGTTGTTACGATTTCGCTGTTGAAGTACTCATCTCTCCAAGCATAGTCCAAACGTGCGTTCAGTTCGCCAAACTTAACAGGCGCGCTGTAAATTGCCGCTATATTAAACTCGCTCTCCGGTATAGCAATGAAGTTACGATCAGAGACATCAACGCCATTATCGATGTAGCTATCATATTCAGAGTCTAGATAAGAAGCGCCTGCCTGCAGGGTTAACTCGTCTGAGACAATGGCCGTGACTTCAGCCTCTACTCCAAGATTGTTAACCTTCGCCGCGTTCTGCACGACAGTTGCGTTAGCTCCGTTTAGGTTAACAATGATAGAGCGCTGCGCATCTTCAATTTCATTTGAGAATGCTGCGATGTTTAGACGAACGCGATTATCAAGAAGATCGCCTTTGAAACCAGCTTCTATTTCTTTCACGATTTCTGGATCGAAATCCAAGTCTCCGGTTCCGTTGAGTCTCAAATTTTGACCGCCGGAACGATAACCACGGCTATACTTCGTGTAGAGAAGGATGTTGTCTGATACTTTATAGTCCAGACCTAGAGTGTAGGACACATCATCGAACGTGTCGTCATAACTTTCCTGGCAATCCGGGGGCGTTTGACCACCCAAGCAGAAGAATGTTGTTCCGCTATTGACGAATGCCCGGTTGTTATTTGTCGTCACACCTTTTTCGTCTTCGGAGTAACGAAGGCCCGCTGTTAGACCCAACTGGTCAGTCAGATCATAAGAACCCTGCGCATAAACACCAACACTTTTATTGTCGATATCCCCACGATAATTGAGTTCAAAGGGACCCACATTTGGAACAGCGAACAACAGCGTTCTCGTATTGGTTTTATCGTAACCTGTTTCTTCAAAATATGTTGCACCTACAACATAATTGAGACGATCATCAATTGCTGAACCGGAGTACTGTCCTTCGATTGAAGACTGTTCAAGGCTGACGCCTGTGCCAGTTGCATGCATTGATGATGTGACGGGACCACCAAACGATGCGCCATCCAAATCCAACACACCGGTTGATTTCACTTTACGCGTGCCAGCGATGACTTTCATCTGACCCGCTCCAACATCCCAAGTCAGCGTTCCATTATATGTTTGACTACTTGCGCGTAGGAACGGATTTGCATCCAGGGCCACGCGATCACCGTCTGAGGCGAGCACCTCATCCACATAGTTTGGCACAACAACGGGGAAAGCCGTTCCTGCTAGTGGATTGATCCCTGCAAGAAATGCTCCGGTCAAACCTGTCGCGTAGAGCGTTCCGGCACCCGGGCCATCCATCTCTTGATCAAACCACTCACCAGACAGAACAAGCTCGATTGAGTCGTTTGGCGTGTAGAGCAATTTGGCGCGACCATTCGAAATCTCGCGATTGTTATACTCAGTTCCGTCGACGACGTCCTTGATGTAACCGTCACGCAATGCAAATTGCAATGCACCACGAATTGCCAATTTATCTTCAATCAGCGGAAGATTTATAATGCCCTTGTAAGTTTGAGCATTAAAGTTCCCAAACCCAGCTTCCAATGTGCCAGAAACGCCATCGAAATTCGGGTTTTCTGTAGTGATTAGAAGCGCGCCACCGGTTGTGTTTCGACCAAAGAGTGTACCTTGAGGCCCCTTCAATACTTCAACGCCGCTCACGTCCAACAGGTCAATGTTCAAGCCATATGCGCGCGCCCAGTAATGCCCGTCAACATATGTCCCGACTGAAGGGTCGAGGGTCGCAAGGACATCATTTTGAATTTGCCCACGCATGGAAAAATTGGGGGCTGTAGAGTTTGAGCTGGATTCACGTATCGTCAAGCCAGGCGTGAAAGCAGAAAGGTCGTTGACCTTAACAACACCCTTCTCTTCCAGCTCACCTCCGGTAAACGCTGTTACCGCAACAGGAACGTCTTGAAGGTTTTCTTCGACCTTCCGTGCGTTCACGACAACGGTATTGAGCCGACGCGAAGCCGATTCGTCTTCTTCCGCTTCTTGAGCCACAGCTGGCGCAGCAACGATTGCCGCGCCAAGCACGGCCATCGAGGCACCTAAAGCATTGATCTTTTGTAAGTTAAATCGCACCGTTGGCAGAACAGGATCGCTGCCAGTTTCATATCGCTTGGTCATTTCTTTCTCCCACAAACTTCTATATTGAAGCCTTGCCTACTTATATAACTAGGTTCACCGAGAATGACAAGCAACCTACAAGAGGCAAATCGTAACGGGTTACGACCGTTGCATCAAAGCATCACTGTTAACCTAGGAATATCAGCCAACGAGCGGAGCATGTCGTTTAGGTGGGTGCATCCTAACGTTCCCGGCAACCGATCCAGTACCTCGCGCCGTAACTCTTCAACCGACACGCCCATTAGTCGTCCAATATTTGCAGCAGCAGCTGGGCACTCACGGTACGGAAGTATACGAGGGTCAGCGTTCACTTCAGTAAGAATACTTGTCTCGCAATCGATTTTGGCATTGAGCCGATATTCATGAACAGCAACGCGTCGCCCGCTTGGGTCAGTTGCACTGTCTTGAAAACCAGAAGAAACCTCAAATAATCTCTCCACACGGCGGACTTCCATCCACCGCGCACGGCGCATCGCGACACCTTCCTGACGACGAACACTGTGCCAACCACCCCAATCGGCCGGATTGATGATTGATTCTACAAATGCACTCGACTGGATTGACTGCAACGGCCTCCCCTCTGAATCTAGAGAACTAGCGCCGGGTCGAAATCCAGCACAAATTCCCTCCATTCGAGGTAGCGCCGTATTATTTTTATCTGGGGTCGTTAGATCGCCATCCATCCAACGCGACCACGCCCAACCTGCCACGAGACTTGCTCCAGCAAAGTCATCGAGTAGCAAATGCAAAGGTGAATGCTCAGCGTTCATAATTGAAATCTGGCTAGAAGTGGCTTTCCTCGACTGACCTCCAGCTCTCACGCCTTCGAGGCTAGCTCTATTGGGCAAAGCCGGGGAGCTTTCGATTGAAAGAATTTCACGTGCGCCGGATGCAAGAATGTCGAACGACGCTGTAGACAATACCTTCTGTTTCGTCAGTGAGGCGCCCGTGAAAATGTCACGGGCATCACCTCGCATACTCATGGGGCCGTCTCGCCCTTCAGGCCAGTGGGTATCAATTGTACTGGTGCGACGTACACTATGTGTAGATCGAACCGGACACGGACCTGCAGATTGGTTTGGAGCGCAATCACGAACGGACATCACCACCCCTTCTTCATCTTGGCGCCATGCGAATTGCACCATCCAAACGGATGCTTTGTCCATTGAAGTATGTATTGCGAACGAACTCAAGAACGAGTGAAGCAAACTCTGATGGTTTTCCCAATCGTTTTGGGAATGGGACAGAGGCCGCAAGACTTTTAAGAACAGGTTCAGGAACGCCCATCATTGGTGGCGTCGCCATTATTCCCGGCATTATCGAGTTTATGCGAATCCCCTCGCCCATCAAATCGCGCGCTATTGGCAAAACAAGCCCGTTTATACCCGCCTTGGACGAACCATAAGCAACCTGTCCAATTTGGCCATCCTGCGCTGCAACGGACGCCGTTAGTGTAATAACTCCGCGTTCACCATCCTCTAGAGGATCGAGGCTTAGCATACCCTCGGCGGTCATCGCCGCACAGCGGTAGGATGCGACCAGATTCAACTGAACGATCCGATCGAACTCATCAGTTGGATACCTCTTAATTGCACCGGTTTCTCGGTTTCGGGAGACTATTTTTCTCGCGCTACCGCCGCCCGCGCAACCGACGAAAATACGCTCTTGACCGTTTGCCTCCCGCGCCGTTGCGAACCCAGCAGCGCAACTATTCTCATCCATCACGTTCACCTGACAGAATACGGCTCCAATTTCGCGCGCCTGAGCGGCACCTTGCTCTTCGTTGATATCAAAAATGGCGACCTTGGCACCAGCATCGATGAGAGCCTTCGCAGTCGCTAGACCCAACCCACTGGCGCCACCCGTTACAATAGCTGCCATACCCTTAGTAATGATCATACCTTACTCCGTATCATGATCTTATGCATCAAATTACTTGTTTTGAAAAAGCGCCCGTATGGGAATTACCGCCGGTTTCATCGATGCTGTCCGTGGTAATTCATCAACAACTCTAAATTTCATCGGTGTTTGATAGGGCAACAACTTGTCCTTGAGGAACAGTTTCAAGTTCTCATCAGCGGGTTGAACTGCACCATCCGTCAAGATGATCGCTGCGACGGGCACTTCGCCCAGTCGATTATCAGGAATGCCCACAACTGCAGCCTCCCGAATGCTGGGGTGCTGCTCAAGCACACGCACTACATCATCTGGATGCACCTTGAACCCACCGCGAACAATTGCGTTGTCAGCACGACCTTTGATAAAAAGGAAATTGTCTTCATCAATGACCGCGCGATCGGTCGTTCTATGCCAATGTGTGTTTTCACCCAATTGAGCACCCTTGATTTCGAGCAGCCCCTCAGTGTCGGTACCAATTGGTTCGCCTGTCTCGAAATCCACCACACGCGCCTCTATCGAGTCGTGAATACGCCCGGCCGATCCCCGCTTCGAAGGCCACCGCTCCCGAAACTCCTTGAGCGACCATCCCGCAATCGCTCCTGCAAATTCGGTCGCACCATAATTTGCCAGCACCGGAAGGTCATACCGCGCCAGAAACTCATCAACAATAATGGGGTCCAAAGGGGCAGTTCCGCTAATCAACGCCGATAGACTGGAGAAGGTTTCTGCAGGTAAGTCAGCCTCCAACAACATCCGAAGCGCAGCAGGAACTGCAGGCGCCACCTTCGGTCGATGTCGCACCACCGCATGGGCCCACGCCTCAACTGAAAAGCGTTCAACGAGACATATCCGACGGCCCGCCATCATAGCTCCAATAACACCATAAATTCCGCCAATATGGGTCACAGGATTGATAATAAGCGTTGTATTATCTCGTAATTTCACCTGCTGCGTTAGATCCCGGGACTTTTCATACTTGGCAACAGCGGAAAAACTAGCGTCGAACGCCGAGCGACTGAGCGGGACGCGCTTTGGCTTACCCGTTGTGCCGCTGGTCAACATCTCAATAGCGATGCCTTCAGCGCCACTTGTGCTTATAGAAGTAGCCGTCCCGGGCACTTTCAAAGTAGCGCCGCCCAAAAGGGGATCAATCTCAACGACAGCGGCTCCTGCGCTCTCCAAGGCAGCTGCAACACCTGGTCGCGCCAGTTCCTTCGCTTCTCCAATGACAATTGGAACATCAAGCTGACGAATATCTGAACCCAATGTCTCATCAGGATAAAGGGGATTTAAAGTTACCAAGCAACGATCGGTAGCCAATACGGAGAGGATAGCTGCAACGTGCCCCGGGCGATTGTGCAGCAAAACACCTACCCGTCCCCCGGTTTGAATTCCGACCTCATCGAATATGTCCGATAACGCATCCACTTGCCCCCGAAGGGTCGCCCAGCTGTACCAAATATCATTGTGATCGATAGCCGGCGCTTCACCGTCTAAAGTCATAATTGCACTTAGCGTGTCCGTTATGATCGCCATACACTCAATCCACTTATATAACTAGGTTATAACAATCGGATTTGTAAAAGACAAGGATGTAAGAACGTCGCCTCGGCTAGTCTGCGTCCATGATCATCTGAAGAGATTTTGCAAGCCAATCACGTACATGAGGGCTCACCTGCCCCTGAAATGGCGCCAATGGCAAAACGAGCCGATAGGTGAAAAAGCCAGTGGAAATGGCCATAATTTGAGCAGCACGCAGCTCAGCATTCTTTCCGCCAATGTGGTCCTGCAACGGGCCTAACGTCTTTTTCGCCAGCAATCGTACAGCTATCTTCCGTATCCGCTCATCCGATGCCGCGAACACAAGCATAGGAAGAGGGTTGATATCCTCCTCGGTTTCGCTTGTGAAACGCTCAGCAACCAACTTACCAAAGTTTTCCCGCGTCACAGATGTCAGCTTTCCTGTATCCAGCATATCCCCGAGCGCCGCCTCATACATTTTTTCTTTCGATCCGAAATAACGACTCACCAAAGCAGGATTCACACCGGCCAGCGCCGTAATGTCCTTTATTGAAGCGTCCCCATACGAACGTATTGAAAAAATAGTCTGCGCCGCACGCAGTATCGCCTGCCGCGTTCGCGCCGCATCTCTTTTTCTTGTCACGCCAGCATTATCCATAACCTAGTTATATACCTCTTGACTGTTTTGTAAATCATGATTTACTTATCACGATCAGCAGAGAGATATGAATGTCATGAAACCTTGGACTGTTCCCGATCATGTCACAAAGGATCGCATCGTCGATTTCAATTACCTCGACGATCCTCGTCTTGAAAAAGATATCCACAATGGCCTGCTCGCGCTAAAGGCCGAAGCCCCCGAAATATTTTGGACCCCGGCGAATGGTGGCCACTGGGTCGTCACAGACTCCGATCTCATGTCGAAGATTTTGAGAACGCCGAATTTGTTTTCAAACAAGCAATTGCAAATTCCTGCACGGGACGATGCACCTCGTATGATTCCAGAATCACTCGACCCTCCCGAACACCTACTCTATCGCCGATTGATGATGGAGTACTTTGAGAAATCACGTATCTCCCACCTTCGAGAACGTGTCGACTATTGGACTGACTTTGTTCTCGAAGAATTAAAAACGGAAAGCAGCACAGAATTTGTGGAGACGGTCGCTTCACGCTTGCCCATCTACATTTTCATGGAATTTGCAGGCTTCCCCATGGACCGTGCCGCAGATTTCCGCGAACTGGCTGATGGCATGTTTAGATCTTCCGACCCTGTGACCCGTCAGACCTACGCCATGAAAATTCTCAGCGAGGTTCAGCAAGTGATCACCGCAAAATTGGAGAACCCGGGCGACGATATTCTCAGTAAACTGACACAAGTTGATTTCCAGGATCGAAAACTTAACTTTGAGGAATTGATGTCGATTGCCTTTCTGATGTTTGTCGCTGGCCTCGACACCGTCACAAACGCCATGACGTTTGGCATTCGGCACATGGCCCTCGACCCAGTCTTTCGAAGAAAGCTGGCTCAGAATCCGGATCGCATTCCCGACGCTATCGACGAACTCATGCGCCGCTACACCTTCCCCACTCTGCCGCGGCAAATAACAGAAGACATGGAGTTTGGAGGCGTCAGTCTTAAAAAGGAAGAAATGGTGCTCTGTCTGATTGCACTTGTAGGCATCGATGAAGACTTAAACACCAATGCTCTGACAGTTGATCTTGATAGAGATAAACGCGTTGATTTTGGTTTCGGCAAAGGCGGTCACACCTGCCTCGGTCGTCACTTAGCGAAGATGGAAATGGAAACGCTTTATCGGCGTTGGCTCGAACAAATACCAGAATTTGAAATAGACACGACCAAACCGCCTGCCAAGCCACGCGGGGGCTCCGTAATGGGTATCCCGGCGCTTTGGTTGCGCTGGGACTAGGCATATTCAAGGAATTTTGACATGACAGCTCCTCAACTACCCGATGTAAAAATTTGGATTGGCCACGAAGGAAGAAGCAGTGGGTCCGGTGGCACCTACCCTCACCTCAACCCCGTCACGGGAGAGAAGCAGGCAGACATCCCGCTCGCCGGCAAATCAGAAATTGATGAAACAGTTGAAAAAGCAGCCGATGCATTTGAATCATGGCGCACAACTCGCCCAGAAGAAAGACGGGAAATTCTAAACCGCTTCGCTGAACTCATCGAACAACACACAGAAAAATTTGCAGCGCTTGCAGCAAAAGACGGCGGCACGCCACTTATGGGCGGCATGGGCATGGCAATGCTTTCTGTGCAATGGACGAAATACTATGCTGGCTGGTGCGATAAACTGAACGGTGATCTGTATTCAACATTCGATACACGCGGAGAATTCTCCTACTCTGTTCCAGAACCATTAGGCGTCGTTGGCATTATCATCACGTGGAACGGTCCTCTCATATCGCTTTCCATGAAGGTGGCACCAGCATTGGCGGCTGGCAATTGTGTCGTTGTCAAACCCGCTGAACTTACGCCCTTCGCACCCGATCTATATGCGCGGCTCGCAAAAGAAGCAGGTATTCCCGATGGCGTTCTCTCCATCATTCCTGGGGGCGCCGAAGCGGGTGAAGCACTTGTCACACATCCAAAAATCGAAAAGCTTAGCTTCACAGGTGGTCCCATCACTGCTCGCAAAATTATGGCGGCCTGTGCTGACAACATTAAACCATCCGTAATGGAACTGGGCGGCAAATCCGCAAGCCTTATGTTTGCTGATGCAGACATTGACGCAGCCTGCGCGCGGGCAATCCAATGGACCATTGGCGTAATGGCTGGGCAAGGTTGCGCCCTACCTACCCGCCTTCTCGTTCATAGCGATATATACGATGAGGTTTGTGAAAAACTCGTCGCCATTGCCTCACAATACAAAGTGGGCGACCCATTTGAAGACGGCGTCGCTGTGGGCCCTGTTATTAATCGCGCCGCCTGTGACCGGATTGTCGGCATGCTAAGCCGCGCCAAAAAAGACAGTGGCGGCCGAATACTCATGGGTGGAAACCACTGCGGCGGTGAACTGTCTGAAGGAAATTTTATCGAGCCGACTATTATTGCTGACGTCGACCCAAAGAGCGAGATTGCACAAGTCGAGATTTTCGGCCCTGTTCTCCTCGTCTTCAAATTCGACACGGAAGATGAAGCGGTAGCACTGGCGAATGATACTGAATATGGCCTCGCAGCTTATATTCAGTCGAACGACATCACCCGCATTCACCGTGTAGCTGAACGCCTAAAGGCAGGCGGCGTATATGTGAACGGCGCGGTACAGATCAATCCACACACGCCGTTCGGTGGCCTCGGTCTGTCCGGCTTTGGTAAGGAAGGTGGGCGCGCGGGTATCGACGAGTTTCTTCGTTACAAAACCGTCTCGATTGCTTAGAACTCAGGAGCATCAAATATGACTTTTTCTATAGAAGAATTCCGCCTCGACGGAAAAACAGCAATCGTCACTGGCGCGGGCGGACGGGGCAACTCTATTGGCCGCGCCTATGCAATGGGTTTAGCTGCAGCGGGCGCCTCTGTGGTGGTCGCTGACCTGAATGAAGACGGCGCACAAGCAGTTGCGAAAGAAATCATCGATGGTGGTGGTCAGGCGTTGGCTGTTCAAGTTGACATCACCGACCGAACTAAAGTTGACGCAATGGTTACCGCAGCAGAAAAGACATTTGGTGGCGTCGACATTCTTGTAAACAACGCTGCGCTTATGGTCGAAATTGTCGCCACACCAGCGATTGAACATACAAAAGAACAATGGAACCGTGCATTTGACGTCAACGTCACCGGTGCACTCAATTGTTCACAAGCTGTTGTACCACTCATGGCTAAGAGAGGCGGTGGAAAAATCATCAACCAAGTCTCAGGTGGCGCCTTCCCCGCTTCCACCGTCTACGGTATTACAAAAATTGCGCTCGTAGGACTGACAACCACTCTGGCAAGAGAACTAGGTGGGCAGAACATCAACGTAAATGCTATCGCGCCCGGCAATACCATGTCAGATGCAGGTGCAATGCTAACGCCAGAGGATTCTCCGTTCGTCAAAATGCTGGAGGCGTCCATCGCAATGCGAATGAGAGGGGAACCGGATGAATTGGTTGGTCCACTCTTGTTACTCTGCTCACCTGCAGGTTCATGGATTACAGGTCAGGTTCTACACGTTGATGGTGGTTGGATTATCCGCCCCTAAAATTCCACCAGAATGACACCGCGTTGTGAACGCCAACCGCAATTCGGCATGCTTCACAACGCGGCTATTGAACCGCATAAATCAATCAGATATTCCCATGGTTGCACCGGTCACATAGGCCGCAAAATCGCTCATCAAATACGACGACAAAGCCCCGAGGGATCGCAATTCAGATTTGGTTCCACCCGCAACTATGCGGCTTGCTATGGTATTTACACGGATACCATCGCGCGCCCACTCAACCGCTAAGGTTTTAGTCAGATTTCCAAGGCCGCCTGATGTAGCCGCTTGTATCACGCCACCCGCATTCTCGGGTAAATCCAGGAACAAAATGGCTCCCGCCATCTCTTGCGCCATCAGACGTTTTGCTAATTCTGATGAATAAAAGAATTGACTGTCCAATCCTGTTCCAAGTCCCAATCGCCACTCTTGAATAGACAGAGCGTCTGAACGTATTGGATTAACGGGTCCACTTGCGTGCACCAATAGCGTTACAGGATCTTTCGCTGCGGCCTCTGCAGCAGCGATTGCCTCACGCGCCACATCTCTACTCTCAGCGACCGGCCCGCGGGCGATGGTCGCTCCAGCTGCCGCTAACTCATGCGCAACAGCCTCAACTCCTTCGCCTTCCCCGATAACAATCGCTACCGGATCGGACAGCCAACTAGGAACAGTCCGGCTCATGCTGAATACCCCCATACATTTGTTCGTTGATGCGGTGGCACGAAATCAGGAGACATCAACGCCCGACGTAGACTCTCTCCGCCGTCAATCATCATAATTTGACCCGTCATAGCGGACGCGAAAGGCGAGCATAAGAAGGCTGCGGCCCAACCAAATTCTTGCATACGTCCAGTTCTGCCTGCCGGAATCATTTTACCTAGGTTAGCCACCACGTCCGGATCGTCGCCATTGGTTGCGGCCTCGTGGGGGAAAAACCCGGCCGCCACACAGTTCACACGAATGTTTTCAGACTGCCAATCCTTTGCCATCGCGAGAGTCATCGTTGCCACGGCTGTTTTAGCAGCGGCTGAATGTGCATCACCGGGAAAACCCGTCCAAATATATTGAGCGCTGTTGTTCACAATCACGCCTGGCAAGGAACTAGAAATTCTCCGACGAGCAAATTCGGTCGAGAAAAGAAACGTGCCATCTATCGCAATACGCGTAATGGCATTCCAAGCATTTGTTGACAAATCCTCCGCCAACGCAGGAAAGTTCCCCCCCGCATTGTTTGCGAGAATACTCACCGGTCCAAGCGCCTCTTCAACACGATCAAAAGCGGCCTCAACACCATCTGCATCTCGGACATCAGCAGCAACAGCAATGGCGGTTTCCCCTATGGCTTCTATTTCCCCAACCACCTTCTGTGCTTTTTTCAAATCACGACCTACAATTGCCAACTTTGCGCCCGCCTGCGCAAACGCCATCGCCATCCCTCGACCCATGCCAGAGCTTCCGCCGGTCACCATGACCACGTCTTCAGAAAATACTGCTTCGGGCAAAAACGGCCGTTCAGCGTATGGCGGCTCCACAATTCTATCGGGTCGTTTTTTTGTCATTACACGTCCTTCCTTAAGTCAAGACTGGAGCATTGTCGTTACACGACATGTTTGATAGATAAACTTGGTTAGACAAGAAAGGCCCAATATGAGCGATACCTTCAGCCTCGAAAAATCTGCTATTGCAGACCTTATCGCCCGCTACACGATTAATGGAGATCGGGGTCGCGTCGCATCGCTGGCAAAATGTTTTGCCCCAAACGGTATGCTTGAATTTCCCGGCACTACTGCGACTGGACCTCAAGACATCATTGCTTCCCTCACTACAGGTCCCCGCAATCCGTCTCTGACTCTGGTAAGACATCACTTAACGTCTTCCTTGATTGAGATTGAAAATAGTACACACGCAAGTGGTCGAACTTATTTCCAAGTCTTCTCGAATATTGGACCTGATCATGCCGGCGTTTACGTCGATAAATTCATCAATGTCGAGGCTCAATGGTTCTTTGCTCATCGCCAAGTTCGGATAGATTGGCAATCCGCCGACTCCCTTTTCCGAAAGTTCGACACGCGGCATTAAATTCCCCGCGCAATCAGTACCTTCATAATCTCATTCGACCCACCATAAATGCGTTGAATTCGAGAATTTTTCCATTGTTTCGCAATCGGAAACTCGTTCACGTATCCATAACCGCCATGCAACTGCAAACATGCATCCATAATTTCCCACTCAGTATCAGTCACCCACAATTTGGCTATTGCGGATGTGTCATTGTCCAAAGTTCCTGCAATTGCTTTTTCAATACAGTCATTTACAAACGTCCGTGCAACAACAGCCTTGGCCTTGCAAGATGCCAACTCAAACTGGGTGTTCTGAAAATCATAGACCGATTGACCAAAAGCTTTACGGTCTTTGGTATACTCAATCGTCCAATTGATCGCTTTCTCCATCGCAATCACGGAGTTGACCGCAATAATCAATCGCTCGCGCGGTAGTTCAGCCATTAGCTGAAAGAACCCCTGACCCTCAACACCGCCCAGCAGATTTTCGGCCGGAACGTAAACATCGTCGAAGAATAGTTCAGACGTATCCTGAGCTTCATGACCAATTTTGTCGAGCTTTTTTCCGCGACGGAACCCTTCTACTTTATCTGTCTCAACGATGAGCAATGATACCCCGCGGGCTCCCTTAGTGGGGTCTGTTTTTGCAACAACCACGATAAAGTCGGCAATCTGACCATTCGAGATAAATGTTTTCGACCCGTTGATGCGGTACCCGTCGCCGTCCTTCAGTGCCGTCGTGCGTATTGCTTGCAAATCTGACCCTGCCCCAGGTTCACTCATAGCAATCGCGCATACACGCTCACCAGACACTAGTTTTGGCAACCATTTTTGTTTTTGTTCTTCAGTGCCATGAAGTTGAATATACGGCGCCACAATCACATTATGCAGGGTGATCGCAAAACCTTCGAGGCCCGCTCGCGCGCATACTTCGCACAAAGCCACATCATGACGAAAATCTCCGCCCGGCCCGCCATACGCTTCAGGAAGACTCACACCGAGAAAGCCTGCTGCGCCGACCTCGTTCCAAAACTCACGTTCGACCTGACCGTCCTCGACCCATTTGGCGACTCGCTCAGGCGGCGCTGCGCGTGAAAAGAAACGCTTCGCAGCATCAGCAAACATCTGTAACTCTTCATCTTTCATGAAGTCAGCTTCAGGCAAAGTAAGTGTAGACATAGGTGGCAAATCTCGCAGTCAAAGAGTCTATGCCCAAAAATGGGCCCACCCCCTTAAAAGCACACCTAGTTATATAACTCAATGCCCCGCAGCACGTTTACGTAACTCCGCTTTCAACACTTTTCCTGTCGCATTACGTGGAAGCGCAGATATTCGCTCCACAAACTCAGGTGTCTTTTGTTTGGTGATACCCAGAGACAAAAAGTGCTGTACAATTTGATCTATCGACGGCGCCTCCGATGTCGATTCAACAAAAACCTTCACGCGCTCACCAAACCGCGAGTCTGGCACGGCAATCGCCGCCGCATCAATCACACCCGGCATTTGACGCATTGCATCTTCCACCTCGCGCGAAGAAATATTTTCTCCGCCTCTGATAATAATATCCTTCTTGCGATCAGTGATCAGCAAATGCCCATTCTTATCGAGATGCCCTACGTCACCCGTGCGATACCACCCGCCAGTCAGAAATGCAGACTGGTTGAGCCGCGTGTCAAAATAACCGAGGAACAATTCAGGTCCGCGCGTCAAAATTTCACCTTCTCCATTGGCCAGCACGCTATCATTTTCATCAACGATAATAATCTCCGAACCGGGCATAACTCCGCCCTCGGTGTTGAGTCGCGACTCCAGCGAATCTGTTGCCTTGCCCATCGTTACAGTTGGGTGCTCACTAGAACCATAAGCATGCACAACGTTAATCCCTAGATCGACACACTGTTGAACTAGCGTCGCTGGAACAGGCGCAGCACCCAGCACATAATTCTGAAAACTCGACAGGTTATTCTGACCAGCTGCAGCGGCCTCAAGAATACCAATCATATGGAACGGCGTGCCACTTGAGTCCGTAATGCCGTGCGTCTCAACCAGCATCGCGGCGTCTTCCGCGCTCCACTGGTCCATCGTGACAAGCGGCGTGCCGTGCACCAGAAAACGTAACAATTGAAGTGCGCCGGCAACGTGCCCAGGCGGCCAAGGCGAAAGATAGACTTGATCTCCAGTAGCGTTACGCGATGTGGCTTGTGCATCCAGTTCGGACAACAGAGTTGCGCTGGAATGCATAACGCCTTTGGGGTCTGCGGTGGTGCCCGACGTGTATACAAGAAACGCAAACGTCTCCGAACTTACATCAAAAGGATCTTCACCCGCCGGACCGTTTTCGATAGCAGCATAGTTCTTACCAACAACAAAATGGTGCTTTAGATCTGACAGTGGACCACATTGTTTTAACAATGCAACGTAGTCGACACCGCGAAACGTCTCTGGCGTCAAAATCACTCGCGCTTTAGACTGACGCAAAACGAAGGCCAGTTCCTTTGCCTTGTAGGCGGTGACGATGGGCAAGAAAACGGCGCCAGCGTAAGCCGCCCCCACCATTGCTGTCAGCCACTCAGACCATGCCGGCAGCATAACGGCCACAACATCACCATCACCAACCCCAAGGGATTGCAAATGCGCACCGACAGCTCGACCTCGCTTGAAAACTTCGTCCAACGTAAACTGCTGTGGGTGGGTGTCAGAATGCACGACGATCGATGCATCCGAGTGCTTCGTAGCAGCATGTGAGAACGTTTCGTAAAAACTCTTATTTGCTACCAAAATCTGACTCACACGTTCAGGGAATCAACAATGCGCTCGCCCTCACCTGGGCCAGCCCAGCGCGCATGTGCATTCTTCAAGTGTAAGCGCCAATGCGCCACCGCGGCCTCTTCCTCGTGCGCGTCGATGAGCTTGATGAGCTTCTGATACGATCTCATCGCAGCCAATAATCTCTTCCTGCGCGCACTTGCCTCAATCACATCGCGCGCCATCACGCCTGCTTTGTGATTGACCATCAAATCGTTCAACAGAGTGCTGACTAAGGTAAGCGTATTATTGCCAGTCAACTTAACCAACAGCATGTGAAATTCCGCCACGCCTTGAGTAAATTCCTCAATTTCGGCTCTCTCGGCCAAACCGGATAGATACGTCACGTGATCGTTAAGTGTAGCAACAGCAGCCGAATTATCTTTCATTTTACACAGCGTTCGAACGATATAAGGCTCCAACGCCATCTGTGATGCATACAAGTCAGCAATACTCGTTTGCTGAGATTGTAATACATACCCTACATAGCGCGATGCAGTTTCAGCACGGGGCAGATGAACTTGTGCCCCGGACCGAGAACCACGCTTCACTGATATTAATTTCTCAGCCTCAAGAATGCGATAAGCTTCACGCAAAGTTGGACGGGATATTCCCAACGTTTCCATCAATTGTCCTTCGGGTGGCAATGTATCGCCTTCTGTAAGCTCACCTCTAACAATCTGACCGCGAATTTTGTCAGCCACCACTTCAGACGTTTTAGGGGTCCGAATTCGCGTTTGCGACGCACTTCTCGGGTGCAGATCTTCTCGCGTCAACGTCGATTTGGTCACCATATCTCTCCACAATAGCTTTTGGCGTTAAGGACGAATTTAATCGCATACCCTATAAGTCAATATAACTTACCGAGTCTAACATCTAAGCCAAAACTATGCCAACGGCGGCAATTTGCGGGCAATATGGTAGAAATCCACGTTCAACCGTTTGTTTTGGCTAACTTAAACACGCATATGCATCAATCGGTCATCCAAAATGCCATTTGCTTCGCCAATAATCCGATCCATCAACTCTTGAACCGTCGGGACGTCATGGATAAGACCTTGCACCATGCTGGCCCAGAACACGCCTTTTGACAGGTCACCAGTCTGCAAAAGCTCGCGCCCGGCAGCACCTGCAACCAACTCAGCCACATCCTTGAATTTCGCGTCTGGTTGCGCCAAACGACGAGCCACCTCATCGGATACATCACTTTTGCCAACTCTGGCCGTATTCTTGAAATTGCGAAAAATGAGATGCGTTCCGCGCTCATCATTGTCGACATAGGCTTGCTTAACATTGGGATGAATCTGCGCTTCTTGCGTGGCGCAAAACCGCGTACCCATATTAATTCCCTCAGCACCCAGCGCTAATGCCGCGACCAAACCTCGTCCGTCCCCGAAACCGCCGGAGGCAATCATGGGAATACTCACCTTATCCGCCGCGCATGGGATAAGCACTAAACCGGGGATATCATCCTCGCCAGGGTGACCGGCACATTCAAATCCATCGATTGAAATGGCGTCCACGCCTTTGCGTTCCGCCGAAACAGAGTGGCGCACCGATGTACATTTATGCAGAATCCGAATGCCGTGAGGCTTCATCATATCCCAGAACTCAGCCACCGCTGACGTACCAGCCGTTTCAACAATCGTAACACCACCCTCGATGATTGCATTTACGTAGCCAGCATAGTCAGGAGAATTCATTGTTGGAAAAACAGTCAAATTTACCCCGAACGGTCGATCTGTCATGCTGCGGCAGCGTTCAATTTCTTCACGCAGAGCGGCAGGAGAAGGTTGCGTCAATGCGGTGAGCAAACCTAGTCCACCGGCATTGGAAACCGCAGAAGCAAGTTCTGCAACTCCAACGGATTGCATGCCGCCCTGTACAACTGGATGCTCGATATCCAACAACTCCGTGATGCGTGTTTTGAAAGCCATTGACGCTTCCCTTTTCCAATAGATCAGTTATTATACGTAGTTAGATAACTAATCTGAAAGAGAGGCAGCGCTTTGTCAACAAAGATTGATCGAATGGGACTACGATTACCCCTCATGGCAGCACCAATGTCGATCGCCTCCAATATTGCCTTGGTCGAAGCCGCCTGCCGTGCTGGCATTATGGGCTGTTTCCCCACTCATAATGCAGCACGTGACGGCGGCCTAGGGAAGTGGATTAACTGCCTCGAAACAGCGCGACAGAAGGATCGTGATCAAGGCGGACGGCCTGCGCCTTTCGCCGTCAACATAAACGTTTCTCGTCACAAACCTAAAGATACCCTTGCTGAAGAACTATCAGCCTGTCGGTCCGCGAAACTACCTGTCATCACAACAAATGCAGGTGATCCGACAGCAATAGTAAAACAGGTTCATGATTGGGGAGGTATCGTCATTCATGACGCCACAACCGTGGAACAAGCTGAAAAAGCGGTCGCTGCGGGTGTAGACGGTCTAATGTTGGTTTGCTCAGGCGCTGGGGGTCTAGGCGGTCTCCACAATCCATTTTCATTTGTTCCCAAAGTTCGCAGCTTTTTTGATGGCATTATCCAACTTGCCGGCGGCGTCGCGGACGGCGCTGGAATAGCCGCAGCAGAAACACTTGGCGCTGATATGGTCTGTATGGGGACACGGTTCATAGCAACGAAAGAATCGGGCGTCCAAGACGGCCATAAACAAATGCTTGTAAACTCCAGCCTCAGTGATGTTCTTCGGACAGATGCCATTTACGGTGTGGCCGGAAACTTCCTGCGCCCATCTATCATGGAAAATGGATTGGACCCAGACAACCTTCCACCATTGTCTGAGAAACGCCGGCCAACGATACCGAAAAGCATAAAGCCATGGAGCATGATTTGGTCTGGCGGGCATAGCACCGCCCTTATTGAAAATATCCCTGATGTCTCAGCCTTGGTGGCAGAGCTGGAGGCTGAATACCTAGACGCCAAACAAAGCCGTACCCATGACTAATAACTATTTACAAACTGACGCTTCTACGAGGTCAACCAAAGAACCAATAAACGTATCTGACTTTGCCATCATTCTAGTACGCAGTCGCAGCGGCGTGGTCGAAATATGATTTGATATGGTTCCCACCAAAATATCCATAACCAATGATGTGTCGGAAGCAGGAGAAATTTCGTTTCGCTTGATTCCACGTTTTACGATGGAACGCCCCTCTTTAATCAAACCAGCCATATAGGGCGCCCGCGCGTGTCGCACTTCCGGATACCTTAAACTATCAGCCTGAAGGTAAAGAATGACATTCGCCGTAGGACTACTGAATATTTCAAAGAGCGCCCATGCAAGCGCCTCAATATCACCACGGAACGTGCCTGTATTGATGGAATCTAACGAAAGCCACCGCTGCTCCAACGTTTCACTCAGCAGGTCTTCACGGCTTGGCCAGCGGTTGTATAAAGCAGACTTTCCCACTTTTGCCGTTCTTGAAATCGCATCAAACGTAAATACGGCCCAGCCACCTGCTGCATATAACTCAATAGCCGCGTCAAGCACACGTGCATTGAGTTCAGGATCCCGGGGGCGACCACGCTTTTGGGACGATGCGTTCTCAGATTCCAGAGACGTTCCGGTTGATTTTTCTTGGGTCAAAAAGAACAATCTCCTTGTTTCAGACGAATATCGTCTGTAATTTTATTGCAACAGCGAGAGGGAAGCTAACATGCCTTTGATCACAGACGAAGAGCGCAACGAAATGACCACTAGTTTCGAACGCCTACTCTCACGCTATTGGACGGAGAGAGAGGTCAGGGAGGCAATGGCGTCAGACAATGGGTTCAATCAAAAACTCTGGAAGCAGATGGCAGAGTTAGGCATACTAGGGCTTATTGTAGACTCCGAATATGGAGGTATTGGCGGTGGCGCCAAAGAAATTGAAGCGCTAATGGAAGCCGCAGGAGCAAAACTACTAAGCAGCCCATTTCTCATATCAAGCATATTTTCCGCCAGCCTGATTTCATTTATGTCAGACAAGAAAACTAAAAGAGATTTGCTCACCAAAATATGTAGCGGCGATATGATTGCGTCATTAGCATATACTAGTGATCAGGGATTATGGAACCGAGCAGATATCGCTGTA
The DNA here is from genome assembly GCA_050633385.1 of Hyphomonas sp. GTDB lineage: Bacteria > Pseudomonadota > Alphaproteobacteria > Caulobacterales > Hyphomonadaceae > Hyphomonas. The sequence goes on from JBOEGK010000006.1 coordinate 228,943, forward strand.
AACGCTACAATCGACAAAGATCACTATACTCTATCTGGCCACGCCTCTTTTATTCCATACGGGTCTAGTGCTGATAAGCTGATTGTTCTCGCCACAAATGGCAACAAGCAGGAAGCCTTTATCATTTCACCTGATGCTGACGGTGTTTCGCTGTCAAATCTTCCAACCAACGACCCCACGCTGCGCCTTGCCCGCCTCACACTTAACAATGTTAAAGCCGAGCTTCTGGAGGGCATCGGCGAAACCGAAATTGATCACGCTCTTGATCTAACTCTTATTGGACTTGCCGGTGAACAAGCTGGCGCAGCTCGAGAAATCTTCAACATCACCATCACTTACCTGAAAGATCGTTATCAATTTGGTCGTCAGATTGGTAGCTTTCAGGCCGTAAAACATATGGCCGCTGACATGCTCATCGAAGTAGAGTCAGCCGTATCCGCTGCCCGCGAAGCCGCCAACGCATTTGCAGACCGCGCAGATAGTGCTGATCAGTTCGTCTCTCTGGCAGCGTTCGCATGTGCAGATGCTTTTCGAGATGTTTCGGCTGAAGCGATTCAGCTTCATGGTGGCATTGCATACACCTGGGAACATGTTGCCCACCTTTACTGGCGCCGCGCCCGAACAGGCGTTTGGTTGTTCGGAGATTCGAATTCCCACAGAGAAAATTATCTTAGCATTCTGGAGTCAGCACAATGAAGATCCAGCTCGACAACCCATCACCTGAGCAAATCGAAACGACAGTAGAAGCTTGGCTCGACCAGAACTGGGACAGCGTAGCCAAATGCGAAAAGGGTAAATCTGAATACGATAAGACGACTTGGCTAGCACGTGTCAGAGACTCGGGATTTGCCGTCCCTACTTGGTCAGAAGAATGGTACGGGCTTGGACTAAAACCCGCACAAGCGCGTATAATTGAGCGAGCGTTTAAAAAGCGCGCTGCCCCGGGGACGGGCCAGGACCGCTTCCATCTTGGCGCTGTCACCGTTTACCGACTTGCCAGCAAGGCTCTTAAAGAAGAACTGCTCCCAGGCCTTTTGAGCGGACAGAGCAATTGCTTGCTCTACTCCGAACCCGGTGCAGGCTCTGATCTCGCTGGTGTTCGCACCCGCGCGGAACGTGACGGCGATGACTACATCATCAATGGCCAAAAAGTCTGGACCTCCAATGCCGCTGAATCCACTTTTGGCATGTTGCTAACCCGCACCGACTGGGATGCCCCAAAACATAAGGGTATCAGCTTTTTTATCTTCCCCATGAAACAAGCAGGCGTTGAAATCAAACCGATTAATCAGATCACCGGGGAATCTGAATTCAATGAAGTATTTATCACGAATGGACGTGTTCCAGCACGATATTTGATTGGTGAACTGAATGAGGGATGGAAAGTTTTACAAACTGCGCTGGCTTATGAGCGCCTGATTATGGGTGAAGGAGCGGCACAGGGAAAACGGCGTAAAGTTAGAACTGCCAGGCCTGAACTCGTAGATTTTGCCGCCCGGCACGGCGCGCTAGACAATCCGCACTTGAGACAGCAACTCGCACAAGCGCTTGCATATCGACAGCTGAACGGGCTGAACATGAAGCGCGCCAAAACTGAAATTATTGCAAACGGTTCATCCTCTCTCATGTCGTTGGGAAAATTGGCGATGTCCCGCATACAGCACGGCGAAGCCAAACTGATGGCAGAAATGCTTGGATCAAAGAGCCTGCTCGACGGCGGTGAACACCCAGACGCAGAAATGATGAACTTCAATGCGGCAAAAGCGTACATGAACTCGATTGGTGGCGGCACGGATCAAATACAACGCAACATCATATCAGAGCGTATTCTCGGCCTTCCACGTGAAACCGAAATCGATCGAAATATCGCATTCAAAGACGTCAAAAACAGTTAAGAATGAGACCCGGGCATACTAAGATTTGCCCATGCCAACAGGACAACGGAACCGCCATGCCAGGATATAAGCTTCTAAATCACATACGCGTTGCAGATATGACAACTGTGATTTTCGGCCCCTATTGTACGCAAAACCTTTCGGATATGGGCGCGGATGTCATCAAACTTGAGCCTCCCAAGGGTGACGACTTTAGAAATGTCGGTAAACCCGCCAACAACAAAGGCATGGGCCCCTGCCACATGACCATCAATAGAGGGAAACGATCTGTCAGCTGGGACACCAAGTCCGACGCAGGGCGCGATGCGATCAAAGCGTTGATACTCTCTAGCGATGTGTTCATTCACAATATCCGCCCAGACGCGATCGAGCGTCTCGGCTTGACGTTTGATGAAGTTAAAAAAATCAAACCCGATATCGTCTACGTACACTGTCTTGGGTTTAGCCCTGATGGCCCCTATTCTGGACGCCCCGCCTATGATGATTTGATTCAGTCGTTGTCAGGCGCCACCATGCTGCTGCCACGTGTAGACGGAAATCCTGCGCCCCGGTTCCTGCCAACAGCTTTCGCCGACAAAGTGTCTGGACTACACGCAACTTACGCAACACTAGCCGCTCTGCAACATCGTGATCGCACGGGCGAAGCAGTCCATGTCGAGGTGCCGATGTTCGAATGCGTCACAGCCTTCCTTCTCGAAGAGCATATGTTCGGTGCAACGTTCGACCCTCCAAGCGGTCCCTTTTGCTATCAGCGCCAAGTCGACCCGGCACGCCAACCTCTGCGAACGCAAGACGGATGGATCACCATTGCCCCCTATGTAGACGCTCGGTGGATTCGTTTGTTCTCGGTGATGGAAGCTGACAATGAGTTACTCGACGAGCGCATAAACACACCGCGTGGACGCTTCTTCGAACACGACTATATGATGTCACGAGTGCAGGCTTATTTTGTAAACAAAACGACCGCAGCATGGCTAAAACTACTCGGAGACGCTGATATCCCAGCCGCGCCAGTAAATGATTTCGCTGACTTGCAAAAAGATCCTCACTTAAAAGCCACAGAGTTTTTCAAGAAACGAGAACACCCGTCAGAGGGCGGTTATTGGGAAGTTCAACCCCCTATCCGTTTTGTTGGTCATGACAAGAAAGACATCGTCTCCGCGCCGAGACTGGGCGAACATACTCAATCAGTGCTCGATGAATTGGGGGTCGCCATCAGCGGTCTCAGACCAACACGCGCAGACAAAGTCTAATCAGACTCTAGGCCCGAGACGCCGATCTGAGCCAGCAGATTTAGCTAACTGCTGGCTCTCTCTACCAATTTGCTAAATCAGCTGCGCGCGCGCGGTGGACGCTTGGGCTTCCAAGAACAGCCCGGTTAAACACTGAGCGTCGAAACCAGATATTCAAACCATACTCCCAAGTGTACCCAATGCCGCCATGCGCAGCGATAGCATCGCGCGTCACTTGCGTGAACTGGTCACAAATATGCGCCTTGGCAATAGATGCTGACCGTGATGTATCTGGTAGTTCATTATCCCACGCATAAGCCGCATACCACAGTAGCGCGCGCGAAGGCTCTACACTTAGTGCCATCGTCGCCAATTGGTGCTTCAAGGCTTGGAAACGGGCGATCTGCTGCCCGAACTGCTCGCGCTCTTGCGCATACTCTACAGAAAGGTCTGCGCAAAACTGCGCGCCGCCAAGTGAATCTGCCGCCACGAGTATCGCTGCCGCATCAAAAATACGCTGAACAATTGGATCACCAGCGTCGAACAAAATATCCACATTAACGCCAGAGAGAGACAAAGAAGAAATTGGTCGAGTGCGATCTGTCGAGGCGACACTTGAAATCTCAAGTTCATCGCAAGGCGTTACTACACCCAATGCGCCGCCCCTGAGGCCGACCAATAAAACGTTCGCACTTTGCGCACACGGAACATGCTGGATGTCGCCATACGCTTTGCCGTCTTTAATCTCAACGTTCCACGTTTCAGGAAGCCACTGCCCACCGAACGCAAACGTCGCAACAGTTTCGCCGGACGCGACACCCGGAAGCATAGCGCCGCTGACGCTGGCGTTACTTGTTTTTGACAACGCCAGCGCCGTCAAAACCTGCCCTATAAATGGGCCGGGCGCGGCACCGCGCCCCAATGATTCAAGCGCGATTGCCACTTCCAGCAAACCTAGGTCACTTCCGCCAGACTCTTCGTCCAACATCAAACCTCCGAGGCCCAACTCCATAAGCGCTTTCCAGCTCTTTGGATCGAAGTCGCTTTCTTCATCAATAAACGTCATCAATGCTTCGCGTGGTAAAGCTTGCTGAAGCGCGGCGTAGACTGTGTCTTGAATGGCAATCTGATCGCTATCTAAATGGAATCTCATTTGCTTTGCTCCATTGCTAAATCACGCGGCAATCCCAATCCCCGTTCACCAATGATATTTCGCTGAATGTTTGTTGTGCCCCCGGCAATCGAATTGCCTAGCGATCCCATAATCTGATCAAGCCACTTCTCTGGCCCGCGGCCTCGCGTTCCTGCGGGCGCCGGTTCGATCATACCTACATCGCCGAGGATGTCTTGCGCGATAAGCGCCATATCGTGCCCAATTTCTGTCAGGAGCAACTTCATCATCAATGAAATATTACCAGCATTTTCATTCGCAATAGCGTTAGACATAATGCGGTAGCTAGAATAGCGGTGCGCCATCACCCAGCCTTCAATTTTGCCCAACGCATCGCGGATAAGCGGATCTTCGATCGCTGGCTTTCCATTGCGCTGAACTTCTTTGGCGACCTCAATCAGTTTTGCAAATTGGGCACCAAGTCCGGCAGCAGAACCGATGCTAGCTCTTTCATGCTTCAGTGTGGTGCGTGAAACGTTCCAACCCTGTCCACGCTCCCCCACGATCCAGTCTGCTGGGGTCTCAGCGTCGTCAAAAAAGAACTCGAAGAAACCACTTTCGCCAGTCATTTGGCGAATAGGTCTGCGCGTAATCCCCGGTTGGTCTAAATCGATGAGAAGATAAGAGATGCCGTCATGTTTGCCAGCTTCGGGCTCTGTTCGCACGAGTGCAAACATATGAGTCGCTTTGCCGCCTTGGCTGGTCCATATCTTCTGGCCGTTGATGATCCACTTTCCATCGCGCAGCTCACCCTTCGTTCTAACTGAGGCCAGATCAGACCCCGTTCCCGGCTCGGAGTATCCTTGTCCCCAGATATACTCGCCTGCCATGGTCGGGCGTATGAACAAATCCTTCTGCTTCTGCGTCCCTCGCTCCAGCAGTGTGGGCACGAGCATGTTCATGCCGTTTCCGCTTACTTCCATAGGCGCGCGTGCTCGGGCAAACTCCTCTCGGATAACCTGCGCACGGATCACATCAGCGGGCTGCTCTGAGCCTCCAAATGCTTTTGGAATTGCACGGTACAGATAGCCCGCATCAGTGGCTAGCAATCTGAACTTCGCAACATACGCCGACATAGCAGAACGATCGACGTCCTTGGGCATCCAGTTCTGCTTGAGAAACGTCCGAACCTCTTTGCGAAAAGTTTCGGCCGCATCGCCATAACTTAAATCCATCGTTAAACTCCTAAGCGCGGTCGAGTAGCCCCGCTAAATACCTTTGAAAACAGCCTTCCGGCGGCTCTTAACCGCCTCCAAGCCTTCTTTGAAATCTTCTGAACTGATTAAGACCGCCTGGCTCGGTAGATTGGCGGTCCACTCAGCCTCCATTGAGCTTTCCAGGCCACGATGCAGCGCCTCTTTCACCGTCGCATAAGCCAAGGGCGCTGCCTCTGCCAACTCTTCCGCCAACTTCTGTCCGGATACGATCAACTTATTCTTCGACACAATTTCAGACACGAGTCCAATGTTTAAAGCCATATCTGCCTTCACCGTTTCCGCGCGCAGGCACATTTCTTTTGCGCGGCCCAACCCAACGATTTTGGGCAATAGAAACAATCCCCCTAATGGCGGCATTATTCCGAGTTTTATCCAGCTTTCTTGAAAAAAGGCATCATCAGCCGCAAGCCGGAAATCACAAGCCAATGCAAGTTCACACCCAACAGTGACAGCCGCCCCCTGCACAAGAGCGATCGTAGGCTTCGGGCATTGGTATATACGCCGAGCAGCCCCTTGAAAATGATCGTAGACTTGTCTCTTAATTTTCGCAGGGGAGAGGATTGTTAACTCATCCAGAAATGTAAAATCCGCGCCAGCAGAGAAGTGTTTCCCCTCAGCGCGTATTAGGATCACTCTCACAGTTTCGTCGGCCGTGAGTAAATCCATTCCCTTGCAAATCTCCGCTAGTGATTGCGGCCTTAATGCATTGCGCCCGTCACCCCTGTCGATAACGAGTTCGCCAATTCCCTTCTGCGATTCAATTCGGATGTCTTCGAAGCGCGCCATTGAGTTAGCTCTCGCTCTGCGCTTTCATCGCCTTGAAAATGCGTCCGGCGGCCTGTGTGGAAAGCCCCATATACAGGCTTTCCTGGTCAAGATGCTGCTCAAACACGCCATCTTCCGCATTGTTGAGATTAGCTTTCATATAACGCCAACCCATTCGAGGCCCCGCCGCAAGCCGCTTCGCAACGCTCATGGTTTCGGCTTCCAGTTCTGCGTCAGAAAACAGACGCGTATAGAGACCAAATTTTAGCGCGGCTTCAGCATCAAACTTTTCTCCAAGGAAAAACAACTCGCGCGCCTTTGCGGTCCCGAGAATTTGAGTCCAAAACCACGTTGATCCAAAATCACCACTACCGCCTATACGGTCGAACGCAGAAAGAAACGTCGCTGACTGCCCAGCGAAGCGTAAATCACATGCGCCAGCAATACCAATACCCGCACCAGCTACAGGACCATTGATCATCGCAATTGTCGGCTTACCCATTTCATGGAGAACACGCGACGTTTCCATATGTGACCGCAGCCTCAAATGGCTCTGCTCCGTTGGGCCTCCCACATTTGGGGTGACCTCCAATTTGGCGCGGTTCCCCTTAAGATCTCCGCCCGAACAAAACCCTCGCCCGGCACCCGTGACAACAACACAACCAATCGTTTCGTCCTCGGCTGCCTCCACCACAGCAACCGCAAGCGGCGCCATGATGGAGTCATTAAGAGCATTCAGTCGATCCGGTCTGTTAAGGGTGATAACACGCACCCCATCAACATCGCGCGTCAGGACGGTTGATTCATCACTCATGCCTTTGAAAGTTCCCAATGACGGGCCATCATGCGAGCAGCTTCTTCAGCAAGATCGGCAGGCACCTCAGGATACATTGCCAACTTACCCTTCTTTGGAAGTGCAATCACAGCCGTACCTTTTACAGTCACCTCGTCGCGCTGGTTGGTAAACTCTACCTTCACATCAACCAAATACTGGCCATTCTCTTCACGTTTGCCAACAACTTCACCGCTCACAAATTGGGTGTCGCCCATATAGTTGAACTTACGAATTTCGTCGTTAACATGCGTAACAATGCCGTCATCACCTGCCCAGTCTTGCAGATAATGGAAGAGGTAGTTTTCCCGCATAACACCATAGTCATACGCCATCGGATTACCGATCGCCTGCGCCCATTTGGGGTCCCAATGTAGGCGCTGAGCAACATCAGGAATGCCTTGCTCATTCTTCACGTAAAACGGCGCAATGCGCTTGCGATTCTTATGAGCCAATCGGCCAACGGTCGGGGCATATGGAACGAACCCATAACCACCTGAGTGGAAACAAATAACGTCTGTCACCGTCAGCGGACCCTTGGCCATTGAACCCAAAGTATCGCCAACATTTACATCATCATAGAAGCGTGTTTCTGCGCCGCGCACTTTTTCGCCCGCATAGATCGCATCAATCTTTTCCATATCCTCGTCAGTGTAAGTTGCTGGCTCAATGCCGGCATACTTTCCCTTTTTCGCAGCGGTTTTCCGCTCAGTCAAAATCCGAAGAATACGGTAAACAGCGACAACTTCGCCACGTTGATTCACCTTTACATCTTTTCGTGTACAGATGACTGACCGACCGCCAAACTCCGAAGACTTAACTTCGCAAGATTCATCACCATTATAAGAGTAGATCGTATCGCCCGGCCGCATCGGCCGATAAAAATCCCAAGTGGACCCCGAAACGAACACGTGAATACCACGGAACAAAGACTTGCGTAGCTTGCGGATTTCATCTGGCGTCGGGTCTCCCTTCATCGGGGAATTGACCGAACCGATCATCATACCCGGGGCGATAACCCCGCCCCAACGGGTGCCAGACGCATATTCTGGATCACAGAACACGGGATTGTCGTCGCCACAGCCATGTGACCAATTGCGAATATTATCAACAGTAGCGGTTTGATTATATTCACGATGCTTGGAAGGCGACATATGCCCCAACAATTTCATTTGTCGCTCAATGTCTTCATCGGTGATGACGTAATCAACCGCTTTCTTCCACTCATCACTCTCGATTATATTGTCTTTGGCTTCAGCCATAATTACTCTCCTAATAGCCCGCTCTTAGGCGGACGCTTCCATTGTATTTTCGAATAAGGTGCGCACCTCAGCGAGGGCTGGTTTGAGCGACGGCGTCCGCGGCACATCGTCTACAAACAAAAATTTCACGGGCACTTGGTAGGCAATCAAATGCTCACGCGCATACGCTTTAAGCTCATCGGCACTGATAGCCTCGGCGCCTGACTTCAAAATAATCGCAGCAACAGGCACTGCGCCGAGACGCCGGTCCGGTATTCCAACGACAACCGCCTCCCGAACTGCAGGGTGTCCTTCAAGCACATTATTTACGTCATCCGGGTGCACCTTGAAGCCACCACGCAAAATAGCGTTGTCTGCACGTCCCTTGATAAACAAAAAACCATCTGCATCAATTATTGCGCGGTCTGTTGTGCGGAGCCATTCATCCCCGTTTCCGAACTGGCGAGCTTTCATCTCTAGCACGCCCTCATCTCCGCTCGGCATCTCGTCACCGGTTTCAGGGTCAACAACTCGTCCAATGACGCCGGGCTGGAACTTCCCAACACTTCCCGGCTTGGAAGCATAATACTCTCTGAAGTTCGGGAGCGACCAACCTGCCACTGCGCCAGAAAACTCCGTCGCACCGTAATTTTGCAAAACTGGCAAATCATACCGATCAAGAAACTCTTGGGTAATTGACGGGTCCAGAGGCTGAGCACCTGTTCTCAAAGCAACTAGACTTTCAAAGTCTTCCTTCGGCAAATTTGCGTCCAAAATCATCCGCAGCCCCGTCGGAACAGCACCCGCGACTTTAGGTCGATGACGCACAATTGCATCCCGCCAAGTCTCCACTGAAAACTTCTCAATCACACAAGACTTTCGTCCCGCCAGCACCGTTGAAAGCGCGTGCCACAAGCCACCAATATGGGCGAGCGGGCTGCCCAGAATTTGAACACCACTGCGAAGACGCGGCGGATCATCAGGCTTACGATTAGCTTCATAGGACATCGCCGAACGAAAACTCTGTAAGAACGCATCTCGTTTGAGCGGTATACGTTTCGGAGTCCCAGTCGTCCCGCTCGTTAACATCTCAATAATCACGCCAGGCTGTTCGCGACGAATATTTGGTCCGGTGATTTTTTCAAATCCCGCACGTAGGCGCGCCCCCTTCAGCACAGGCTGAGTTTCAATCACAGCCGTTCCGGCCGCCTTCAAAGTATCAAGCACGCCCGGTCGAGAGAAATCTTCATCAATACCGATCACCACCGGCAGGTCGAGGCGCTCCAAATCTGCACGCAACTTGTCCTCTGGGAGCATGTGATTGATGGAAACCATAGTTCCATCAACGCTTACAGCGGACAGAATGGCCGCAACCACGTCTGGATGGTTGCGTATCATAACACCAATACGTGCACCCTCTCCTAAATCGAGCTGATCCAGCGAAATCTTTATAGCATCTATAGTTTGCTTGAGATCTGCCCAAGTCGACCAACTGCCTTGAAACTCAATCGCATCCGCAGAAGGATCAATCTCCAACACACCGTTCAAAAGATCAGACAGAAAAGACATCCATAAAGCTCCCGACATCCGCTGTGACGTACTGCGGCTATGCCCTCTTATATAACTAAGTTGTTTATCTGAAAAGTGCTAGCAGGCGAATTGCTACTTCAAATCGCTAAATGGCACGCCTTTATCGGCACGCATCTCACCCGGCATACCCAGCACGCGCTCGGAAATTTGGTTTCGCAAAACTTCATCTGCACCACCAGCAATGCGTAAAGCTGACGCCCAAATATAATCGTTCCAAATCTCTCGCGTGACCGAATCGCTCGCTTCAATTGCCAAAGCAGACGCCCCACGAATTTCCATCGCCAAAGCAGAGGTCTGCTGCAGCCGACTTGCATATGAAAGCTTCATCATAGCAGCCAAAGCGCCGGGGTTCTCGCCACGAGACACCATCGTACGCAAACGCGCCTGCAGATAATTCTGTGCGCGCTCCTCAGCATAAGCTGATGCGAGCGCGATCTTCACTGAATCGTCATCCAATTTTGAGCCTTCATTCGAGGGCGTATCTGCGGCATACTCCATTAAGCTAGCGATCTTGCCTTCTTCTCCTTGGCCTAAACGCTCTCCCATCAGGACCGTCATGCAACAACCCCAGCCATCACCGGGCGCACCAATCATATCGGCATCTGGAATTCTCACGTCCGTCAGAAACGTTTCGTTAAAATCAGACGCACCAGAAATCTGTCGTATCGGCCTCACTTCAATGCCGGGGGACTTCATATCCACAACAAAAAAGCTCAGCCCCTTGTGTTTTACGGCGCTCGGATCTGTTCTCACCACGAGAATTCCCCAATCCGAATGGTGCGCCCAACTCGACCAGACCTTTTGTCCGTTAACGACCCAATCATCACCGTCGCGAACTGCACGCGTGCGAACAGCAGCGAGATCAGACCCCGCTGCAGGTTCTGAGAATAGCTGACACCAAGTCAGCTCACCTTTAAGCGTCGCGTCGACAAATTGCTCTATTTGCTCTGCTGTTCCGTGTTTCCCGATAACAGGAAGCGCCATTCCAAGACCGATGCCAATGTATGGGCCCTTAGGAAGGTTATAGCGCCCCTCCTCCTCGTCAAACACGACAGATTCGATTATCGTGCCGCCGCGTCCGCCCAAAGACTTAGGCAATGTAATGCCCGCATAACCGCCATCGTACTTCTCACGCTGCCACGCCTTGCCGCGCGAAACCTGCTCTGCATCACTCAACTCATGCCCCGACGAGATCTCATGCTTCGGCGCATAATCTGCCAACCAACTCCGAACTTCGGCGCGAAATGCGGCTTCTTCTTTTGTATCGTTAAAGTCCATTACCTACGCTACCTTTGAGTCTTTAGCTCTAACTTCGTTGACTAGCTGATTTGCCCAATATTTTTTCGGCCCAAGAGTCAAAGCTATTGTTCGTTCACGGCGATAGTAAAAATGGCAATTGGCCTCAAACGTATAACCAATTCCGCCATGAAGCTGCAGATTTTCTTTTGCCGCCGCGCCCAGCGTATCGACTGCGCTCAACCGTGCAGCAGCGGCCGCCAATGCTAAGTCTTCTGGCTGCTCATCTACGGTCCAGCCCGCATAGTAAGCATTTGATCTCGCTAGCTCGGTCGACATAAGGATATCGGCCAGTTTGTGCTTCACAGCTTGATAGCTCGCGAGCGGTCTTCCAAACATCTGCCGTTCTAATGTGTAGTCACGCGCCATGTTAATGCAGGCCTCTGCGGCGCCAACAGCCTCGAATGACGCCTGAACCGCCGAACGATTCATGATTGCGTCAACAATCTCTTTACCGCCGCCTTCTAATAACTCAGCATCCGCATCATTAAAGTCTATGCGATAATGTGCGCGCAGCTCATCGAAACTCTCTAACTTCGTTCGAACGATATTGGATTGCCCCAGTTTGACGAGAGCTAAACTTTCCTTGCCTTCATGATCGCACACAACGATGGCAATCTCTGCGAGACCAGCGTCCGCCACGGGTGTTTTTGCCCCGGTGATTTTACCATTCTTAAACACAACTTCCGGCCGGGTCGGCCTCCAACCACTAACGCCTTCCGCACTTGCGAAACAGGCAACCACTTCTCCACTAGCTATTGAAGGTAGCCATGCAGATTTTTGAGCCACACTTCCTGAAGACACCAATGCATCTGCAGCACAAACAATGGATGAAAAGAAAGGCACTGAAACATTTGCTCTTCCTAACTCTTCACTGATGACGCCTAGATCAAGATCTGAAAGGCCGAGCCCTCCAAAATCTTCCGGAATGCGAGCGCCAAGAAACCCCATTTCAGCCAATTCGCGCCATAAAGGCTCATCCCACTCCTCACCCGCATCGACAAGCTCACGCAATCGGTCGTAAGGTGCTCGTTCCGCCAGCAGACCCCGCGCCTGCTCAGCGAGCATTTTCTGCTCATCAGAAAGATCGAAATTCATGAAGTCTTTGCCCCGTTTTTCGTTTGCGCAACATTATCAACTTATATAACTAGGTCAATCAACAAGAGCAACAATAACACAAGCTGTTTTATGAGCAGATTGCGTTTCCCGTAAGGAAAGAAAGCTATGAAGTACCAAACTATCCTTGTCGATGTCGCCGACCATATTGCCACCATAACGCTGAACCGCCCCGAAGCGTTAAACTCATTCACAAAGCAAATGATGGATGAATGCGCTCACGTTTGGCGCCACATCGCAGAAACTGACGATATTCATTGCGCGATCATCCGTGCCGCACCCGGACGCGCTTTTTCTACAGGTGTAGATGTGAAGGCCGCGATGCAGCCCGGCGGCGCTGTGATGCATGACGATATCTGGACCGCAGAAGACCCCGGGGAAAAGCTCGGCCCAAAATCGAACCGCTGCTGGAAGCCCGTTATCTGCGCCGTTCACGGCATGGCCGCTGGCGGAGCGTTCTATTGGATCAACGAAGCCGACATCGTCATCTGCTCAGAAGATGCGACGTTCTTCGATCCGCATGTAACCTATGGAATGACGGCTGCCCTCGAGCCTATCGGCGCAACCTATCGCATGCCGCTAGGCGATGTATTGCGCATGGCGCTGCTGGGAAATGACGAACGTATTTCCGCCGCAACCGCCCTCCGCCTTGGCCTCGTGACCGAGATCACAGAAAATGATGTGCTTTGGAAACGCGCCGACGAGCTCGCCAAAATTATAGCCGCAAAGCCCCCTGCTGCGACCGCTGGCACGGTAAAAGCGATTTGGGAATCCCTCGATATGCCTCGATCCGTCGCTCTGCGCACAGCCCTAAAGTATTGCCAGATCGGAAATCCAGTCGGCACAGCTCAGGTGGATCGCGGCGCACTCATGGGAACGAAGCAAGGATACTCCACCCGTTAACGACTGCTTGCACACAACCCCTTACTTATATAACTAAGTGCTATATTGGGACGCTATGCGTCTCCGGTACTGCATACACTTCAGGAGATTCTCATGGCCGACGCCTATATCATCGACGCCGTTCGCACCCCTCGGGGCATTGGCAAAGTAGGTAAAGGTGCCCTCGCCCACCTCCACCCTCAACATCTGGGGGCAACGGTTCTGCGCGCACTCAAAGATCGCAACAACCTCAAAACCCAAGACGTTGACGACATAATCTGGGGCTGCGCCACACAGGTTAACAAACAAGGTTCAGACCTCGGGCGCATGTCCGCGCTGCTGGCGGGGTATGATGTCAAAGCGTCAGGCGTGACGCTTGATCGATTCTGTGGCTCAGGCATCACCACTACAGCCTTCGCTGCGGGCCAGATTATGTCTGGCTTGGAAGAACTCGTCGTGGCTGGTGGGACAGATATGATGAGTTACACTTCCACCCTCGGTGACGGGAAAACATTGCCACTTATGGATCGTGATAATCCGGCGTTGCGAGAGGTTCATCCGCAATCCAACCAAGGTGTATGCGCAGATGCAATTGCTTCGATCGAAGGCATCACTCGCGCAGACACCGAAGCACTTGCAGTAGAAAGCCAACGTCGCGCCGCACGCGCGATTGCAGAAGGGCGTTTTTCAAAGTCACTCGTCCCCGTTTACAACGAGGATGGCTCAATCGCGCTGGATCGAGAAGAATTCCCTCGCCCCCAAACGACGAACGAGTCGCTTGCCTCCTTAAAGCCCTCTTTCGCAATGCTAGCGGATCTTCCTATCAATGATGAAGGAATAACGTATCGCTCCCTTATCAATAAGGTATATCCTGACGTAAAGATTGAGCACATTCACCACGCCGGGAACTCATCTGGCGTTGTAGACGGATCAGCCGCACTGCTTCTTGCCTCCCCAGAATATGCCAAAACTCAAAACTGGACACCACGTGCACGTATCGTCGCTGTTGCAAACATGGGCGACTGCCCGACGCTTATGCTCAATGCACCTGTACCAGCCGCACAAAAAGTGTTGAAAAATGCTGGCCTTTCGGTGAACGACATTGATGTATGGGAGATCAATGAAGCGTTCGCGGTTGTTGCTGAAAAGTTCATTCGCGATCTTAAACTTGACCGAGAGAAAGTGAACGTCAATGGCGGTGCGATGGCACTTGGCCATCCTATTGGCGCGACCGGCGCTATGCTTATCGGCACTGCATTGGACGAGCTTGAGCGCACAAAAGGACGATATGGCCTAGTGACTATGTGTGCCGCAGGTGGCATGGCTCCGGCCATTATTATTGAACGCATCTAAACCAAAAAGCGAGACTGGCCATGCCATACGAAACCGTATCACTCGAAATTTCAGATGGTGTGGCCGCACTCACCTTGAATAGACCCGAAGCCGCGAATGCGATGAACCTTGATCTCCTGCGAGAGCTCGCCGAAGCTCTGCTAGAATGCGATGAGTCTCCAGAAGTGCGCTGCGTTGTCTTGACTGGAAACGGTCGTTTTTTCTCAGCTGGCGGCGACCTTGCGGCATTTGCTGGGGATTTAGATCGGCTACCATTTTTCCTAAAGCAGCTTACACTCCATCTGCATGCAGCTGTTTCACGCATAGCGCGTATGCGGCAGCCCGTCATAGCAGCCGTGAACGGCCCGGCTGCGGGCGCTGGTTTGGCGCTCGCCGCTTCCTGTGATCATCTAATTGCAAGCGATAAAGCGAACTTCACTGCAGCCTATACCGCCGCAGGCCTGTCACCGGACGGTTCGAGCACATGGGTCTTGCCGAGGCGGATTGGTCCCGCCCGCACCCGCGAACTTATGCTCACCAATCGCCGCCTTTCTGCGACCGAAGCCCTAGACTGGGGATTAGCCAATGAAGTCGTTCCTCTGTCTGAGCTCACCACGCGCACTGAGGAGCTCGCTGCTCAGTTAGCATCCGGCCCTACAGCTGCTTTCGGACACGTCAAAACGCTCTTGGCATCTTCAGCCGCAAATAATCTCGAAACGCAAATGGAACTCGAAGCACGAGCCATTGCGGACTCTGCCCGTACAGAAGACGCTAAAGAAGGAATCAATTCGTTTCTCTCAAAACGAAAAGCAGACTTTCGAGGCATCTAAATGATCCGGAGCCGGACATATCGCAACCATTTGAAATTTTACTATTTCATCATACCTGCGAGGTAACGCACAATAGTGCGGCGCGATACCAATACTCCAAATTGATGACCGCGCTGAGGGCGGAGTGTATTCAGCGCGGCCATTTCGTTTACAATTTGTAGTGATCACCCGATGCACGAATGGTGATCTCACCCAACGAAACACCCCAAGGCTGATCAATCGCATGAATAACAGCGTCGGCAATGTACGTCGGGTCTAACACAGCGTAACCAATGCCTTCAGGATCAAGCAGGGCCGGATCAGTGGTCCCCTCTCCGAGCGACTGCAGCAGCGGCATAAATTCCCCGACATTTTCTCCAACGATCCCGACCGCAGCTTCTAAGTTGACGACGCTTCCGACAAGGCCCGTTGTTGGCACTCCTGTTGGTTTTACAGTGGTAACTTTGATCTTACCCCGAGATTCTAGGCGAAGAGCCTCAGACATTGTATTCACGGCTGCTTTAGTCGCACCATATACTGCGGCGCCTACCACAGGAAAATTTCCGTAAATTGAAGAAATATTTATGACGTGCCCTCGCGCCTGTTCTATCATCGGGTCATAGGCTGCAATCATTCCGTTCAAAACACCCTTGATATTAATATCAATACATCGGTGCCATGCAGACGCTGCTTGTACGTGATCTGAGAAAAAAGCCAACGGCATAATGCCGGCATTGTTGATCATAACATCAACGCCACCATAAGCCGTGACAGCACGAGCTGTTACTGACTTCATGCTGCTTAGATCAGTTACATCGGCAGTTACGTATTGGGCACTGCCACCAGCTCTCTCGATCTCTGTTACAACCTCGCTCAGTCCATCTTCATTTATGTCACAACAAGTTACATTGGCACCCATGCCCGCCAGTTTTTCACTGATCAAGCGGCCAAACCCACTCGCTGCTCCACTTATGACAATAGATTTCCCATCCACATAATCGCTCATATAAACTTCCTCTTCTTTTGAGTTTAGCCCGCCACCATTTATTTTCACTTTAGAGTCAGCATAGGGTCATCGACCGCCCCGCCACATAATCGCACGGCCTCTATGAAACACTTCAGCAATCCTAATCAGGCACTTTATTCCCACATCAATTGTTCCGACCCGGATGATTGAGATTGATTGCTCTCTGGAACCAATTTGTCGAAATCGTTCCAGTATTTTGTTCGACCGTTCGCTCAGTCATTAGATCGAACGAGCGACGCCTTCCCAAAAAGGTTTGCGCAGTTCCGTTTTCAAAACCTTCCCAGCGCCCGACATGGGCAGAGCATCAACAATGTCCAGGGATCGAGGGATTTTGTATCCGCCAAGATGATTCCGACAAAATTCCTGCAGCTCATCCAATGTAAGCACGTGATCGTGCTTCAGAACGATACTAGCATGAACTTTTTCACCCATCTTGTCATCGGGTATTCCAATAACTGCAACTTGCATAACTGCCGGGTGCTTTGCCACAGTATTCTCTACTTCAGACGAATACACGTTCTCGCCGCCAGATATAATCATGTCCTTGGAACGATCGACGATGAAAACATATCCTTCTTCATCGATGTATCCCAAATCTCCGGTATGCATCCACCCGCCCTTGAGAGCTTGATCTGTAGCATCCCTCATATTTAAGTAGCCTTGCATGACGTTTGGGCCACGAAATGTGATTTCGCCGATGATTCCCACCCCAACTGCCTCATCATTGTCGTCCACAACTCTAATCTCGACATCCAAAGCCGCTTGACCAGCGGCGCGAAGGCGTTGCCTGTTACTCTCGTCTCGATGGGCTTCGGGGAGTAAAAATGCAATTACACCGGAGCTTTCTGTCATCCCATACCCCTGCATAAGATTGACGTGCGGTATTTTTTGTTGCGTGAGATTCAACAATGGCTCGGGCGCTGGAGATGCACCATAGAGAATGCACTGCAAAGCGCTAAGATCCTCCGTATCGATAGCTGGATTATTCATTAGAGCGGATAACATAGCGGGCACAACGAGCGTATCTGTTGCCGCAGTGGAAGCAAGCAGTTCTATCATTTGAACGGGATCAAAAGATGGAAGAACAATATGAGTCCCACCCCGCAAAATAAGGCTAGAAAACATAACCATATCCGCGAGGTGAAACATTGGAGCGGCATGAAGACCGATGCTGCCAACACCGAACGCTCCTGATCCTAGCGTTGCTAACCCGGTTGAGATTATGTTCCGATGAGAGAGCATAACACCTTTGGATCTGCCCGTAGTTCCGCCGGTATAAAATATTCCGAATAAAGACTCATCACCAGTCCGAGTATCTTCCATTGGCGAAGATGAATTGATTAAGTCCTCCCCTCCTTTTGCATCACCGGCATTGTAACCATGACCCAAGTGGACGATCCATTTTAGTTCGGGACACTTATCCAAAAGTTCCGCCCCGATCTCTAGAAAATCATTGCCGACGAGAAGCAATTCTGCGTGGCAGTCGTTCAAAGAAAAGCTAATCTCTTCGACGTTCCAGCGCGTATTTATAGGAACAACAATAGCTCCCATCCAAGCAATTGCGAGGTAAGACTCAAGATAGTAATCAGAGTTTAGCGATAAAATAGCTATGCGGGGTGTTCCGTTTCCCGCTGCAACTAAATCTCCTAAGCCCGATGCAAGCCGGCTTACCCGCACCGATAACTCCTGAAAGCTTCGTTGACGGTCACCGCACTGAATCGCCAAACCAGTCGGATTTTGTTGCAACGCGCGATGCAATCCTTGAGTGAAGTACAAGACCACCTCCTTATTAAACGTACAATTTGTACTCGGTGCAATCGAGGATCAAACTTAGATCGAAGTTCAGGAAACGAGACTGTCCTAAAGTATGGGATGCTCCGCAGCAAAGTTCCAAATTTTCATTCTGCTAAGGCTCTGTTTTCTCGCAGAGACACAAACTTCCCCAACTACAATGACAATGCCTCATAAAGAGAGCCGCCCCAGAACTCTGAGGCGGACAAGTTAAGGAGGAAACAAGTCTGAAAAAGTGAGTCTCGCCCAAAACAACCAAATTGTATTGAATGTGTATGGACGGACGAGTTCGAGTTTACGCCCAACCTTGGTTGGGGGGACGCCCTCAGCATGGACGCTAAGAAAAATTAAATAGAAAAGAGTCGAGCGCTCATTGGAGGAAAAAATGTCCATTCTTAGAATTAGTCGCCAAGCGTCTGCTATCGCCTTGATGGCGCTTGCGTCGCCGTTTATCGGCGGCGCTTTTGCACAAGTCAGCGGCGATGGAGTCAATACTCCTACCGCGACTGAAGACAGTAGCAAACGCCTAACCACTGTCACCGTGACGGCCAATAAGCGTGAAGAGAATCTTCAAAACGTCCCAATTGCCATCAACGCTATCACAGGCGATGCGTTGCAACAGGCCGGAGTTCTCGAAACATCTGATCTTGCATCACAAGTCCCAAACCTGCAAATTTCATCCCCATTTGGACGAACCCAACCCAACTTTATTTTGCGCGGCATATCTGTCGCCAACGAGTTTAACTCGAACCAAGCATCTCCAAACGGGGTATATCTGGATGAAGTTTACCTCTCATCGCGTTTCGCTCAGGGCATGAACCTGTTCGACCTTGAGCGTGTGGAAGTCATCAAAGGTCCACAAGGCACCTTGTTCGGCAGAAACACTGTTGGTGGAGCAATCAATATCATCACCAAAAAAGCCGATTTTGAAGGCACCAACGGGTTCGCTTCCATTGGCGCGGGCAATTACGAAACCATACGGGCTTCCGGCGCGTTCGGTTCTGAAATTGTAGAAGACGTACTGGCGTTTCGTATCGCCGGCAGCATCGAAGAAGGTGAAGGACAAATCGAAAACCCCCTTCCGAACGTCACTGATGGACGCTCAACGGATACCTTCTCTCTACGAGGTTCTGTTCTTTGGGAGCCAACTGCAAATACAAGCTTCACCCTACGTGCGTATACCGGTGAAAGCGACGGCTCCGCCGAGCCTCCCATTTCCGTTGGGGCAGCACCCGGAGAAGCAAATCCACTTACCGGCTACGCTAGAACAGGTCTCGATTTTTGGGAGACTGCTGTCGATAGGCAAGACGGGAATCGCACTTCAGCCAACGGAATTGCGCTTACGTCAGAATTTGATCTCGGATCACATCAACTTACGTCAATCACAGCGTACGATACTGGCGAATTGCGCGTTGAACAGGATCCAGATGGAAGCCCAATAGATGTATTTACGATCGATTGGTTCTCTGACTACGATCAGTTCAATCAGGATATTCGATTGACGTCAGATCCAGATTCCGACTTCAGATACATTTTGGGCGCCTATTATGGTCAAGACACAAATGAGACGTTCAATAATTATCGCTTCTTCGGTTTTCTTGAAAACGTACCCGGCACGCCTTTCTTCGACCCACCAAACATTTTTGTGCCACCGCCGTATCCTGGCCTCTTAGGCGGCGTGCCCGGAGTATTTTCCGGTTTCGGCGTTGACCATAGATTTACCCAGGAGCGAACCTCAACGGCCATTTATGGAGACGCAAATTGGGACCTAAATGATCGGGTCACCTTAACAGCGGGATTGCGCTACACTTGGGACGAAATTGAATTGTCTGACGTATCTTCTACGGCTGAAGACTACACCGGAACACCTCAGGTTAATCTCATCCCAGCCTTTGCTGCACCCGGTAGCGTTTGCCCGGGTTCGGATCAATCCTGCCCGACAAATTTGACAAACAAGTCTGAACAGTTAACTGGACGGCTGATCCTTGATTACCAAGTAAATGAAGACCTTATGCTATATGGTAGTTACTCACGCGGTTATCGCGCAGGTGCGATCAACGGAACAGCATATGCGTCTCCCACGCAATTGACATTCGTAGAGCCTGAAGAGGTTGATGCCTTCGAAGTTGGCTTCAAAAGCGACCTGAATGATGGTCAGATTCGATTAAACGGCTCTCTGTTCTACTACGACTATAAGAACCAACAATTGCAAGAAGTTCTTGGAATTGTGCCCTTTTTGCGAAATGCCCCTAAAGCAGAGGCGATTGGCTTTGAAGCAGATATTCAGGCGCAACTTCTCGACAACCTCTATGTTACTGCAGGGTATGGATATCTAGATAGTGAGTACAAAGAACTAACTCTCTCAGGAGTAGACCTTTCAGGAAACGAGTTTTCAAATGCGCCGGGGCAAACTTTCAACGTTTATGCAGACTGGACTGCTTTTGAAAACACAACAGGGGAACTACACATAAGACCATCAGCAACCTATGCCGGAGATGCCTGGCTTTCTCCATTTAACGAAAAACCTTCCAGCGCCACAGGCGCAGTTGGGGATAATTCGGGTCTCTTCCAAGAAGGCTATTGGTTAGTCAATGGCCAACTTGCTTGGGAAGCCGAAAATTGGACTGTTGCCGCCAGTGTGAAAAACTTGTTCGAAGAAGAATACATCGCCTACGGACTTGATCTTCGGGCCGCCGTTGGAATCGATTTCCTAATTCGCGGCCAACGCCGTACATATGGAATAGACGTTTCCTATCGGTTCTAAAAGACGTTCCACAAAATGGGCGCCGTCGTCATCGTTACGGCGGCGCCCAAGCATCCGCAAACGAGGATATTCCACATGGGTGAAACACAAAAAGTTTGGGCTGTAGAGCGCAGAGCAAATTCCATGAATTTGGATACGCTTTTACCAGAAGAGACCATTGCCATTCGAAAACAAGTCCGAGACTTTGCTGACAGAGTGCTACGGCCCATCGCCCATGAACTCAACACCACGCCTGAAAGCCGCGATGGATTTCGCCATGATGTCTTTAATGCAATGGCAGAAGCCGGCTTGTATGAAATCCCTTACCCTACTGATGTCGGTGGTCTGGGACTGGAATACCCAACGCTTGCAACACTCACAGTACTTGAAGAGATAGCGTATTACTCTCCTGGAATTGCCTCTGCGATGTATGACGGGCAAGCAATTCTCGTTGGAACCACACTCGATAAAATTGGAGGCCCTATACGTGCAGAGTGGCTTCCAAAACTTATCAAGGGTGAATTCGTTGGTTCATTTGCCACGAGTGAGCCTGAGGCCAGCACTGAGCTTTCATCACGCGCCACCCGCACCAAAGCAAGACGGGTCAAAGGAGGATGGCGCCTCAACGGTCGAAAACGCTGGATCACAAATTCAGTCGTTGCTGATCGCGCCATCATCCTCTGCCTAGCGGAAGGAGCAATGAGCACTCTATTTGTGGATATGCACAGCGAAGGGGTCACTGTCACAGATCCTGATTTGAAAATGGGCAATCACGCTCAATTGACTGCCGACATCATATTCGACAATGTCTTTGTCCCTGATGAAGACATGTTAGGACAAACCGGCGATGGACTACGCACCATGCTGGGTGCTCTAGCACTCGGCCGCTTAGGCATCGGTGCTGTGGGGGTCGGAATGGCTCAGCGCGCTATTGATGTTGCCGCGCACTACACTTCGCAACGAGAAGTATTTGATCAACCTATCGCAAGGTTTCAACACTGGCAGTTCAAATTCGCTGAACATGCCATGGAAATTGAAGCAACACGCACCCTATACCAAAAAGCAAGTTTAAGCCTAGATAAAGGTGGTAATGCAGAACCGCTCGCGGCGATGGTAAAAGTGAAAGGCTCTACCCTTGCAGTCGATGTGGCGAGAGATGCCATACAGGCTTGCGGCGGTTACGGGTTCGCGAGACATATGCACGGTGCGAACCAAAGTTGGCCACTAGAATCAATCTATCGCGATGCAAAGATTGGAGAGATATATGAAGGGGCAAACGAAGTGCAAAAATGGGTTATTGCGAGGCATCTTCTTGGACGCAACATTACCGGATAAACGCCCGAACAACATTTTGTAAATCTGAAACGCGATTGAATGCGCAAGCGCTCTTTATCAATATAGGAAACGACGAAGCGGAAGACATTGCACGAACAATCTATCAGCAAATTATGAATTTGCTATGGCAGCTACTGGTGGAAGCACACCTAATTGCCCTTACGCGTCTCGCTTCGTCGTTCTTGTTCCATCAAACTATTTTCCAGTTTTGGCCAATCTATCACGAATAGCCATATCACTCGCGGCTTCCAGGCTCGGAACATCATTCAAATTAATGTATTCACCTTCCAACTGGAATGCCTTGACGGTATGACCATCACGAATGAGCCCATCCACAAAACTAACAAAATCAATGGATGGCGCGCCGTTATCGAAAGCCTGCTCCAGCAAAGTGAAAACATCCGGCTGAAGAATAAAGGTGGCCACGCCCAAAATGTCATTGTGAACCGTAACAGGATTTTCCGTTAGCCTAACGATGCGGTCACCGCTTAGTTCGACCGCAAAATTCTTTTTGATTACGTTTGGATCACTTTCCTGCTTTATCGCCACAGTCACCATTTGATCATTCGAAGCGGCTGATACGATGTCCTTAATATTTGTATTCAAGTAGAACTCGTCGCTCAGCATAACGCATGCCTGTCGGCCGGCGAGTAAGTGTTTCGCCAGAACGACTGACCAAGCCCAGCCCCGATCTAGATGGTTATTCTCAATATAAGAGAGTGTGACACCCAGCTCTTTACCATCGCCGAAGGTTTGCCTAATCGCATCACCCATATAACCAAGAATGATGACAATTTCAGTTATCCCAAGATCGTCACGCATAATAGTGATCGTCCGAGCAAGGTTTGATTGCCCATCAATTTCGAACAGGCCTTTGTGCATCTCGTAGCTATAAGGTCGAGCTCTTACGCCACTGCCTGCCGCAGGAATGATTCCCAACATGGATTTTGTCATAACTGATACCTTAGTTTAATGTTGTTTTTGCTGCGTAGAACTCATCAATCGAGGCAATGAGTGCTTCAATATCGTCCAATTGATCATAGCTCATCATCAATCGATATGAGAGATCGATGTTGATTTTTTCTAGTTTTGTCCGCTCACCGATATCTTCAATATCTCGAATATCAGCAACACCTGCGATACCTACTGTCCGGCGGGCGAGAGAGCACGCACAGAACCCCACCGCGTCTTGGAAAATTCTCTTCATGAAAGCGTCTTTGTAGACGTCATCATCTTGAGCCTCCAGAAAGCCTTCTTGATATAGTGCCGAAGGTGGTGCGCTCTCCCAACGCGATGTGAATTCGCGTTCAAATGTGCACCAGATATTTCGAATCTCGTCCATTAGCCACGCTTGATAATCTGCGCCACCACTTCTGTTGAAATGTGAGGTGTAGGACATCAAAAAGTTTG
The DNA here is from genome assembly GCA_050633385.1 of Hyphomonas sp. Lineage (GTDB taxonomy): Bacteria > Pseudomonadota > Alphaproteobacteria > Caulobacterales > Hyphomonadaceae > Hyphomonas. The sequence goes on from JBOEGK010000006.1 coordinate 252,627, forward strand.
CAATAATTTTTCCTACGTCGAATCCAAACGGCCCAAAAAAGGCAAATTCAGTATCAATCACATAGGTTTGCTCGCCACCCGCCATGAGTGATCCCGTATGCAAGTCCCCGTGAAGCAAAGCATCTGTTTTGCTTAAAAACATTTCTTTGAAATGAAGAACGCGCTTCAGATATTCCGGATCTCCGCGGAATAAATCCAGTGCGTATTTGTTAGTGGGCGGATTTTCATAGTTAGATTCATGATCAATAAACGGAAAGGTGAAGATAAACTCTTCCGTTAATTTGCAAAGGTCATCATTTAGGGTAAATTCGCTCATCAATTTCCGACGAGCAACACTCTCCATGCCGAGATAACTTGTATTGAACAAGGTCACAGCCAAGAAGCGACCAATATCCTGCCCGACATTCCGGTAAGAAACTCCGTCCATCATACCATAGCGCAACACAGAAATCTCACCCAGATCTTCCATAATGAGGACGCACATATCTTCATCGGCATGATAAATGTCTGGAACAAATTCGGGCGCAATACGGTTATATGCCTGCAGCGCTCTGATTTCCGTAATCATTCGATCTTTGTTGAGTGGCCATTCCTCCCCAACCATACGCAAGAATGGTACAGCCTGTTTGACAATCAACGAACGATTGCCCTCTCCGGGTCGCGCGACCCGGTAGACGAAGTTGAGGTTCCCGTCACCGATCTCGGACACGACAAGTTCTTCGCCTTCACCTAAGACGTCTCTACACCGCTCAATAGTGAGGATGTAATCTTGGAGAGTTTCACTGTTTAAAATCTTATATGACATGACCCGTCTTCCCACGCCTAGCTAAAAAGACCGCCTTCGGTGTATTGATCCGAATTTGGGTTCGCGATTGCAAGACGATCTAGTATTTGCTGATGAATGAGACCGTTGCTCATGCACACGTCTGATTTAGTCATATCCCAAGGCTTGCCATCAAAATCAGTGACTTTACCGCCTGCTTCTTCGACGCATAACGCGCCAGCAGCAATATCCCACGGCGATATGTTGAGCGTCACAAACGCGTCAACACGGCCCGCCGCAACTGTGTATGCTTCAATCGCAGCGGATCCCATTTTGCGGAAGTCCTTAATGACTTCATTCAGCGCGCAGCTCATTTTAGCAAAACGCAAATTATTTTTGTCTCCGCCGGGGCAACCGACTGTATAGAATTTGCTAAAGTCATCCGTAGGCGAAACAGTGACCTTGCGACCATTCAATGTGCAACCATGTCCTCGACGTGCGACAGCGATTTCTTCGAGAAACGGAGCAAACACCACACCAGTGATGGGTTTGTTTTCATAAGCCAGGCAAACTGAAACCGCGAAGAACGGGTTGTGATTGACATAGTTTGAGCTGCCATCAAGTGGATCAATAACCCAAGTGTAAGGGCTATCCTTACTCATCTCACCTGTCTCTTCAGTCAGGATGTTATGATCTGGATGACGTTCAGAAATGAGATCAATAATCAGCTTGTCTGCTTCGTGATCTCGAATGGATGTGATCTCTTTCGTCAAACCGCGATTGGAAACAGACAGTGTGTTGCTTCCATACACTTCTACGTGGTGACGCTTGTACTCGCTAAGAAGATGATTCCCAGCTAACAGAGCCGCGTCCAAAGCTGTTTTCGTAAAGAATTCCACCAATCTATTCCTTTGTTACCTCAGTTATCGCCTGAGTGTTTGAGATTATCATTTCCAATCAGGCGTTCCAATTCAGGAATGAATGCAATTAACATTCCTATCTTACCGATTGATGATGAAAAGGCGTTAAAATGACCGCGATATCGCCGACATCCTCAATGCGAGACAGAGGGTTGATTCATCGCCAATGAATGGCATGTTTCATGCTTCAGCGCAGTTTACAACTTTTGTTTTTTCACACCGTTTTAAAGATATTGATCAGGAGCGCGCAAGCAATGAAAGCTACAGTCATCCTTCCTTGCTACAATAGCGAATCCACAATCGGCGCCCAAATGGAAGGGCTCGCTCGCCAAGATTGGCAAGACGACTGGGAGTTCATTCTAGCGGACAACGGATCCACTGATCGAACCGTCGAAATTGTTCAGAGTTACGCTGATCGCATTCCCAATATGAGAATACTAAACGTCTACTCGGGTGTCGGCCCCCGAGCGATGCCATCGACCTCATACAATAAGGCGTTTGCAGCAGCAAAGAGCGACATTTTTATAACGTGTGAATCTGATGACGAAGCAGCCGATGGCTGGCTTGTTAACATGGTAGAGGCTTTACAAACCGCACACTTCGTCGGCTCTGCTATCGATGACTACAAGCTCAACGACGCAGACCTCATTCAGCCTGGTGAGGGAATGCAAACCAAAGAAGCCGGATTTGCCAACTTCATTGGCCCGCTTAGTTTACCGTTTGCGGTTGGCGCAACCTTGGGGTTCACGCGAACGCTTTGGGAGAAGGTTGGGGATTTCGACGTAGAAATTGGACACCTTTGGGATATTGACTACAGCTGGCGGGCACAACTCGCAGGGTTTGAACTCGTTTTCGTTCCGGACGCCGTAATGAACTACAGGCAGCGCACTTCATTCAAGTCTCGGTATAAACAAGGCAAAATGTATGGCGTTAGCTCTTCAAAAATTACCGCAAAATACGGCGCACGTTCGCTTTTCAGATATCTCGCATTTAATTTCTATCACCTGATTGTCGGATCAATTATGCTGGCGACAAGCGTGTTTCCAGGAACGCGATCAGCCCGACACCGGGTGTGGCGGGTCGCCAACGCGATTGGGCAACTCCAAGGGTTCGGAACCGTGGTAAAGGGGCGACGTGACGTGGTAAAGATTCCCGAGCACTTGAAACCTCTAACAATACGCCGGCCTAAACATGAAGGTGATATGAAGCTCGCTGATTTCAAAGCCCGCGGCTGATATGTGTTGAGGTGCTCCGATGATATCACACCAGAGCACCACACAATAATAGAACGCTACAAATTCTCGATAATTGTGACGTTGGCGATACCACCGCCTTCGCACATTGTTTGAAGACCCCACTTTTTGTTACGCGCCTTCAGCCCATGAACTAGCGTTGCCATCAGTTTCGTGCCCGTTGCGCCCAAGGGGTGACCAAGCGCAATTGCACCACCGTTGACATTCAACTTTTCAGGATCCGCTCCAGTGTGCTTCAACCACGCTAGTGGAACCGGAGCGAAGGCTTCGTTGACCTCATAAAGATCGATGTCATCGATTTTCATCCCTGCTCTCTCTAGTGCACGATCTGTAGCAAAGAGCGGCTCTTCAAGCATTACTACTGGGTCCCCTGCGGTAACTGTAAGATTGTGGATGCGGGCTAGTGGCGTTAAGTTGTGCTCTTTTAGTGCCCGCTCAGAAGCGATCATGACCGCCGACGAACCATCGCAAATCTGACTCGCATTGGCGGCGCTCATAATGCCGTCATCCAAGAGGATTTTCAGTTTGGCCATTGCGTCCATGTTGGCGTCATCTCGGATGCCCTGATCATGCTGGTGTAGGTATTCACCGCCCTCTGCATCGCGACCCTTAATTGCGACAATCTCATTTGCAAAAGCACCAGCATCGCGGGCTACAACACCTCGGCGATGGCTCTCTACTGAAAACGCATCGAGTTGCTCCTTGGTGAACCCATGCTTTTTTGCAATCATTTCAGCGCCAACAAACTGGCTAAAAAATTTGATCCCGTAATGATCTTTTACCGATTGCGGTGTCGGATCTGTCGGCACGTCAAAGAGCTTCCCAGCGCGCGCATTGATTCCCATAGGGCAGCGCGTCATGCTTTCAATTCCTGCCGCGACAACGAGGTCTTGCGTACCTGACATGATCGCTTGTGCCGCAAATTGAATACTTTGCTGCGATGATCCGCACTGACGATCAATTGTCACTGCTGGAACACTTTCAGGAAGTTTGGACGCGAGCACCGCAGTCCGACCGATCTGATTGGCCTGTTCGCCAGCCTGTGAAACGCAGCCAACAATCACATCCTCAATTGCCGAAGGATCAATGCCGGTTTCGTCTACTACAGCGTTTAATGATTGAGCTCCAAGATCACCGGGGTGCCATTCAGCTAGCGCACCACCTTTGCGCCCCCCGGCTGTTCTCTTTGCCGATACGATATAGGCGTCCGTCATGTGTAAAGCGTCCTTTTGCGCGTTTTGAGCGTTGATCGAAAGCAATGACTCTGCTCTTCAACTAACCCATAGAATTCTCGCTTCATTTTGCGATGTGGGAAACATGCTCGCAAGACATGACGTTGGGAACACCTCCCTCAATAGGTTGCGAGCAAGCAGCGGATTAAAGCTTAGGCGCGATAGAAACGATCACCAATCATCCATGAACTGTCAAAGAGTTTGTAAGGCTGGATTAATGGTTGAATCGACCTGCACATCCAATTCCGCGACCACCCGCAAGACTAAATATTCAATTAATTCATATTACTAGAATACGCATCTAAGCGGTTTAGTCATCTACATCCAGCTCAAAACGCGACCCGACCATTAAAAGCCAACGCAGGATAATTTAAGCAAACAAAGACCAATCGTCTGGCATCGTCCCGTTCTGGTGCTTCTTTTTTGAGCGGCACATGACACAATTGTCAGGGAACACTGCTCCTCCCTGTCTAATGGGTACCCGAATAGTAAGTGAAGAACTGAAAGGCACCGACGATGGTTCCGAAACATCCGCCGATGGATGAATACGCTGGGCGAAGCCCTCCACGGAAATCTATTCATTACCCCGTCTATTTCCAGACGCCATCGGAGACACTGATGACACTTTACACCTTTGCAGACCTTACTTCTAAGCGAAATTTTCTGAAGGGATCGATTACCAGCCTTTTGGCGCTTTCAGTCGCAGCGTGCGGTGGAAGCAATTCCACGTCCACGCCAGCCACAAGCGATGCGGCTACAACCCCAGCTGAAACAAGCGTGGCGGAAACCCCCATCGTTTTGCCCATGGAAGGGTTAGAGAAGACAGAGCTAACTTTTGGCTTCATTAAGTTAACCGATATGGCACCACTCGCGATCGCGTATGAGAAAGGGTATTTTGAGGACGAAGGATTATTCGTAACGCTGGAACCACAAGCGAACTGGAAAGTCCTTCTGGATCGTGTCATCGATGGCGAACTTGACGGGGCGCACATGCTGGCAGGTCAACCGCTTGCTGCAACTATCGGGTTCGGCACCGAAGCGCACATCATCACACCCTTTTCAATGGATTTAAACGGGAACGGCATCACAGTCTCAAACGAAGTATGGGAGGAAATGAAGCCGGGTATTCCAAAAATGGATGATGGCCGCCCCGTTCATCCGATTGGCGCTGAATACCTCAAACCTGTGGTCGACAGATACGCTTCAGAGGGCAAACCATTTAATATGGGAATGGTGTTTCCCGTTTCGACACACAATTACGAATTACGTTACTGGCTCGCCTCCGGCGGTATCCATCCCGGTTATTATAGTCCTGATGATGTAACAGGTCAGATTCAAGCAGACGCCCTGCTCTCTGTCACCCCGCCTCCTCAAATGCCAGCAACACTAGAAGCCGGCACCATTTATGGATACTGCGTAGGCGAACCGTGGAATCAACAAGCCGTGTTCAAAGGCATCGGCGTACCAGTGATCACCGACTACGAAATCTGGAAAGATAACCCCGAAAAAGTCTTCGGTATTAATGCGAAATTTGCCGAAGAAAATCCTGTAACGACCAAGGCCTTAACCCGCGCACTTATCCGGGCGGCGATGTGGCTGGATGAAAACGACAACGCAAACCGTCCGGAGGCTGTGGAAATCCTTTCGCGTTCAGAATATGTTGGCGCGGATTATGAGGTCATAGCCAACTCTATGACGGGTACTTTTGAATACGAAAAAGGCGATAAACGAGAGGTGCCTGACTTCAACGTATTCTTCCGTTACAACGCCACGTACCCCTTCTATTCAGATGCAGTTTGGTATCTGACCCAGATGCGCCGCTGGGGGCAAATTCCAGATTCCAAGCCAGACTCCTGGTATGATGAGGTAGCCAAAAAGGTCTATCGTCCTGATCTCTACGTAGATGCCGCGCAATCACTCGTCGACGATGGATTGGCCAATGCAGAGGACTTCCCGTTTGGCAGTGACGGCTACAAAGCGCCAACACCCGCAGAAGACTTCATCGACGGCATTGCTTTTGATGGAAAGTCACCCAACGCCTATCTCGACAGCCTCTCTATCGGCTTGAAGTCAGGCGAAGTCGTTTCCGGTGGCGACGTAGTCACTGAATAAATTGATACGTCCTTCTATCCAATCGCATGGATAGAAGGACATTTTCAACTCATATCTACAAGGACGTTTATTATGGGTGCTGCTACAGCAAAAAAAGAAGAAAGCGTGTCGACGCTTGCTGATAATATGACCATGGAACAAGCAAAAATGATTCGAAAGGAGAAGCTCTTCTCCCGGATCAATAAGACATCCAAATTTCTAGATATTTTCGCGTTGTCTTGGGTAACGCCTATTTTGATGATGCTTGCCGGAGACAATCCGAAAAGAAACTGGAAACTGGTTTGGGAACGGCTAGGAATTCCAATTCTTGCCATCGTGTCATTCCTGCTCGTTTGGGCGATGGCCGCACCTCAAGTTAAAACATCATTGGGTGCTATCCCCGGACCGGTGCAAGTTTGGGAGCAACTGAAAGTTCTAGACATTGACCACAAGCAAGAAATGGCAAAAGCCGATGCATTTCACGAGCGCCAAGCAGTGCGCAATGAAGCGCTGATCGCGGCTGGGCGTGAGCCAATATCAACGGGATACACGGGCAAGCGAACCTTCTATCAACAAATTTGGACTAGCTTACAAACGGTCGCCTTTGGTTTCTTCCTTGCTGTGGTGATTGGGGCTCCGTTAGGCATTATGATGGGCATGTCGAAAACGTTCAATTCAGCTTTGAACCCGCTTATTCAGATATTCAAACCCGTATCTCCCCTCGCCTGGCTGCCTATTGTCACCATGGTCGTATCGGCCTCTGTCGCAACAGGCGGCGGCATATCGAAGTCCTTTTTAACATCCGCAATCACCGTTACATTGTGTTCAATTTGGCCAACACTGATCAACACATCATTGGGTGTCGCTTCAATAGACAAAGACCTCGTCAATGTTGGTAAAGTGCTCAAACTCAAGCCATCCACACAGGTAACTAAACTCGTCCTCCCATCTGCTCTCCCCCTTATTTTCACAGGGATGCGTTTGTCGCTAGGTGTTGGCTGGATGGTTTTGATTGCCGCGGAGATGCTCGCTCAAAACCCTGGGCTAGGGAAATTCGTTTGGGACGAATTCCAAAATGGCTCCTCGAATTCGTTAGCGAAAATTATGGTCGCCGTTCTGGTTATCGGCATTATCGGCTTTTTGCTCGATCGCGTTATGTACGCTCTGCAAACCATGTTCACGCATACGGCTCACCGCTAAGTAGGAGAAAGAGCAATGAGTGTTCTAAAATTTGAAAATGTTTCCAAGAGCTTTGGTGGCGAACTCGATAAAATTGATGTGCTAAAAGACATCTATCTCGAAGTCGAAGAAGGTGAGTTTTTGGCGATTGTGGGCTTTTCAGGCTCAGGTAAGTCGACTCTGATCAATCTAATGGCGGGCCTTGAGTTTCCTGACCGAGGTTCAGTTTCAGCGTTTGGAAGCGTCGTAAAGGGGCCTGCGCCTGAGCGGGCGGTCTGTTTCCAGTCCTACTCACTTCCCCCTTGGATGAGCGTTCTAGAAAACGTGTCACTTGCGGTCGATGCTGTTTTCCCAAAACTCAGCAAAAAAGAACGACGCGATAAGGCCCTTCACTATATTGAAATGGTAAGCCTTGATCATGCGTTGGATCGTCGTCCGGCCGAACTCTCGGGCGGTATGCGACAGAGAGTGGCAGTCTCCCGTTCTCTCGCAATGGACCCCAAGATCTTGCTACTGGATGAACCCTTGTCTGCCCTTGATGCGTTAACCCGCGCGAACTTACAGGATGAAATCACCGATATTTGGTCGAAGGACAAAAAAACTGTCGTTCTTATCACCAACGATGTCGATGAAGCCATTCTTCTAGCTGATCGGATTATCCCTTTAAATCCAGGGCCAAATGCAACACTGGGGCCCGCCTTCAAGGTCGACCTACCGCGTCCGCGTGACAGAACCGAAATGAACCATGACGAGACGTTTAAAACGCTTAGAAAGGACATTACGGCCTATTTGATGGACGTCGGTATGGCGAAAAAACAGGAAGAATTAGACAAACCCCTGCCCGATATCGTTCCTATCGCGCTGGGCGTGCCCAAAGTTTATAAGGACGCTGCAAAATCAGTCAGCCTCAATGACGATCGATATCTCGAATATTCCCAAGTCGACAAAGTGTATCCCACGCCAAAAGGTCCGCTCACGGTCGTTGAGGGTTTTGACCTTAAAGTGCGCAAAGGTGAATTCATTTCAATTATCGGACATTCTGGTTGCGGCAAATCCACAGTTCTAACCATGACGGCCGGACTGAATGAAATTTCTCGCGGCGGTGTCATTCTTGATGGCCGAGAGGTTTCAGCAGCCGGTCCAGATCGGGCAGTTGTATTCCAGGCTCCCTCCCTCTTCCCGTGGTTGACTGCACGCGAGAACGTAAGTTTGGGTGTGGACCGTGTTTACCCTCATGCCTCCAAAAAAGAGCGTCAGCAAATCGTCGAATATTATTTGCACAGAGTCGGTTTGGGTGACGCGATGGGCAAATTCGCTGAGGATTTGTCGAACGGCATGAAGCAAAGAGTGGGTATTGCTCGCGCCTTCGCATTGTCTCCTAAACTGTTGCTGTTAGACGAGCCCTTCGGAATGCTTGACAGTTTAACACGCTGGGAATTGCAGGAAGTGCTGATGGAAGTTTGGCAACGCACTCGAGTCACAGCTGCATGCGTAACGCACGATGTGGATGAAGCGATTTTGCTCGCAGACCGGGTGATAATGATGACCAATGGGCCGAATGCCAGAATTGGTAAGGTCATGGAGGTCAATTTACCTCGCCCTCGCAGCCGTAAACAACTGTTGGAACATCCTGATTATTACCGTTATCGGGGTGAAGTTCTACAATTCTTAGAGGACTATGAAGGAGGCGCCAATCCCCCTCCCCCCGGTGAGTCTAAGGTTGAAGAACCAGAACAAGATGCGGAAACGGTCGGAAGTGCTGCATAGATTACCGTTTATCCGCCTACCCCACATTGCATCAGGCAAAATTGCCCGACAACGCCTCCAATACTTTCGCTCTGTTTTGTGAATTAGGTAGCGCAACACATAGCTCGCATTGGACCAAAAGGCTCGCAGGGGTCAACCTGCAACAGCCGCATGCCCGCTCTTCAGAATGGCATGCGGTTTTTTTTAAGTATCAGGACGCCATTGCTTTCGTCTTGGGCTTCATAGACTTAAGCAGCGCCCAGTACGATTGGGCTTGTCTCAAGAATGAGGTAAACGCCCATTCCGAATGCCAAAGCGGCAGCTGACAGTCGAAGAGCACCATACGCCCAACCCATACCACGCTCGACCCAGGAAAGAGGCCAAGCGACGGCGTACGTCAGCGCCGCCATCCCTATAATGGATCCGATTCCGAACATCCCGACATAGAGCAACGCTGTAGTTATACTTTGCGTGGCGGCAACGGCGAGTGTCAGCAACCCGGCTGACCCGGCCGCACCATGAACCAAACCGATAATAAGAGCTTTGATTGGAAAACCAGCTCGATGTTCGTGTGAATGCGCATCGCTATTATATGAAACAGGCGCCTGCCTATGTGAGTGGACATGTATGTGAGCTTTGCCATCACCATGCGTGTGCCCATGAAAATGTAAACGTTCTTTTCTAAAACGGCGAACCACATCCAATCCAAGCACCACCAACATAACGCCGACACCCATTTCCAGAGCCGCTGACATGCGTTGCGTAAGCGTAAATCCAAGCACGACGACAATAGAGCAGATGGCAAAAAGTGTAAGCGTATGCCCAACACCCCAAACCGCGCCGCGGAACATCAAACGCTTTTTGGATCCTTTACCATCCGTCATCAAAGTGCTGACAGCAGCCAGATGATCGATTTCGAGCGCATGACTCATCCCGATCAAAAACCCAAGAAGTAAAAACCCCATAACGTCCATAATTCTCAAACCTTCAGTAGCTGCTAGCCGACTAGCATATCGATGCTTCTCACTCCACAGCGCATTGCTGAGGTTCAGGTCTTTTGAGAAGGCAAGGCGCGCTACGCGTTGCCCCAGAAGCACACCTCAGCGCTCGCTCTTCTTTGCCAGTTATGCTGTCGATCTAACCTAGAAAATCGTAGCTGAAATCAGAGGGAGCACCTTGCCCAAAGATTAAGGCGTCGTCATCAAGAGTTTCTTCAAGGCTGTACCAAGCCCCCTCTCCAGAGAACCAAAATCCGTCGATGTCTGTCAGAGTGTCTATTGCGCCATCAGGTTTTTCAACGCTCACAGAGCCGTTTGCATTTCTGGTGAAAATATAGTCGCTCTCTGATCCGGAATAGTCCACCTGATCATACTCATTTCCGCCGCCATCAATGACATCATTCCCAGACGAACTCGTGATAATATCAGTGCCCGAAAGGCCAGAAATTGCATCATCGCCGCCCGTACCGAACAGAACGTCATCGCCACTCGTCCCAATTATCACAGCGCCAGTTTCCGAGGAATTGAGCGCCTGATCCAGTCTGTACCAAGCCGCCTCGGCTCCAAACCAGAAGCCATCAATATTTGTCAACGTGTCTACGCCCCCGCCGGGTTTAGTCACTGACACGGAGTTATCAGCGTTGAGCGAAAAAACATAATCAGACAGATTGCCATTATAGTCGACCTGATCGTACTCAGAGCCGCCACCATCAATTGTATCATTCCCGGCAGATTCGGCGATTTTGTCAGATCCGGTCAGACCAAAAATAAGCTCGTCTTGCGACGTACCAACCAGATAATCATCCCCGAATGTGCCCACTATGTCGGACGCCGTACCGACTGCTTGATCGGCGCTATACCATGCGCCTTCGCCGGAGAACCAGAAGCCTTCAATCGAGTAGAGCGTATCCACGTCCCCGTTTGGCTTAACAACAGTAATCACACCAGCCGCATCGCGAGTAAATGTATAGTCTGACAGCGAGCCATTATAGTCCATTTGGTCATATTCCATCGGCGCGCTAATGCCGGAGGATCCGCCATAGACAACGTCATCGCCTAGGGATTCGTTGAACACATCATTTCCCGACAAACCTTCGAGTTCATCGTCACCAACAGTACCGAACAGGACGTCATCACCTGATGTTCCGATAATCTGATTGACCGGACCACCGATTGCGAGCGCATTATGCTCGGCCAACATGGCATCCAAACCCTCGGTCGTGTTACTCTCATGCACCAGCACAGAAAAATCAGCACCCTGATCGATCGCTATTGCGCCGAGCAAGCCGCTACCTGATTGTAAAGTTATTGGTTCAATATCTGCGAGTGGATCCGCATAGGCCTCGTCGGCCGAAACAATCTCCCAGCCATCAGCCTCCAGCGCCAGAATAGCATCGTCGATAAACATTGCCGCAAGATCATTTTCGTGAAGCAGCAAAGTCTGGACTGGCGAACGGCCCAGTGTCGTTTGTCCCAAAGCGTCAAAATAGTTTGCGGAAGATACAATCATGTCGACAAAGGCATCTCGAAAACCGTCGAGATCATAATAGTCGCCATTGGTAATTGCATTAGACAAGCGATCGACCAAATACCAATCGAAAGTATCTGCCGTCACATATCCATTTTCCAATCCAAGACCTTCAAGGCCATCTCTATAGGCATCACGCACGCCAACGGTATTTCCTTCGTCCAAATAGGGAAACCGGAACCATGACCGATAATTGCTAAAGCCTGAGAGAATACCATCGGCCACCGAGACATCATTGAGAAAATCAGAAACACTCGTATTGCTGGCTGCCGCATGAGTGTTGGTATGATTAGCGATCAGATGCCCGGCATCGTTATACGCGGCCAGACGCGCCATGGCATTCGGAACTTCCAAATCATGAGTGGCCGCAAAGAAAGTGGCCTGTGCGCCTACAGAGGCAAGCGCATCCAGCAACATTTGCGTGCGCTCTTCACCGGTTAACAGCGGGCCGCCATACATCGGCGCGTCATCAAATGTGAGTGCGATCTTCTTAGCCATTCTGGTGCCTCTTAGTTCAGTGACCTGTAATGTGCATTCTGCATCCCGCCTTTGCTAGAAAATTTACAATTCGAACACAAGCGAGTTCGCGTAAAAAGCATAATATAATCAGAGACAAAGACGTCTCGCATTCCAAATAAATCCCAGCAGCAGCTTCAAAGTCGCAGGACTCTCCTCACGCGTGTGCAGAGTCTCGCTTAGTATCGATTTTCGACTTTTCAGTGCACAATTGAGGCCAAATGACTTGCTTGCTGCATTTCGGTGTGACGCAACGGCTTATGCTTGCTTCTTCATTTGAGCGTATTCATCCCGAAGCCCCATAAACAAGCTCACACAACAAGTCAGCAAGATGACGATAAATGGCAGCGACGCAGCGATCGTCCCGGCTTGGAGAGACTGCAATGCCTCCGTTCCGCCACCATAAAGCAATGCGGACGCTGTCACCCCAATCAACGCCGCCCAAAAGACACGTTGATGCACAGGTGTTTTCGTTTTACCGCCGCTCGTTATTGTATCGACCACAAGGGCTCCCGAGTCGGCTGACGTAACGATAAACACAATAAGAAGCGCAATGGCCGCCCCAGAAGTTATCTCTGAAAGTGGTAGGTCACGGAGCATCTGAAACAGAACCAGCGAGGCATCAGATATGCCTTCTGACAGCTCTGTGTCTGTTGTGTCATGCAACATCAGGGCGGTCTCACCGAAAGCCGTGAACCAGATGACGCAAATAAGAAACGGTGCGATCAAAACGACGGCGAAATACTCACGCACGGTTCGGCCTCTGGAGATGCGGGCGATAAACATGCCGACAAATGGTGACCAGGATATCCACCACGCCCAATAGAAAATTGTCCAATCGTGGAAAAATAGCGTGTCAGTTCGCCCAACCCAGTTTGTGAGTGCTGGCGTATCGATGATATATCCCCAAACATTTTCCCACATTCCTGTGAAAATGAGTAAGGTTGGGCCCGCTATAACGACGAACACAAGCAAGGCAAAGGCGACACCCATATTGATGTTGCTGAGCAACTTGACGCCGCCATCCAGTCCGCGAAGAACCGATACAATTGCCAAGCACGTCATCGTGACAATCAACGCGATTTGCACGAGGAGGTTAGGCTCAAAGCCGAATAAATAACCCAATCCACTTGTCGCTTGCGTCGCGCCTATTCCGATCGTCGTCGCTAAGCCAAATACCGTAGAGACGACGGCAATAAGGTCGATAATATGCCCCGGCCACCCCCACACACGATCTCCCAACAATGGATAAAAGGCAGATCGAATGCTCAGCGGCAGTCCCTTATTGTGGGCGAAAAAACCCAGCGCCAGACCAACCACTGCATATATGGCCCAAGGCGCGAGGCCCCAGTGGAACAATGTCGCGCTAAAGGCAAGCCGTTCCGCATTGTCACTTAGCGGTTCCGCCCCGAGCGGAATGCCATACCATTCCGTATAATAGGCCAACGGCTCGGCTGCGCCGTAAAACATGAAACCCACGCCGACCCCCGCCGCAAATAGCATGGCGATCCATGAGAGGATATTATGATCGGGCGTCGCGCCCTGCCCGCCCAGTTTAATTTTGCCAAGAGGACTGAAAGCAAGCCCGAGGCAGAATACCAATATCACCACGGGTGTTGCCGCGAAAAGCCAATCAACATTTTGAAGCGTCCACGTTTTTGCCTGGGTCAAATAGCTATTGGATTGATCAGGAAAAAGCAGTGTCAGCAGGGAAAAGAGCACCACCAGCCCAGAACTGAGAAAAAAGACTGGATTATGGATATCCAGTCCCATCATCTCGACGTTATCCTGACCGACTTCATAGTCAGTATCATAGACCCCAATAAGGGTTTCATCATTCTCGGGAGTCTCAGTGGTATCTGTCATTGCACGGGTCTGCCTGAATTGCGCCGGTATTTGAAGGATAAAACCTCTGCAACTCGAAACATTTTCACCCGGAACGGCCCAAAACTGGTGCCATTGGGTAACACCCTGTGACGAACTTCGAAATAAATGCAGTGATTATCCTTTCGATCCCCGAAACAATTGTATAGCTCACCTCAATCACATTCTGAGTCGAAACAAATGCAATTGTGACGAGCATTCTTGCAAACAGGCTCATATATGCCGGAGGATTATCAATGAATAAGTTTATGTATGGCGCCTCGCTCATTGCGATGGCCAGCCTCATGACACCACAAGCGGTGGCACAAGAAGCGTCAGATGCGCCTGCGGAAGAGCGCCGCCTGACCGCTGTTACTGTGACAGCAACAAAACGCGCAGAAAGTGCCCAAAGTATCCCAGTCGCCGTTACAGCACTTGGCTCACAAGAGCTTGAGCAACTCGGCGTCAAGAATTTCAGTGACTATCTTGTCCAACTGCCTGGCGTGACCGCAGGTGGATCTGGTCCGGGACAAAATACGATCTATATTCGCGGTTTGGCGTCGACGACACCTAACCTGACGACAGCCGGTGTGGCTGGCTTGGCTCCGAACGTCGCTTTCTATCTCGACGAACAGCCAGTATCTCAACCGGGTCGTAACCTTGACGTTTATGCGGCCGACCTTGAGCGCGTAGAGGTATTGTCCGGACCACAGGGCACGTTATTTGGAGCGAGTTCTCAGGCAGGTACTGTTCGCTTGATCACAAACAAGCCATCACTTGACGGTTTTGACGCAAACTTCAAAGCATTCACGTCCTTCACTGAAGGCGGCGAAATGAGTAACGGCGTTGAAGCGGTTATTAACGTACCACTCAGCGACCAGCTTGCTGTTCGCGGTGTCTTCTATACCGACAACCAAGGCGGATACATCGACAATGTAGGTGGCACATTGAATGCCTCAGAGTCAGGCCGTTTCCGCGCCGCCGGGACAGTTCGCGACAATGGCGTCGTCGTCAATCCGATCCGCGGCGGCTTCCAAGCTGGCGCCGACCTGTCAGGCGTGAACTTCATAAACGCTGACAATTCTACGATCACCGAAAAGAATTTCAACGACACCGCTTATCAAGGTTTTCGCCTTAGCGGCCTGTACGATATCAACAGCGATTGGTCGCTTCTGGTGTCACACATGCAGCAGAATTTGGATTCAGAAGGCGTCTTCTTCGCAGATCCCGAACTTGGTGACTATGAAGTTGTTCGCTTCACCGATGACGAACTGGAAGATAGCTTCCACAATACTAGCTGGACGTTGGAAGGTCGCTTGGCTTCGCTAGAGGCTGTTTACACCGGAGCCTACACAGAACGTACGACCGATCAGGTCGTTGATTATTCCGATTATCTATTCGTCGGCCAGTATCTGCCATACTATATTTGTGATGGCTCCGTAACGTATCCAGGCGGCGCACCGAGCGGAACCTGCCAAGCGCCGGATCTGTTCGTTAAATCTGGAACTGAAACAAAAGTTCAGACTCACGAGCTTCGCTTCAACACCCCTTCTGAAAACCGCATTCGCGCAACGTTCGGCGGTTTCTATAGCGATCTTGAGCTGACCGAATTGAATGACTTCACCTATCCCGGCTCAACCCAAGTCATCGGCTTTAGCGGTTTGACTGGTTTTGCACCAAACTACCCGCTGACCAACACTGACGTTACAGGCGTCATTGGAAGCGCTGGCGCTGGTTATTACAGTGAAGCAGGCCCGTTCCCGGAAGGCGTGATTTTCCGCAACGATGTACTTCGTACTGATAAACAAATGGGCCTCTTCGGTGAAACCACATTTGATATTTCAGATCAGTTGGCCGTTACCGTTGGCGCGCGCTGGTATGATATTGAAGTGGACTTAGAAGGCAGTGCAAACTCGTCTTTCTTCAACCTAGGTCAAACAGTTGACGCGCAGCGTGCCGGCACCAACATTTCTACTCAGTTCGCCCCGAACAACACGGTCGGCGCACCTGATAAAGCCGCTACAGATGGCTTCATTTACAAAGTCACCGGCGAGTGGACACCAAATGAAGACATGTTGTTCTACGCGACATATTCAGAAGGGTTCCGCCCAGGTTTGCTAAACCGTCCAGGTGGACGTCCGGGACCGAACGGTTACACCGTGCCTTATGCTCTTGATACAGATGATGTAAATAATTACGAGCTGGGTTGGAAAACTGAGCTGTTTGATAATTCTCTTCGCTTCAATGGCTCAGCGTTCTTCGTTGAAATCGAGAATTTGCAAACCACCATTTTGGACCCGTCCATCACCAATTTGTTCTTCTCAGACAATGCTGCGCATGCTGAAATCAAGGGCATTGAGGGCGATTTTACTTGGGCACCAGCGTCAGTTGAAGGCCTAACAGTGGCCGGAGCGTTCTCGATCCTCGACACAGAGATCACTGACGTGTTGACGCCAACGAACGATGTCGTGCTGGGATCAAGCCTCGCATTTGCACCAGAGTTCCAAGGCAACATTCGTGCACGCTATGAATGGGATTTGGACCAAGAAATTGATGGTTCACGCCTCACGGCTCACTTCATGCCACAGCTCACCTTCTCTGATGAAAGCGTCAGCGACATCATTGAAATCAACAAAGCCCAGATTGATGGTTGGACGACACTTGGCGCGACGCTCGGTGTTACAGCTGACAATTGGGGCGCTGAGCTCTACGCAACAAACCTGACGAACCAATATGCTGAGATGAGCAACAACTTCGTCAATGACCGTGAGCGCCTCACACCGATGCGCCCGCGCACAATCGGGATGCGCGTCTCATATAACTATTAGGATTTCCGAAAAATCCGTTACCAATCAGCAGCGTCCCGGCTATAGTCGGGGCGCTGTTTTCTTTTCAGGCTTTACGAATTTATGACCCAAAACACAGACCCGTTTTCTGAGCGCTTAAAGGCGGTCCAAATTTCGATGCAAAAAGGCGACTTCGACAGCGCGCTCGAAGAGTCTTTGCAAGTGCTTGCGGAAGCGCCAGATAATCAACAGGCGCTCTACTGCGCCGCAGTCTGTTTTCGCTATAAAGGCCAGTATAAAGACGCCAAAAACCTATTGGAAAACCTCAAGAAGCTCTCTCCAGACCACGGACGCGCCTATCAAGAAGACGGCCACCTTTACCGCGTTCAGGGCGCTATACCGCAGGCCATCAACGCTTATAAACGCGCTACACAATATAACCCTGCTCTCATCGCTAGCTGGAACCAACTCGCCGAGCTAAACCGTCAACAAGGAAATACCCAAGGAGCGCGACAGGCCCTGCTCCAATCCCAAAGGCTCCAAGCGCTTCCCAAACAGCTTTTAGCGGTCACAAATCATATTCATGAAGGCCGCATACTCATCGCGGAAGAATTAGCGCGCGCTTTTCTGCAAAAGCATCCAAGTCATGTCGAAGGCATGCGACTATTAGCAGATATTGGCACGCGCCTAGGCGTGCATGATGACGCAGATCTGTTGCTCGAGGCTGCGAGTGAGCTTCAGCCTGATAACCTCCAGATCCGGATCGATCGCGTCCAGGTCTTGAGGAAACGTCAAAAGTTCGCAGCGGCCCTTAAAGAGGCGGAAGCCCTCCATGCGCGAGAGCCAAATAACCCTGTCTTCCGCTCACTTCTCGCGATTGAACAGCTACAAGCGGGTGATTATGAGAACGCCCTAGAAGGGTTTGATGAGGTTCTCGACCAAGTTCCGAACGATCCAGCCACGCTCACGTCGAGAGGACATGCGCTTAAAACATATGGCCGAACAGATGATGCGATCGCATCCTATCGAGCGGCTATCAAGGCAGACCCACTTTACGGAGAAGCTTGGTATGCGCTCGCCAATCTAAAAACGTTCAAGTTCACTGACGCTGAGACTAAGGAGATGGAAGCAATCTCTCAGAAAGCTGAGCTCTCATACATGGCGCGCGTCAATTTAAATTTCGCACTCGCTAAAGCGTATGAAGACGCTCAAGCCTATGAACAAGCGTTTCGAGCTTATACAGACGGGAACACATTGAAGTCGAAACAGACCCGCTACACAACGGAACAAATGCTTGAAGAGTTCGACGCACAGAAAGTTCATTGCACCTCTTCCCTGTTTCCAAACCAAGCCAATAAAGGGTGCAATGCTCCAGACCCAATTTTCATTGTCGGTCTGCCCAGAGCGGGCTCCACTTTGATCGAACAGATACTCGCCTCCCACAGTCAGGTGGACGGCACTCTAGAGTTACCGAATATTCTCTCTTTCGCTCACCAGCTACGAGGCCGTAAGCAGCTATCAGATCGTCAACGCTACCCACGTATTCTCCATGACTTGTCAGCCGAACAACTGAGAGAGCTAGGACAAAAATACATTGACGAGACTCAAATACACCGCAAAGGCGCGGCGTATTTTACCGACAAGATGCCGAATAATTTTCGTCATATCGGGTTGATCCACCTCATCCTTCCAAACGCTAAGATCATCGATGCACGGCGTGATCCAATGGACTGTTGCTGGTCTGGATTCAAACAGCTTTTCGCTGAAGGACAGGAGTTCTCCTACGCATTGGATGACATTGGTTCGTATTACAATGCTTATGTTGATCTAATGTCTCACTGGGAAGATACCCTACCCGAAGGACGTATACTGAAGGTTCAACATGAAGATGTACTTACGAACACTGAAGGGCAAGTCCGGCGCATCCTCGAATATTGCGACCTACCGTTTGAACAAGCATGTGTTGATTTCCATAACAACAAGCGCGCGGTAAGAACCGCTAGTTCCGAGCAAGTACGCCAACCGATCAATCAAGATGGCGTAGGACAATGGTTGCCATACGAAAAATTCCTTGATCCACTAAAGCTGGCACTAGGCAAATTATGAGAGTGAATGAAAAGGCGCAGTAAATGAATGATAGACTCGACAATGTGCTCATCGCTTTACGTCAGATACAACGGCAGACAGAATTCGCATCGCGGAAGCTCGCCGCAACGGCGAAGCTGACCCCGTCGCAACTGAAAGTTCTTCAATGCTTACAAGAGAATGGGAGGCTTTCAGCCGGCGCCATCTCTGACAAGATCAATTTGAAACATGCTACTATCACAAGTTTGCTGGACAGATTGGAACAAAGCAAAATGGTTTCACGCGAGCGCAGCACAACTGACCGTCGAAAAGTCATGGTGACACTCCAGTCTGCAGGCCAAGATGCAATATTAAAGGCACAAGACGGACTGCAAGAAAAATTCGGCGCGCGCTACAAAGAACTAGATGATTGGGAGCAAGCGATGCTCGTTGCCGCGCTAGAGAGAATATCCCAGTTGCTCGACGCGGCAGATCTTGATGCGGCTCCTATTCTTGAGGTCGGCGAACTGTGATACGACTACTCTCCATACGCAGTGTCGTTTCTAGGTGTGGATGTCAAAGAGGAGAGGCACCTATATGACGCTTGCCATTTTATCTTTTGGGGCGATCATAATTATTTTAGTTGGCCTCTCGCTCGTAACATTCAACGGACTTGTTGCAAAGCGCCAAAAGGTTCGCAACGCGTGGTCAGACATTGATGTTTGGTTGAAGCGACGCGCGGACATCATTCCCTCACTCACTGCAACAGTAAAAGCTTATGCCGCGCATGAAAGTGATCTGCTGGAACGAGCAGCCCTTAAGCGAGCCGAAATACTGGCACATCAGTCAGGAATTGATGAACACATTCAGGCAGAAATTAACTTGTCGTCTCCTCTCGCCCAACTCTTGCTAGTTGCTGAAGATTATCCGGAACTGAAAGCGAGTGAAAATTTTTTAGAGCTTCAAAACGCATTAGCCGAAAGCGAAGAAAAGATAGAGATGTCGCGGCGTTACTATAATGGCGTCGTAAAAGAATATATCGTTTTCTCACGCATTTTCCCGAACAATATAATCGCCAAACTTTTCGGTTTCGAGAACGGTTACTATTTCGGTCTTTCTTGAGCGTTAGCACATGACAAACTTAGGAAACAGTCGCCCATGAAAATCCTCCTGCCACTGTTAACATTCTTCATATTTCTCGCCGCTCCAGCAACAGCTGACGAACGTATCATCTCCTACGACGTCTCTATCAATGTAGAAACGACGGGTGACCTCATGGTGGAAGAAAAGATCACCGTGAACGTCGAAGGACTTCAGATCAAGCGCGGCATCTTCAGAGATCTCCCCGTTCGAAATCGCAATGGGGACAAAACGAGATACAATGTGCTGAGCGTCTTACGAAATGGCACAAAACAACATTATCAAACCGAACGCGAAGGAAATGCATTTCGAGTGCGCATTGGCGACGCAAACCGGATGCTTGACCATGGCTTACATGAATACATAATACAGTATCGCGTAAAAAAACAAATTCGATTTTTCGAAGGTCGAGATGAGCTCTATTGGAATATAACGGGGTCTTACTGGGATTTCCCGATCGAACAGGCTTCCGCCCGGATCAGTTTGCCGGCCGGCGCCACGATACAAGATGTGTCCAGCTACACGGGTTCTCGGGGCTCCACCGGATCAAGCGCACGGTATTTTATAGATGGCAACGAGCACGTTATCAAAACTATAAATGGCCTACCCCGGCGCAATGGTCTTACTGTCTCGCTATCATTTGATCCAGGTCTGATACAGCGCCCTTCTCTTTTCCATCGTCTGCTACTGTCCTTCGTGAAAGTTTTACCACTCATTGGGTTCGCAGGTGGTTCTATTTGGATTTGGCGTTGGCTCCATAACGCCTATTTGAAGGTTGGTGTCGATCCGGAGAAGGCTCCTGTAACAGTTCAGTTTGATCCGCCGGAAGACATAAGCGCAGCTGCGGCGGCCTTTATCGTCTCCCGCTCACAGCCATCCAATCAAATGCTACTCGCGGCCCTGTTGCAGCTCGGCATCGGCAAAGCAATTCGCATGGACGTCGAGGACAAGAAACACACCACCCTGACGAAAGGGACAGGCCATCTAAAAAACCTGAATATTGGAGCGGCCGAAGAAGCATTCTTCGAATCTCTTTTCGCAAATGGCAATACAGTGTCTCTCGATGGTTCCTATGATCCCAAATTCACGTCGGCCTACAAGCGGCTCACCTCCAAAATGAAGGGGCGTTACGGCCGATGGTTCAAGTGGAATCACGGCTATCTAATTTCCGCTGTATTCTTCGGTATTGGCCTCAGTGTACTTACATTTTTTATTCTCGGCGTTATTGGTGCACCGCCACACTATATGGCTTGGCTTGCTGGTGGTTGCGTTGCGCTAATTGCCCTATACAGCGTCTATGCTTACTTACTCCCAGCGCCGACAAAAAAGGGCTATCGGATCCGCAACCACCTGCTCGGCTTTCGAGAATATTTAAAAACCGCGGAGGCGCAGTATTTGAATATGGGAGATGCGAGCCTAAATGCACCGCCTGTCATGAGTGCAAAACTCTATGAGCGTTTTCTGCCCTATGCAGTTGCCTTGGGTGTCGAGAAACCATGGACAAAATATTTTGAGACTGTAGCGCCAAAAGACGCAGAAGCATTTCGTAGCTCATGGACAGACTCCACTCATTGGAACACCGTTCGAGACATGCAAACGGCGTTACCCGCCCTCTCATCATCGCTGGGCGCTGCGCGGGTTGCGCCGAGTTCAAACAGCTCCGGCAGTTCCGGTTTCAGCGGCGGTGGATTTTCCGGCGGCGGCGGTGGCGGTGGTGGTGGCGGTGGTTGGTGATTTCCGCTACGTAAACACACGACCTCACCATGTAAACCTGCTGTAATATTATTGAACATAATAGGAAGAGATAATGCTTGAAGGCCTGAAAGTACTCGAATACGCCACATACATGGCTGCCCCCGGCGCGGGAGTAATTTTGTCTGACTGGGGTGCGGAGGTCATTAAAATTGAGCCGCCAAAGGGGGATCCAATCCGAGGATTCTTTGGCACAATAGGCACTGACATTCAGGACAATCCAGTATTCGACTTCGATAATCGCGGTAAAAAATCAATCGTCATTGATACATCCACAAAGGATGGCCAAGACCTACTTCGCAAAATGGTGAAAGAGGCAGATGTCTTCCTTACCAATGTCCGCCCCGGCGGCTTGGAGCGCTCGGGGCTGGATTATGAGAGTTTAAAAACACTAAACCCACGTTTGGTCTACTGCTCTCTCACAGGATATGGCCTTCAAGGCGAGGACGCTGACAGACCCGGCTTTGATATTGCCAGCTTCTGGTGTCGAACCGGCGTTGCAAACCTTACAATTCCAAAGGGCACAGAGCCATATTCCCTGCGTACAGCTTTTGGTGATCATACAACCTCCATCTCGGCTGCTGCTGGTATCTTGGCTGCGGTATACGAAGTCCAGAAAACTGGACAAGGCCGCTTGGTAGAGGCATCTCTTTTCCGTACAGGGATGTACGCTTTAGGATCCGATTTCTCAATACAATTGGCGTTTAACAAAATCTCATCGACGAAAGGTCGATACGAGCAAAACCTGCCAATTACGAACTTCTTCAAATCAAATGATGGCCACTGGATATGTATCGTAGCAAGACAGGGGAATGCTGATTGGGTTCCCCTTTGTAAGGCTCTAGGTATAGAGCAATACGCCGACGACGAGCGGTTCAGCACTGCCAAAGCACGGCGCGCAAACCAACGCGTGATCGTCGAGATTATGGATGAGGCATTCGCCAATTATTCCAAAGAGGAAATCGCGGTGCGTCTGGATGAACAAGCCATTGCATGGTCACCCGTTCAAACCCTCGCAGAGGTTGCCAAAGACCCCCAAGCTCACGCAGCCGGCGCAATAGTTCAGACGCCAAGCGCGAAAGGCGACGGTACAACGTTCGACTCGCCCGCCTCACCCGTTCGCTTTCCCGGCGCTGATGACGGGCCGAAAGGGCCTTCCCCCCGCATGGGAGAGCACACTAGATCTGTCTTGGTTGATTTGGGCCTTAGCGGCGAAGAAATTGACGCGCTCGTCAGCGCAGGAACAGTGAAGACAGCTGAGACATAAGCTGCCTTCACATAATCATCTGGATGCGGTCTATTTACCTTTAAAGACAGGCGCTCGTTTTTCGAGGATCGCATCCACACCTTCCATATGGTCTTCAGTCTCATGCATGAGCGCTTGAGATGCAGCTGACATTTCCATGATCGTCTCATAAGACGCCGTGTTGCCATGGCGCATAAGCGTTTTAGCCAAGCGCAAAGACTGCGGAGGTTGCTTTGCGATGCTTTCAGCGAGTTCGAATGCACGATCCATCAAGTCATCAGGCGCGCAAACTTCAGACACCAACCCCCAATCGCAGGCGGTTTTTGCATCAATCACATCGCCCGTAAACAACAATTGAGCCGCGCGTGACGCGCCAATCAAACGTGGCATAAGCCAAGCGCCGCCGTCACCTGGGATCAACCCCAGTTTCAGGAAGGTGACGCCCATCTTGGCCTTTTCAGAGGCGATCCGAATATCCGCCATACACGCGACATCACAGCCTAGCCCGATTGCCGCACCGTTGATTGCCGAGATCAATGGAACCTCTAGATTATATAGCGACTTCACGATCATATGAATGTTTCGGCGATATCCTTCGCGAACGTCGTAAGGCGAGCCGCCAAATGCGCCCGTCTTATTTTTCATCGCCTTCACATCACCGCCAGCAGAAAATGCGCGCCCTGCCCCGGTCA
This sequence comes from Hyphomonas sp., assembly GCA_050633385.1. Lineage (GTDB taxonomy): Bacteria > Pseudomonadota > Alphaproteobacteria > Caulobacterales > Hyphomonadaceae > Hyphomonas. Next base: position 276,396 of record JBOEGK010000006.1, read on the forward strand.
ACACAGCGCAACGGATAGATGTATCCGCTTCAATCTCGGCGCACACTTTCGCCACCGCCGGACCATCACCCTCTTGCCCCAATGCGTTCAGCATATCAGGGCGGTTAAGCGTCAGAACGGCGATAGGGCCGCGTTTTTCTAGTAGCAAAATGGACATGATTTCCTCGGTTTCCTTATTCCCATCAAACAAATCGCACCGCACGGCTTCAATGTCCACTCGCAAGAGGTGCGTTAAGCTCTCGCAGACTTAAACCGCGCGCCCGGCAAAGGCGGCGCATGTGCGGGGCCGGCAAAACACTGGGCCTTACTCATCCAATCTTTTGCGGTTTCGCCGGTCATCTGAAGGGTTGTATCCGCTATATTACGGGTTTGAGTGACCACTTGGCAGAATTCGACCGCTGGCCCAGCGATGCGCTCCGCGTTTGCCCCATCACCAAAACTCCACAGATCGCCAGAGGGGGCTTCCAAATCAAGCCTTGGCATATGCTCAGGCACATCAAGCTTGCGAGTAACGTAAGTCCAACCGAACGTATTGACGCCCAAGACCACAATATTTTTCAGTCGGTCTGACTCGACACGATCTGTACCGAACAAATCGAATATAGCTTGGCCATGCGCCCACGTTTCCATTTGTCTCGCCGTTATTGACGATCGCGCACTCATGTCCGGCCCCACCCATTTTAGGCGAGCCTTCGGGTCAACTGTGTAAAAGGCGGCAGAAATCCGTTTAGCCAGTTCATGCCACTCTGCAACCTGTTCGGCAGGATCAGCGCTTTCAAAAGCGGTTCGCTCCAGTTCGCGTAATGTCACACCCGATTTAAGGGGCGTCAAAATATCGGATATTTTGTCCGGAGCATCAATTTGGTAATCCGCCGCTCTATTCCAGAAATGGAGATGAGCCAAAATATCGGAGGTAGACCACTGCTTAAACAGTGTTGGCTTTGTGAGATCTTCGGATGAAAGAGAAGACACCAAAGCGAACAACACTTCGGTCTCATTCAAAAAATCTTCAACTTGTTTCATCCGGCATTGGTGGACACAAAACGCCCATGCGACAAGAGGAAACTACGCCGATCCCAACATAATCATTCCCATTCGATGGTTCCGGGCGGTTTGCTGGTGATGTCGTACACGACGCGATTGACGCCTTTCACCTCGTTGATGATGCGTGTTGCAACTCGCCCTAGGAACTCATGCTCATAAGGGTAATAATCAGCGGTCATTCCATCCGTCGATGTGACAGCGCGCAATGCAAGAACCGCTTCATACGTGCGCTCATCCCCCATAACACCAACTGTATTGACCGGAAGCAAAACGCTAAAGGCCTGCCAAATCTTATCATACAGACCCGCTTTACGGATCTCATCAATATAGATCGCATCAGCTTTACGAAGCGTGTCTGCTTTCTCGCGCGTAATTTCCCCGGGGATGCGGATCGCAAGCCCGGGTCCGGGAAATGGATGACGTCCAATGAAAGACTCCGGCAAACCAAGCTCACGTCCTAAAGCCCGCACTTCATCTTTGAAGAGTTCGCGTAAAGGCTCGACAAGGTCCATTTTCATTCGATCAGGCAGCCCGCCAACATTATGGTGGCTTTTAATAGTTACACTCGGCCCACCCAATGCCGAAACACTTTCAATAACATCAGGGTACAGAGTTCCCTGTGCCAAGAAGTCAGCGCCGCCAATTTTCTTGGCTTCTTCGTCGAAGACATCGATGAACAAACCGCCTATAATTTTGCGCTTTTTTTCTGGATCCGAAACACCAGCCAATTTACCCAAGAAAAGCTCCGACGCGTCCACATGCACCAATGGAATGTTGTAATGCTCGCGGAACAAATTCACGACTTCTTCGCTCTCGCCCTGTCGCATCAAGCCATGATCAACGTAAACGCAAGTCAGTTGATCGCCGATGGCTTCATGGATCAACACAGCCGCGACAGATGAGTCTACTCCACCCGACAGACCGCAAATCACCCGGCCAGTGCCAACTTGCGCTTTTATTTTCTCGATAGCCTCAGCCCGGTAGGCCGCCATCGTCCAGTCGCCTTTCAGTCCAGCAATACCATGGGTGAAATTGCGCAACATTTTATGGCCCGCAGGCGTATGGACAACTTCCGGATGGAATTGGGTCGCATAAAATCGCTTCTCAGGATTGGAGATAATCGCATACGGCGCCCCCGGCGACTTTGCGATGACTGAAAACCCTGGCGCCATTTCAGCGACGTGATCGCCATGGCTCATCCAGACTTGTTCTTCCGCATCACCGGCCAAGAACCCTTCAAGGATCGGGTCGTCAGCCACTTTTTGTATATATGCACGGCCAAATTCACGGCTCGTGCCGCTTTCAACGCGGCCGCCGAGTTGGTGCATCATCATCTGCTGGCCATAACAGATGCCAAGCACAGGAACCCCCAACTCATAAACGGCCATATCAACAAGTGGCGCTTCATCCCAATAAACACTCGCGGGGCTACCCGAGAGGATTATTGCTTGCGGATTGTAAGTCTCCAGAAACCCCGAATTGATCTTGTTGAAGGGGTGGACTTCGCAATACACGCCGCTCTCTCGCAGGCGTCTAGCGATCAATTGTGTTACCTGACTTCCAAAGTCTACGATAAGGGCGCGTTCATGTCGTTGATCGGTCATGGCGCCCGATAGCCGAGGAACGCAGATTCGTCCATATCTCTATGTCTAGATCACGCGTTTTTACGCAGAACGGCAAAGAAAAACCCATCTGTGCCTGCTTTATGTGGCGTGAGACGCACACTCCCGGTTGGTCCACGATATTTTTGCACCATCGCAGCCCCCTCCTCGGTCAACTGGCCAGACGCGATCGCAGATTCACTTGCATCCGTCTCAGTGAAATCTGGATGCGCCGCCAAAAATGCCGCGACCCGATCCTCGTCTTCCTCCATCAAGAACGAACAGGTCGCATAAACCATACGACCACCGGGCTTTACATATTGAGCTGCCAGTCCGAGAATCTCGTCCTGCTCACGCATGCGTTTCTCCAACTGTTTCTGCTTCAACCGCCACTTCGCATCTGGCCGACGACGCCATGTGCCGGTCCCCGTGCATGGGGCATCCACGAAAACGCAATCCATCTCCTCAACCAGATCATCAAGCTGTGTTGGTTCACTCGGATGGACCAATTGTACATTGTGAGCACCTGAACGCTTGAGACGCGGAATAATCGCACTCAGACGGCGTCCATCAATATCGTAAGCAAAGATTTGCCCCTTACCACCCATTTGAGCCGCAAAGGCGAGCGTCTTGCCGCCCCCACCTGAGCAATAATCTAAAATCTGTTCTCCGGCCTGTGCATTAGCCGCCGCCGCCGCAATCTGGCTGCCGGCATCCTGCACCTCTACCCAGCCTTTAGAATAAGCCGGGATGCTCTCCAAACTCGCTTCTCTTTGGCTCGGGTCTTTGGCGGGAATATGAAACGCATTCAGCAACAGTTTAGACGCTTCAGCCTTGGCCGACCTCAAGGGTTGGGACGCTTTTTCCGCATCCACCTTGAGCGTGTTGACACGCAGATCGACATCCGCTCTCACCGCCATAGCCTGCGCTTCAATGGGCGCTGCTTCACCAAACACGCGCTCCATCATCGGTGTCATCCATTCTGGATAATCTCCCTGAACATGAGAGGGCGCACCCGGATCTGGAGCCATTACAAGACGCTCACGCTCTTCCAGCGTCAGCGCAGACGGCGCATGTTGCTCATCCATCGCGTCATCAATCTCTCGAATATTCCAGCCCCAGGCGTGCGCAAGCGCGCCAAGGATCAACCCACGCGGACTGTCATCACCCATCGCATAAGCAATCGAGTTTCGCTTGCGCAGCGCGTCTAGCACAAGCCCTGATACCCACGCCCGATCTTTGCTCCCGGCATACCGTGCGCGCTTGCCCCAATCGCGTGCGGCCGACTTCACCGGTTGATGACGCGTCAGTACATCTGAGATCACGTCGATAGCTGCAGCGATACGTCCACCATTGCGCATGGGAAACTCTCCTCTTGTCGAAGCGGCCCTGTTAGCCTCCAATGGTGCAAGAGGAAACAGCAAGGGCGCAAATATTATGGAAATCATACTGCCTGACGCGATAAAAAAAGCTTCTAAGTCCGACTGGAAGCAAATTCGCGACATCACAGCAGACGCGTTCTCGAACGATCCTTTTAATCTATGGATATTCGGAAACACTCGCCCTCTAAAAACGCTCTTCGGCGGCTTTGCGAAGGATGTTTATTTGAAAAACGGATTCTGTCATCTCAGTGGTGATGATGCTGCTACGATGTGGGCAATGCCTCATGCCAACATAGACATGCCCTCCAGCACCCTTCTCAAACTCGGTATCGCACAAAAACTACACGGCACGAGCGGCTCGATCGCACGCGGCATGGCTGCAGGCGCGGCGATGGAACGCGGTCACCCCGAAACGCCACACGTCTATTTGTTCACAATCGGTGTCCGACAAGCGGCACAAGGCAAAGGCCTTGGCAAGAAAATGCTCTCGCCGGTCTTAGATGCCGCAGACAGAAACAATCTGCCGATTTATTTGGAGAATACCAATCCGCAAAATAATGGTTTTTACGCCCACTTCGGTTTTGAAAAAACAGGCGAGCTAGATACCGCTCCAGACGCGCCCGTCGTTTCAAAAATGTGGCGAACGCCTCGCGCGTTCACTTAGCTTCTGCTGAGCGAATAATTCGGAGACTCTCGCGTCATCTGCACGTCATGCACATGGCTTTCCTGCAAACCGGCGCCAGTGATTTGAACAAACTCAGCCTTTTCGTGCAGTTCAGGAATATCCTTTGAGCCCACATATCCCATCGCAGCGCGCAACCCGCCCACCATCTGGTGAATGATCGGCGCGAGCGGGCCTTTAAAGGGCACTTGCCCCTCAATACCTTCTGGAACCAATTTTTCCTGCGCAGCATCTTTTTGGAAGTATCGATCAGCCGAGCCACGCGCCATCGCGCCAAGGCTACCCATTCCACGATAAGATTTATACGAACGACCTTGGTAGAGAAACACTTCGCCGGGTGCCTCTTCGGTGCCGGCAAACATACTTCCCATCATTGCTGTCGCTGCGCCAGCTGCGAGAGCTTTTGCAAAATCGCCGGAGAATTTTATCCCACCATCCGCGATGACTGGAATGCCAGATTTTTGTGCCGCTGAGGCACACGACTCAATAGCAGTTAATTGCGGGACACCAACGCCCGCAACAATGCGCGTTGTACAAATAGAGCCGGGCCCAATCCCGACCTTCACCGCGTCGGCCCCCGCATCAATAAGCGCTTTCGTGGCGTCTGCCGTTGCGACATTGCCGGCGATGATTTGTACGGAGTCAGATAATTTCTTTGCGCGCGTCACCGCCTGCGCAACCGAAATGGAGTGCCCATGCGCAGTATCAATCACCACTGCGTCCACGCCGGCCTCAATAAGCGCCTGCGTGCGCGCAAAGCCTTCTTCACCCACGGTGGATGCCGCAGCGACCCGCAACCGGCCCGCCATATCTTTCGCTGCATTCGGATTGACCGCAGCCTTGTCCATATCCTTAACAGTCAAAAGGCCAAGGCATTTGCCGTCATTGTCAACGATCACCAGCCGCTCAATACGGTTTTGATGCAGCAAAGTGCGCGCTTCGGATTGCGGCGCATCCATTTTGATAGTGACAACATCCGTTCGCATCAGATCAGCGACTTGTTGATTCAGGTCATCGGCGAACCGCGTGTCACGATTTGTAATAATACCAACAACCTTGCCATTGTCCTCGACAACCGGAATGCCTGAAAATCCTGTGCGAGACTTCAATTCAACGAGATCACCAAGTGAAGCTGTCGGAGAGATCGTAACGGGGTTCATCACGACGCCGCTCTCATATTTCTTCACCATGGCCACTTGGCCAGCTTGCTGCTCGACCGTCAGATTCCGATGGATGACACCAATTCCGCCTGCCTGCGCCATCGCAATAGCCAGCCGCGCTTCCGTCACTGTGTCCATTGCTGCGGAAATCAGCGGAATATTAAGCGGAATGCTTTTGGTGAGTAGCGTAGAGACGTTAACGTCTGCGGGTAAAACTTCACTAGGGCCGGGCTGTAGCAGCACGTCATCGAAGGTAATAGCTTGTCGGATTTTCATGTGGGGAGCTCCCTTTTCGGCCTCCTAATGGAGTCGCGACCTCTTGTGAAGTCCAAATATGGAATATTCACAGAGGGTAAATAGTGAACGAGCAACAAAGCGCGATGAGTTGCCTCATCGTTTTCACAGATCAGCTTATATGGCGCAATATTTGCAGCACGTTTACCGCTTATATAACGCAGCAAATCACACAGTTAATTAAATCAGTTGGGACGTAAAATTGTCTAGTTGGCGAGTAAACCAAATACTTTGTAAAATATCCGCACCCCTCCTGCGTGACACCGTCGTGATTTCCGGCTTTTGGCGGAGCGGAACCACTTGGTTGCAACAACAGGTTTGCGAATCCCTCAACGCCAAATCAATTTTTGAACCGTACTCCCCCGCCAGCGGTCACAATTGGCGGCAAGTCAGTGATGGGAATCCCGAAGCGAATAAACACGTGTTTATGCCGCTATCTATGGACATGCTGAATGAGCACGATCTGGCTGTTCTGGCTGATAGTTGCAAGGGTGTAGGAAGGCATGGCTACACGTATTTTCTTTACGAAAACCATAGCGACGCCCTTAAGAGATCCTTGGTTCTCAAATTTACACGCGTTGGGTTCATCTTGCCTGAACTAGCAGAGAAACTATCGACACCTATTTTGCACATTCGCCGAAATCCGGGCTCAGTCTATGCGAGTTTCAAAAATACCGACTGGGATTGGCAATTCGAAGATGTGAATCTCACCAAGCTTTATGACGATGCCGACTTACGAAGTGCTTCTAACATAGACGGGTTGATTGACACTTTAAAAAGACACGACACATCCCCAGCCGCTCGATTTGCGGTGCTATGGGGTTTGAGTGAACAACGCGCTCAAAGTGCCATTGACGCCAACACGGCCAAATTGATCGAATATAATGATCTCGTCGATGGCAGCGTCAGGCTACCAGAAATTCTGGAAGGGTTTGGCTTGAAGGCAAAAAGCGTCGCTAAATCTGAAACAGCCAGTCCCGTTACCACTGCTGATCGCGCTCAACTCACAGCCAAAGAGAGAAAGCATGATTGGACAAAACGCCTGACTGACAATGAAATTTCAGATATCACAAATACGCTTACGGACGTTTTTCCAGAAGCCGTATCGACTTATCTAAACGATTGAACAATTCTGAGATTTAAACGCGGTCGGCTTAGTTTTTTCCTTTAAAGCCCTTCGCGATAACAAATATCTCCGGAGACCCCGCGCGACTCGCAGGTGGCTTAATGTGTTTAACGGAGTCAAAATTGTCTTTGAGTGAGTTCAGCACATCGCGTGTTGCCCCGCCTTGGAAAACTTTTGAACAAAAAGCACCTCCCGGCGCCAAATGTTGAAGCGCGAACGCAACGGCCATTTCGACCAGAGAAACTGTGCGCAAATGATCCGTTTGTTTGTGGCCAGTCGTGTTTGCCGCCATGTCTGATAAAACCAAATCTGGCGCTCCGGTTAGGCCGTCCATCATGCGCTTTACATCAGTTGGCTCAGCAATATCGCCCTCTACAATGTGCACACCGGCGATCGGTTCAACGGGTAGCAAATCTATTCCCACCACTTCCAATGCCTGTTTGGCTTGCACCACCTGAAGCCAACCACCCGGTGCACACCCCAGATCGACAACTCTGATACCCGGTTTCAGCAATCCAATCTTTTGGTCGATCTCCAACAGCTTATAAGCGGCGCGTGCGCGGAACCCCTCCTCCTTCGCTTGACGCACATAAGGGTCTTGCAATTGACGCTCAATCCAGCGCTTGGAGCTTTCGCTCTTTGCCCGGTGGGCCACAATCTTTCGTTGGTTCATTTGCCGCCCAGACGATTTCTTCGAATCTTTGGGGCCGGTCCAGCGGCGCTTTCCATCATCGGTCATTGTTCTGAGCCTTCGTTTTTCGGCAACGATTTTCCGCGACGACCTCGCCGCGGACGTTTCTTTTTCGGGCCGTAAATCATCGAAAGCAATAAGCCTTCCCGTAAGCCTCGGTCACCCACTCGCATGCGCTGACAAGGAAACACGTCCCACAAACCTTGGACGATTGCGCAGCCTGCCAGCATTAACGGCGCACGTTCCTGACCAATGGTTGGGAATTTGGCGCGACCTTCCAAGCCGGCTAATCGCAACCGCTCTGTCACATCAAATGTCTCCTCGCGTGACAACCACGTACCGTCCACTTTATCCCGGCGATACCGCTCCAGACCGAGGTGAACACCCGCTAAACACGTCACTGTTCCACTTGTGCCGACCATATGCGCTTGGTCACAACTTAGAGCAGCTTTCACGTCCTCAATCTGCTTCCAAGAGGCAAATTTCTCCCGTGCGAACTCCCGCATAGCCGAGAAACAAGCCTCTTCATCGGTGATATGTTCAAATGCCTCTGACAACGTTACGACGCCAACAGGCAAGCTCACCCAGCCCTGAATGGGCGCGCGAGCGACCATCGCTTTAAACCCATTACTCACCGCCTGAGCGCCATTCACCCATGACAGTTCGGTAGACCCCCCCCCAATATCAACCACAAGCACCGAGCTCGCATCTTTGGCGATAAGGTCATGGCAGCCAATCGTTGCAAGTCGCGCTTCTTCTTTGGCTGTTATTATCTTGAAGGTAAGGCCCGTCTCATTGTGCACACGTTGGATAAACTCTGCGCCATTCTCAGCCTTCCTGCACGCTTCAGTCGCGATGCAGCGTATTCTACCAACGCCGTGATTTTTCAGCTTTCCGCGAATCGCCGACAAGGCATCAACGGCCCGCTCAATCGCCCCATCTGACAGTCGGCCTGTTTCATGCAGACCTTCACCAAGGCGGGCAATTTGTGAATGTGAGTCGACCACCCGAAAAGATTGGCCTTTCGGTTCCGCGATCAATAGGCGGCAATTATTCGTTCCAAGGTCAACCGCTCCATAGAGTTGCGACCCCTTTACTTTGCGCGCGTCAGATCGCCCATTTCGGCGCTTTCGCGGTGTTTTATCAGCCATGCTGTGGCCCAAATTCTTAACTTGGTGTTATGTGTACCACAGGAGCAAGAAATGACTAGTAAGATGACGTTTTATGATTGGGTGAAAAACCTCTTCAAAAAAACACCAACAGGCAGTTCCGCACCCTTGTTGCTCAAAAACAAGGTTGTCGAAGAGCGCGAATATAATGCAATTTCAAAGCGCGATGCCAAATTTCAAATCGGGCAAGTCGTTCAACACAAAGCGTTTCCGTTTCGGGGCGTCATATTCGACGTCGATCCCCAGTTCCAAAACTCTGACGAATGGTACGACTCAATCCCTGAAGAAGTCCGCCCTCACAAGGACCAACCCTTCTACCACCTGTTCGCTGAAAATGGCCGCACGCATTATATCGCTTATGTTTCAGAGCAAAACCTGCTCGCCGACACGAGCCTCCAGCCTGTAGATCATCCAGATATTCCGGAGCTCTTCACGCTTCAGGATGATGGCCTCTACCAACTCAAAAAGCACACCGCGAACTAAACCTGATCAGCGGTCAGCACGCGCGATCGTTGCTGTTGTTGAGTGTCCTTCGACCAACGGAACGATATGCACCCTTCCGCCACGTGCTTCGACAACATCAGCACCGACAATCTCATCCTTGGTATAGTCTCCCCCCTTCACCAGCAGATCAGGCTGTAGCGCGGTTATCAACTCAAGCGGTGTGTCTTCATCGAAAATGACGACCGCATCGACGCTTGCTAATCCCATCAAAACAATCGCGCGTGATATCTCGTCATTTACGGGACGTGATGCCCCCTTGAGACGTCGAACTGACGCATCAGAATTCAAGCCAACGACCAATTTGCCACAATGTGCTCGGGCTTCTTCCAAGACTTTCAGGTGACCTGGGTGAAGTATATCAAAACAACCATTTGTGAATCCAACGCGATACCCGTCATCATGCCATGCGTGTGCCTTGGCAACATTCGCTTTGCGGTTAAAATCTGCACGGATCAAAGTGCGGCTATCGCCTGAGACTTGCGCGATCAATTCATCCGATGTGACCACAGCTGTACCCGCTTTGCCAACGGCAAGTCCTGAAGCCAAGATCGCCAGATCAACCGCCTCGCTGACGCTTCCTCCCCCAACCAAGCCAAGCGCCATGGCGGAAATACTCGTGTCGCCGGCCCCTGAGACGTCGAAAACGTCACGGGCTGTTCCCTTTTTATGCGAAACCTTTCCGTCTGCCGAAATAAACGACATGCCCTTTGCGGCACGGGTGACAACAATCGTTTGCGCTGCACCAATCGCCATGGCCTTTGCGAGCGCGGCCTCTATATCAGTGTCGTTATCTGCCGGCATGCCAACACAATTACCCAGTTCTGACGCGTTTGGCTTAATCACGTCGGCGCCGCGATACTTCAATAAGTCATCAGACTTCGGATCAACTATCACAGGGACTCCGCATGTCTGGGCTTGTGCGATGCAGGCAGTCACCAGCGCTTCTGTCAGCGCGCCTTTCGCATAGTCCGACAAGATCAGTAAATCCGCATGCTTGATAGCGCTTAGCGCTTTCGCGGTCAGGTCTTCCATTACACTTGGTGCATAGGCTACGGGCGACTCAACATCCACGCGCAGCAATTGTTGTCCGCCGGAGACAAACCGCGTTTTCACAACTGTCCCCCTATTTGTCGCCACTGCGAGTGCCAATTCGATCCCAGAAAAAGCTGAGCGTAACTCATCGCCATCTGGATCGTCGCCCTGCACGCCCACTAAAGTGCATCGCATACCGAGACTGACCAGATTGCGCGCAACATTTCCTGCTCCACCGGGCATAGATAGGGTTTTAGTATGACGCAGAACCGGCACGGGGGCTTCGGGTGAAATTCGCCCTACCTCGCCATAAACAAACTTATCGAGCATAATATCGCCGATACAAACAACGTGCTTGCTCTGGGCGAATGCGATCAGTTCTCTCAAAGAATTATCGGTCATTGGCGTAGGTTACCCTGCTGAAGCGATCTGGCGTAATAAATCCACAATTGCCTAAAACCGCAATGAATCCAACAAACTTGTCCGCTGCGGCTCCAACGAGCGCCTCCAGCAGCGTCCGCGGATTGGTTTAAACCAATCGAGACTGCTGCACAGCGGCACCGATAAAGCTCGCAAACAATGGATGAGGCGCAAACGGTCGCGACTTTAATTCAGGATGGAATTGCACAGCAATGAACCAAGGATGATCCGGAAGCTCAATTATCTCGGGCAACTTACCGTCCGGCGACATCCCGGAAAACTTAACACCCGCTTTTTCCAATCGCTTAACATAGTCCGCATTCACCTCATATCGATGACGATGGCGTTCAGATATTTCAAGCGTTCCATAAATTTCTGCGACTTTGCTGCCTTTGGAAAGAAGCGCGGGATACTCACCCAACCGCATTGTACCGCCCTTGTCAGTAGAGGCCGAGCGTTTGACTTTCGTATTACCCTTGGTCCATTCGCCCATCAATCCAACGAGCGGCTCATCTGTTGGTCCAAACTCACTGGTGGAGGCCTCCGAGAGTCCGGCCAAATTTCGGGCTGCTTCGACGACAGCCAACTGCATCCCATAGCAAATGCCGAAACACGGAACCCGACGTTCACGCGCAAATCTCGCTGCGCGCATCTTCCCGCGTGCACCACGTTCTCCAAAACCGCCGGGCAAAATAACGCCATCAACACCTTCAAGAATATCTAGTGGTGTCTTTTCATCATCAAATTGCTCGGAATCGATCAGCTTAATTTCCACCCGCACCTTATTGGCCAAACCGCCATGCACGAGAGCTTCCATAACGGATTTATACGCATCAGGAACATCGGTGTATTTTCCGACAAGACCGATGCAGACTTTACCGTCAGGATTATGAATCGTTTTCGCCACTTCATCCCAACGGGTCAAATCTGGGGCCGGCGCATCCTCAATTCTAAAGTGGGACAAGACCTCAACATCAAGACCCTCCTGATGATACGCGGCCGGCACATCGTAAATGTGCCCGACATCAAGCGCTTGGATAACACTCGAAGGCCGCACATTGCAGAAGCTTGCAATCTTACCCTTTTCATTCTCAGGAATTTCACGATCCGCGCGGCACAACAGAATTTGGGGCTGAATACCGATAGAACGAAGCTCTTTAACGGAGTGCTGCGTCGGTTTGGTTTTCATTTCGCCAGCCGCCGGAATGTAAGGCAGCAGTGTCAGATGAATAAAACAAGTTCGCTCTGGTCCAAGTTCCTGACCGAGCTGGCGAATAGCCTCGAAGAATGGCAGCCCCTCAATATCGCCGACCGTTCCGCCAATCTCACACAGCACAAAATCAACATCATCGCCGGGGCTGGAAAGCACGAAGTCTTTCAGCTCGTTCGTGACGTGCGGAATAACTTGGATCGTCGCACCGAGATAATCACCGCGACGCTCTTTCTCGATAATGTGCTGATAAATGCGTCCAGTCGTAATGTTATCAGACTGTTGAGCCGAAACGCCCGTAAAACGCTCATAATGGCCTAAATCCAGATCAGTCTCTGCGCCATCATCTGTCACATACACTTCGCCGTGCTGTTTCGGACTCATCGTTCCGGGGTCGACGTTCAAATAAGGGTCCAGCTTACGTAAGCGAACCTTATACCCACGCGCCTGCAGCAGCGCACCGAGAGAGGCTGAGGCAATGCCTTTTCCGAGGGAAGACACCACGCCGCCTGTAATAAAAATATAGCGGATCATGGGGACACCCTGATTCCGTGATTCGTTGAAGATGGGCGAACTAAATTTCGCCGAGCGATGATTTATTCTGCAGGTGTTTCTGGCGTATCAACCACTGGCTCTTCTGTGTCCAGTTCCGGAACGACCGTTTCCGTCTCTTCGACAGGCGCCGGTGTGATTGTAGTATCGATAAGTGCAGAATTATCGAACAAATCAGGCGTCTCAGGCACAACAATTTCTTCGCCGGGCTCATCATAAATTGATTGGCTCGCATCCATGCCGCGACTGACAATCGCTGTCAGTCCCAGACTCGTGATAAAGAAGATACCGCTCACGATCAGCGTCATCCGCATGATAGCACTCGCAGCGCCTCGACCAGACATCAGCGCGTTACCGCCGCCTCCGCCGCCACCCATTCCCAGGCCACCACCTTCAGACTTCTGAATGAGCACAAAGCCCGTCAGCAAGACACATGCGATAATATGAATAACAAGAATGACATTCATCATGGTTGAGGCGGTCTCCCGAAAACAAGAGGCCCGCATATCGCTAATGTGCGCAAACGCCAAGCCTTACTGTTCAGTCTATTTTATTTTGCAGCTTCGTAAATGGAGAGAAAATCTTCCGCTTTCAAGCTGGCACCGCCAATTAGACCGCCATTCACATCACTTACAGTTAAAATCTCGGCTGCGTTACCTGGCTTCATACTGCCACCATACAGGATCGAGATTGTTTCACCTGCAGCTCCAAATTTTGAAACCAGCCATGCGCGAATCGCGCCGTGTACTTCAGCAATCTGGTCGGTGCTGGCGACTTTGCCCGTGCCAATCGCCCAGATAGGTTCATATGCGATGACCAATTTTGCCGGGTCAGCATCGCTTGGAACAGATCCTTCCAGCTGTGCGGTCATACGAGCGACTGTTTCACCTGCTTCGCGTTCACCCAGCGTTTCACCAATGCAAATGATCGGAACAATTCCGGCACGCGCCGCAGCAACCGCTTGAGCTTGAACAATCGAATCACTTTCATGATGGTCTGCACGACGCTCAGAATGACCAACAATCACATAGGTCGCGCCTGCATCTTTTAGCATTTCGGCTGAAATATCTCCGGTGTGCGCCCCGGTTTCAGCAGCATGACAGGTTTCTCCCCCGATGGAGAGGGCGCTGCCTGCGGCTTTATCAGCGGCCGAACTGATCAAAGTTGCTGGTACGCACAGCAAAACGTCCACCCCCTCAACGCCGCTGCCAACGCCATTTTTGACTGCATCTATCTCGTTTAGAGCGGCTTTTAAGCCGTTCATTTTCCAATTTCCCGCGATTAGCGTTCGTGTCATGGCGTTTTCCCCATCTTGCAACTAGTATCAGCCTCGCCTAGCAAGCTATGAGCCAACCATCAAAGTGCCAGAGAGTCGCTGTATCCATGAGTTCATCCAAACAAGGCTTCGTAAAGTCCTTCCTGTTCAAGACCCTACTCGTCGTTATTTGCGCCGGTATGGCCTTATGGGGTGCGAGTACCGGCGTTCCCGCTTTCCGTTCGCTTTTCGCAGGCACCGGGTCCAATTTCATCGTCGCAAAGTCTCGGGCGGTATCACCGTTCGAATTCGACCGCAGAATCGAGAACTATCTGCGCAATATCAATACAAACTCCGAAACGCTTCTCACAAAGGGTCAAGCCGCCCAGTCTGGCCAAATCGATGACGTGTTTAACATTGTTCGTCTGCAAACCGGCACATTAGGATTTGCCGACTCGATTGGGGTCCAGCCCTCTGTCGATGCTGTGAAGGTCAAACTCGAAGCTTATGAAGATTTCAAAAACCCGCTTTCTGGCGAGTTCGATGAGACCCAATACAAAAACGTCTTGCTGCAAAATCGCCTCAGCCCACAAGATTTTGAACAGCAGTTATTCGATGACATACAGTTGAGCACGCTCGATACGGCCGCTTCAGGTGCCATCATTGCTCCAAAGCTCCTCTCCAGCATTCAGGCCGTTTATTTGGCCGAGTCACGAGAAGTCGAGTGGTTCGTCGTTGATACAGCGCAGGTGCCAGAACCTGAATCTCCAACTGCGACAGACGTAAAATCCTACTATGACGAAAACCTCACTCTGTTGGCACAACCAGAGCGCCGGGGAATAGATTTGCTGAAAATGAGCGCAGACGATTTTGTCGGCTCTGTTGTCGTGACTGAGCAAGAAATCTCTACGATTTACGAAGCGTCTAAATCGTCACGCTTCTCAGAGCCCGATCAGCGAACCTACACAATCCTGAATTTTGCAGATCGCGAACTCGCAAAAGCCGCTGTTGGGCAACTCGCGGGTGGATCTGATATAGCCGATCTTCAAGGCGTTGTGCTCAGCGAAACAAAGACAGGTTTGGAAACCGCAGAAACTGACCAAGCCTTGCGCGAAGGCATGTTCGGCCCCGGTCGTCAGGCGGGAACAATGATCGGTCCACGCGAGGTAAATGGAGAATGGCAGGTCGCACGCCTCATATCCATTCAACCCGGAGCCGCTATTGGTCTTGAATTTGTGTCAGACATTATTCGTGAGGAGCGCGCGCGAGAGCAAGCTCAAAACATCATGAATGAGAAAATCAACGCGTTGGATGAACTCATCGCTGCCGGTTATCCCCTCAGTGAGATTGGCGCTCAAATGGATTTGCCAATCATAAGTTATTCGCCCGTCGATGCAGATGGTAAAACTGAAAATGGCCTTGTCTTCTCCTCGCTCTTGGCCTCTTCAGAAGTCTTCGAAGAAGTCTTTGAGTTACCCGCCGGTGAGGTGACCTATCGCGGAGATTCTGATGGCGCTATTTTTGTGGCATCGACACGCACAATCGTTGAGCCGTACACGCCAGAGTTCGAAACCCTCGAAGAGGAAATTCGCATCGGACTTATTCAGCGCAACCGCGCCGCAGCCGTTCAAACATGGATTTCCGATATGGAAGCGCGCATCACCTCTGGTGAATCTTCTCTGAGCGCCGAGGCGGAAGCCGTGAACGGTCTACTCCAGAGTCCCGCAGCGCCCGTAACTCGCTTGAACGTCGAGCAAAGCGGCCTGCCGAGCGCGCTCATAAATGGTGTATTTGGAGCAGAAGAAGGTCGCACCTTCAGCATTCCAAGTAGATCAGGTGATCGGTATCTCGTGGCTCAGTTAAACAAGATCAACGCACCAAGCGAAGCGGAGACTGCGTTACTTTCAAGCACTGCTGAAGTCGCCATGACATCATCGCTGCAGAGCGACATTTTATCTGCACTGCGAACTGAGGTGCTAAATGCAGTTGATGTGAAGGTGAACACGCCTGCATTCAACTCTTACAAGGCTGGCCTAGCAGATCCGCAATGACGATATCTCGCCTCATCGTTCGCCGTCGCATTGGCGATCTGGAGACACCTGTAAGCGCAATGCTCAAACTCGGCCCAGACGCGCCGGGCACCTTCCTGTTTGAATCGATCGCAGGAGGTGAACGGCTGGGACGATACTCTTTTATCGGCCTCGCACCGGAAAAATGGTTCCGTATCAAAGACGGCATCGCGGAAACATCAGTCAGCATTGACTTCGCTTCAACAGAGCAGATTCAGCTGCCCCCAACTGAAGCCCTGCGTACTTTCGTCGAGCAGGCAAAGGCTGAAACACAAGAAGACTTACCGCCCATGGCATCCGGCGCATTCGGCTATGTTGGGTACGATATGATTCAACATGTCGAGCCTGTGACATTGAACGCCGCCGATGGTCTCGATGTGCCCGAAGTTCTTCTTGTCGTGCCCAAGGTCGTTTTGGTCTTTGATCACATTTTTCAGGAGATTCTCTTCATTGGCCGGGTCACAGACGACAATGAGGCGGAGATCAATGCGCTCTTGGATGACGTTGAGAAACGACTCGAGAAACTGCCGGAGCTGACGCCCAAAGATCAGCCGAGCAAACCTATCGACCTCGCTTCAAATACTTCAAAAGAGACATATTTCGAGATCGTCGAAAAGTGCCGCGACTACATCAAAGCGGGCGACATTTTTCAGGTTGTCCCAAGCCAACGTCTCAGCGCCCCATTCAAACAGCGCTCGATTAGCTATTACCGCGCGCTTCGCCGCTTAAACCCATCCGCTTTCATGTTCCACATGAACCTGGGCGATGTCCGCCTTGTTGGCTCTAGCCCAGAAATACTGGTGCGCGTCCGAGATGGCCGGGTTGCAATACGCCCTATCGCTGGCACACGGCCCCGCACCGGCGATCCGGTGGTGGATGCAGAAGTCGCAGCAGGCCTGCTCGCTGATCCGAAAGAAATGGCCGAGCACCTCATGCTGCTCGATCTGGGGCGCAATGATGTCGGGCGTGTCGCAGCCTATGGCAGCGTAGAAGTCACTGAAAGCTTCATCGTCGAGACTTACAGCCATGTTATGCACATCGTCAGCCATGTAGAAGGCGACCTACGAGACGGTCTAGACAGCGTCGATGCCCTCTTCGCAGGCTTCCCAGCCGGGACAGTCTCAGGCGCACCAAAAATACGCGCGATGCAAATCATCGACGAGATGGAATCAGAACGTCGCGGCATCTATGGCGGCGCTGTGGGTTATTTTGGTTGGAACGGCGATCTGGACACATGCATCGCGTTACGCACCGCCGTCATCAAAGACGAAACCCTCTACATTCAAGCAGGCGGCGGGGTCGTGCTCGATTCCAACCCTCAATACGAATATGATGAAACGCTGCACAAAGCTGGCGCACTCAAACGTGCCGCCGAACTCTCAGCCAGTTACGAGTTTGACCAATGATCCTCGTTATCGACAATTATGACAGTTTCACATGGAACCTCGTCCACTACCTCGAGGAACTCGGCGGACGCACCAAGGTCATCCGCAATGACGAACTCACGGTAGAGCAAGCCTTAGCGCTCAAGCCGGACGCAATCCTTTTGTCCCCCGGCCCCTGCTCCCCGGCCGAAGCCGGCATCTGTGTGGACATCGTAAAAGCCGCGCCCGATGATATGCCGATCCTTGGCGTTTGCCTCGGTCATCAATCCATCGGCGCAGCATTCGGCGGAGAAGTCGCGCAAAGCAAAGAAATCCTTCACGGCAAACGCTCAACACTACACCAGACAGGCGGTGCATTGTTTGAAGAATTGCCAGAACACTTCACGATCGTGCGCTATCATTCTCTCTCCGTCCCCTCAGGCAACCTCCCTGATTGTCTCATCGTTGATGCGACAACAGATGACGGTGAAATCATGGCCTTCCATCATGAAACACGCCCAGTCTACGGGGTTCAGTTTCATCCAGAATCAATCCTCACCGAACACGGACACGCCCTCCTCAAAAACTTCTTAGATCAGGTCAAATCATGACGGATACAGCGCTCGGCACCGCTCTAAAAGCCATCAGCAGGCGAAGTGAATTAGATTCCACCATGCTTGAGGGTGCGTTTGATATAATTCTGAACGGTAAAGCCACCCCAGAAGAAATCGGCGCGTTTCTGATGGGGTTGGCCGTAAGAGGCGAAACCTCTCAAGAACTCGTCAGTGGTGCGCGCATCATGCGAAAGCATGCCCGTCGCCTGAATGTCTCCGGGCGTTTCATTGACACATGCGGCACAGGCGGCCTCCCATGGAAATCGCTAAACACCTCAACTGCGAGCGCTATCGTCGTCGCAGCCGCTGGGGGCAAAGTAGCGAAACACGGCAATCGTTCCGTCCCGCCTAAAACCGGTTCAGCCGATGTACTTGACGCGCTGGGTGTCAATCTCGACGTTACTGAAGCAGAGTTCAACATGTGCCTAGAAGAGGCTGGCGTCGCTTTCATGTTCGCCCGCGCTCACCACGCCGCCATGCGTCATGTCGCTCCGGTACGACAAACCCTTGGTATACGAACAATTTTCAACCTATTAGGCCCGCTCACCAACCCTGCAAACGCACCCTTCCAGATTTTGGGCGTTTACGCTCCTGAGTGGGTCCGCCCAATGGCTGACGCGCTGGCAGAACTCGGCGTCGAACGCGCATGGGTCGTGCACGGCTTAGACGGCATTGATGAAATCTCCATTTCCGGCGAAACAAAAGTCTGCGAAGTGCAAGACGGTAGCGTTCGAGAGTTCACCGTCACGCCAGCAGATGCCGGTCTGCCATCGCACGCGCTTTCCTCTCTCGAGGGGGGCGATCCTGCCAACAATGCACTTGCTATCCAAGAATTACTCGACGGCCAACAAGGGCCCTTCCGTGACGTGGTCGTGCTCAATGCAGGGGCGGCCTTGCATATTCTCGATATCGCCACAGATTTAAAACAAGGTGCAGAGCTCGCACAGGCAGCTATCGACAGTGGCAAAGCCCGCGAAACGCTCAGAACACTCGTTGCAGCTTCGAACGGACGAAAGACGACGTAAAACCCATGGCCAACGCGCTCGACCGCATCATTGAATACAAAAAAGAGGAAGTCGCAGCGCTCAAGCACTCGCGAACCATCGCCTCGTTTGAAGCAGTCTTCCCTGCGCCCGACACGCTGCGTGGCTTTTCGGCGGCTCTAACGAAAACTGCCAATACCGGAGAAAACGGGCTCATCTGCGAACTCAAACGTAAAAGCCCGTCGGCCGGTGAAATTCTACCGGGTGCCGACCCCTGCGAGATAGCAAGAGAATATCAGGCCGGCGGCGCAAGCTGCCTCTCAGTTCTCACTGACGGACCGAGTTTTGGAGGCTCCCTGTCCGATTTCGAGGCAATACGCGCGTCCGTTAGTCTACCCATGCTGCGAAAAGACTTCATGATCGACCCGATCCAAGTGGCAGAATCTCGCGCCCATGGCGCAGATTGCATCTTGGTGATCATGGCGTGCTTGTCTGATGCGCAAGCTAAAGAACTTCACGACTACGCAAGACAGCTCGGCATGGACGTTCTCGTAGAAACCCATAATGCCGAAGAACTAAACCGCGCGCTTTCCCTCTCCAGTCCGCTACTGGGCATAAATAATCGCGATCTTACCAAAATGGTCACTGATTTAGCGACGACAGAAACGCTCTACCCGCTCATCCCAGGCGACAAATTTCTCGTTTCAGAAAGCGGCATCGCTGAGCCAGAGCACATCAGTCGGTTGCGCAAAACCGGGGCACGCCGTTTCCTCATCGGCGAAAGTTTGATGAAACGAACAGATGATCGTTCCGCCCATGTTCGCGCTTTGCGCATTGCTGGCAGCTAATTGACCTGAAACGTGAACGCATGTAGAACACTTGTGAACAAAGAATCATAGATTCGCTTGGTAGGAGAACTGCAAGTGCTCACGAAAAAACAAAAAGAGCTACTGCTCTTCATTAATGATCGTATCAAAGAGACAGGCGTCTCCCCATCATTTGATGAAATGAAAGAGGCACTCGATCTAGCATCAAAATCTGGGATACACCGCCTTATTACGGCTTTGGAAGAGCGTGGTTTCATCCGCCGTCTTCCACATCGCGCTCGGGCTCTGGAAGTATTGAAAATGCCAGAATCAGCCGTCGCTGACACAAAGCCCCGTGGCCGGCGCGATTTCAAACCAGCCATCGTGTCATCTGGTGAAGGCGTTGCCCCTGCAACGACACGCGGAGTTCCGATTATTGGACGCATCGCGGCTGGTGTCCCAATCTCTGCTATTCAACAAGAAAATGGCTTTGTGATGCCGCCCATAACTCTTCCAGATGGCGATGACCATTTCGCTTTGGAAGTCAAAGGTGACTCGATGATTGATGCAGGTATCCTTGAGGGTGATCTCGTCATTTGTCAGCGCACAAGCACCGCCAATACAGGTGACATTGTCGTCGCGCTCATAGATGGTGAAGAGGCGACCCTCAAACGTCTGCGCAAAAAGGGTGCATCTGTAGCATTGGAAGCCGCTAACCCGGCTTATGAGACCCGCATCTTTGGTCCAGACAGAGTTCAAGTCCAAGGACGCCTTCTCGCTTTAGTACGATCTTACGATTAATCTTCTCTATTGCAGTTCCGCCATGGCCGTGTGTGACACGCCATCGTGTGGAACTGTAATCGTTTTCCGTGTGTCAACGATGCGGTCACACCATCGCTCCTTTGCACATCTGGCCATGTCACTGCGTATGCTTCACCTGAAGGGAGCTCTATATGCGCGACAGAATCATTGCTGGACTGCTCAAGACGCATCATTCCCCAATCCAATCGCAGTGGCGCGCTAAAGCCTTCCAGACTCAGCAATGGCGCATCCGCAAATCCAAGCGGGGGTAGCGCTTCACCATCTTCAATCGGGATTTTCATCATCCGGCCGTCACCAGTTGGTGAGACAAAAACATCTCCCGACTTTGACCAGTGGAACACGACCGTGGGTGACAGCCACCAAACGAGACTGGCCGCAATCAGCATTCCACCCGCCCCAACACCACGCCAAATGCCGCGGCTTATTCCGGCAAACAGCATTCCCACCACCAGGCACCACAAAGCACCGACCGGCATTTGTTTAGAGATACCGCTATTTTCAAAATCAAAATCGGACAAATACGCTGCTATTCGCTGAACCCACGCCAAAGATTGCCCGAACCAACGCAACGGAAACTCGCTCAGTCCAAAAGGCGAAGCGATCATCGACAAGGCAGCAAGCGGCGCCGAGACGAACGTAATCACTGGCATCGCAAACAAATTGGCCACGATACTCAACGGTGCTGTGCGCCCAAAGTGGAAAATCGCAAACGGCGCCGTCGCAAACGTCGCGACCGCTGATGTGACAAATAATGATGCCAAGAAGAACGAAATTTTCCCAAGCGGACGTTCAGCCTTTGCGCGCCGGGCGTTCCATGCCTCATAGGTCACGATCAAACCACCAGAGGCCGCAAAAGACATTTGAAAACCCGGTGTAACGACCGACTCAGGCTGCAACAGCACGACAAGTATCATCGCGATAGCAAATGTACGCAGACTAATCGCAGAGCGATCAAATAGAAGTGCGCCAAAGACAACTGCCGACATGATGAAGGCGCGTTGCGTCGACACACTCCCACCAGACACGATCAAGTAGGCAAGCGATGCGACAAGCGCGACCACGGCAGCGGGTTTCTGAACCGCAACACGCAGAGCAACATACTCGACCAATACAAGACAGCGATGAACGATGAAGAACACCAACCCACCAACCAATCCCATGTGGAGGCCAGAGATGGCGAGCAGGTGGGCTAAACCGGATGAACGCAAATCGTCTTGTACAGTTTGTGACAAGTAACTTCGATCACCGGACACAACCGCGCTTGCAAAACCCCCAGCTTCTGGGCCAGCTGCCTCATAAACGCGTCGTGCAAGTTGATGTCTAAACGCGCCAATCCTCACTTCAACTTTGCTCAATACATTCTTTGGGGGGCCGACTGCGCCGCCTCTGCAGCGGCCTTGCACATAGCCAACTGCCCCAAGTTTACGAAAATGCGCCTGTCGTTCGAAATCATAATCCCCTGAGAGAGTAGGTCTTGGAGGTGGGCGCAGAACGGACCAACACCTCACAAACCTGCCGGGCGCAACTTCCAATCTCGACATATGGGTCAGCCGCACAAAGGCTGGCGTTAGCTCATTGCTCCTGCGCTGGATGGCATGAACATCTATCAACAGCCTGGGTCCGTTCGCACCCGGCTCTACCGCACGAACCCACCCCTCAATCATCACAGGGCCCGTCACGACGTCAATCTTGGGCGACTCAACCGCACCTGCGTGCATCTGTGAAACACTTATCCCACCACTCACCCCCAAAAATGCAAGGATTACAAGATTTAGCAAGTTACTGTTCGACCACTTGAAGGCGATGAACGCACAGGCGAATACTGCGACGGCAAACCCTAGAACCACTCCCTTAAGGGGTTCAAAAGATAGAGAAAAATAGAGTGCCGCTCCCGTCGCAAGCGAAAACGCGAAAACGATTGGCTGAAGATCGAGCACGCTCTGGATGGGCGAGCTGATTTTCATAGGAGCCATGCGATTTTGCGCCCACTTGCCAACCGGCTCATACAGGTGTTTGTGCAGACAGAGTGATTGATTTTGCCCAGTGGAGCCTACCTCAATATGACAGTTGTGACGCGCTTTGCCCCTTCTCCTACAGGGATGTTGCACATTGGTGGTGCTCGGACAGCGCTTTTCAACTTTTTATTGGCAAAACACAATCAAGGGAAGTTTTTGCTAAGAATTGAAGACACAGACAAAGCGCGATCCACTGAGGAGGCGACACAAGCCATTCTCGAGGGTATGTCTTGGCTTGGATTAGTTTCAGACGAACCGCCTGTCCTTCAGTCGTCACGCGCAGCCCGTCATCAGGAAGTCGCCCAGCAGATGTTGAACAGCGGTGCCGCCTTCAAGTGCTATACAACACCAGAGGAATTAGCTGAGCGTCGCGAGTTAGGCGAAACCAAACGCCAAGAGTCGAAAAATCAAGATTTGACCGAAGCCGAGCGTACAAAACTGGCTCAAGAGGCAAATGCCCTATTGGCCCCCTATAGATCCCCTTATCGCGACCAAAATGCATCAAACTGCCCGAAAACGCCCTATACTGTCCGCCTTCGCGCACCAGATAGTGGCACGATTACAGTTGACGATGGTGTCCAGGGCTCAGTTTCGATCCAGGCCTCAGAGATTGATGATCTAATTCTTCTGCGCGCCGACGGCACGCCGACTTACATGCTGGCAGTCGTCGTGGACGATCATGACATGGGGGTCACAGATGTCATTCGGGGGGACGACCATTTTAGAAATACATTCCGGCAATTGCCTATCTTTGAGGCTATGGGCTGGGATATTCCAAAATACTCTCATGTTCCGTTGATTCACGGGCCAGACGGTAAAAAGCTCTCAAAACGCCACGGCGCCCTATCTACGTTAGCCTATCGTGATATGGGATACCTTCCAGAAGCAATGAACGCTTACCTCCTTCGGTTGGGCTGGAGTCATGGCGACCAAGAAATATTCAAGCAGGATGAAGCGATTGCCAAATTCTCAACAGCCGGTCTAAATCAGGCCCCTGCTCGTCTGGATTTTGATAAGCTCAATGCCACCAATGCCGCTTTCATAAAAGAAGTAGACAATGAATGGCTCTTGACCCAATTGCTTACAATCATTGAAAAAAACACCAAACTGACACCAGACGAGATCACTCGGATTAAAACAGCGCTACCTTCGATGAAGGACAGAGGCGCAACATTGCCTGAACTGGCGACCGCGTTTGATTTTTTAATTTGCAAACGCCCTCTTGAACTCAACAAGAAGGCCCGTAAAACACTGTCAGGAGAAGGTGCATTACGGTTGGCTGGCTTAACCCGCAATCTCGAAAGCCTTCCTGAGTGGACTGAACAACGGTTGGCCGCTGCCATCGCCGATTTTTGCGAGGCGGAAAACCTATCAATGGGACAAGTCGGCTCCCCACTGCGCGCTGCGCTAACGGGTGGCCGCCCAGCACCGGATATTGCGCCAGTGCTCGCATGGCTCGGTCGTGCAGAAGCATTGGGCCGCATACAAGATCAGATATCTGGAACAGACGCTTAAACGCAGTCAGTGAACCAGAAAAACCAAAAAGAAGGGCATTAATGATGGAAAATAAAACAAAAAACGCCGGTATCGCTAAAGTCGAAATCGACGGACAAACCTATGAAATGCCTATGCTGGCGGGCACACATGGTCCGAATGTCATGGATATTCGCAAATTTCTGGCGGAAAGCGGAAAGTTCACGTTTGACCCAGGCTTTACGTCCACAGCGAGCTGCGAGAGCCAAATTACATTTATCGATGGCGGCGAAGGTGTCTTGCTCCATCGGGGATATCCGATCGGCCAACTCGCCGAGAAATCAACCTTCCCTGAGGTTTGTTATTTGGTCCTGAAAGGCGAGCTTCCAACGCAGCAAGAGCTCGACACATTCAACTCAGATATCAAGCAACATACCCTTCTACACACACAAATGGACCGCTTCTTCGACGGGTTCCGCCGCGACAGCCACCCAATGGCAATGCTCACGGGCGCAGTGGGAGCAATGGCGTCATTCTACCCCGGCGCTATGGACAGCGAAGACCCAGAAGAGCGACGCCTCGCTACAATCCGTTTGCTCGCGAAAATGCCAACGCTTTCAGCCCGCATTCTGAAATACATTACTGGACAAAAATTCGTCGATCCACGTAACGACCTCACCTACGCAGAAAACTTCTTGAATATGTGTTTTTCTGTCTCCGCAGAGGACTACAAAGTTGATCCGAAAATCGCCAAAGCTATGGATCGGTTCTTCATCCTCCACGCCGACCACGAGCAAAACGCATCAACATCTACCGTACGTCTCGCTGGATCTTCTGGCGCCCATCCATTCGCAGCAGTTGCAGCGGGTGTTGCTTGCCTTTGGGGGCCTAGCCATGGCGGCGCGAATGAAGCGTGCCTCAACATGCTTCACGAAATCGGCGACGTCTCAAAAATCCCGGAATATATTGAGCGGGCGAAGGACAAAAATGACAGTTTCCGCCTGATGGGATTTGGTCACCGTGTTTACAAAAACTACGATCCCCGTGCGACAGTCATGCGTGAATCCGCTCACGAAGTGCTCGACCTTTTGGGCCTAAAAGATCAACCAATTTTGAAAGTTGCAATGGAACTTGAGCGAATTGCTTTGGAAGACGAGTATTTTGCCGACAAGAAACTCTATCCAAATGTTGATTTCTACTCAGGCATCATTCTCGATGCTCTAGGCTTCCCGAAACAAATGTTCACCGTACTGTTCTCTCTCGCACGCACCGTTGGCTGGGTAGCTCAGTTGAATGAAATGATCGATGATCCAACTCAACGCATTGGTCGCCCACGTCAGATTTATACGGGTGCCGCTAAGCGTGACTTTATTGATTTGGCAAACCGTTAATTCAAAAGACCCAAAATGGTTTCAGCGGCGATATCAGCTGAATTTCTATCGCCCTCCTTCAATCGAAGGAGGGCTTTTTCTTGTCTGTGAGCCTGCGCTTTTAACGCGTTTGGATCTCGCAACCACCCATCAACGACCGAAGCCATATCTACTGGTTTTTGCTTTGTTTGAACAAATTCTGGAACGACTTCCGTATCATCACTCGCAATATTAAGAAGAGTGATGTGGGTCTTCTTATATAGAAATCCACGAGCCAGCGCCCACGTAATCAAGCCGGTTTTGTATGCCACGATCATAGGCGTTCCCTGCATGGCAATCTCCGTCGAGACCGTCCCCGAACACGCCAATGCAACATCTGCCGCTGCCATAACATTATATCTTTGGGCGACCTCTGCTTCGATCACAGCCCAGGATTCTATGCCGGAATAATGCTCTTTAAACGCATCGATTATATTCAACGCCGGTGCAAATACTATATTGCGATTGGGATCCTGTTCCTTGAGCATCCTCGCCGTCTCGACCAAAGCTGGCGCGACGCGCT
The DNA here is from genome assembly GCA_050633385.1 of Hyphomonas sp. Classification (GTDB taxonomy): domain Bacteria; phylum Pseudomonadota; class Alphaproteobacteria; order Caulobacterales; family Hyphomonadaceae; genus Hyphomonas. The sequence goes on from JBOEGK010000006.1 coordinate 302,596, forward strand.
GCAACTCACTTTTGCGACTACCCGGAAAGACAACAATCAGCTGCGCTTTTGGATCGATACCCCTCGTCGCTCTATATGAAACACCATCCCCCAACTGCGCGCGCGAGATTGCTGGGTTCCCAATAACAGTTACCGGCAGACCATACGGCGCATAATACGGGACCTCCATATCGTGAATGCACAGCAAGTGATCAACCGTCGCGGCTAAAGTCTTCGCCCGTCCCGCTCGTGTCGCCCAAATCTGAGGGCCAACTAATTTAATCAGTCGAATGTTCGGCGCTAGCTTACGAACCCTTTGGGCAACTCGAAGCATGAACCCCCAAGAATCAACAAGCACGACAGCGCGAGGGTTTGCCGCGACAATTTCAGCAGCCGCAAGGTCAGCTAAACGCACAACATCCTTGTATGCTTTCACCCCCTCAAAAAACCCTAAGATACTCAGCGGGCTGGTATCTATCTCGGAGCCGACGCCGCGCCCCCGCATCTCATCACCGCCGATCCCAGAAATTTCAACACCATCATTTTGGCAACGGATCGCATCTATTACTTCAGCCGCGAGCAAGTCTCCTGAAGGCTCAGCCGCCACAAAAAAGAGCGGACCCACGGTCACAATTCGATATCCGGCGAGAAACCAAATACAAATAAACCAAGCTCATTGGCTCGCGCAATCACAGCCTCACGGTCCAGAAGCAAAGCGCCCCCGGCCTCTAAAGCAACACCCGCAAGACCTGACGCGGCAGCGTTCTCTATAGTGGACATACCTGCGGTCGGCAGATCGATACGCCTCTCCTGACCTGGTTTGGGACGTTTAACCAGCACGCCCTGTGGGTTTGCTTGGCTGCCTCTCAATTCTTCAGGCAAATTAGCACACCGCACCAGCATCTCATCGGTCCCTTCTTGCGCCTCTACTGTCAGAACGAGGCCATTTACGACGACGCAGCCTTGTCCAATATCCAAACGCCCCATCTCACCGGCTATGTGTGCGCCCTTCTGAATATCCGAAAAATCATTCTCAGTCGGCTGACGAACAGTGAGACAACCTTCAGACATCAATAGAGATTGGTTCGCTTCGCCGGAGCCTATCACTGTAAAACCATTCCGCTCGAATTCTTTGACCATGAGGCTGAGGAGCGCATCGTCGCCCTTCCTCGCGGCTGACAAGACCTTCGGAAGAAGTTTTGCACCTGTAAAATCCAGTTTCAAATCTTTGAAATTCGGTCGTTTTACGATGCCAGCAAACGTCACTTCTTCGCAGCCTGCCCCTGACAGGAGGCTAAACAATTTTCCAAGCTCACCAAGCCCAACGACGTCGCCAGGAAACGCTTCCAACTGCGGTTCAATAAAACCCTTCAACCGCACGACAAAGACGTCACGACCCGAGTCTATGCAGTTTTGCGCAATAGATACCGGTAGGTCACCCAATCCTGAAATAATGCCGAGAGGTTTTGTCATGATGAGTTAGTCCGGCTTACAAATAGCGCGTTTGCCACTCGCACGAATAAACTCAACAATCTCCATACCCAAATCACTTGATTTATAGGTCTCTGCTGCCTTCTCGAGTCGCGATTGGAACGTTGCCTCTCCAAAAAAAATAGCTCTGTAGGCTTGGCGAATGCTTTTGATTTGTTCTTTTGTGTATCCGTTCCGCTTCAGGCCGACGACGTTCAACCCAGAAAGCTTCGCGTGATTGCCGATAACAGAGCCAAATGGGATGACGTCCTCGACGAGGATCGCTCCGCCCCCAATGAACGCATTCCGTCCAATGCGAGCAAACTGGTGAACGGCTGCCATACCCCCAAAAATCACATTATCGGCAACCTCGATATGTCCGGCTAGGGATACATTATTAGCCATCACGACTTTGTTTCCGAGGTTGCAATCATGAGCAACGTGCGAGCCAACCATCAAATAACAATCATGTCCAATCCGCGTTAAACCGCCATGAGCAGGTGAGCCAGTATGAACTGTCACGTGCTCACGGAAAATAGTCCGATCGCCTACAATGAGCCGACTTTCCGAAGTAGGCTCCAATCCTATGACTTGGGGAGCACCCCCGATTACCGCATGAGAATGCAGCACACACCCTGCCCCAATCGCGGTGTAGCCTTTCACGACGGCATGTGCCTGCAATACCGTATCCGCGCCCAGTTCAACATTTGGCCCAATATGGCAAAATGGTCCAATCTGGACATTTGCGCCAATTTTGGCACCATCTTCAACAATCGCAGTCGGATGAATTGAAGCACTCATAATTAGATCCATTGTTCTTGAGCGTGAGGGGTTAGGTGGATGTTTTTCGGGCCGCAGCCTGCTTCTGAACCCACGCTATCTCGCGCATCCATTGCTTTAAGGGTTTGGCTGGCGTACCGCCCCAAACTTCTCCATCAGGAATATCGCGGAACAGTCCTGATGAGGCGGCCAAACTTACATTTTCGCCGACCACTACGTGATCTGCAATCCCAACGCGCCCGCCAAGCTGGCAATAATCTCCAACGCGAACTGAACCCGAAATTCCGCCAAACGCAGCCATCACAACTCCGCGCCCAAACACAACATTGTGCGCGATTTGACACAGATTATCGATTTTGGTGCGCTCTCCTAGAATTGTATCGTCAAAAACACCTCTATCGATACATGTATTGGCGCCAACGGTCACACCGTCTTGGAGAATAACGCGTCCATAATGTGGTGCATCTTCCGCACCATCAGGCCCCATCATTACGCCGAACCCCGTTTCACCGATGCTCGCGCCGGCAAGCAAAGTCACAGCATTGCCTATCAGCGCGCAGAAGACACTCGCACCCGCCCCAATTCTGCAATTTCGTCCGACTTGCACTCCTGGCCCAATCACAGCATTTGCTCCGATATGGCTACCCGCTCCAATGACAGCTCCAGCACCAACCACCGCGCCCGGACCAACAATAGCACTGGGATCCACTTCTGCATCTGCCGCAACAAGCTGGTTTCCAGACATTTTTTGATGCCGGATATCAAACAATGCTTTCGCGACTAAACTGTGATGGTACCTCGGAGTCTTGCTCACAAAAAAGGCTATCCCACCGGGAACATGCTCCCGATTGGATTCAGTGACTATGAGTGCAGTGAGATCAGGGCTTATCTCAGGGCGTTTTTTGCCATCGCCGTCCAGAAACGAAATATCGCCGCGCCGACCATTCGTGGGCGCGGCGATGTTTGAAATTTGAACGCCGTTAGACTGCTCGAGTTTTAGGCCTGTTAGCTCTTCGATCTTCTCAAGCGACACACCCCCAAGTGGCGCGTAAAAACGAGTATCAACAGGCAATGAACTATCTTTCTACAAGTCTATTTAGTTGGCATCCGCTGGCGGGAAACTGCGATTGTTGGCGTTTTACTATCAAGCTTTGATATCACCAAGGCAGAAACGTCGACAGTGGGTCCGCTATAAACAACCTGACTGCGGGCTAGAACAATATCGGCTTTTTTATCAGCTACGACGTCCTTCAACGCAGGCTCAAGAGCCTTGTTGAAATCAATCAACGCTTTTCGTTCCGTCATCGCAAACTCATTCGCAACAATCTTCTGTTTTTGAGCGTAATTGCGAGCATTGTTCTGGTACGCAACGTACTTTGAGACGAAATCGGCGTCCGCATTGAGTTGCTCAGGTGTTTTATCCTTACTCTTTGCCTCAAGCGCGCGCGCTTCTGTTTCCAGCGCCGTGCGAGCGGGTTTCAATTCCCCCTGAATTTGGGTTTCGATAGACTTAAGTTGCGATTGAATATGCTTACCTGCCTTACTATCGCGAAGAATTCTTCCTTCATCGATGGTAACAATAGTTTGGGCTGTGGCCGCAGGGGCTGCCATCGAAACAGAAGAAACTGCCAAAGCGAATGCGACGCCAAGAGATTTGATCAGGGACATACGAGTCTCCTTTCTACTGGGAGGGTGCTTCTTAGAAGCGGGTTGACGTTGAAAATCTAAATGACTCTGTGCGGTCATAGTCTTCTCGACGAAGAATTTGAGAGAAGTCAAAGCGAATGGGTCCGAAAGGAGAATCCCAGAACAGGCTTACACCCGCTGAGGCACGCAATGACAAAGCCTCTTTTGTATAACGCACCGCAGGCAATCCTGTTGACGCGTCGGTGAAGTAAATGGTCGGAGAAACATCGTTGTCATCGAGCGTGCCGAGCGAGCCCACATCAACAAACAGTGCGCCCTTAATTCCGTACTCTTCTGGAACAACGGTCGGCAATGATAACTCAAACGTACCTTGATAATAAGCGTTACCGCCCTGAGAGTTTAGGCGAATAGTGCGCTGCTCACCCGTAACCGGATCTACAATTGTTTGAATCTCACGTGGACCAAGCCCCGCGACATCAAATCCTCGGAATGTACTTCCGCCCCGGAAGAAACGGTTGTTGATACGCACACCTTGGTCATCATCAAACGAGAATACGTAACCGCCAGACAATCTCGCACTCGCTACGACATCTCGCCAGATACCCTTATAGAAGGACGCGCTTGTCTCGGTTCGAAGATACTTAACATCACCGCCAATACCCGCAAAATCTTGGTTGATACTTAGATCAAACCCGCCAGTGGGTGAAATCGGATCATTTGTTCGGTTCCAGAAAAAATTGTAACCCAAAATACTGGAAATATACGCCCCTTCAGACCGGCAAATTGTATCTCTAAGAACATAGGCTGGATCACACCTATCCACGACGCGTGACGGGTCGACAAGACCATCAACCAACGTTCCCAAAGAACCGATCGCTTGGTATTGATCATCACTTGAATCCGAAGTGTCGCCGCCAGCAACCTGAAAAACGGTCGCCGCATATGACCCATCTGGGTTCAGCAAATAGGGCACATTGCTCACATTCACATCGTCTGACTGTAAGCGGTAACGCAAGCCCAGTTGCATTGTATTATTGATCGGAAAGCCAAACCGTACGCCTGCGCCGTAAGTATCACTGGTGAAGCCAGTGAATTCTTCAAAGTCTTGCTTCGTGGCAAACACATCCAAACCGGCGGACAAATTGCGATCCAAGAAACGCGGCTCCGTAAACCTCAAATCGACCACTTGCTGTCGACTAGATGTCGAGACACGCGCCACAACTGATTGTCCGCGACCACGCAAGTTTTGTTGCGTAGCGCTCAGATCGAATAGATACGCGTCGACTGAAGAAAATCCTGCCGAAAACGCCAGTTCGCCCGTAGGCTGTTCTTCGACTTGAATATCGACAATCGTGCGATCAGGGCGTTCGCCCGGCGTTTCGATAATCTCAACGTCTTTGAAATATCCGAGTGAACGCACCCGGTTACGCGAGCGATCAAGTAAAATGCGGTTAAATGCGTCACCTTCAGAAATCGTCAGTTCGCGACGGATTACCCGATCAAGCGTTTGCGTATTTCCGATGATGTTAATTCTCTCGATGTAAACGCGTGGTCCCTCGTCAACAGCAAAGGTAACGTCAATCTTCCCAGTCTCAGGGTTCACATCAATTTGCGGGCGAATATCTACAAATGCATACCCTGCGATACCGGCTGCATAGGTTAGAGAATCAATTGTGTCCTCAATCAGATCTGCGCGAAACAGGTCACCATCCTGGATCGGAACGGCTCGCCGCAGGGCGTTTTTATCTAACTTCTCCAAAGCCGTTTCGACTTTGATGTCTCCGAAATCAAATTGACGCCCCTCATCAACCGTCATGGTAATGTAGAAATCTTTTTGGTCTGGGGTCAGTTCAGCAACGGCAGATGTGACACGAAAATCATAAAAGCCATTGTTCTGATAGAATTGCCGCAACAAGTCGCGATCATACTCCAAGCGAGACGGATCATAATTGTCATTTGAGCTGAAGAAGCGCCAAAAACGCGACTGGCGCGTGACAATTTCACTGCGCAAACGTGAATCTGAGTATTCGCTATTACCTATGAAATTAATGGCCCGGACACCGGTGACCGGCCCTTCCGTCACCTCAAAAACCAAATCGACTCGGTTTTGCTCCAAAGGCTTATACTGCGGTTCAACTTTCGCCGCGAAACGGCCTGATTGCCTATAAAGTTCCAATATGCGCTGAACGTCAGATTGAACACGGGCCGCGGTGAAAATCCCGCGCGGCTCAGCCTGAATTTCTTCGCGTAATTTATCGTCATCCAGCGCGCTATTGCCCTCAAAGATCACACGATTGATGATCGGATTCTCGACAACACGAACAATAAGATCGTCGCCTGTACGATCAATCGTCACATCAGCGAACAAATTTGTCGCAAACAATGTTTTAAGGGACAAGTCGATACGACTCGCGTCGAACTGATCACCAGGCTCTACGAGCAGATAAGACTGAACTGTACGCGCCTCAATGCGTTGATTTCCCTCAACCTGTATGGCGCGAATCACGCCGCCATACCGATCGTCTTGTTGTGCTTCTGCGACAGATACGGCGCCCGGTATCCCGGACAAGGCAAACGCACTGGTTGCCATCAAAGTGGCGGCAAGAATTTTACGCATCTTAAATCTCACTGAAATACCTTATCTGACCCATCATTAACCACCGACGGCCTTGAGAACACCCGTTTCCAGAATATCACCCCAAGTGATGACCACTACCATTCCTAACAACAGGATTACGCCAAAAGTCAGGCTAGCTTCCTGCACCTTCTCCGGCAACTCCCGACCTGTAATCAACTCAAATATATTGAATACTATGTGGCCTCCATCCAAGACAGGCAGCGGCAAGAGATTAAAGAACCCCACTCCAACTGAGATAGCCGCGCAAATGCTGACAAGCATCCAAAACATTTGCATTATTTTTTCGCCTCGACTGGCCTCTTCTTGTGCCCACACCTGGTTCACGGCACGGCGTGAAATATCACCAATACTGACAGGGCCTGACATCGTATGGATCGACATCTTACCCGTGGCGATACGGTCCAACATCGTCACGGTTCTGCTAATTGCAGCCCATGTCTCAATCGCACCCTGACCGACTGCCTCCACGGGATTGTAGCGGATACGCTCGATCCCCTCGACCCGGCCCATTCTTACACCAATAGTGCTTTGGGCTGTTTCCTGCCCAAAATTATTTTCTCGAACAATCTCTTCCGGCACGACAGTTAGCGTGACGGCTCCCCCCTCGCGATCGACCTCAAAATCCAATGGCGTATTGGGATTCAGCATGATCGCGATGCTTATAGCTTCTGCGTTGGCGACTTCCTTACCATTTATGGAAACAATGATGTCCCCTGCTTGAAATCCAGCAGCCTCAGCTGGCAAACCCTCTTGGGTATCGACAACAATTGTGCGGTATTCCGCCCGCCCATGGACGCCAAAAACGAGTGCAAAAATGGCTATCGCCAAAATAAAATTAGCGACAGGGCCCGCTAAACTCACAGCGATACGCTTCAACGGTGACAAGTCTTTATAAGCTTTGCCGACCGGCCCTTTTTCAACGACACCGATGTCTGCAGCAGTTTGGGCCTCGCCCACAAATTTAACAAACCCGCCCAAGGGAATCCAATTCACACGCCAGCGGGTTCCATTTTTATCCGTTCGCTCGAATACCGAACGACCAAATCCGATAGAAAACGACTCGACCGCTGCACCAAACCAACGGCCAACCAAATAGTGTCCGTATTCATGAACAACGACCACAATCCCCATCATGAAGATGAGGCAAACAATAAACAACGGTCCCTGGCTCAGTAACTGACCCACTAAGTGATCTCCTTATGCATCGGCGATTAGATCCCGATAATACTTTGCACTTGATCACGACTATAGCGGTCAAAGAATGCAATTTCTTCAAGTGTCTCACACGTCATAGCCGCCATATTGCCTGACAGGAACCGACTCAACACTTTTTCTACAATTGAGCTTATGTCAAGAAAGCCGCATTGGCCTGCGATAAAAGCAGAAACAGCTGATTCATTAGCACAATTTAATACCGTAGTAGCGCCCTGTCCTGCCCTTAAGGCACGGCGCGCCAAGTCGATTGCGGGAAACCGCTCAGCATCCACCTCAAAAAAATCTAAAACTGCGATCTCCGCGAGATTCAATGAAGGCACAGTTGTTGAAACACGCTTCGGCCATGCTAGCGCATAAGCGATAGGTGTTTTCATATCTGGAACACCGAGTTGAGCAAGCACAGATCCATCATCGAAATGCGCCATTCCATGAATGATAGACTGCGGGTGCACCAAAACGTCAATTTTGTGCTCAGGGGTGTCAAAGAGAATAGAAGCCTCAATGAACTCCAGCGCTTTGTTCATCAATGTTGCTGAATCAATTGAATTTTTGATTCCCATCGACCAATTCGGGTGAGCCGCAGCCTGAGCGGGTGACGCTTGGCGCATTTCGTCCAAAGTTGCTGTTCTGAACGGCCCACCTGAAGCCGTAATCGTTAGCTTCGACAGCGATTTCCCGTCACCGAGGCACTGGAAAATCGCACTATGCTCAGAATCCACAGGTAGAATCGCAACGCCATTGCGCTTGGCTTCTGCCAACACCAACGCGCCCCCGCAAACAACACTCTCCTTGTTTGCTATGGCAACGTCGTTCCCGGCCTGCACAGCCGATAGCGTTGATTGCAGGCCCGCAACCCCGACAATAGCTGCGAGAACCCTATCACATGATCTCGCTGCAGCTTCGGTAACGGCAGCTTGCCCGGCAGCAACTTCAATTCCGGTTCCATTCAGCAGGGTTTTCAATGCGCCAAATTTAGCTTCGTCGGCAATGACCGCAATTTCAGGCTTAAATTCAATAGCTTGCGCAGCAAGCGCCTCAACATCTCTCCCGGCGCACAATGCAACCAGTTTAAATTTGGGTCCGTTGCGGTTCGAATGTCTGATGACATCCAAGGCAGAGCATCCAATAGACCCAGTGGATCCCATAATAGATACACGCCTAATCACGTTAGGCTCCGACACCGAGATAGTAAGACAAGGTTGAATTGGCGTAGAAGAGCACCACAGCGAAGAGACAAGCAGCGCCCAGCCCGTCAACCCGATCAAGCACACCCCCATGCCCGGGCAGCAAGGCGCTAGAGTCTTTCACTTTGAACCGGCGCTTCAATCCGCTTTCAAACAAATCTCCGATCTGAGCCACAACCGAGACGGCGCCCCCAAAAATGGCCCAGACAAGCATCGCTTGATTTTCCAGAAGTGACACCAGTATCCCGCAAACGATACAGGCTACGAAGGCACCGATCGCACCCGACCAGGTCTTATTCGGGCTTTCGCTTGGCAACAAACGAGGTCCACCTAAACTCCTACCGGTAAAGTAAGCGGAAGCATCAGACGCCCACACGAAACACATCACATAGAGCGCCAACTCGCGGCCGTCCCATGCTCCATCCCTAAGCAAAAACAAACTTCCCGAAAGCGCGAATACGTAGAGAACCCCAAATGCGGCAACGGAGCGCGCACGAAACCCGCCTTTACGGATGATAAAGTTCAGCATCACCCCTGCGGATAATATTGCGGGCGACAGCCACGCCGGCTCTAAGAGCAAAGATAAACAAGCGAGAACTGCAGGGACACCTACGAGCCATGAGGTGCCCACCCCGCCCATTTTAGCCCATTCCCATGACATTAACGCCGCAAGCACCGCGCAAAACACGGCAAGCGCCCAGCCCCCAAACCAAACGCTCGCAAACGCAATAGGTATAAGCACCACAGCCGACGCAACACGTAGCCCAAGCTCTGAAAACTGACTATTCTCGGGTGTCCAATCGCCCATCAGGAACCACCTGGAGAGACGTCACCAAAGCGTCGTTCCCGCAGTTTGAACTCCTCCATCGCAGCACCCAGATGAGATGCGTCAAAATCGGGCCAATACACGTCCATAAACATCATCTCAGAGTAAGCTAACTGCCACAGTAGAAAGTTACTGATTCTACATTCACCACTGGTTCGTATCAAAAGATCGGGGTCAGGATAACCAAAAGTGTCTAAATGGTCCGAAATAGCGGTTTCATTGATATCCTCCGGCTCCAGCTCACCGGCCTTAACCTTGTCCGCTATATCTTGAACCGCCCTCACAATTTCTTCCCGGCCACCATAATTGAATGCAATGCAGAGATGAAATTTTGTGTTTGAACGCGTCAAATCTTCCGCAGATTCAATGAGCTTCAAAATATCGGCAGGAAGTCCTTCGCGACGGCCAGCTACTTTAATGCAAACACCCTCACTATTCAGGCGCTTCATATCGCGTTTTACAAACGTCTTCAGCAATCCAAACAGCGCCGAAACTTCATCTGCCGGCCTGCGCCAATTTTCCGTAGAAAAAGAAAAAAGCGTCATGTGCGTGATGCCAAATTGACCCGCGCTCTCCACTACTTTGCGCAATGCCTCAACGCCACGCTCATGCCCAACAGCTCGAGGCAGGCCTCGAGCTTTGGCCCATCGTCCATTGCCGTCCATAATAATAGCCACATGACAAGGCACAGGCGATTGCTCCGCCCCAGCGTCATGCAAAGATAAGGCGGACGGCTTGGACATTAGACCTGCATGATCTCTGCTTCTTTGCTTTTCAGCGCATCATCAACTTTCGCAACAAATGCATCAGTGAGTTTTTGGACTTCATCAGACAAGGCGCGCTGTTTGTCTTCGCCGATTTCCCCATCTTTTTCCATTTTCTTGAGACTATCCATTCCATCTCGTCGAATATTGCGAATGGCGACACGCGCAGCTTCAGCATATTTGCCTGCCACTTTTGTCAGCTCAACGCGGCGCTCTTCGTTCAATGGCGGAATCGGCAAACGCAAATTTTGTCCGTCCACAACTGGGTTCAAACCCAATCCCGATTCACGAATGGCGCGGTCTACGGCCGTCACAAGTGTTTGGTCCCACACATTTACCGACAACATTCTAGTGTCAGACACCGTAACGGAGGCGACTTGAGCAAGAGGTGTGGATGCACCATAGGCTGGCACGTGAATCGAATCGAGCAGGTTTACGGAGGCGCGGCCTGTTCGCAGACCGCTGAATTCGGTCGCGAGTGACGATAGCGACCCTTCCATACGGCGCTCTAGATCTGACTTCTCATAGCTCATGATGTTGAATTTCCTTCATTGGATATAACGGTCGACGTGCCCTTACCATGTAACACATTGAGCAAAGCACCCTCATCTTTAAGCGAAAAGACTACGATCGGGATATTATTATCCCGCATCAGCGCAACCGCTGACTGATCCATTACCTTCAAGTTCTTTACCATCACCTCTTGGTAATCGACTTGCTCATAGCGTTTAGCAGATGAATCTTGCTTTGGATCTGCTGTGTAAACACCATTCACCTGAGTGCCCTTAAGTAGCGCATCACAGTCCATTTCAATCGCTCGCAAAGCTGCACCAGTATCGGTTGTGAAGAATGGATTACCTATTCCGGCAGCAAAAATAACAACCCGCCCTTTTTCCATATGACGCTGCGCACGGCGCCTGATGTACGGTTCACATATTGCCGGCATAGAAATAGCCGATTGCACGCGCGTCGGCACGCCAAGACTCTCAAGCACACTTTGCATGGCCAGCGCATTCATAATCGTCGCGAGCATACCCATGCTGTCGGCTTGCGCGCGCTCCATCCCCTTTGCGGCGCCAGCAACGCCTCGGAATATATTCCCGCCACCAATCACCAAACAAATTTGGGTCCCTGCAGCCTGCGCTTCCGCAATAGACTTCGCAAACTTCTCACAGGTAGGAATGTCGATACCAAACTGCTGATCGCCCATTAGGGCCTCACCAGAGAGCTTCAGAAGCACCCGTTTGTATCGTAAATCCCCGTGCGAATTACCATCGGCGGACATGGCCCAACTCCCTAAACTGGAAACACACTATGATTCCTAAAAATATCCCGGCTACCTGTATTCGGTAGCCGGGACTTTGAAAACCCGCAATGCGAGGAAAGGCAAGCCCTATCAGCTACCTTTTGTCATAGACGCAACTTCGTCAGCAAAATTATCTTCTGCTTTTTCGATGCCGTCGCCCAGCTTGAAGTTTACAAAACCGTTCAGAGTCATGCCCTGCTCTTTGAGATAGGCTCCAACAGTCTGATCTGGATTCATCACGAATGCTTGCTCAACAAGAACAACTTCCTTGAGGAACTTATTGATCCGACCTTTGATCATGTTCTCAATGATGTTTTCTGGTTTGCCGCTCTCGCGCGCTTGTTCGGTTAGGAACTTCTTTTCCTTCTCGACAACAGCAGGATCAAGATCGTCAGCTGTCGCTGAGGCTGGGTTTGTCGCAGCGATATGCATCGCGACCTTGCGGCCAATTTCTACAGCGTCGCCTGCCCCGTCGAGTGAAACCAACACACCCACTTTGCCCATGCCTTCGCTTTCAGCATTGTGGATATATGAAGCCACGCCACCCTGCGCTGTCAGCTTAGCCACACGGCGTAATGTGATGTTTTCACCAATTGTTGCGACCAAACGCTTGATCATGTCATCGACAGAACCTTCCCCGTCGGGCGCTGGTGCACCCGCAACAGCCTCAAGCGAACCGTCAGTTTCGAGAGCCGCTTTTGCGATACCCGCAAGGGCTTTTTGGAATGTTTCGTTACGCGCAACGAAATCAGTTTCTGCGTTCAGTTCAACGACAGCGCCAGACTTTTGGTCCGCTGAAACGGCGACAGCCACAAGACCGTCAGCCGCTGTGCGGCCCGACTTTTTAGCCGCTTTCGACAAGCCCTTAGCGCGCAGCCATTCGGTTGCCGCTTCTTCGTCGCCATCATTTTCAACGAGCGCCTTTTTGGCGTCCATCATTCCAGCGCCGGTCTTTTCACGTAGTGCCTTAACAAGCGCAGCTGTAATCTGTGCCATGGGGTGAATCCCTTCAGTGTCTAAGTCAAAAATTGGAAGCGGTTAGGCGCCGCTTGTGTCTTCAGCAGGTTGGGCGTCCGCTGCGGCAACATCCGCCTCAGCAAGTCCCTCAATATCTTCGAGCTCACCCAAGTCTACCCCAAGATCAGCTGTAGATTCAGCCAAGCCGTCAAGAACCGCGTCGGCAAACAGGTTGCAGTAGAGCGAAATTGCGCGAGCCGCATCATCGTTACCAGCAAAACCATAATCGGCATCGGCTGGATCACAGTTTGTATCCAAAACCGCGATGACTGGAATACCAAGCTTGCGAGCTTCTTGAACAGCAATTGCTTCTTTATTGGTGTCGATTACGATCATAGCAGCAGGCAAGCCGCCCATATCAGCGATACCGCCAAGCGCACGCTGAAGCTTTTCACGACGACGTGACAGGTCGAGCAGTTCTTTCTTAGTGAGACCTTCGCCACCACCAGACTCGAACATTGCGTTCAACTCTTTGAGTTGCTTGATAGATTTTGATACTGTCGTCCAGTTTGTGAGCGTTCCGCCCAACCAGCGGTGGTTCATGTAATATTGAGCACAGCGCTGGGCTGCCTCTGCCACAGGCTCAGACGCCTGACGTTTCGTGCCAACGAACAGCACCCGACCGCCTTTAGCAACAGAATCACGCACGAAAACGAGCGCTTGATGAAGCGCTGGTACGGTCTGCGAAAGGTCCATAATATGAATGCCAGAGCGCGCGCCATAAATGTATGGCTTCATGCGAGGGTTCCAACGATGAGTCTGGTGACCAAAGTGAACGCCAGCTTCTAGCAATTGACGCATCGTAAATTCAGGTAGTGCCATCGGTTTTCTCCATCCGGTTGGCCGTCACGGGTGGAACATAATGCCAAAATGGCCGTCTGCACCGGATGCACCCGTGAACTGGTTTAAAGAACTGCGCCTTATACATATTCTGGCGCGATCTTCAAGGTCTACCAATCACCGAATTTACGCCGCGCGCATGGGCTCTACACGCTCTACGCCAGCGGCATCTTTCAAGGCCCGCTGCGCTGTCATGCCGATCGTATAAACGTCTGGCAGTTTCAGTATGACGGTGCGGCCATCCTCTAATGGCATTTCCAGCAATATGGCCCCGCGCTCAGGATCGTTTGAGCCGGACAGATGCTTCACAATGCCCGCAATATCCTGAACATCAGCGCCAACAGCCAATCGAATTTTGATTGCCCCGCTTCGCTTAGACAGTCTCGCCTTTTCTAGGGGCACGCACCGCTCAGCGTTCAACTTGATTTCATCACCGATACGCTTAACCCCAACGGTGATCGCCACCGATTTTCCGGGCTGCAACAGATCAAAATTCTGAGACAGCGTTTCTGGGAACACCATCATTTCAACCTCGCCAGTAGGATCGGACAGCGTCAAAAACGCGAACTTTCCTCCATTTCTGGCGGGTTTATCGCTTCTCGCTCTTACAACGCCGATCATCTCAATCGGCTTTCCATCTGCGGCTTTGTCGAATATTTCCATCGCAAGCGTCACACGATCACGATCAATCCCTTCCAATACGTCATCAAGCGGGTGGCCAGAAAAATAGAATCCAATGGAGCGGAATTCTTCATCTAGCTTTTGCTGACCATTCCAAGCTTTCACTTTTGGAATTTCAGGGCGCAGCGCAGGTTCTGCCTCGCCAAAAAGTCCACCTTGTCCACCTTGCCTATCCTCTGCTGCGCTGGCAGCAAGTCGCGCCAATAGCGGCGCAGCTGCCAACGCTCGAGCCCTATTCGGCTCTAACTGATCGAATGCCCCCGCCTTCGCCAAGGACTCAAACGCTTTTTTATTCACATGACGCGGATCCACTTTTTCAGCGAACTCAAACACGTCAGAGAACGGCTTGGTACTCTCTCTCAATTCTAACAAATGCTTCATCGCCTCAAGACCCACACCTTTCAGCGCCCCCAGAGCATAGACAATGGCGCCGTCTCGGACATCAAAATCAGCCGTTGAGGAATTTACATCTGGGGCCAGAACAGGAATCTTCAGGCGCTTTGCCTCCTGGAAAAACGCTGCCAGCTTATCTGTATTACCCAAATCCAAGCTCATAGAGGCCGCCAAAAATTCGACCGGGAAATGCCGCTTTAGATACCCTGTATGATAGCCGATAAGGGCGTAAGCCGCAGCATGAGATTTGTTAAAACCATAGCCCGCAAACTTTTCCATCGTATCAAAGATATCGTTGGCAAGGCGCTCTTCCATTCCCTTACCTTCAGCTGCGCCTTCAACAAAGCGTTTACGCTGAGCGATCATTTCTTCGACTTTTTTCTTACCCATTGCCCGACGAAGCATGTCCGCTTCACCAAGAGAATAACCCGCTATCTCCTGCGCCATTCGCATCACCTGCTCCTGATAAACAGGCACGCCATAAGTGGCCTCCAGAACAGGTTTCAAATCAGGGTGCTGGTACTGCACAGAACTCGGGTCTTCCTTACCCTGCACATAAACAGGAATATTCTCCATCGGACCGGGCCGATAGAGTGAGATAATCGCGATCACATCTTCAATGTTGTTGGGACGAACTTTACGCAACGTGTCACGCATCCCCGCGCCCTCGAGCTGGAAGACACCCAGCGTCTCGCCGCTCGCCATAAGGTCATAAGTTGGCTTGTCGTCTAGGCTCTGCCATTCAGGGCCCACATCCCGACCGTCGCGCCGAATGAACTTCAATGCACGGTCAATCACAGTCAGTGTTTTGAGACCAAGAAAGTCAAACTTCACCAACCCAGCCATCTCAGCATATTTCATATTAAACTGAGTTGCCGGAAGATCAGCTCTCGGATCGTTATATAACGGCACCAACTGATCGAGCGGGCGGTCACCAATCACCACACCCGCAGCATGGGTGCCCGCATTACGGTACATACCCTCTAGTTTCAGCGCAATTTCAATCAGCTCACCGACCCGGGGATCATTCGCGATCTCATCATCAAAGCGCGGTTCGTCATCAATTGCTTCTTGTAATTTCGGCGGGTTGGCTGGGTTAAACGGAATAAGCTTCGCAAGCCGATCGACCTGACCGTATGAC
Organism: Hyphomonas sp.; assembly: GCA_050633385.1. GTDB lineage: Bacteria > Pseudomonadota > Alphaproteobacteria > Caulobacterales > Hyphomonadaceae > Hyphomonas. The sequence continues at coordinate 318,477 of JBOEGK010000006.1, forward strand.
ATCTGCATCACTCGGCCCACATCGCGCAGCACAGCTTTGGCCTGCAAGGTTCCGAATGTAATGATCATTGCCACACTGTCGGCACCATATTTATCGCGCACATAACGGATAACTTCCCCGCGGCGTTCCTGACAGAAATCAATATCGAAGTCGGGCATCGAAACCCGTTCAGGATTCAAGAACCGCTCGAATAGCAAATCGAACCGCAAAGGATCGAGGTCTGTAATCAACAAAACCCATGCGACGAGCGATCCCGCACCCGACCCACGGCCCGGCCCAACGGGAATATCATTCTCTTTCGCCCATTTGATGAAGTCAGAAACGATAAGAAAATAGCCGGGGAAGCCCATACGCTCGATGATGGTCAACTCATAGTCTAACCGCTCAAAGTAGACATCACGCTCCGCATACAGCTTATCGGCAGCAGCAAGACGCCCCTCCAGACCTTCCGTGGCTTGCTTTCTCAACTCTTCAGGTTCAGAGCGCCCTTCTTTACTGAAGTTGGGCAGGATAGGATCGCGCGCTTCGGCGCACACACCGCATCTTTGAGCGATTTCAACCGTGCGCTCGATGGCTTCGGGTAAGTCACTAAACAGCTCCTCCATCTCTGATGCCATCTTCAGATATTGCGACGGCTCCACCCGCGCCCGGTCTTCTTGTCCGAGGTATTGGCCATTAGCGATACACATCATCGCATCATGCGCACCACTGTCACTGGATTTCATAAAGCGCGCATCATGGGTGGCGACAATCGGCAGCTCTAATTTATAAGCAAGTTCCAACAGACCGGGTTCTGTTTCAATTTCAGCTTGGGTTCCATGTCGGGTAATTTCCACATAGCAACGACCTGGATACGCGTCAGATAGCGCTTTCAGCTCTTTCTCTGCATCATCCATCTTCCCTTTTAAGATAAATCGTGCGGCAAGGCTTTCTGATCCACCGGTCAACAAAATCAGCCCATCGGTTTCTTCTAAAAGTAAATCTCTATGTAGCTTGGGAACTCCATCGGCAGCATCAAGATAAGCGCGTGATGACAACACCATGAGGCGCGAATAACCAACATCATTCTGCGCATATAAAGAGACCCGCGTAGGCTCAGACTTTGGCGTCCCGTCCGTGATATCGAAGCAGCATGCCATAATAGGCTGCACGCCAACGCCCTTAAGACCGAGGGAAAGTTCCAACGCTCCATACATATTATTGCGATCCGTCACAGCAATCGCAGGCATTTGTTGCGCTTGACACCACCCGGTCAGTTTTTTCGGCGTGATCATGCTTTCAAGCAGTGAGTAGCTTGAGCGAACGGCCAAATGTACAAATTGAGGGGTCGGCATCACAATTGTCCTTCAGGGTTGCTGCTAATCTGACGCAAACAGCGCACAGAAGCCATTCCCAACAGGCACCTATTCACAGCTTAGTCAGCTGAATATTCCACGAGTTGCCCATCTTTTAGCGTCAAAACACGATCCATGTGCTTGGTGAGCGCCATATTATGCGTAGCGACCAACACTGCCGCCCCCTCTTCACGAACCAAACGTATCAGTGCTCCAAACACACGCTCGGTTGTGGTTGGGTCAAGATTGCCCGTTGGTTCATCAGCAATAATCAACCGCGGATCATTTGCCAGTGCTCGCGCAATTGCCACTCGCTGCTGTTCACCGCCGGACATAGTTGCCGGTTGATGCTGCCCCCGTTCGGATAGCCCCATATCATCAAGCAATGCCTGCGCCTTTTCCCGGGCTGCTGACTTTGAGACACCACCGATCATCAACGGCATTGCGACATTATCAATCGCAGAAAACTCAGCCAACAAATGGTGAAACTGATAGACAAATCCTATTTTATGCCGACGCAACGCTGTACGTCCCGCATCATCCAAGGCTAAACAGTCTTCACCTTCCAGAAGCACTTGGCCGCGCTCAGGTCGCTCTAACAGACCTGCCGTGTGCAACAAGGTCGATTTTCCCGACCCAGATGGACCGATCAGTCCAACCAGTTCACCCGCCTTGAGCTGCAGCTGTGCGCTCTGCAACACTTGCAACTCACCCGCACCGGTCTCGTAGGTACGATCAACATCAATTAGTTCGAGCACATTTGACATTACTCAAACCTCAAAGCAGCAACAGGGTCCTGACGGGCTGCCCACCATGCTGGCAGAATTGACACGCTGGCCGACATGATCAGAGCATAAGCTACCGTCGAGATAACCTCGCCCCAATCCAGAATAGCCGGCAAGCCCTCAACTCCATATGTCTCGGCGTCAAATATATCACCCTCGACAAACAGGTTCAGAAACCCCTCAACCGCGCCGATGTTTAGCACAACCAAAACGCCCACAATCATTCCGAGCATCGCTCCCATTGTTCCGAGCGTTGTTCCAACCATAAGAAACACGCGCATAACGCCACCGCGCCCCAAACCAATAGTTCGCAAAATGGCGATATCCCTTGTCTTATTTTTCACAAGCATCACAACGCCAACAATGATGTTGAGCGTGGTAATCACCAACAACACCATGACCAACATTCGTACCATTGTGCGCTCTACCTGTAGCGCATTTAAGTACCCCGCACGCTGCGCTTTCCAGTCATACATATAAACTGCATTACCTGTCGCTTCAGAGATCGCAGCCATAGCCTCCGCGGTCTTGTCTGGATCATCCAACCGGATATCCAACATGCTGTACCTGTCTTTGGATTGGAACAATATTTGCGCCTGCTCCATTGGCATAAAAATGTAGAGAAGATCCAGATCGACGCTTCCCGTAGAAAATGTGTCTCCCATCACATAAGACTTCGAGCGCGGCGTCGCCCCCATCGGGCCAGCGTTCACACTTGCCGTGGTAATTTCAACCTTGTCACCCGGACGAAGACCCAAACCATTCGTGCCTGACGCCAGAAACTTACCCATCATAATCACGTTGCCGCCATTACGACCTGCACCAAACCCTGCATCGAGCGCGGCCTGTCCGCCATCGTCCAAAAACGGCATGGTCTCAAGATCTTCTAGCCGTAACGCGCGCACGGCCGCGCCGGTTTTCCGTCCATTTGCCGATACCAAAACATATTCTTCGATATAAGGCGCAACGCTAGAGATCCCCTCTAACGGAGCGATTATATCAACCAACATTTCTGTTTCATCTTCTGTGTAGGAACTAACCGCAGCGTACACATGCGGTTGCCCGCCCAGCAATGCGTCAACCAATGTCGCGCGAAATCCGCTCATGATCGACATGGTGATGATTAAAGCGGCAACTGCCAGGAAAATCCCGACAAATGAAATAATGGAAATAAGGCTTGCGCCGCCATGCTCGCGCTTTGCCCGCAAATACCGCCAAGCAAGCGTACGCTCTAATTTCCCAAACGGGGCGGCAGCGTCAGACATTAGCTCTCCGTCAGTTTTGCGACGATTGCGTCCAATGCAATGTCTTGCTTTTCACCCGTGCGGCGATTCTTCAATTCGACATTACCTTCTTTCAGTCCCCGCGGGCCTACCGTGATTTGCCACGGCACACCGATCAGGTCCATGCGAGCAAACTTCCCGCCCGCCCGGTCGTCAGTGTCGTCATGAAGCACATCTTTGCCAGCCTTGGTAAATTCGGCTTCCAAACGCTCGCTTGCGGCAACACATGCATCGTCATTATTGCGCATATTGACGATGCCGATATCGAACGGCGCAACCGCATCTGGCCACACAATTCCGTTCTCATCGTGACAGGCTTCAATAATCCCACCAACAAGCCGAGATACGCCGATGCCATAGCTCCCCATATGCACTGGAACGACCTGCCCATCAGGGCCCTGCACAACCGCACTCATCGGGTCAGAATATTTTGTCCCGAAATAGAAGATATGCCCGACCTCAATACCACGCGCCGCGACTTGCCGATCATTCGGAAGCGCCGCAAACGCCGCCTCATCATGCATCTCATCTGTCGCAGCATAATACTGTGTTCGCTGTTCAACTTCGCCGGTCAGGTCGCTAGAAAAATCAAGATCCGGCCCGGGAGGCGCCATATCCAGCAATGTCCGGTCGCAATAAACCGCGCTCTCACCTGTATCCGCCAAAATAATAAACTCGTGGCTCAAATCACCACCAATAGGACCAGCATCAGCCTTCATCGGAATGGCCGTCAGCCCCAGCCGAGAGAATGCGTTCAAATAGGCGCAGAACATTTTGTAATAAGATTTGCGTGCGGCCTCTTCGTTCAAATCGAAAGAATAGGCATCTTTCATCAGAAATTCGCGCCCGCGCATCACGCCAAAACGAGGGCGAATCTCGTCACGAAATTTCCACTGTTGATGATACAGATTGAGCGGCAATTGCTTGTAGCTTTTGACGTAAGACCGGAACACGTCTGTCACCAACTCTTCATTGGTTGGCCCGAACAGCATATCGCGATCATGCCGATCGGTTATCCGCAACATCTCCTTACCATAGGCTTCATAGCGTCCACTCTCACGCCACAAATCAGCCTGTTGCAGTGTAGGCATCAGCATTTCGACCGCGCCCGCACGGTTCATTTCCTCACGTACGATCTGCTCAATTTTGCGCAATACAATCAGGCCAAGCGGCAGCCACGTATAAATGCCTGCACCGTTTTGGCGAACCATGCCTGAACGCAGCATAAGCTGGTGAGACACGATAGACGCTTCAGCAGGCGCCTCTTTGGAAACTGGTAAGAAAAACTGAGACAGACGCATATTCGCTCCGCAATCTAAACACCGAAAACTGTTAGTATTATTGTTAGCTACTGCGCAAGCAATTGCGGAATGGTCAAGCCCACAATCACCGTCAGCACGGCAGCGCCCAGCGTGGCCCAAAGCGCCTTTTTCACCAATTGAGGGTTTGCGGGAGCGCCTTCCTCTGTTCCGGGTGTTGTGTCACCATCTTCCAACTGGCTACGTACGCCAAATGGCAAGGCAATGAAAAAGCATAGCCACCACGTAATTACAAAGACTACAACGCCGCCCGCAATGCCCATTAATGATCGCCTTTTGGTGTTTCCATCAATTCAATCAATACGCCATTTGAATTTTTAGGGTGCACGAAAATAATCATCGTACCATGCGCGCCAATGCGCGGTTTGCCAAGCACAGTTGCGCCGCGCTTTCCCATTTCTTCAACCGCCTCATTAATATCATCCACCTCGAAGCAAACATGGTGCTGTCCACCCTTAGGGTTTTTCTGGATGAAATTATGGATCGGGGATTCTTCATTCAGCGGTTCGATCAGCTCAATTTGGCTATTGGGCAAATTCACAAAGCAGACTTTCACGCCTTGCTCCGGCATATCGAATGGCGTCGTAATATCTGTCGCGCCATAAAGATCGCGATATGTATCACAGGCCTCGTTTATATCAGGCACAGCAACACCTACATGGTTCAACGGCCCAATTTTAAATTCACTCATCGTATCAACTCCTCAACACTGTCACATCAATCATGGGCCTACGCCCAAACACTTTTTCAGACGCTTTTCGAATAGATCGCCCGATAACTCGTTCGACCGAGTCATCGTCCATCCGTTCCTTGCGTTTCATCTTATAAACGGCCGCCTCTGCGGCTTCATCCAGCGTATCAAGGCTTTCATCAGCTAAACGACCATCTTCCTCTGAAAATCCACGCGCAACGATCACTGGGCCATCTTCGACCTCACCAGAATCATTGATCGATACGCTGGCGAATATGATTCCCGACGCGCCCAAACGAATACGCTCTTCCAGTCCCTGCGCGCCCTCAGGCACCAGTCGGCCGCCATCTTTATACAAGCGCCCTGTCGGTACGATATCGACAATCTCTGCCTCACCAGGCGCGAGGCGGATCAAGCTGCCATTGCGGGGCGTAATTGCCTGCTTAACCCCAAGAGATTTAGCGTAAGAGGCATGCTCCATAATATGTCGGCGCTCGCCATGAACTGGGACGGAAATCTCCGGGCGCACCCATTCATACATGCGCTTCAACTCGCCGCGACAAGGGTGACCCGAGACATGAATTGGTTCATCAACCATGCGCGGCGTAATGATCCGAATACCTTGATCTGCCAGCTGGTTTTGGAGCGAATAAATCCCCTTTTCATTTCCTGGAATAACGCGAGACGAGTAAATAACGGTATCACCTGGAACCAATTGGACATGCCTATGATCACCCCGTGCCATACGAGATAGCGCCGCTCGAGGCTCACCCTGACTTCCGGTGCACAAATAGAGAATATTCTCGGCCGGCAATGACTTAGCATCCGCCTCATCCACAAATTCGGTCGTGGGTGGCAGAATACCCGTTGCTTTCGCGGCTGTGGTGTTTTTGTGCATACTACGACCGACAAGGCATACGCTACGTCCCGCCAGTTCAGCCGCATCAATGATAGACTTCACGCGCGCAATGTTTGACGCAAAAGTCGTCACCGCGACGGCTTGCTTCTGTTCTTTAATCAAACGCGCCAGCCCATCAAAGACCGTCGCCTCTGATCCAGCCTCGCCTTCTTCAAAAACATTGGTTGAATCGCAAACCATCGCCAGAACGCCCTCATCACCGATAGCGGTGAGGCCCTTAATGTCGGTTGGCTCTCCAATCTGCGGTTCAGGATCAATTTTCCAATCACCTGTGTGGAGTATTGTGCCTAAGGGCGTACGGATCGCCAGCGCGTTCGGCTCGGGGATCGAGTGCGTAAGCGTCACGTACTGCACATTGAAAGCGCCGGCCTGCACGGTCGCTCCTAGTGGCACGACTTTCAGCACGCCGGTATCGACGCCCTGTTCTTCCATCTTGCTGCGCACCAACTCAGCTGTGAATGCCGTTGCGTAGATGTGGGCCTTGGTCTGCAAACGTGGATATAGAAGTCCAACCGCGCCTATATGATCCTCATGCGCGTGAGTGAGGAATACAGCCTCAATTTTCGCACCGACCAAATATTCGGGATCAGCACATATCAAATCAATGCCCGGCGTATCGTCCCCCCCAAAGGTCACGCCGATGTCGGCGAGAATCCACCGTCGATCGCCTTCCGGCCCGAAGCCGAAGGCGTTGAGATTCATCCCAATCTCATTGCATCCACCAAGCGGCAGAAATACAAGTTCATCGGTGCCTTTAGAAGAAGCCATCAATTACGCCTTACGGTTCAGTCGGTACATTTCCAGCAAACCTCGAATGACGAGATCTTGGTCAAAATAGTCAATCGTTTCACTTGCCCCCTCAAACAGGGATGCAACCCCACCTGTGGCGACCACTTTCATTGGTTTACCGAATTCATTTTTGATCCGGCGCACAAGCCCATCAATCAAATCGATATAGCCCCAAAAGATACCCGACTGCATAGCAGAAATCGTATCCTGCCCTATCACGGCATCGGGTCTCTTGATAGCGATCCGCGGAAGTTGCGCAGCCGCATCATGCAAGGCTCGCATCGACAAGTTGATACCTGGCGCAATAATGCCGCCCTCAAACCCGCCATCTTCGGCAACAATATCAAACGTCGTTGCCGTGCCACTATCAATTACGATCAAATTTCCTGAGTATTTTACGTGTGCACCTAGCGCACTAATAATTCTATCAGCGCCGACCTGTTCTGGTCGGCGAATACGTATATCAACACCAGATTCGAGAGACTTATCGCCAACAACCATCGGTTCGATATTAAAATAGCGGCGCGCAAGGTTGCGAAAATGGAATTGCGCTTGCGGCACAACCGTCGAGATGATGCAGCCTTCAATCTTCCGAAGATCCACGCCGTCCAAATCCGCCAACCGCATCAGCCAGGATGCATAGTCATCGGCGGTTTTGCGGGGGTCTGTCGCAGAGCGCCATTGATTGACCCAGTTCTCGCCGTCATGAACACCAAAAACAGTGTTCGTATTACCCACATCAATGGCCAACAGCATCGATTTATCCACTTCCAATCAAATTTACGTCGCCCGCGCGGATGAGGTTATTCGTTCCATCATCCATAGTCAGAATGATCGCTCCATCATCGCTCATATCGGAAAATACGCCCTCTACGACCTTGTCACCCACCTTTACAGAAACCGTATGACCTAGCCCTTCCGCACGTTCAAGCCAATCGACACGAACCGATGCGAACCCCTGTCTCGCCTGATCCAGCCTTTGCGCGAAGGCGTTGCGCAACGCACCTAGCACGATGGGGGCATCAACGGCGTTGTCACCACGCAACCCTGCAAGACAAGCGGCCTCTTGGCTAACTGCTGTAGGCGCTTCAACGACGTTGATCCCGATCCCAGCCGCAATCCAAAATTGCCCATCATTTTCACCGGTCTCGATCAAAACGCCTGATAGCTTCTGTCGTTCGTAACGCACATCATTGGGCCATTTAACTTTGACGGTTTTTTCGGGCGCTAGCTGGAGAAATACATCGCTGACTGCCAGCGCAATCGCAAACGGCAAGCGCGTCGCTACTCGAATACCTCCAGGCTCACTAAACAAGGCTGTGCAGAACAGGTTCCCCGCGGGTGACACCCAATCGCGTTGTAATCGCCCACGACCCGCGCTCTGGCTCTCAGCAACCAGCCAACAATCATTGAAGCTGCCCGAGTTCGCCCGTCGCTTGGCCTCCGAATTCGTACTATCGATGGATCCTAGCTGGAAGACAGGCCACTCTAGGCTCAAAGAGGAAGTCCCAATACAGCCCCGTCAGTCAGCCCTGCCAACCGAGAGATAAAGAACATAAAGATGATGCCCGCCAGCAGAGCGGTCAACAATACTGTCAGCATGACAGAACCATCGACAGATTCAAATTTCTCCAGCGGCTCATCGAACCACATAATCTTGATGAGGCGCAGATAATAGAAACACGAAATCACTGATGCGAAGGCCGCGATAACGACGAGCCAAATAAGATTGGCATCGACACCCGCGATGAACACTTCCCATTTGCCGAAGAAACCACCAAACGGGGGTAAGCCAGCGACTGACCAAAGCAAAACGGACAATCCCACAGCTAACCATGGGCGCGTGCGTACCAGACCGCCAAGCTCCTCAATTCCCTCGACCATTCCACCACGACGACGCATCGCCAGCACACCGGCAAACAGCCCGAGAGATGTGACGGCGTAAATCGTCATAAAGATCAGCAATGGACCCGCGCCCAGTTCTTGTCCTGCGGCAACAGCGATCAACGCGTAACCAACATTGGCAATAGAAGAATACCCAAGAAGGCGTTTCACATTGTTTTGTGTCAAAGCGCCGATGGAGCCGATTATCATTGAAAGTGCCGCAATGATTGCGACGATGAGTTGCCACTCATCCATCACGTCGCCAAACACGGTGAACATGACGTTGGCAAACACAACCATCGTTGCAAATTTCGGGGCAGCCGAGAAGAAAACACCCACTGGCGTAGGCGCACCCTCATACACATCCGGTGTCCAAACGTGCATGGGCGCGGCGGATATTTTGAAGCCTAGCCCCACAATCATCATGACCATACCAAACAGCAAGCCCATATTCTTTTCAGCGGCTGCAATGCCCGCAAACTGAGTTGTCTCCGTGAAGCCATAAACGAGTGACGCACCATAGAGCAGCATGCCCGATGCCAGCGCGCCGAGAACGAAATATTTCAAACCAGCTTCCGATGAGCGCGCAGAATCACGGTGGAACGCTGCCATGACATAAGATGACAAACTAAGAATCTCGATCCCCATATAGAGGGTCATCAAATCCGCAGCGGACAAGATGATCCCCATGCCCAAACAGGCAAAGATCATCAGCAACACATATTCATACCGGATCGTTTGATGGCGACGCAAAAATCCTTCTGAGATAATCAGTGTCACCCCTGCAATCGCAAACGATACAAATTTGGCAAAGTTCACATAAGGGTTGGTTCGCGCAAGCCCGTTAAACGCCTCCCCGCCCTCATAAAACACAACGACCGAAGCCGCCGCGCCGAACAGCACCAATGCACCAAATTTGAACGACACACCGTTGAAGTTGTCTTTCATCAACGCGCCGAGCAAAACGCCGAGCAAGCCAGCACCAGCAAGCCAAAGCTCAGGCCCCAGCGTCAGAATGATAGATGTAAAATCAAGCATCTTTGATCAGGCTCCCGCCATGAGCGACATCACACGCAATGTCGCGCTTTCTGTAATGTCGAAAATTAGGTTCGGTGCCACCCCGAATAGGATGGTTAGCAATGCAAGTGGCGCTATGCACACCCACTCGATCGCATTCATGTCTTTGATCGTCTCAAGCTTAGGGTTGGTGATTTCACCAAACACCGTCCGGCGATAAAGTGTCAGCATATAAACGGCCGAAAAGATAACGCCTAGCGCTGCACCCGCAGCCGCCCAAGTGGACGCTTGGAAGCCGCCAACCATCGTCAAAATTTCACCAACAAATCCGCTGGTCCCCGGCAGCCCTACGTTGGCCATCGTGAACAACATAAAGAAGGAAGCATAAATCGGCATTCGATTGACGAGGCCTCCATAGGCCGCAATCTCACGTGTATGCATCCGGTCATAAACAACACCGACGATCAGGAACAATGCTCCTGAGATCAAACCGTGGCTAAGCATTTGGAACACAGCGCCCTGAATGCCCACCTCATTGAATGAGAAAATACCCAGCGTCACAAAGCCCATGTGGGCAACGGAAGAATAAGCAATCAGCTTCTTCATATCGGTTTGCCGCCACGCCACGAGCGACGTGTAAACAATCGCAACAACGGCTAGCGCGAACATCACGGGTTGGAAGAACAGACTGGCATCTGGAAACATGGGCAGCGAGAACCGCAAGAACCCGTAACCACCCATTTTTAGCAATACGCCAGCCAGAATAACCGATCCTGCGGTCGGCGCCTGTACGTGGGCATCGGGCAACCAAGTATGCACTGGCCACATAGGCAACTTCACCGCAAACGATGCTGCGAATGCCACAAACAGCCATTTCTGAACGCCCGGATCGAAAGCGAAATGTTCAAGCACTTCAACGTCGGCTGTGCCAACCTGAAGATACATATACACAACGCCAACCAGCAGCAGCAGTGATCCAAGCAATGTATACAAGAAAAATTTATACGACGCATACACACGGTTTATGCCGCCCCAAATGCCCACAATCAGGAACATTGGGATCAATCCTGCTTCGAAGAAAATATAGAACAAGACAAGATCGAGCGCGACAAACACACCGATCATAAACGTCTCCAGCACGAGGAAGGCGACGACATATTCAGTGACACGTTTGTTGATAGAACCCCAGCTTGCCAACAGACAAATCGGCGTCAGGAAGGTCGTCAAAAGAATAAGCGGCATCGACAAGCCATCAACGCCAACTTTGTAGCTAATATTGCGATACCACGGATAACTTTCGACCAATTGATAGCCGCTTTGCGACGCATCAAAATTGAAGAATGCCGCCAGAGATGCAACAAACGTGGCGCCTGAAATGATCAGACCAGCCGTCAGCGCGGCGCGCCCATCAGACTTGCTCGCATCGGAAGAGCGACCACCTGATGTCGCCGCCCGAATGGCCAGCACAATCAGCGCACCGATCAATGGCAGAAACGTGACTGCCGAAAGAATGGGGAAACCACCCATTAGTTTGCTCCTCCAGCCTTGAGCCAAATCACAGCGCCAAAGACAAGCGCCGCGCAAATGACCACAAAGGCATAATGATACAGATAACCCGTGTGCATACGTGACAGGCGGTTGCTCGCGCCTTGTGTCACTTCCGCAATTCCATCCGGCCCGATGGCGTCGATAACTTTCTTGTCGCCGACGGAGAATAGATCACCTAAGTACGCAAGGCCCTTGATAATCGTCGCATTGTAGATCTCATCGAAGTACCACTTGTTCGAAAACAAGGAGTGCAACGGACCGCCACTATCGGCCACTTTTTTACCAATCCCGCGATTGAAGAAGTACGTGAATGTCGCAATTACAAAACCAGCAACCGTCACGACCAATGGCGCCCACAGCACCCATTCGGGCACGTCATGGCGGTCATGCAACACGTGATTATCAGCAGCTGAATATATCGCGTCTCCCCAGAATGCCGTTTCATTATGACCGATAAACGCTTCATAGAATGTCAGGCCGGCAAACATTGCGCCCAGGCTGAGCAGCACCAAAGGGATCAACATTACTAGCGGGCTTTCATGCGGAACATGCTCGCCATGATGGCCATGACCATCGTGCGCATCATGTCCATGGTGCGCAGGCGCTTCAGCCCGTGGACCGTGGAACGTCATATAGATCAGACGCCAGGAATAGAAGCTTGTCAGCAACGCAGCCAATAGGCCGAACCAGAACGCGACCTGGCCAAACGTAATATGGTGACTACCCGCAGCGAACGCACTTTCAATGATCGCATCTTTCGAGAAGAAACCAGAGAAGCCGATTAGAGAATGCGGAATTCCGAGGCCAATAATCGCGATTGTTCCGATCATCATTGCAGCATAGGTAATCGGCATAAACCGTGCCAATCCACCCATGTTCCGCATGTCTTGCTCGTGGTGCATTCCGTGGATTACAGACCCGGCCCCGAGGAACAACAGCGCCTTAAAAAAGGCGTGGGTGAACAAGTGGAACATTGCCGCTTCATACGCGCCAACACCTGCGGCGAAGAACATATACCCAAGCTGCGAACAGGTTGAATACGCGATGACACGCTTAATATCGTTCTGGGCCATGCCGACTGTCGCCGCATAGATCGCAGTGACCGCCCCGACAATTGTAATCATCCCAGCCGCAATCGGCGCATACTCGTAGATGGGCGACAGCAAGCACACCAAGTACACACCTGCGGTAACCATCGTCGCAGCATGGATAAGCGCCGAAACTGGGGTTGGCCCCTCCATCGCGTCGGGCAACCAAACATGGAGGAAGAATTGGGCAGACTTACCCATCGCGCCGATAAACAGCAGCACACCAATAAGTTCCAGCGCATGCACCGGTTGCCCCAGAAAGTTTATCACCACGCTCTGTGCATTCGCCGCCTCGGCAAACGCCAACGGAACCACAACGGCATTCGATTTAATCGCATCAAGAACTGGCGCAAACTCCACTGTGCCGAAGACGCAGAAAACAGCCATAATCCCTAGTGCGAGCCCGAAATCCCCCACGCGATTGGTAACAAATGCTTTGATCGACGCATCGTTTGGCGCCTTCTTCGTATACCAAAAACCAATCAGAAGGTACGAGGCCAAACCAACGCCTTCCCAACCGAAGAACAACTGAATGAAATTGTCTGCAACGACCAACATCAACATCGCAAAGGTAAACAGCGATAGATAAGCAAAAAAGCGAGATTTGTGCGGCTCGTCCGTCATATATCCCCATGAATACAGGTGAACGAGGCCTGAAACGCTTGTGATCACGGCCATCATGACAATCGACAACGTATCAACGCGAATTGCCCAGTCAGCTTCAAACGCGCCCACATCAATCCATGTCATCAACTTGATGACATGCGCACCGTGATGCGCCGCCGCGGCAGCGCCATGTGCAACAGCCTCGCCATGCCCGCTAGCATCAACGTCGTGTCCGCCTATTCCGGAAACATACATAAACAGCTGGAACAACGACAAGGCACCCGCTGTCAGCACAGTGCCGGTCGTCAAAAGCATTACCAGCTTGTCGCCAATATACTTATGCACCAGCCCTGTCAGCGCGACGATACCCGGCGCAAGCACGATAAACAGTAAAAGTGAGTCAGGCAGCATATCTGGCTATCCCTTCATCAGGTCGACATTTTCGACCGCAATGTCTCCGCGATTGCGGAAGTAAACAACGAGAATGGCGAGCCCAACAGCAGCCTCAGCGGCCGCGACAGTCAGAACGAGCATGGCGAATATCTGTCCTGCAATATCTCCGTTGAACACAGAGAACGCGATCAGATTGATATTGACGGACAACAAGATCAATTCAATCGCCATCAAGATAACGATGATGTTCTTCCGGTTTACGAAAATGCCAACCACACCAATGGTGAATAGGGCTGCAGACACAGCGAGGTAATGGGTCAATCCAATATCCATGATCCTAAATCCCCTGCCCGGGTTTCGGGTCTTTCAGTTCGATTGCATCAGCACGCCGACGGGAGGTTTGCGCAGCGATATTTTGGCGCTTCACATTGGGCTTCTGCCGCAGTGTCAGAACAATGGCGCCGATCATCGCAACCAGCAAAATCAAGCCCGACAATTGGAACAACAACAAATACTCGGTGTACATGACCTGTCCGATAGCTTCGGCATTCGTCGCCGCGTTCGGTGCCGCATCAAATTTGCTCTGATCCGGCTCGATCCCAAAGATTGAAACCATAACAATCTCTGCGGCGAACACGACGCCCACCAGCAAACCGAATGGCAGATAATTCAAGAAACCCTGCTTCAACTCAACAAAGTCAACGTCCAACATCATGACGACAAACAGGAACAACACTGCGACTGCACCGACATAAACAACGACGAGCAGCATCGCCAAGAATTCTGCACCAATCAGCACGAGTAACCCGGCCGACGTGAAGAAAGACAAGATCAACCACAACACCGAATGCACCGGGTTGCGCGACGAAATTACGAATAGCGCAGACAAGACCACGATTGTGGCGAGTGTCCAGAAAGCAATCTGTGCCAAAGCCCTCAGAGCCTCTTAAGTTATGGAGCGATGCTCCGGTTCAATTCAATTCGGCGCTTATCGGTATGGCGCGTCGAGTTCGAGATTTTTCGCGATCAGGCGTTCCCAGCGGTCACCATTCGCGAGCAAGCGATCTTTGTCATAGAAAAGCTCTTCACGACTTTCCGTGGCAAATTCAAAATTCGGCCCTTCGACAATCGCATCTACGGGGCAAGCCTCTTGGCAGAAACCGCAATAAATACACTTCACCATGTCGATGTCATAGCGGGTTGTACGACGCGCACCGTCGGCCCGCGGCTCTGCTTCGATGGTGATGGCCTGCGCCGGGCAAATCGCTTCACACAGTTTACATGCGATGCACCGCTCTTCACCTGAAGGGTAGCGACGCAAAGCGTGCTCGCCCCTGAAGCGCGGGCTCATCGGGTTCTTTTCAAACGGATAGTTCACCGTTGGTTTTCTGCGGGCCATTTCCCGAATTGCGAGCCACGCTGCGCCCAGAAAATCTGTCAGCAACGCGCCGCGAATGGTTTGTGCGAGGCTCATGTTTGAACTCCCGTATAGACAACATATCCACCCACAATCAGCACAGCGACGAGCGCCGTCGGGAGGAACACCTTCCAACCGAGACGCATGAGCTGATCATACCGGTAACGCGGCACAATCGCTTTCACGAGCGCAAACAATAGGAAGAAGAAAAAGACTTTAGCCATGAACCAGAACAGTCCGGCCATGCTGTTGAGTAAGGGGTATTTATCAACAAAATCCTGCCCCAGCGCGACAGGCCCATGCCAACCGCCAGCGAACAAAATCGTCAACATCGCACACATCAAGACAATGTTCAGATACTCGCCAAGCATAAAGAGCAGATAGGGCGTCGAACCATACTCAACCTGATACCCCGCAACCAATTCAGATTCAGCTTCAGGCAAATCAAAAGGAGGGCGATTGGTTTCAGCGAGCGCCGAGATGAAGAAGATCACAAACATCGGCACCATGACAAAAATCATAGGAAAATACTGAAGGCTGAACACATGCCAGTTCCAGAAGCCACCTTCCTGATTGTTCACAATGTCTGACAGGTTCATCGATCCGGCCAACAAGATCACTGTAACAATGACCAGACCAATCGATACCTCATAAGACACCATCTGCGCAGCAGACCGCAACGCGCCAAGGAACGGATACTTTGAGTTGGAGGCCCAGCCGCCCATGATAATTCCGTAGACACCCAGCGACGAAATCGCAAACAAATACAAAATACCCACATTGAGGTCAGAAACGACCCAACTCGTGCCGGCCTCCGTGCCAGGTGCAACCGGTATCGCCGCCCAGGCAACGAACGAAAGCGTACAGGTCAAAATAGGCGCGAGTAGAAATACCGTCTTGTTCGCACCGGCCGGTATCACGATTTCCTTGAGCAGGAATTTCCCGAAATCGGCAAAAGATTGCAGCAAGCCAAACGGGCCAACCACGTTTGGCCCTTTGCGCATCATCACAGCGGCCCAGACCTTTCGGTCTAGCAGCAATAAGAACGCAATTGAGATCAACAGGACGAGCGTGAACAGACCGATTTGGCCTAACACCATCCAAATGCCCCATGTTTGGCCAAAAGACTCAATAAGGTTGCTCATATCGCCGCCCTACTCCGCTGCCACTTGAGTGTCTAGGGTTTCAGCTAAGGCCGAGCATTCAGCCAAAGTCTTCGATGCCCTTGCAATAGGGTTACTCAGGTAAAAATCATCAATAACGCGCGCAAACGCCGCGCCCTCAATGGCTCCACTTGATACCGGCGAATAGTTCATCAAGGCTGCCGCTCCTGCGGTGCCAGGCGCATAACCTAGCCCTGAGAAAACGGTGCTCTCACCCTCATTTCCGCGCAAAATAGCACGAAGAGCGTCAGCAGAATCATAGGTGAGCGTCTTGCCCATAACCTCGGAAAGTGCCCTAAAAATTGCCCAGCCTTCGCGGGCCTCGCCCTTTGGTGCAACGGCGGGCGCTGTCATTTGCACGCGGCCTTCAGTGTTGACGAAAGTGGCCGCCAATTCAGAATAAGCTGCAGCGGGCAAGATAATATCCGCGCGCGATGCCCCTGCATCACCATGTGAACCCACATAAATAACTGTCGTTGCTTTAACGTTCGACAAGTCTGCCTCGTCAACGCCGAGCAAAACGAGCGTCTCCAGATCAGACGTTAGCATGGCGCCCGTATCTAATCCGCCTTCTCCCGGCACAAAGCCAACATCAAGCGCGCCCACACGACCCGCCGCGTTGTGCAGCACGCCGTATCCGGCCCAGTCTTGTGTTACCGCGCCGACATCTTTGGCAAGTCGCAACGCTGCAGTTGCGATCTGCGCACCAGAGGCATGGCATAGAGCGCCTTCCCCCAGCACGATCATCGGACGCTTAGCGGTCTTCAACACGTTCATAAAATCGGATGACGCAATTGACGCCAGCGCATCAGCTCCGCCCAGATGATCGTATGAGTATGTAAGGTCCGGTGCGTCGCCAATCACACCGACTTTAAGGTCACCCCACAGCCAAGATTTCCGGATACGCGCATTCCACACGGGTGCTTCAACGCGTGGGTTCACACCAATAAGCAGCAAGGCATCTGCGTCTTCCACACCCATCAGTGTCGAGTTCAGCAAATATGCCTCTCGCACACCATCAGTGCCATAAGCCGCGCCTGCCGGGCGGCAATCTGTATTCTGCACACCGAGGTCTCGCAGCAAATCGAGCGCCGCTTTCGCTTGCTCAACCTCAATCAGGTCGCCGGCGATAGCACCAATCTTTTCAGCAGGATTTGAAAGCGCAGCCTTCGCCGCCTCAAAGGCTTCAGACCAATCAGCCACGCGCAATTTTCCGTTCTCACGGATATACGGGCGATCAAGACGTTGACGACCAAGACCGTCCCAAACAAAGCGCGCCTTGTCTGACAGCCACTCTTCGTTCACCTCTTCATTCATCTCAGGCAAGATGCGCATGACCCCGTCGCCTTTAGCATCAATCCGAATGGCCGCTCCCATCGCGTCCATTACATCAATGGATGACGTCTTGCGCAGCTCCCAAGGGCGCGCATTGAATGCATAAGGCTTAGATGTCAGCGCGCCCACAGGGCACAAATCAATCACGTTTCCTGACAATTCAGATGTCAGCGACTTTTCAAGATAGGTCGTGATCTCAGCGCTCTCACCGCGCGAAATCATACCGATCTCCTCAACGCCAGCCACTTCGGCTGCAAAACGAACACAGCGCGTGCACTGAATACAGCGCGTCATGATCGTCTTGACCAATGGCCCCATATGCTTGTCATCAACGGCGCGCTTTTGCTCGTCAAAGCGACTGCCAGAACGACCATAGGCCATTGCCTGATCTTGCAGGTCACACTCACCGCCCTGATCACAAATCGGGCAATCAAGCGGGTGGTTGATCAGCAAAAATTCCATGACCCCATTACGGGCCTTCTCAACATAGTCGCCTTTGGTTTTGATGTTCGGCGCAGAACCATCTTGGTTCGGCCGCATCTCACCGACCGTTTGTGCGCAAGATGCTATAGGCTTTGGCGCGCCTTCCCACTGCACAAGGCACATACGGCAATTGCCGGCAACAGACAGTCGCTCATGATAGCAGAAACGCGGAATTTCAGCGCCCGCTTCCTCACACGCCTGCATTAGCGTGTAAGATTTCGGCACTTCAATATCGACCCCGTCGACGTTCAATTTGAAAGTATCGTCGCTCATAATTTACTCCGCTGCCACAACAGCGCCCTGCACCATGGCGCGTGGCAATCTGTACTGGGTGATGCGTTCTTCAATTTCATGACGGAAATGGCGGATGAGGCCCTGAATAGGCCACGCCGCAGCATCACCGAGCGCGCAAATCGTGTGACCCTCAACCTGCTTGGTCACGCTTAGCAACATGTCGATTTCCTCATGGTGCGCTTCGCCGCGAACCATGCGTTCCATCACGCGCCACATCCAGCCTGTCCCTTCGCGGCAAGGTGTACACTGGCCGCAGCTCTCATGCTTGTAAAAGTATGACAGGCGCGCAATCGCTTTGATAAGATCTGTGTCCTTATCCATCACGATAACCGCCGCTGTTCCGAGGCCCGATTGAAGGTCGCGCAACGTATCGAAATCCATATAGGCGTCCATAATCTGGTCCGCAGGCACCATCGGCACAGACGACCCGCCCGGAATAACTGCTTTGAGATTATCCCATCCGCCGCGAATGCCCCCGCAATGGGTGTCTATCAGCTCACGAAACGTGACAGACATTTCCTCTTCAACATTACATGGCTTGTTCACATGCCCTGAAATTGAAAACACTTTTGTGCCGGAATTATTGGGACGACCAAAGCCCGCAAACCACTCCGCGCCCCGGCGCAAAATCGTCGGTGTGACAGCAATGGATTCAACATTATTCACTGTTGTCGGACATCCATACAAACCCGCATTCGCAGGAAATGGAGGCTTCAAACGTGGCTGCCCCTTTTTGCCCTCAAGGCTCTCGAGCAACGCAGTCTCTTCACCGCAAATGTAGGCGCCGGCGCCGTGATGAACGTAGAGATCAAAATCCCAACCATTCACATTGTCCTTGCCGATCAACTTGGCTTCATATGCCTCTTTGATCGCCGCTTCTAGTGCATGGCGCTCATTGATGTATTCGCCGCGTATGTAGATATAGCACTCATGTGCGCGCATTGCCCGGCTCGCCAACATGCAGCCCTCGATGAGAAGGTGCGGATCATGGCGCATAATTTCGCGGTCTTTGCAGGTGCCCGGCTCAGATTCATCAGCGTTCACCACCAAATAATGAGGACGCTCACGCACTTCCTTGGGCATAAATGTCCACTTCAACCCGGTTGGAAAACCCGCGCCGCCGCGCCCGCGTAGGCCAGAGGCTTTGACCTGATCACAAATCCAATCCGGTCCCTGCGCCAACATTTCACGCGTCAAATGCCAAGCGCCACGCTTCTTAGCGGCCTCAAGTCCCGGGGAGTGTAGCCCCCAAAGATTCGTGAAAATACGATCCTTATCCTGAAGCATCACTCGTCTCCCTTACTGGAGGGTACATCGCCAGCGTCTACACGTTTGGAAAACTCCGTCTCCTCGCCTGACGCCAACTGAACCGCTTGAAGAATCCACTCCTCGCGCTCAATCCGTCCGGGGAAGGACAAGAAGTCCTCTATCCAATCAATATTTTCAGGCGTCCATGCTGCAATCTGAGCGAAAGTGAGGATACCCAGCTCATTGAGAGCCTCTTCATTTTTAGGGCCGATTCCGCGAATACGTTTCAAATCGTCTTGCTCGCCTGGCGCAATCTCGACCGCCTCTGGACGCTCACCCGCCGGTTCTCCATCGGGCTTTGGCTCAGGTTTAGCCTGAATTATGGTCGTCTTTTTCACAGGAACAGTTGCAGGGGCAGCGATCTCGCCCTCCGAGTCGCCCGCCTGCGGCAAATTCGGCAAAGTTGTAATCGCATTGCGCGACGAATCGAACAGACTCGGGTCAGTCAGCGTCGCGCTTCCCCCTTCGGGCGCGCTCGTCACGCGGTCTATTTGCGGCCCGGCTTGAACTTCAGCCCCATTCTTCAATTTCCCCAAAATCGCGCCGAACGTCTCAGGCGTCAGATCTTCAAAATAGTCATCATTGATCTGCACCATGGGCGCATTCGCACACGCGCCCAAACACTCAACTTCTTCCCAAGACAATTTGCCATCATCAGGCACGTACATCGCTTTGCCGATTTCTTCTTCGCATATTGCGCGCAAACTCTCGGCGCCGCGCAATTGACATGGCGTCGTTCCGCAAAGCTGAACATGATACTTACCAACTGGCTGTAGGCGGAACATCGTATAAAATGTTGCGACCTCATACACCCGAATATAGGGCATTTCCAAGCGATCGGCCACTTCACGCATCGCAGGCTCAGACAACCATCCCGCATTATCTTTTTGCGCCAACCACAGCATAGGAATGACCGCAGAGCGCTGACGATCGGCCGGATACTTATTCCGCCAGAACGTGATTAGCGCTTCGGTTTCAGGCTTAAAGGAAAACGAATCTCCTCCAGCCTCAAGATCAAAACGGCGTACAGCCATGCCTTAATTCCTTTTCGCAGCCGATAAGGCCAATACGAAACCCATGATGGATTGCTCGGTCAGTCTAATCACCGGTCAATCTCCCCAAACACAATATCAAGCGAGCCCAAGATCGCAGATACATCAGCCAATTGGTGACCACGAGACATGTGATCCATGGCCTGCAAATGCGGATACCCCGGCGCGCGAACTTTAGCGCGATAAGGCCGGTTAGATCCATCGCTCACCAAATAAACACCAAACTCACCCTTCGGCGCTTCAATCGCCGTATAAATCTCACCCGCAGGAACGTGAAAACCTTCAGTGTAGAGTTTGAAATGATGGATCAAAGCTTCCATCGAATTTTTCATATCGCCGCGACGCGGAGGGGATGCCTTGGATTGCGGTGGCAGCACGGGCCCCGGCCCTTCTCGATTCAAAATCTCAATGCACTGCAACATGATTTTAGTCGACTCGCGCATTTCCTCCATTCGGCAAACATAGCGATCATAATTGTCACCGTGCACGCCAACAGGCACCTTGAACTCAAGCTCATCATAGCACTCATAAGGCTGAGAGCGGCGCAAATCCCAGGCAAAACCAGAGCCGCGCACCATTACGCCAGAAAAGCCCCAGTCGAGAATGGTCTTTTCATCAACAACACCAATATCAACGTTGCGCTGCTTGAAAATTCGGTTCTCTGTGATCAGTCCCTCGATACGGTCCATCGCTGTCGGGAATTGCTTACACCAATCTTCGATGTCGTCGATCAGCGCTTGTGGCAAATCCTGATGCACGCCGCCCGGACGGAAAAACGCTGCATGCATTCGGCTGCCAGATGCCCGCTCATAGAACACGCAAAGCTTCTCGCGTTCCTCAAACCCCCAAGTGATCGGGCTCAAAGCACCCACATCGAGGGCCTGCGTCGTCACGTTCAGCATATGGGACATAATCCGCCCCATCTCGGAGTAGAGCACACGGATCAGGCTCGCACGACGGGGCACTTCAATGCCCGCCAAGCGCTCTATCGCCAGACACCAAGCGTGCTCCTGATTCATCGGCGCGCAGTAATCGAGACGATCGAAATAAGGCATCCCTTGAAGAAACGTCTTATATTCCAGCAATTTTTCCGTGCCGCGATGCAACAACCCAATGTGACAATCCACACGCGTCACAATCTCGCCGTCCAGATCCAAAATCATCCGCAAAACGCCATGCGCCGCCGGATGCTGGGGACCAAAATTCAGCGTAAACTTACGGTCATGTTCTTCAGCGATATATGCAGAATCAGCCATTATTCGCCCGCCTCTTCAGAGGTTGCTTTTTCGTCGCCGGGAATATCCGATTGAATACCCTCCCACGGCGAGAGGAAATCAAAGTTGCGATATTCTTGCGTCAATTTCACAGGCTCATACACGACCCGCTTTTCAAGCGAGTCATAACGCACCTCATAATGCCCGGTCAGAGGGAAGTCCTTGCGAAGCGGGAAACCCTCAAAACCATAATCGGTCAAAATCCGGCGAAGGTCAGGATGGTCGCTGAACTGAATGCCATACATATCGAACGCCTCGCGCTCGAACCAGTTTGCCGCAGGCCATAGACCCACGCAGCTCGGCACAGGTGTATCCTCATCAGTTGCAACACGCACTCGCACGCGCTGGTTCATGCGCATCGACAATAGATGATAGACCACTTCGAAACGCTCGGCATTTTCAGGATAATCAACACCGCAAATATCCACAAAAGTTTCAAACCGGCACTGCTGATCTTCTTTCAAGAACCGCAACATCTCAAGGATATGCTCGCGCTCCACTTTGAGCACCAACTCACCCCGCACCACCTGTGCAGATTTAATAGCATCGCCTCGACGCTCAGTAAGATGTGCAGCTAAATCTGTCAGCACTTCACTTTGTTCTAAACTTGTCATTGCTCGGGAACCTATCTCTCAAGAGAGCCTTCACGCCGAATTTTCTTCTGCAGCTGCAAGAAACCATACACCAGAGCCTCGGCCGTCGGAGGGCACCCCGGAATATAAATATCCACAGGAACAATGCGGTCACACCCTCGAACCACAGAATAACTGTAATGATAATAGCCGCCGCCATTGGCGCAGCTACCCATCGAAATCACATATCGCGGTTCTGGCATCTGATCGTAAACCTTACGAAGGGCGGGTGCCATTTTATTGGTCAACGTTCCCGCAACAATCATCACGTCCGACTGACGGGGGGATCCCCGCGGCGCCATTCCAAAACGCTCCAAATCATAACGCGGATTGCCCGCATGCATCATCTCGACCGCGCAGCACGCCAGCCCAAACGTCATCCACATCAGCGAGCCCGTGCGAGCCCACGCGATCAAATCATCTGCAGCGGCGACGAAATAACCCTTATCGGCCAACTCATCAGACAGCCCAGTATAAAACGGATCATCAGCGCCAGGCTTGAAACCACCCTCAACCTGCGATCTCGCCCCGCCTAGAGCATAAGGCTTGAAATCGTCTGCCATTATTCCCACTCCAGTGCGCCGCGGCGCCACTCGTAAATGAACCCGACCGTCAGCACGCCCAAGAACACAACCATTGACCAAAATCCGAGGAGACCGATTTTCCCGAGACTAATTGCCCACGGAAACAAAAACGCGACTTCCAGATCAAATATGATGAACAAAATAGCGACAAGATAGAATCTCACATCAAACTTCATTCGCGCATCATCAAACGCGTTGAACCCGCACTCATACGCAGAGTTCTTTTCAGGATCAGGCTTGGACGGCGCGAGCAGAAACGACCCCGCGACAAAAACCCCTGAAATTACAGCGCCCAAGAATAGAAAAAACACGACGGGAAGATAATCGAGAGCCAAGCCCTGAACGGCCTCAAAACTCTGGACAGCTTTTTGTTCTATCTCATTCATTCCCTAAGTCTCCAGACCTGTTTGGCGCGGGATAAGACTGTTTTCGTTACAGTGCAATATGCCCACAGTCACATTCCGCAGAGCCATAGCCCCAATCATCCATTTATTCCAGACCGCCAGAGCTGCACTGCGTCGCCGCGTCACGGATAAATTTGTTCCTGAAACCTACTGACCCGGACCTTATCAATCCCCTAACGGCCAACCAGTCAGCGGCACTTCGCAGACAAATTCTCTACCCCAGCATAATTCATCAGCCACACACTTGATAATGATACGCACTCGCGCCCACTAAGGGAGCCATCGGGTCTTTCATCAGATGGATCGGACATGCTGAGACATAATTACGTTTCAAACCCCGACGACTAAATCGCTCGATTGCATCATCGGCTTTGACATAATCCAAAATATGCTCTGTCACCCCGCCTGCGAGTACGACGCCGCCACTCGTTCCGTTTGCCATCATCATATCACCAGCGACGCGCATCAACGTATGCGCCCTTAGCCTGATGAGATCTCTGAACATGTCATCACCGTGTTTTGCTCGCTTCTGCATCTCGTCTGGGGCGAGCTTCTCCATGTCACGCCCATAAATTTCGCAAAAAGCGGCATGCACCAGCTCCAGCCCAACACCAGACGCCACCAGTTCGGCAGAAACGTAATCGCGCTCAGCGCCCTCGAGTAAAGCTCGCAGCAATTCGATCTCAAGCGGCGTCTCTGGGGAGAAAGCGACGTGCCCGCCCTCTCCCGAGACGACGATCCACTTATCTCCGACGCGCATCAATGTGGCGACACCCAGTCCGGTTCCCAGGCCAGCGACCAAAATGGGCTGCCCCTCAACAGGCTTGCCCGGCTTGATCAACTCTAATTTAGAAGCATCCATCTCAGGGACTGCGCGCGCCATTCCCGCAAAATCATTCATCAAGGTCACGCGCTCAAAACCGAATTGGGCTTTCAACTGCGCGCTCGAAACATGCCAATTGCGGTTGGTCATCATGACCTCATCGCCCTCAACAGGCCCAGCCAATGCAAAACTAGCTTCAGCCAACCCAATGCCAGTCTGCTTCAGGTACTCAGCGAGCGCATCATAAAACGCCTCAAACCGATCACCCTTCAGCGTCACAAACTGATCAATTTTCAGCTGGCCAGCAACCTTGCGCCCAACAGCAAAGCGCACATTGGTCCCACCAACATCCCCGACTAAAACCTGCCGCTCCCCCATCATTCGCCAGCCTCGCTCACAAAATCAAAATGGCTCGCCCCTATATCCGCACTGCCCGCAGAGGCCCTAAACTGGATGAACATCTCTCTCCCCAGCCCAACGGTTTCTCGGTTTGGCCGGAAAGGCGCATCCTCTCGGGCATTAAACTCAGAGAGATCGACATCAAGTTCAACACGTCCCGTCACGGCATCAAAAGAAATCATATCGCCATCCCTCACCCGAGCCAGAGGGCCACCACGACACGCTTCGGGGCTGATATGAATGGCTGATGGCACCTTGCCACTCGCACCCGACATCCGCCCATCAGTAACCAAAGCCACTTTAAATCCACGATCCTGCAACACACCCAGCACCGGAGTTAAGCTATGCAGCTCCGGCATTCCGTTTGCGGCTGGCCCTTGAAACCGCACGACAGCCACAAAATCCCGATCCAACTCTCCTGCTGCAAATGCCGCCTTCATCGCCTCTTGCGAGTCAAACACCACTGCTGGCGCCTGAATTACATATTTATCCGGGCTCACAGCAGAGACCTTACTCACGCCGCGACCCAGTGGGCCCGACATCAGGCGCAAACCACCCTCTGCTTGAAACGGTTCACTCGCAGGCCTCAAAATGTCGAGATCGCCACTCTCGGTCGGGGCCTCTCGCCACACAACATTGTCTCCGTCGAGCACCGGCTCGACAGCATAGTCGGCAATCCGCCCCGCTACGCCCTCTGCATCGCCGTGCAAAAGTCCTGCGCTCAAAAGCTCACGCACCAAAAACCCCATGCCGCCCGCTGCGTGAAAATGGTTCACATCCGCCGGGCCGTTGGGATAAATTCGCGTCAGCAATGGCGTGATGGCGCTAATGTCTGCAAAGTCTTCGAGCGTCACTTGAATACCTGCTGCGGCCGCCATAGCCGGAATATGCAAGGCATGATTGGTTGACCCCCCCGTTGCCATCAATCCAACAATTCCGTTCACAATCGAACGCTCATCAATCATCACTCCAGAAGGACGATAATCGTCTCCCTGCGCAGTAATCTCCGCTGCACGTTTTACGGCGGCGCGGGTCAACGCCTTGCGCAATGGTGTTCCTGGATTTGTAAAAGCAGCACCGGGCAAATGCAGCCCCATCATCTCCATCAGCATTTGGTTGGAGTTTGCGGTTCCATAAAACGTACACGTTCCCGGCGAATGATAGCTTTCAGATTCCGCCCGCAGCAACTCACTGCGATCGACTTTCCCTTCAGCGAACAATTGGCGGATCTTCACTTTCTCAGGGTTAGGCATACCAGATGGCATCGGCCCTGCGGGAATGAATACGGCTGGCAACCACCCAAAACGCAACGCGCCGATGACAAGCCCAGGAACGATCTTGTCACACACCCCCAAATGAAGCCCCGCATCAAACACATCATGGCTAAGCCCAATGGCTGACGCCATCGCAATCACATCACGAGAGAAAAGGGATAACTCCATCCCTTCCTGTCCCTGAGTAACCCCGTCGCACATCGCTGGCACACCACCAGCCACTTGCGCCACAGCGCCCACATCACGCGCCGCTTCACGAATAATTTGTGGATAATCCTCAAACGGAGCATGGGCAGACAGCATATCATTATAGGATGTAATGATCCCAAGATTGGCCCACTTCGCACCGAGCAATTGCGTCTTGTCGACAATCGCGCACCCTGCAGAGGCGTGCGCGATATTCCCCTCAGTCAGCCGCTGCCGTGCAAAATCTTTGGGGCGCCGTGACGTCACCATCTCAAGATAATGGCTACGCGACGCTTTTGAACGCTCTGCGATCCGTTTTGTAATAGCCTGCAATTCCGGGGAAACATTGGTCATTTATGGCGCCCATATAATTGTTAGTTTTGATCCAAGCAGGTCTATCGCATGGCGCACGGGCATATCGAATTTATCCGCCTCCAAAGCCGATTCATAAACTGCCCGCTTCTCGTCTCCGAATATCACCAGCACAGCGCATTTAGCGGCCTTCACCGCATTGCCCGTAAGTGTAAGTCGATCCGTATACGCCCCAGCGACATCGCACCCCGTGGCGTCAATCGCCGTCACCGATTGGTTTGTTGGATGCGAAAACGCTTCTTCAAGCCCCCTCGAACGCGGAAACCAACTGGCCGTATGCCCATCATTACCCATGCCGAGCATGATCAAATCAAGCGACCCGCAGTGAACGCCATAAGCGATCGCGCGGTCGGCCACAGCCTCCGCCGCCTTCTCTTCACCCGTTTTCATCGGCAATAACCCTGCTGCGCCCGCCAAACCTGTCAGCAATCGCTCGCGCACCAAACGCTCATTGGACGCCTCGTGCGAAGGCTCGACCCAGCGCTCATCCACCAGCCCAACCGTTACGCGATCCCAGCTCAACGGGGTTTTGCACAATCGATCAAAAACCGGCCCCGGCGTAGAGCCGCCAGAGACCATCATGCTCGCGCATCCACGATCTTCAATGGCCACCTCCAATGCTCCCAGCATGAGTTTCGTCGCATAATCCGCCGCCGCGTCTCTTGTCTCATGCTTGCTAAAAATCGGATCAGCACGCATCAGAATTTCCACCATTCACGACCATCACGATCCATCATCATTGCCGCCGCCAGTGGGCCGTCAGCGCCCGCCGGATACACTTCTGGCGATGTCCCGCTCTCCTTCCAGCCCGCAATCATCTGGTCGACCCAGCTCCATGCCGCCTCCACTTCCTCTCTGCGAATAAATAGAGACAGATTTCCCCGAACCACCTCCATCAGCAAGCGCTCATACGCATCCGGATATCGCAACGTAAATGACTCCGCATAGGAGAGATTCAACGGCAGCGAAATCACACGCAAACCGCCCGGCCCCGGCTCTTTAATCTGAACGTATAGACGCACCGCTTCATCAGGCTGCAACCGCACAACCAAACGGTTTACAGACTCCGCTGGGGCGCCAAACATACCGTGCGGCGTAGGCTTAAACTGAATCACGATGTCAGAATGACGGTTAGCCATGCGCTTACCCGTCCGAAGATAAAATGGCACGCCAGCCCAACGCCAATTGTCGATCGCCGCCTTTATGGCCACGAAGGTCTCAGTCTTACTGTCCTCATCACCAGAAAGTTCGTCGCGATACCCTTTCACCGGCTCACCTTTGTGCAATCCGGCTGAGTATTGCCCACGAACGGTGTATTTTTTCACATCCTCACCCGTAATCGGAACAAGCGCGTTCAGCACTTTGATTTTCTCGGTTCTGATGTCGTCATCATCCAGACGATTTGGCGGCTCCATCGCTGTTAAACACAAGAGCTGTAACAAATGGTTCTGCACCATATCTCGCAATGACCCAGACCTGTCAAAATAGTCCGCACGCCCTTCAAGTCCAAGCTCTTCGGCAACAGTAATTTGAACGTGATCAATATAATTTCGAGACCACAACGGCTCGAACAAAATATTTGCAAACCGCAACACCATAAGGTTCTGCACGGTTTCTTTTCCAAGATAATGGTCAATCCTGAAGACTTGGGATTCGTCAAAAACGGCCCCAACACCATCATTTATTTCCTGCGCCGAATCAAAGTTCTTACCGATCGGCTTTTCAAGCACGACACGCGTATTGGGCTGCACTAAGCCCTGCTCGCCCAATTTTTCACAAATACCAACATACAACCGTGGAGACGTTGCGAGATAAAAAACACATGGGCGATCCGGCTCACCACTCAACAAGCCCGTCAAACTCGGCCAATCCGCGTCCTCTTCCATCGCATCTATCGTGACATAATGGATAAGCGCCTCAAACCGCGCCCACTCTTTAGCGTCCCAGCCGTCTCCTGTTGCGGCCTTACAGGCTTGCTTTGCTTTCGCCCGATACGCTTTGGTATCGAGGTCAGAACGCGCTGTCCCGATGATTTTGCTGCTCTCAGGGATCTGCCCATCAAGCCAACGATGAAACAATGCTGGCAATAATTTCCGTCGGGATAAATCCCCCGTTCCGCCAAAAATTACGATATCAAACGGATCTACAGGAACAAACTTCGCCATTTAGTGATCTTCCAATCTCAGGCACCCCGAAGAGGTACTCTCCAACCTCTAAACCCTAACAAGCTCAAAGAAATTCACAAAGCAGTTTACCTCAATCGGCACCAACCACCCGCAAAAAATCTCGTTATATCTGCGATGTATAAACACATAGCTCTTTGCAAAAATTTGCAAAAAAGTCATTTTGCGGTTATTTGCATAATTTTGCAGACCATCACCCAGAATCGTTTGAACGCACACGTGTGGGCTTAAGCTTGAGACAAACGCATGAGACGCGACCGCACCCGACTTGAAGATCTTGCCAAAGCAGCTGGCGTGTCCATCGCGACAGCCTCACGCTCGCTTAACAACAGCCCCGCTGTGAATGAGGAGACGAAAAAGCGTATCTGGAAGCTCGCTCGCGAAATGAATTACAATTTCCGGCCGTCCATGCCCGCGCTCATCTCCAGCTCGTCATCTACAATTGCGATCGTTATGCCACCGCCAAGCGGGCGCCGCGATCAAGCTTCAGACCCATTCCATCAAGAACTCATCGCCGGCATCAGCGAAGCTGCCAGAGACGTCGGCTGCGATGTTCTCATCACCCATATCACTCTGAATGATCCCAACGATCTCAATACCCTAATGACGGCCAACCGGGCTGACGGCATCATTTTTCTCGGGCAAAGCGCCTATCATGAGCACTTCAACAAGCTTGCAGAAACCCAAAACCGCTTCATCGTCTGGGGCGCTGAACTGCCTGACCAGAATTATTGCTCTATAGGATCGGACAATGTTCGCGGCGGGCAGCGTGCCACGGCTCACCTCATCACAATGGGGCGTCGTCGCATCGCCTTCATCGGCACCACTGAATCGGCTGAGGCCCGCCAACGCTTTGCAGGCTACTTAGCTGCGCATCAAAATGCTGTCGTTGACGTCGATCCTGCCCTCATTGTCTCGGCAAGCTTTGAAATCGAGTCAGCAGAGGCGGCGACCGACAAACTTATATCTAGCGGAATCAATTTCGACGGTGTCGTTGCAAGCAGTGATCTCGTTGCCCTCGGCGCAATCCGCAGCCTATCCCGCGCCAAAATTCGCGTTCCAGAACACGTCTCCGTTGTTGGTTATGACAACATTCAACTGGCGGCCTACACCCAGCCCGCGCTGACAACAATCTCCCAGGATCTTGCGAAAGCAGGCCGCCTCATGGTCTCAAAAATACTAGCATCTGGCGACGGCGGACCCATGCGCTCTGAGCGCCTACCCACAGACTTACTCGTCAGAGAGAGTTGCAGCGTCAACTAAATCATGATCGCGCCTCAAATATCGTCTTAGCTATCGCAAAGTCCTCAGCGAATGGAACGATAAATTTTGCTCGCATCTTCGAGCATTAAAAAATCAGCAAACCTCACGATGCCGAAAAATTCAGATTTTCAGAAAATGCATCAAACAGTCGATCTGCGCTTAGGAAAGCCGCCTCCACTCCTCCCCCTAAGCACCAATCACCACACGCCGCCAATTTCTCGGTTTTATCGAACAAATAATCAACATTCGCCGACGCCGATGGAATCGCATAACGCCATCGATGCAAAGAACAATGATCCGCAGACGACATATCCATCGCCGTTAATCTACTCGCTTCTTCGATCAACTGCGCTGTCACCCAATCACGATCGCTCTCCATATGCCGCTCTGCCCACTCTGTGCTTGACTGCACCACGATAGAACTCGCATCGCTCCGTCCCGGTTTAGATGAGTTCAACATGACCTTACCGACTGGCGAATTTTGAAATTGTCTGAATGGAACCGAAAAACTCAGATCTTCATTGAAACCCAGCATCAATGAAAACACACCCAACATTTTCACCCCCGCAAGAACGTCATAACCTGCGAATTCACTCGGCATCCATTGTGCCGCTTGTGGCGCTGGCGCACTACTCACAACCCAATCGAAACGCCCCAGACTCAGCCCAGAAACATCGATGACATCCCAAACATCACCGCATCTTTCAATACGACCAATTTCTGTCTGCAGGCTGACGTCAATCGAATCCGCCAAAGATTTGCAAACAGACGTCATCTTTGGAACGGAAACATAACTCGTGGATTTTTCTCCAGTGTTGCTATCAACCCCATTTGGCCATTCCGCCAAAAAGCTCGGATCGACACTGCCCCTTAGAAAGCTTCTAAATCTCGTATTTTCGATCGAAAAATAGGGCGCACCATGATCAAATTCGAAGGGAGTTTTGTAGCGCGTCGACATTCGCCCTCCAACACCCCGTGATTTTTCAAATACCGTCACGTGAGCGAACGCGCTGAGCCTCACGGCTAAAATGAGGCCTGATATTCCCGCACCAATAATAGCAATTCTCAAAACAATATCCAATTTCGGCTAGGTAAGCGTTCTCAACGGCAAATCACGCGACGGTAATTCTCGTACGCCACGATAGGGTGCACCCGGATCGAGTAGGGTAAATCCATCCGGGTGCATTGAAGCTTAAAATGCCTTGAGGCTACGGCATTACAACGGTGTCGATAAGGTGGACAACACCGTTGGAAGCTTCAATATCTGTTGCCGTCACGGTAGACATATTGCCTTTGGCATCTGTCAAAATGACCTTTCCATCAGCAAGTTTCGCAGAGAGCGACCCACCATTGACTGTCTCAACGCGAGCCACTCCATCACTTGAATTTATGAGTTCAATTAAATATGCTGCGCTGACCTCTCCGGAAACAACGTGATAAGTCAAAATAGATTGCAAAGTCTCTTTGTTGTCTGGCTGCACAAGGGTCGACACAGTTCCCTCTGGTAATTTGTCAAAAGCCGCATTGTCTGGCGCAAAGACAGTAAACGGACCTTCACCGGACAATGTATCAACCAGATCAGCCGCTTTAACGGCTGCAACAAGCGTCGAAAGATTTTCCTGCGACGCGGCAAGTGAGACAAGGTTTGGTTGTTCTATGGCGATTGCGGAATCCGTGGCGGCATCGCTATGCCCATCGGAATAACTCGCGCACGCTACAAGAGCGCCAGCGCCGAACGCCGCGATGAATAAGGTTTTCAAAGATAAGTTAGACATGGGAGATCCTGTTTGTCGCCGTGCCTTGTTTAGCACCCACTGTATACGCGTCAGGATCGATTTGGTTTATCGCTTTTTGATCTTTTTTTATTTCTCACCACCTCGCCCCCGCCCTTTCTGAAGAGTCTCAGCCGCGCTCTCAAAGAAAATATCGCACCCCATAAAAACTAAATCGATCGCTGATCCGTAATAAGGTTACAGATAAACAGGACTGAATAATGATGACCGTTTTCAACCAAGATGAAATTTCATGAGTTCGATCGCGGTGATATTCGGCGCCTCTGGCGGCATCGGCCGCGCACTTGTTCAAAAATGCGTATCACACCCTGCCTATGACAAAGTGTTCGCCATCTCCAGAACCGGCACCTCTATTGATGGGGCGAATAATATATCTGCCGATCCCTCGCGCGAAACCGAGCTGGCGGACGTGGTAAAAACCATCGCTACCGAAGGACAAATAAGCTTATGTCTAGTGGCAATTGGCCTGCTGTCTGACGGGGAATCTTTGCGCCCCGAAAAATCATTCAGGCAACAAACCACTCAAAACTTTGAGCGCGCATTCCAGGTTAACACAATAATCCCGGCACTGATCGCCAAACACGTTCTACCCCACATGTCGAGACAGGAACCAGCCATTTTTGCCGCGCTCTCGGCCCGTGTCGGTTCCATTTCAGACAATCAATTAGGCGGTTGGCACGGGTATCGCGCATCAAAAGCCGCTCTCAATATGCTGATAAAAAACTATGCCATTGAAATGCAATTACGTAATCCAAACGCCGTAATTGTCAGCCTCCACCCGGGAACAGTCGACACCTCATTGTCGAAACCATTTCAGCGAAGTAACCCAACCTCAACGCTCTTCAAGCCCTCTGAGGCCGCCCACAATTTATTGGCCGTCACGCGCAAACTAACGCCTAAAGACACAGGTCAACATTTTGACTGGGCTGGAAAAACAATATTGCCCTAGCGTGATCCCCCTAAAAGCGGGATGAAACGTAGTTTTTTGAGTTATTCCTGTCAGGCATTTCCTGCTTCTACAAAAATTAGCGCGCAGTCTCGATCCAACTTAGCAGTCGACAACGTATAGAAAGTTTGCGCCCATCAATCGGCAAACTGCCGCCTGCTTGAATGGAAAACTCGATGTCAGACTCCCCTCACCTCTTTTGGTTTCGAGAAGACTTGCGGCTGAGCGACAATCCAGCCTTACACGCCGCCGCGACGAGCGGAAAACCACTGATATGCGTCTATGTTCTTGAAAATCAAAGCAAAGGTGACTGGCCGATCGGTGGAGCGCGAAAATGGTGGTTACATCATTCGCTTGCCGCGTTGATGCAAAGCCTAAAACAGGTCGGCGGCGAATTGTTGATAAGGCAAGGATCGGCTGCAACCATCATACCCAATCTTGTGGCCGAAACGGGAGCGGAACACGTCTATTGGACTCGTAGATATGCACCGCACCACATCCAGACAGACACGCAACTAAAGCAAACCTTGGAAGACTCTGGCGTATCCGTCACCAGTATGAATGGTCGCTTGCTGTTCGAGCCTTGGCAATTTAAGACGGGGTCAGGCACGCCATACCGCGTCTTCACACCATTTTGGAAAGCCATGCAGGCGCGCGGAAACGTTCGCGACACCACGCCTCCTATCAAACGAATAGAAAGCGCTAAACATCAGGTCAAATCAACCACTCTAAATTCTCTGAATCTGTTGCCAACATCGCCCAATTGGGCGGCTCAGTTTGATCAAACATGGCATCCGGGTGAAGCGGGTGCAAAGGCTCGACTGGTTTCTTTTATCGAAACCGCGTCCTCCAATTACATCACACACCGAGATCGACCCGCCATCAACGGCACATCCCTATTATCTCCCCACCTACAGCATGGCGAAATCAGTCCGGTACAAATCTGGCATGCGATTCAGGCCGCTGTGAGCAATGGAGACATCCCAGAAAATCAAGCCAGCAAATTTCTGTCGGAGATAGCTTGGCGTGAATTTTCCTATGGCCTCCTTTTCGCAAACCCAGACATGCTGGCGCAACCCATCATGCCCAGCTTCAATGCATTTCCATGGCGTGATAGTGCGCAGGACTTAGCAGCATGGCAGACAGGGCAAACAGGATACCCAATTGTGGACGCCGGCATGCGCCAACTTTGGCAAACGGGCTGGATGCATAATCGCGTACGTATGATCGTTGCCAGTTTTCTAGTGAAGCACCTCATGATCGATTGGCGCAAAGGCATGGCTTGGTTTTGGGATACGCTGGTGGATGCAGACATCGCGTCCAATACCGCTAGCTGGCAATGGGTGGCCGGATGTGGCGCCGACGCGGCCCCATACTTCCGAATATTCAACCCCATGACACAAGCCAAAAAATTTGATCCGCAAGGAGAATACATTCGGCGTTACGTTCCAGAGCTCGCAAAATTACCAGATGAAAACCTCTATGCACCTTGGGAGACGTCCGCCAGCACGCTCAATTCAATCGGCTTGGTTCTCGGGCGTGACTATCCCGCCCCCATAGTCGACCACCGCTTCGCGCGCGAGCGCGCGCTCGCTGCCTACGCTGAAATCAAAAAGTAGGCCCACTTTTAGACATCCACACACACATTCCGCTGACCTCAGCCAGCGGCGTTACTCGTCGCAATTATGATGAAATCCGCCTGGCAGGGGCACCAGGACTTGAACCCGGGACCCTCGGTTTTGGAGACCGATGCTCTACCAACTGAGCTATACCCCTACAGACGAAGCGGTTTAGTGCCTCATATCGCAGCCAAGAGCAAGGCTCCACCGCACAGTTTTATCTGAAATCTCACGACACCCCCGAAGACGCTCAGGCCAGAATTCAAACAGACCTCCGGCCGCCACATGGCGTGCTACAATGTGTCGTCAGTTTCAGTACCCTCAGTCAGTCCAAATAGGGTCTTCAACTCATGTTCTGTCGATTTCAGCGTGCCATCGGGAAAATTCTGCTGCGCCATTTCGTCAAGCACAACCTCCATAGCAGGCTCAGCCAATTGCATTGAAGCACGCTCCAAAATATTCGCCATCTCCGCGACCATAACGGCCTGCGAGCCAATGACTTCTTGTCCCGCGGGTGTTTGCAAAAATGCGGAATAGGCCGCCAGAGAATCGGGCGAAATATTCAGCATATAGGCCTCTGCCAATGGCTCCCTTGCTGTTTCAATCATAACTTCCAGCAATGAATCCATAAACATCTCGAAGAAAACTGCCGCAGCCTCTTCTGAAATCGTGAGCCCTTCTTCGGCAAACCCATTTTTCAAATATCCGACTAAAATTTCACCCGCAGAAGATATGTTCGCCCGAAGTGTTTCTGGCTCAAGTTGCGCATCTGCGATGATACGCGCGTCATCAATGGGGTCGGCATAACTTGGGCTGAGGCTGAGACCAATGACCCACAAACAAGCAGCAATCTTCTTCATCCCAAACCCCATTTTCAATCTTTAGATATTAGTTCGTAACGCAAAGATCGACACAAAAAAAGGGGCCGCCCGATTAGGCAGCCCCTTGTCTTCGTTTGCTTCGGTTAGAAGCTTATTTCTTGATCGCAGACACAACGCCCGCGCCCACTGTGCGGCCGCCTTCGCGGATCGCAAAGCGTAGACCTTGGTCCATCG
>JBOEGK010000007.1:0-46042 GCA_050633385.1 Hyphomonas sp.
TGATGCACCGCGCATTGAGCCGAATTATTTGGATACAGAAGAAGATAAGCGTGTGATGCGCGATAGTGTGCGCATGGTACGCAGCGTCTGCCAGCAGAGCGCTCTTGATGATATTCGGGGTGACGAGTTGGTGCCGGGTGTGTCTGTGCAAAGTGACGATGAGATCGACGCTTTCATCCGGAAATTTGGTGAAACGATCTATCACCCGGTCGGCACAGTTGCCATGGGGGCAAACGACACCAGCCCGCTAGATGGCGAATTGCGTGTACGCGGGGTCGAAGGATTGAGGGTGGTAGATGCATCTGTGATGCCGACATTGGTGAGCGGTAATACCAATGCGGGCACCATCATGATTGCAGAACGCGCGGCCGATTTAATTTTGGGAAACCCTATGCTGCCGCGCGCTGAAGACGTGGTTGTAGCTTAGCTGTTGTTTGCAACCAATTTTAGTTGTGGTTCTTTTTTGTGTGTATCTGGAGGCACCAGCATATTGATGCGGTGACGCCAAACAGGTCGACCTTTGAGCATCGCCTCGCCACCCAATGGCTGATAGAGGCCGATCATACGCGGTGCGGCATCGGATTGAGCCAACGGCATGAAGGTAACTTCGAGTTCAGCACGTTGACCTGTGAGCGTTTCACCGCGTGCACGTGCCACACCGGGTGCGCCGTCGAGACGTATGCTCTCAAGAAATGCATCCATCATCAGCCGATCGGGACCGGTCCACAGAGAACAGAAGTTTTGTCCCGTCATGTCACGTCCCAAGAGGGAGGTCACACCTGTGCCGATTGAACGAAACGTCCACCGTGCAGCTTCATCATGCTGGATCACGAACAGGCTTTCCAACAGGCCCGGATGATCATTTGCGTTTGGACCGTCTGCCGAGTGGGCAGATGGATTGGCTTTCATACGTTTCCACGCATCAAGCAGGGTTTTTGTATTCGGGTGAATAGACCGCTCGATCATACCCTGTGTCTCCTAGTATAGTGTTGTCATTGCCTCTCATGGCGGAGGTGTTGTTGCTTTCGAAATCGCAATAACTGTTCCAGTTGGAAACTCGTGCGTGGGGGGGTATCCGAGAGACGTCCGGATGAAAAATTCCCCCTAAAAGCGGAGGCCACTCGCCTGATGCGCAAGTCGGCACGCGTTATGCATCCTTGAAAGCGAACACTGACGGGGAATGTCTATGAACGTATCAACACGAAACACTTTGCTCGCTTGCGCGGCTGCTACAGCGCTGTTTGTGCCGTCTGGGGTCGCTCTTGGGCAGGCGGTTTGCCCCGGTGGTTGTGGGCCAGCGCCCGTGAACCCTGGACCGCTACTCCCGACTGGACCTGCCGTGATTGTGCCAGGACTCGGGGGCGCAACCCCATCTGGCACCCCTCAAACTGGGCCAGGGTGCTGTGACACGCCTTCAGGCGTGAATCTGCCGGGAGTGACATTGGGCGCGCCAAATATCGTGGTGAGCACACCGAATACGAATGTGGGCGTTACGTCTATTCAAACGCAGGGCTTTTTGCAGCAACAGAAGCAACAGCAATTTTCAAATCGCCGTTATAATGTTGTCGGTGGGGGAGGCTTTGTTGCGTCCACCCCGGCAACGCCGGCGCGTGAACTGATGCTTGAGGGTCAACCAGAGCAATATACTGAAACCATCACTGAGCAGGTGCCTGTGACCGAAGAATACTGTGTCGATCAGGTTAGCTATGTTTCCAAGCTGCGCCCCGTGCGCGCCGATTGCCTTGATGATAAGGGCACGCCGCATCCTGCGTCGCAAGTCTCTGGCGAGAAACAAGTCTCTGCCAAGTATGCGGGTGAAGTTTATCGCTGCATGGCCGGCACCTATATGCAGGTGACATTGGGGCAAATGAACGGATCACAGGCGGACTTCTCTAAGGCGGAGAGTTTTTCTTGCGCTAAGGGTGAAGCGTTGGTTCATCGCGCAGGCGGCGATCTGAGCTGCGCACCTCAAGCGCCGCAACGCAATTGCAATGAGCGTTCTCTGCTGCGCAGAAATGGACCCGGTATGAAGCTGATCAATCTGCGCCGTGAAGCAAAAGTGTGTGTACCTCAGAACCGGACCGTGATGAAATCTGTGTCACGTCAGGTGCAGCGCACGCGTGCGACCGCTCCGACCCGCATCCAATTGAACGGTGGGGTTGGAAACGGTCTGAACTAGGTTTTCCGAACTCCCCAAAACGAAACTCCCTATTTCGTTGTTAGAAAGCCCCATGAGATCACATGATCTTGTGGGGCTTTTTTGTGCGGTTTGGATTGGCTCTGCGTATCGTTACGTAGTTTGAGGCGCGCGATGAGGTGCCAGAATAGCTCGCGATCTATTGGGTGGATTTTTATGAGTATAGATGCGGTGAAGCTGGAGCCAGAATTAGACGCCGAGTTCGGCGAACAGGATGACGCATTTTTTAGGCGCGAAGTTGATGCCTTCCTTGATCAAATGTTGACTGAAGAATTGCAGTCTGCGGGTCGGGCGACGACCGGCCTGAAATCAGCTCCTGATGCGTGTGCCGCTTGGCGGAATATACTGCTCGCACGAGGGTGGGTCGCTCCAACTTGGCCTCGTGAATATGGTGGTGCTGGCTGGAGCGCGGCGCAGCGGCTTTATTTCGAGAATGCGTGTGCGCAAAGAGATGCGCCTGTTTTGCAGTCATCGGGTATTCGCACCATTGGCCCTTTGATCATGGCAGAAGGGTCACTGTCCCAGAAAGCGCGGTATTTGCCTGCTATATTGAACGGAACCCACGAATGGTGCCAAGGGTTTTCAGAACCACAGGCAGGGTCTGACCTGTCAGCCTTGTCTTTGAGGGCCGTTCGTGATGGCGATGATTTTGTGCTGACGGGTAGTAAGGTTTGGACCAGTTTTGCCCAATATGCGACGCATATGTTCTTATTAGCGCGTTGCGAAGAGGGCACTAGCGGTGGCGAGGGGCTGGTCTTTTTGTTGGTTGAAATGGACAATCCTGCGATTCAAGTGCGCCCGATACGCTTCATCGATGGAGAGTATGAAACCAATGAGGTGTTCTTTGACGGCGCGCGTACACCTGTGGCGGATCGGGTGGGCGAGATAGGTGATGGATGGAAGACCGCCAAACGCCTTATGGCTATTGCTCGGTCGAATAACACCACAACCGGCTTACTTCGGCGCGCGTTTAATGCGGTGAGACGAGGCGCTGCGCGGGGCGGGGAGATTGATGCGTTCATGGTAACCAAGCTGGCGCTATTGTTGATGCGGATTGAGAATTTTGAGGCACTGGAATTGCGCGCTTCTTCTGGGCAGATGCCGATTAAGGCGGGGCCAGCGGCGTCTGTATTGAAGGTGCTCGCGACTGAATTGCATCAAGCGATTACAGAAATAGGAGTTGAGGCGGCGCCCAATAGCGATTTTGCGCAAGCCAAGTATTTCGCTACGCGCGCGGCGACGATCTATTCGGGAACGAGCGAAATCCATCGCAACATTCTTGCACGGGCAATTGGGTGTCCGTGAGGTCATTCTTCAGCGTAGCTTAAAAAAAGCCCCGACCGTGAAAGGTTCACGCCGGGGCTTTGTACACAAGTAGGGGTCGTCTGATCACATCAGATTAGTCACCGCTACTGGTGAAAGTCGCTGCGTTGCCAATAGCGCTAGCCGTGCCGTAGACGCCGCCTGCAGCGGTGGTGCCAGCATGAGCTTGTGCGCGAACATTGCCTCGGTTGATCTGACTAACTGAACCTGAGAGAACCGCGTCACCACATGTGTTACAGAGGAAAGCGCTTGAGCTGTTCCCGATTGCAACGGCGCTGACCTGACCCGTGCCG
This sequence comes from Hyphomonas sp., assembly GCA_050633385.1. Classification (GTDB taxonomy): domain Bacteria; phylum Pseudomonadota; class Alphaproteobacteria; order Caulobacterales; family Hyphomonadaceae; genus Hyphomonas. Next base: position 3,814 of record JBOEGK010000007.1, read on the forward strand.
CCAGATGTGGAGGTAGAGTTAAGTGTCGCGAGTGCTGAAACGTCACCATTGTTGGTCTGGATGGCGTTGAGCGTTGTGTCTACGCCGATATTGTTCACGCTGGCCGAATTACCTACACCGTAGGCTGATGAGTAGGCGTAGCCGCTCCATGTGCCGTATGTGGCAAGCGAGGTGGCGGATACGTCTGCGCCATTTGTTTGATCTAGCGGCGCCCCGTCCTGACCGAGCGCGGTATAACCCCACTCATTGTCGAGCGTATAACTGTTGCCATTAGCCGTCACCGACGAGGATGTGTCGTGGCCGTGGTAACCGTAGATATCAGAGTGCGCAGTGATTGCGGTGTTGTCGCGCGTTATTTGGGTTGCCGTCTGGATGGCTGTTGACGTTGTGCCAGTTGACGATGCTGTGTTACCCGACGCGGCTGTTAGCGTGTTAGCATAACCAGCATCACAGCACATATCGACATCGCTAGTGGCGGTGACGTTTGCGTCTGAAATTTGAATTTGTGTCGCGAGATTTTGACCGTTAGCCGCCGAAGTGTTTGAAATATTGGCCGCGGCGACGGTAGAGTTTGATATGCCGCCGACGGTTTCAACATCTGTGATGGCCGTTGCTGAGACGGGCCCCGTTGTATGTTGATCCCCTGTGAAGGTGACATCGCCATCTGATGAACCGCCCGTCGTGGCATTGCCGTATGCCAGCGTGTTGGAGGTAACTACGCCCGTGACGTTGCCGCCCAGTAACTCCGTGTCTGCCGCAACTGATCCGTTTGCGTCCTGATTTACTGCGTAATCGAGCGCCCCGCGAATGAGGTGACCAGAAGCAGTGTTGCCGATGGCTGTGTTTGTGGCCGATGCTTCTTCTGCGCCGTCCGGTGCGTTGACCGTTAGAGTGGAGAGGCTGTCGCCGAGTTGTATTTGGTCAATGGTGACCGGGGCAGGGGCAGATTGTGCCTGCGCAGTGCCCGCTGCGATAATCGCAATGAGGGCTGGCGTAATGGCCGTTTTCATTGTGCGAGTCATAAGACCCTCCTAACAGATTGCGTTTAAGCCGAAGTTTGAACGTGGGTTATTTGCGGCCGCGCAAGAGTGAGTTGGATTTCGGCACGATGCGGTAAGCTTGGTCGCGGGTTGCGCCGCTATAATCTTGCAACTGATTGCCGACGGGCACGAAGTCACCAGCGTGGCTGTTCGTTGAGGCGGTGATGTCCATGCTTTCACAAACGTCCGTCTTTGGAGCGCCATACATGTTCGCCATCATTTCCAGAACAGCGCGTTCAACAGTTGAGCGGACGGCTAGCTGGATAGGTTCCTGAGCGCGGCCACCGACACCAATGTCGAATACGTTGCCGTTCGCAAAGTCGAAGATGCCAAGAGAGATTTCGCGGCCAATGATTTGCTTTTGATATGAAATGACATCGACCACGTTGAGCGTTTTGGTCTCTACCATGCGCAAATCCATCGCAATGTTGATGACGAACATTTTGCCGCCAAGCGTGCCTTTGGTATCTGCTGCGTCGAGGTCACCTGCATAAGCTTCTCCGCCTACTGAGCGAATATTGTAGTTCAGTTCCGTGATGCCGCCGACGAGATAAAAGTCGGACCCTGCAACTTCACCGGCGTTGATTTTGGCGTATCCGCCCTTACCGTCTTCGATGAGCTTATTGTTTTTGAATGTCAGTTCCATCTCAGAAACGGATGTATCGAAACGTTCAACCAGGCGTGCGCCAGATTTTGCGAACGCTGACATGGCCATAAGTGACGCGCCCTGTGTGACCCGGCGACCGCCTTCAATGTCTGCTTTACCAGTATAGTCGAGGATACGACCCACAGCGATGCGTGGTGCGTTGATGTTTTCTGCGCGGGCAAACTGACCCATGCAAACCAAAGCTTCAGAGTATGGTGTTGGGTTTACCGTTACGGGGGCGGTTCCGATCGGAGAGGCATAATTGCCAGTCGCGCCTGGAACAGGTGAGACACATGCTGTGACAGCCAGAGCAGCCGCAGCCAAAGCTGTTGCGGACTTAAGTCCACGACGCGTTGCAGATGATTTCATAAGATTAGCCATGTTGATTATTCCCCGCCCATGACGACTGTTTGGTCGCCATTGTTGATTTGAGTGCTGTCAATGATGATGACGTTGTTTGATCCGTTGGTGACGACGTTGAGTTGGTTGCCCGCTGCGAGGCCAGAACCGAGCATTCCGGTGCTGCCTTCTGTTTGGCCCCAGCCGGTGTTCAAGCCACGCCCGAGAGAGCTGCCGCCCTGAATGAGGCCATTTATTACGACACGGTTGCCGTGAAGGTCTTTCGTATCGGCGTCATAAGCGCGGCTTTCAGAGCCATAGTCCCAGCCAATCGGGCGCTCGAATTCTGAAAGGTGACTGGCTTCCTGAGCCATCACGCCTGGAGCCGCGAAAGCGGCGGATGCGATGAGCACTGTTGCCAGCCCTGAGATTGATACTGATTTAGCCATTCCATAATTCCCCAATTGGGTGAGTGTTGCGGTCCAATTTGCAACTGCTGTGCCAAGGTGAATTCCTGATAAAAGGGTCGCGTAATAGGGGAATACGGGCGAAATGACCCAAAATAGATGAGTATCGCACGCAAACGAGGAGGTGGTGTTTCAATCTGGTTCAATTCGGTACTTAGAGTGGCATGAGGTCTTGATTTTGCCATCTCGGCAGCGAACATCTCGGTGAAGCTAGTTAGGAATGTATAGACTTGAGCAGAAAACCCCCGCCTTTCATCAATGCGCCGCTTGTGACTATTGTGTTGGCAGGCATCTTCGTTGTCGTTCATTTGGTCGTGTCTCAGACCGGTGGCGCGTTGGAGGTCTGGGCGCTCACAGAAGGCGCGGTTTACCCGCAGCGATTCTGGCCATGGACGGGGCTGGTGGCCGATGTGCCGGGCGTGCGCCCCTATTCAAATATGATCGAGGCATTGATGCCGACAGTGACGATGGCCCTGCTGCATGCTGACTGGGGGCACGTCATCATGAACTCTGCCATGTTGCTGGGGGTGGGTAAGCCTGTGCATGAGGTCATCAAGCGGTTTATTCCCCCCGGAGGAGCCCCTGCGCTGAACGCGGATGTGCGCTTCTTGTTGCTGTTCCTTGCGAGTGTCGTGGGAGGCTCTGTGTTTCACCTCGTCTCTTATTATCCCTATGGACCTATCGCGATAGGTGCTTCGGGTGGGGTTAGTGGAGTGCTTGCTGCGGTGTTGCTGACGCGAACAGGGGCGGCGGGAATGATTCTTTCAGTCGATTTTCTGAAAATCTCCGCAGCGTTCCTCATAGGTAATATCGTTCTGGCTCTTATTGGTCCTGGACTGCTCGGGGCGTCTATCGCGTGGCAGGCTCATATTGGCGGCTATATTGCCGGCGCGATTGTGATGAAGTGGATGCTACACGCAGGCGCTCGTCATTTCGAATAGCCTTATTTTTCGGAAAGCCGCTGATTTCTGTGTTACTCTTGGAGTGTAGATGCCCGAAGAGAGGTGCTAGCCAAGGAGGAACACGATGATTTTGGAGCAGATCCTGAATGACAAAGGACGAAACGTCATAACTGTGGGGGCCGATTCGACATTGCATGTCGTGGCGAAGGTTCTCGACACTCAACGAATCGGAGCTGTGGTCGCAATTGATGGCGACGGTAACTTGGTTGGTGTCTTGTCCGAGCGGGATATTGTCAGGCAGGTCGCCCGCCATGGCGAGGCCGCTTTGTTGCTTCAAGTGAGTGAAACAATGACGCGAGATGTTGTAACAATGCCGACGTCAGAATCACTCGATGCGGCCCTTCATTTGATGACTGATAGGCGCATTCGGCACTTACCTGTTACTTTGGACGGTGAAATGGTCGGGGTGATTTCGATAGGTGATCTGGTGAAATGGAAAATCGCAGGCGCAGAGGCTGAGGCAGAAGCGATGAAATCCTACTTATCGGCGCAGTACTGAGGCCGTTTTCGATAAAGTGCAGTTTATTTGCGTTTTCTGCTGTTTTAGGGGTTGCTTGTCTCGAGGAGGGGGGCTATCTCCCGGCCTCCGCTGAAGAGGTCGTGAGGCCAACGACGCGGGGCGAGAATATTCGCTGACGTTTAGGAGAAAAAGTGCTTGCACTTTCCCCCAAACAGAGGTTATATTCTCGGCTCTTCAGAAATGCCTGAATTTAACGGGCCGAGCAATCGGCAGTGAGATTCGTTTGGTTTGAAGTCAGTATCGTTTGGTGGTTAACCACCGGCCTGCAGATGGAAACAAAAAGGTAGTTGACGAAGAAAAGGGAGGCGTTTATACGGCGCTTCTTCTCTGAAACGCCTGAACTTAGCGGGCCGAAAATATTCGGTTCAAAAGGTTCGTTTGTTCCAAAATTCAGCGGGTTTTGATGGTCAAACATCATTCTGCAGAAAGGTTCAAAAAGGCGGTTGACGAGTACTTCGGTGGCTCTTATAAGCCGCCTCTTCCAAGCGGATCCTTCGGGGTTCAGGAGGGTCCGGAGCTTCGGTTCCAGCTGTTTGACATCGTAAGAGATTAGGAAGAGAAACGCAGGCGGCGTGGTAGCTTGCGGAGATGGTTTTCGGACCATTTCCAAAACGATCACGACGGATGCGTTTCTTAGAGAAAATTCTTTTTCCATCGATTGGGTTTCGGCCTGATCTTTGTGACTAAGGGTTTCTCGTCAAAAGAACGCAATACTTGATGCTTATATAGCTAGAGTGACCGTCCTTATTCCAAAGGACGGATCGTCAGATCAAAACTCAACATGAGAGTTTGATTCTGGCTCAGAACGAACGCTGGCGGCAGGCTTAACACATGCAAGTCGAACGATATAGTGGCAGACGGGTGAGTAACGCGTGGAAACGTACCTTTCACTACGGAATAGCACTTGGAAACGAGTGGTAATACCGTATACGCCCTCCGGGGGAAAGATTTATCGGTGAAAGATCGGTCCGCGTTAGATTAGCTAGTTGGTAGGGTAACGGCTTACCAAGGCGACGATCTATAGCTGGTCTGAGAGGATGACCAGCCACACTGGGACTGAGACACGGCCCAGACTCCTACGGGAGGCAGCAGTGGGGAATCTTGCACAATGGGCGAAAGCCTGATGCAGCCATGCCGCGTGAATGATGAAGGCCTTAGGGTTGTAAAATTCTTTCGCTAGGGATGATAATGACAGTACCTAGTAAAGAAGCCCCGGCTAACTTCGTGCCAGCAGCCGCGGTAATACGAAGGGGGCTAGCGTTGTTCGGAATTACTGGGCGTAAAGCGCACGTAGGCGGACTTTTAAGTCAGATGTGAAATCCCGAGGCTCAACCTCGGAACTGCATTTGAAACTGGAAGTCTAGAGACCAGGAGAGGTTAGCGGAATACCGAGTGTAGAGGTGAAATTCGTAGATATTCGGTGGAACACCAGTGGCGAAGGCGGCTAACTGGACTGGTACTGACGCTGAGGTGCGAAAGTGTGGGGAGCAAACAGGATTAGATACCCTGGTAGTCCACACCGTAAACGATGAGAGCTAGTTGTTGGCAGGTATACCTGTCGGTGACGCAGCTAACGCATTAAGCTCTCCGCCTGGGGAGTACGGTCGCAAGATTAAAACTCAAAGAAATTGACGGGGGCCCGCACAAGCGGTGGAGCATGTGGTTTAATTCGAAGCAACGCGCAGAACCTTACCTACCCTTGACATACCGATCGCGATTTCCAGAGATGGATTTCTTCAGTTAGGCTGGATCGGATACAGGTGCTGCATGGCTGTCGTCAGCTCGTGTCGTGAGATGTTGGGTTAAGTCCCGCAACGAGCGCAACCCTCATCCTTAGTTGCCAGCAGGTTTGGCTGGGCACTCTAAGGAAACTGCCGGTGGCAAGCCGGAGGAAGGTGGGGATGACGTCAAGTCCTCATGGCCCTTACGGGTAGGGCTACACACGTGCTACAATGGCAGTGACAATGGGATAATCCCCAAAAACTGTCTCAGTTCGGATTGTCGTCTGCAACTCGACGGCATGAAGGTGGAATCGCTAGTAATCGTGGATCAGCATGCCACGGTGAATACGTTCCCGGGCCTTGTACACACCGCCCGTCACATCATGGGAATTGGTTCTACCCGAAGACTGTGTGCTAACTTCGGAGGCAGCAGGCCACGGTAGGATCAGTGACTGGGATGAAGTCGTAACAAGGTAGCCGTAGGGGAACCTGCGGCTGGATCACCTCCTTTCTAAGGATGTCTTGGATTGCTTGCTTGCAGGCTCTGAGACTTACCTAAGACAATAGTCCCTTCGGGGACAAAACTTATGCGGTTATTACGCCGCCTTCGTTTCTCTTCCTTCGTTCGAAGTTCTCGAATAGTCGTAAGATTTTTCGGGTTCTAAGCGAGCCCCACGGGCGCTTTATCGCCTGTCTTCGACTTTGACTGTGTGGCTCTGGCCCGTCAGTTAAGGGCCGGTAGCTCAGGTGGTTAGAGCGCACGCCTGATAAGCGTGAGGTCGGAAGTTCAACTCTTCCTCGGCCCACCATCGAAGTTTGCATAATGCAAGTGGCGGCTCGACTGGCGGATGCCAGATTTCGGGGCCATAGCTCAGTTGGGAGAGCGCCTGATTTGCATTCAGGAGGTCGTCGGTTCGATTCCGTCTGGCTCCACCATCCTGTTTTGTTCGAACGAAAGAAGTTTACCGTTTTCCGGTCTCCTTGAGATCGGGATGTTTGTTATCGTAAGGGAAAGATTGATCCGGCCTACACGCCGCTCAAACCGTCAGGTTTTGGTGTGTATGCTTCAGCCGAACAGTGCGGCCATGGCAACATGGTCAGCATCAAAGGGTCGATCTGCAAGAAACCAACATGTCTGATCGAGATCCATGTTGTGGAAAGTGCGAATGCGTTTTCTACTGCACATGGGTTTCAAAAACGATCAAGCGTCAAAAGGGCATTCAGGGGATGTCTTGGCGGTAAGAGGCGATGAAAGACGTGGCACTCTGCGATAAGCACCGGGGAGGCGAGAGCACCCTTTGATCCGGTGATTTCTGAATGGGGAAACCCATCTCCGAGATGTTGGATAATACGAGCACTTAGGTGCTCGTCCTGTCTAACATTTCACTAGTGAGATATTTTAAACTGAATACATAGGTTTAAAAAGCAAACCCGGGGAATTGAAACATCTGAGTACCCGGAGGAAAGGACATCAATTGAGACTCCGTTAGTAGTGGCGAGCGAACGCGGACCAGGCCTGGTCTGAAATAAGGAGAAGTATCTGGGAAGGTACGCCATAGTGGGTGATAGCCCCGTATCCGTAAAATGAAGACCTTTTAGAGTAGGGCGGGACACGTGAAATCCTGTCTGAACATGGGGGGACCACCCTCCAAGCCTAAGTACTCCTTACCGACCGATAGTGAACAGTACCGTGAGGGAATGATGAAAAGTACCCCGATGAGGGGAGTGAAACAGTACCTGAAACTGGATGCCTACAAGCTGATGGAGCTCTTCGGAGTGACATCGTACCTTTTGTATAATGGGTCAGCGACTTAGTGTTGCGTGCAAGCTTAAGCCGTTAGGTGTAGGCACAGCGAAAGCGAGTCTGAATAGGGCGACCGAGTACGTAGCATTAGACCCGAAGGCAAGTGATCTAGGTATGGGCAGGCTGAAGGTGCAGTAACATGCACTGGAGGGCCGAACCGTTGAGCGTTGAAAAGCTCTCGGATGACCTGTGCCTAGGGGTGAAAGGCCAATCAAACTTGCTGATAGCTGGTTCTCCGCGAAATCTATTTAGGTAGAGCGTCATGATTAGACTCCTGGGGGTAGAGCACTGAATGGGCTAGGGGTCCTCACCGGATTACCAAACCTTCTCAAACTCCGAATACCAGGAAGTTATACATGGCAGACACACTGCGGGTGCTAACGTCCGTAGTGGAGAGGGAAACAACCCAGACCACCAATTAAGGCCCCTAAGTAATAGCTAAGTGCGAAACGATGTGGAGGTGCTGAGACAATCAGGAGGTTGGCTTAGAAGCAGCCATCCTTTAAAGAAAGCGTAACAGCTCACTGATCAAGCGCCTCTGCGCGGAAAATGTAACGGGACTAAAGTTATTCGCCGAAATTGTGGGCTCGAAAGAGCGGTAGCGGAGCGTTCCGTAAGCCTGTGAAGGTGAACCGTGAGGTTTGCTGGAGGTATCGGAAGTGAGAATGCTGACATGAGTAGCGATAAAGAGGGTGAGAGACCCTCTCGCCGAAAGTCCAAGGGTTCCTGCGTAAAGCTAATCTGCGCAGGGTTAGCCGGCCCCTAAGGCAAGGCCGAAAGGCGTAGTCGATGGGAACCACGTTAATATTCGTGGGCCGAGGGATGAGTGACGGATTTCGAAAGTTGTATCTCCTTATTGGATTGAAGATGCAGCCTGGAAGTCCCTGGAAATAGCCTCCCTATTGAGACCGTACCCTAAACCAACACAGGTGGACAGGTAGAGCATACCAAGGCGCTTGAGAGAACTATGTTGAAGGAACTCGGCAAATTACCTCCGTAACTTCGGGAGAAGGAGGCCTCAATCTGGGCAACCAGGTCTGAGGGGCACAAAATTGGGGGTTGCGACTGTTTATCAAAAACACAGGGCTCTGCGAAGCCGCAAGGCGACGTATAGGGTCTGACGCCTGCCCGGTGCCAGAAAGTTAAAAGGAGGGGTGCAAGCTCCGAATTGAAGCTCTGGTGAACGGCGGCCGTAACTATAACGGTCCTAAGGTAGCGAAATTCCTTGTCGGGTAAGTTCCGACCTGCACGAATGGCGTAACGACTTCCCCACTGTCTCCAACATAGACTCAGCGAAATTGAAGTCCCCGTGAAGATGCGGGGTACCCGCGGTCAGACGGAAAGACCCCGTGAACCTTTACTACAGCTTCACAGTGGCATTAAAGAATATATGTGTAGGATAGGTGGGAGGCTTTGAAGTATTGGCGTCAGCTGATATGGAGCCAACCTTGAAATACCACCCTTGTCTTCTTTGATGTCTAACCGCGACCCTGGATGGGTCCGGGACCCTGTGTGGCGGGTAGTTTGACTGGGGCGGTCGCCTCCTAAAGAGTAACGGAGGCGCGCGATGGTAGGCTCAGACCGGTCGGACATCGGTCGTTGAGTGCAATGGCATAAGCCTGCCTGACTGTGAGGGTGACAACCCGAGCAGAGACGAAAGTCGGTCATAGTGATCCGGTGGTCCCGAGTGGAAGGGCCATCGCTCAACGGATAAAAGGTACTCCGGGGATAACAGGCTGATGATGCCCAAGAGTCCATATCGACGGCATCGTTTGGCACCTCGATGTCGGCTCATCACATCCTGGGGCTGGAGCAGGTCCCAAGGGTTCGGCTGTTCGCCGATTAAAGTGGTACGTGAGCTGGGTTCAGAACGTCGCGAGACAGTTTGGTCCCTATCTGCCGTGGGTGTTGGATACTTGAGAGGATTTGTCCCTAGTACGAGAGGACCGGGATGAACACACCTCTGGTGGACCTGTTGTGGCGCCAGCCGCATTGCAGGGTAGCTATGTGTGGACTAGATAACCGCTGAAAGCATCTAAGCGGGAAACTAACCTCAAAACCAGGTATCCCTGAGAGCCGTGCAAGACCAGCACGTCGATAGGCCGGATGTGGAAGCGCTGCGAGGCGTGGAGCTAACCGGTACTAATTGCTCGATAGGCTTGATCGTGAAACTCGTGTGTAGTTGAAAGCGTATTCGCTTCACAGCACAGAGATCTCATTCAGACATTTTGGTTTCTTATAATAACCCTGACTGATTTCCGCCAACCCGGTGGTTATGGCAGGGGGTCCCCACCCGATCCCATCTCGAACTCGGTCGTTAAGCCCCCTTGCGCCGATGGTACTACGTCTCAAGGCGTGGGAGAGTAGGTCGCTGCCGGGTTCGCAGAAATCAGTCACGTTATTATGTTCTTGCAGATAATCTTTCTCTTACCTTTTCAGACTGGATTTCCGGTCTGTGTGTTGGTTTCGACCACACAATTTCCGGCCTCTTGCCAGATTATGGCGGGCCGGATTTGCATTTCAGGGGCACAGTTCCTAAATGTATGAAAGTTGACGCGGGATGGAGCAGTCCGGTAGCTCGTCAGGCTCATAACCTGAAGGTCGTAGGTTCAAATCCTACTCCCGCACCCAAATAGGCCCCTGAAATCTTTGCTGATTTCGGGGGTTTTTTTTGTGATCTTTTTTCGGCAGTGTTTATCAGTTTGTTGCTAATTTAATAGGAGTAGCGTTTGTTGGCATCCTGGTGTGACTATCAGCGTCTGATTGCGGGCGTTTCAATGGGGAGGCCAGCGCTTCTGTGATTGAGGAAATATTCCAAGTCGATATAGGTTTGCGATCCACTTGGTAGCGGCTCGGCTCGTACGCCGATATCGCAATATTGGAAACGTTGGTGAAGTGAACCGAGGGTCTGCCATTCCAAACGGTATGCTGGAAACCCATTGCCGTGGCCCTGACTTATTGTGTCGCCGCGCAGATTTTTGCCGACATTGCCATTGTGACACTGAGCACAAGAGAGATTGAACTGACCGCGTTTCGTATTGAAATAAGTTTGTCCTTGCTTGAAATTGGATCGTGCCTCGGCTTGCAGCGCTCCCACAATTGGTGAACCTTTTGACTGGTTTGCCACATAAGTTGTCAGTGCGAGCAAGGGCTCACTTTCATATGCTAGGGTATCTTCGGATTGGTGATCTTTCCGGCATAGATTTATTCGACCTTCTATATTGATGAGAGCTTTGACACGTGAGTCATATCTTGGATACCCCGCAGCGACGCCAATGAGCGATCGTTTATCTGACGAGTGGCAGGTGGCGCAGCTTTTCCCGTTTTTCGCGGGGAGATTAAAGAGTTCCTCGCCTTTATCGACCCATAAGAAACCAGGGTTTGAGAACTCATCTTCTTGCAAGATTTGAGTGTCAGGCTGCAAATAGTCGTAGCCCGAGATAACTTCGGCCAGTTCATTATATTGGGTTTCAGGGGTGATGGATTGGTCCGAGCATGCGGCGATGGATATTGAGAGGAAGATCAGGGATACGCGCATTATTCGGCGATCGAGATGTTACGAGTTTCGACCCATTTTTTTCCATTCATGTCAGTCCACGTGAAAGTGAATGTGCCACTTTTCGTCACTCGCGTGAAGAAACTGATGAAGGGATTGGCAGCTGTCGATGGAAATAATTCCGCTTCGAAAACTGTTTCGTCGATATAGTCGCATTGGAAGAATTTGATGATATCTCGTGGGATGACCTGACCGCGTGCATCACGTCCAAAACCGCTTTTCATAGGATGTTGAATAAGAGTTTTGATTTCGATAATTTCGCCGACAATGGCAGTTTTAGGGATGGAAATTCGTATGGTGCTCATCGGACCTCCCTTTATAAAATTGCGCAAGCGGCCAGCGTGACCACAGTGCTTTTTGAACCTGACCACAGCGTGCCATCATTCATTTCAGCGATGGCCTCAATAGATTGTGTGCCAGCGAGACGGATTCGGGAAGATACTTCAGCACGACCTGAGTGAGGGCCAAGTTTATAGTGCGACACATCCGGGATGGGGTTGCGCGGAGACAGAATGACGATGCGCTTGACGAATGAAGTTTCGGTCATCGGGCTATCAACGCTCACTGTTATGGGGACCGAATTACCATTTTCAGCTATTGGGGGAAGCGTGATTGTGACCCTGCCTTCCTCGATAGAGGTCTCTCCAAACGCAGCTATGCGGCTGGCGCGAAAAGCTTTTTCGTCAGCGAGAGCCAAGCCTGGCATCGACATTATTGCCACGCTTCCCGTGCTGATTTGCAAGAGGCGGCGCCTATTGAGCGTGGCAGGGGATCGTTTCATCATTTGACTATCCTTTGAGGCCCGTAAGATAGGCAACCAAGTCTTCAATTTCCTCCGGTTTTAGCACAGACGTGCCAACGTGTTCAGTCGCGACCTGATTGAGACCGCTATTTCGATAGTAGGGCGGCATCACGGTATCGGCATTAATGCGGCTGGAATCAACAATTCTGAGGCGTATTTGGCCCGCCGTAAGGCGAGCGCCGACAGATGAAAGATCGGGACCAACATTGCCTTGGAATGGCGCGTCATTGGAGGCCACTTGATGGCATAAAACGCAATGACCTCGCGCGCGTTCGGTAAAGATTTGTTCGCCGCGTATTGGTGAGGCGATAGTCTCACTTAGTGGGGCACTGATCGTGTCACCAGTGATGACGAATGGTGCCAGTGCCGTGCCTTCAGATTGTCCACAAGCGCTGAAAAGGAAGAATGCACCCATCACAAGTGAGAGACTGATGCGCATCAGCCTAACGTGTCCATAATAATCGCCTTGAACCAATCGGTTGCCTGAGTCGCCTCGGTCATGCGGATATCATTGCTGGCAGCCAGAGGGCTAAGCCCGCCCGCATTGGGTATGCTTTCAAACACATTGTTTGTGTTGCGATAAACGCCAGAGATAGAAACGGCCTCATCGGGTGTCGTGAAGGAATAACAGGTGTTGTTGAGCAAAGTTGCTTCGGGCTCATCACCTGCGAGTAAAACCGCGATCTGAATGGAACAAAGTTTAGCCTGGAGATTGGCTGAAAATGCAGATTTTGGCATCGGTGCGACAATACTGGCGTCGCCGATCACATGAATGTTCGGCTGCAATGTGGACTCAAATGTTACGGGATTGATGGGGCACCAGCCTGTCGCGTCGGCGACACCCGAAATTTGTGCAATATGGCTTGCTTGTTGGGGGGGGATCACATTGGCGACATTGGCTTTAATGTCGTCGAAATCGGTTGAAACCGTTGAGGTGCTGGCGTCGACACGGCTAACCCGGCCATCATCGGTAGCGCCGCGCCATTCAAGATGGTCAGGATAGTGTTTTGCCCATGCCTCTTTAAATAGCGGCATTTTTGAGAAACTGTCTTTGGCATCGAGGACGAGCAGTTTTGACCGTGGTTTTTGTGTTTTGAGGTAGTGCGCGATCAAGCTGGCGCGTTCATAAGGGCCGGGCGGACAACGGAACGGAGCTGGCGGAACAGACATAATGACGAGGCCGCCATCTTCCATTGCGAGAAGTTGATCACGAAGCAATTGAGTTTGTGAACCAGCCTTCCAAGCGTGAGGTATAATCTGTGAGGCAGCTTGGTTATAGCCTTCGATTGCGTCCCACCGGAAATCAATACCGGGCGAAAGAACAAGTCGATCAAATGGTAGAGTACTACCGCCTTCCAATGTCACAGTTTTGGATGCGCTATCTATTTTAGAGGCCTTCTCCTGGACGAGCGTTATGCCCGCTTTGACGAGTTTTTTATAAGAGAAGGTTTGTTCATCTAGTGTGCGTTCGCCAGCGATAACCAGATTGCTGAATGGGCAGGAGATGAATTTTGAATTCGGCTCGACCAAGCTGATATTAGCGTTGGGCACGAGGCGTTTTAGGTATCTCGCAGCCGTTGCGCCCCCGAAACCACCACCAATGATAACGAGATTTGCTTTGGTTTGCGCGAGTGCAGGCAGACTTATACTGCCAAGCGCACCGCTGGCGCCAAGGCCAGCGATAATATGGCGTCTGTTGAGGGTACTGGTACTCACCATCTTAATCTGCCTCTCCATTGGTGAGGTAAGTGGCGATGGCCTTAATCTCAGCATCTGTGTAGCCGCGCGCAAGTCGGTGCATGACAGTCGTGCCGGTTTCTTGATCTCTATACAATGTGAGTTGAGTGATGAGCGTCTCGGCGTCTCGTCCGGTGAGAGGGACGAGTGCGGTGCCATTGTCAGAATGACAGCCATTGCAGCTAACGCCGAGGGTCGCGGTGCGGGCAACACTCACTGTCGGGGGCTCTGATGTTGTATCATCAGCCGTGACCGAGCCGTCAGAGCAGGCAGACATGATGAGAAGCATGACACCCAGACAGGTGCCTGAGATGCCATGGTTCAGTCGGATCACGTTGCCCTCAAGTCCTGATCTTTGATCGGAAGGTTGCGTATGCGTTTTCCCGTTGCGGCATAAATCGCATTGAGAACAGCAGGCGCAGCCACAGCAATAGTTGGCTCACCGACACCACCCCAGAACCCGCCGGATGGCATGATTAAGGTTTCGACTTCTGGCATATCAGCGATACGCAACGAGTCGAAGGTGTGGAAGTTGTCTTCTTGCACTTCACCGCCTTCGAAAGTGATCTCTCCATAGAGTAGGGCGGAGAGGCCGTAGACGAATGAGCCTTCGACCTGAGCTTCGATTTGTTGCGGGTTTACCGCATGTCCCGGATCAGTTGCCGCCACAATACGATCAATGCTGAGCTTGCCATCATCACTGACGGTGACTTCGGCACAGGCCGCCGTGTACGCGCCGAAAGAATAGAACGTGCAGAGGCCACGCGCCTTGCCGTCATTCGAGCCCCAGCCAGACTTTTCAGCGGCGGCACGAAGCACTTTCGCACTCTTGGAGTCTTCGCCCAGCAGACCAATGCGGAACTCTAGCGGATCTTGTCCGCCAGCATGCGCCATCTCATCGATGAAACACTCCATATAGACCGCGTTTTGGTTGGCATTCACGCCGCGCCAAAAACCGGGCTGCACAGGCGGGTTGCGCATGGCGTGATCGATTTTCAGATTAGGGAATTTGTACTTGGTTGTTTGGTCTGCTGTACGCGGATTTGCCGGTTCCTCTGGCAGCAAGCCCTGAAAGACCAAGAAGTCCATTCCGTCATTCAGCGCGAAAGGCATTAAAGCGCTGAGAATGGATTGCCCGGATATACGCATGTGCATGCCCGAAAAATTGCCATCCTTGTCGAGCGCGCCGACCATGCGGGCCTTCGTGATTGGATGATAGAAGCCCTGACGCATGTCTTCTTCGCGCGACCAGAGCAGTTTGATAGGTGTGCCAGGCATTTGCTTGGCTATGGATACCACTTGGGTAACATAGTCGTTCATGCCACGCCGACCAAAGCCACCGCCAAGGTGGAGTTTATAGACGTCGCACTTTTCGATCGCGATACCTGAAGCGGCGGCCGCCGCGGCGAGCGCCGCTTCGCCATTTTGTGTTGGGCACCAGACTTCACATTTATCTTCCGTCCAAATGGCCGTGGCATTCATCGGCTCCATCGGGGCATGGTTTTGGTAAGGGAAGCGATATTCAGCTTCGACAGTCGTGGCCGCACCGGAAAGAGCCGCTTCGATGTCGCCGGCTGCATTGCCGATAAAAGCTTCCTTTGCTGTGAGACCTTCATCGAGCCATTCTTCAATCTCTGCTGAAGAGAGGTTCGCATGTTCGCCGCCGTCCCATTCTATTGGTAGTGCTTCCAGCGCTGAGTTTGCTTGCCACCACGTATCTGCGACAACCGCCACAGCTGTGTCATCAACTTTGATGACTTTGCGAACGCCGGGCATGTCAGCGATCGCCGCTTCGTCATAAGATTTGAGCTTGCCTTTACGGATGGGGCACGCCTTGATGCTGGCATTGAGCATACCGGGCAGATTCATGTCTGCGCCGTAGATTTGCTTGCCGGTCAGTTTGTCTGCTGTATCGAGGCGCATCTTTGGTTGCCCGATCAGCTTCCACTCTGATGGGTCTTTCAGCTTAACTTCCGCAGGTGCCTCTAAACCTGCAGCGTCCACTGTGACTTCGCCAAAGGTTAGCGTTTTGCCGGATGGTCCGTGCGTGATGATGCTGTTGGCTGCTGAACATTCTGAGGCAGGCACAGCCCATCTCAAGGCAGCTGCTTCGATCAACATCGTGCGTGCCGCTGCGCCGCCCTCGCGAACATAATCGTGGCTTCCGCGAATACCGCGGCTGCCGCCTGTGGAGAAATCACCCCAAACACGCTTGCGGGCCAGGTTTTGACCCGGTGTTGGATATTCGGTGACGACTTTGTCCCAATCACATTCAAGCTCTTCAGCGACCAATTGAGCGAGGCCGGTAAGCGTGCCCTGACCCATTTCAGACCGGGCGATGCGGATGGTGACGACATCGTCTAGGCCGATGTGGACCCATGCGTTTACTTCTTCAGGGGGCGGGCCGTCATTTTTGGCGGCATCGCCTGCGGAATTGGAATCGCCGCACGCAGATAGAATACCAATGGACAGACCAGCGCCAACAGTACTGGCGCCAACAATGAAACCGCGACGGGATACTTTATCGAGAATACTCATGATTTTTCTCCCTATGATTTCTTCGTTTTGGCGAGGTGGATGCCTTTGCGAACGCGAGCGAAGGTTCCGCAGCGACAAATATTTGTAATCTGCTCGTCAATGTCTGCATCGGTCGGGTTGGGGGTGTCTTTCAGCATACCCGCGACGGCCATGATCATACCGGGCTGACAGTAGCCACATTGAGGAATGTCGAGTTCTGCCCATGCCTGCTGGACAGGATGATCGCCGTCTTCGGATAGACCTTCAATTGTTGTGATTTCTTCAGAGCCCGAGAGCGCTGCGAGGGGATAGACGCATGCGCGTACCGGGTCGCCATCAACATGCACCGTGCAAGCGCCACACTGAGCGACGCCGCAACCATATTTGGTGCCTGTGAGACCCAGCTGCTCGCGCAGCACCCATAGCAATGGTGTTGAACCATCGGCTTCAACGTCTAGCGTTTTGCCATTTACCTTCAATTTCGTCATCTCAAGTCCTCCGAATTTTTATATTATTCTGCGCTGGTGTCAGCGGATAAATATGCAAGCAGGTCGTCCATGTCGCCAGTTTTGGCGAGGCCGATTGGCATGCTTGTGCCGGGTAGTGCTTTGCGAGGATTTGTTAGAAACTCGCGCAAAGAGTTCGCATCCCATACAATTTCGCTTGCCTTCATGGCTTTAGAATAGGTGGCCCCCTCAATGCTGCCAGCTGTCCGACCGACGAGACCTTGTAGATGTGGTCCCATTTTCTTCTCGGCAGGATCCATAGAATGGCAGGTCGCACATTGTTTGAAAATTGTTTCACCACGTGTTGCGTCACCTTCAGCAAATGCACCAGCGCTAAGTATTAGAGTTACAGCGCAAACACTCGCAAATTTGGCGTGAAGTTTCGTCATCAAGGTCTCCGGATACCAATTTCCCTTTAGGTTAATGTAGTTGGGTCTCACTTGGCCACCCATTTTTAGCCGATAGGCGAAAAACCTACTAATTGTGCCCAACGCCAGAGCAGTCTTGCGGCGACATAGAGGATTAAAATCGCGGTGAGCCGCTTGATGATGCTTGGGGAGAGCCGTTCTGAGGCCAGCCAACTGCCAATTTGCCCCCCGATCAAAACACAAAGCAGCAAGGACCAGTAGGGTCGGGCCAGCGATAAAACGGCCATATCGCTCAGCTTGGCCACCTGTCCGGTTAGGCCTGATATTGAGTTGGCTAGGATAAAGACACTGCACGCGGCGGCGATTTGCCGGGGGCTGCCCCAGCGGGTGATGTAGAGGATTGGCGCGAGGAAAATGCCGCCACCGATGCCAACAAGCCCTGAGAGGAACCCGATGGCACCGCCAACGCAAAGTGACAGTGCGGGATTGGCGCGTGTGTAGGGTTGGGAGGTGGTCAATGCGGTGGCTGGCTGAAAAGCCAGCCGGAGGCCGGATAGTAACAAGGCGCTGCCCAATAAACCGATGAAGACAGTTTCTGAAACCGGGATGCGTCCGCCGATGAGCGCGGCGGGAACTGAGGCGATGAGGAAGGGGGCAAGGCGTTTCAGCGAGATGTGACCGCTGCGCCAGAAACGTATGACGCCGCCGGTGACGACGAGGATATTGCAGGCCAAGGCAAGGCTGGGCAGGATGCGGTAATCAGTGCCGTTGAGCACAAGCAATGCATTGTAAGTTGAACCGCCGCCAAAGCCGACAGCGGCATACAAAATCGCCGTGATGAAAAAGCCAATGCCGAGCAGGGCCGACATTACAGCGCCTTGATGGGAAGAATTTCCACAGGTGATCCTGCCGCTGCGGCGGGCGCATCCGGCAGGCGGCGGATGAGCGCGTTAGCCGTAAGGAAGGGTGACAGGAGCGAACTGTCCTGATTGCTGGCGGCCTGAACCTTCAATTGGCCGCTGGCGCTGATATGGGCATGCGCGCGTTGGAAGGTTTCACGGCGGCCATTACTCTGCAAGGGAGCGGCGAGATGGGCTGTTTTGAAGCTCAGCTCCTGATCGCGCAAGAGCAGTGCGCGCAAGAAGATATGGGCGCACACAAAGGCCGAGGCGGGATTGCCGGGCAGGCCGAGCACGCGGCGGTTTCCGTTCTCCGAGAACCATGTAGGCTTACCCGGTTTGACGGCAATCTTCTCGAAGATGGGGGTGAAGCCCGCCTCGGCGAAGGCCCGTCGCATATAGTCATGATCGCCCACTGACGCGCCGCCAACGGGAACGAAGATGTCGATGTCTTCTGCGTCTGCGATGTGTTTGCCGATAGCTTCTAAATCGTCTGGCGCGGTGCCGAGATTGACCGGATCGCCACCCCATTCTGTGATCAGCGCGCTGAGGCCGATCGGGTTGGAGTTGATAATCTCCCCATATTTCAGGGTGCTGCCGGGTGGCCGCAATTCATCTCCATTGGCGAGGATGCCGACGCGGGGGCGACGGCGAATGGTCAGTTCCGCGTGATTGGCGGCGGCGGCGGTGGCCAGCTCTGCTGCGCCGATGCGAGTTCCGGCGGCGATAACGGTTTCACCTGCGCTGAAATCGATGCCAGCGGCGCGGACATTCTGCGCTGTTGTGTAGGCCGTATTGCAGATGACAATCTCATCACTCTCGCGTGTGGTGTTCTCTTGTATGACGACATGGTCGGTGCCAGTGGGGAGTGGCGCCCCTGTGAAGATGCGGGCGGCTTCGCCTGCCTGAATGGGGGTGCCTGTCGGGTGGCCTGCGGGGGCGTTGGCGACGACTTTGAGCCTCACGCCCGACCTTGTGACATCGGCGAGACGCACGGCATAGCCATCCATTGCCGACACAGCGGTGGGAGGGCGGCTGACTTTGGCCTTAAGATCAGCGGCCAGAATGGCGCCATAGGCTTGCTCTAGCGGGACTGTCACAGTGCCCAAATCGCCTGCTTTTGAGATCAGCAGGGTAAGCGCGTCGGCCACATCTATCAGACCGCTCATGACGTAGACTTTCTGTAATCACCGGATTTTCCACCTGTCTTTTCAAGGAGTTCTATGGAGCCGATGACCATGGATTTGTCGATCGCCTTGAGCATGTCATACAGGGTGAGGCAGGCCACAGACGCGGCGGTCAGCGCCTCCATCTCAACGCCTGTCTTGCCAGTTGTTTTGACGCGAGCGGTCACGTTCAGCGCGCTGTCGGTCTCGCTCGGTGTGATCTCGACTTTGACGCTCGACAAAGGCAGCGGGTGGCAGAGCGGGATCAGATCGCTTGTCTTCTTGGCGGCCATAATGCCCGCCAGTTCCGCGATGGCGATGGGGTCGCCTTTTCGGCTTGTGCGGTTGCGTGCAGTTTCGAGCGTTTTGGGGGCCATCTTGATGCAAGCTGAGGCAATTGCGATGCGAATTGAGGCTGTTTTGTCGCTGACATCGACCATGCGGGCGCGCCCGTCGGGGCCGATATGCGTAAGGTCGTCACCCATGGCTTAGACCTCCATCAGGCGGGGCATGAGCTCAACCAGATTACACGGCTTGTGACGGCTATCCAGTTGGAAAGAAATCACCTTGTCCCACCCGTCTTTGACGGCGCCATTGGAGCCGGGCAGGCAGAAAATGAACGTGCCATTGGCAAGACCGGCCACCGCGCGCGATTGCAGGGTTGAGAGCCCGACGCTCTGAAAGCTGACCTGATGGAAGATGACAGAGAAGCCTTCGATCACTTTGTCGAAGAGTGGCGTGACGGCTTCGGGCGTAACATCGCGGCCGGTCAGGCCTGTGCCGCCGCTGGAAATGACGACATCGATTTCAGGGTCGTTGATCCATTCGGAGACGATGTGGCGGATGTTTGCCTTGTCATCCTTGATGATCTTGCGGTCGGCGACTTCATGACCTGCTGCCTCGATGCGCTGGACGAGGACGGCGCCGGATGTATCTGTTTCGAGCGTGCGCGTGTCGCTGACGACGAGGACGGCGATGCGAACAGGTTTGAATTCGAGTGACTCGTTGATTCCGTGCATTTGGGGTGTTTTCCTGTGTTAGTCCCAGCGGGCGCTGTCTTTGTAATCGTCCGCACGCGGTTCGATCCAGTGATCGCCGGTGGGGGTGTATTCTTTCTTCCAGAATATCGCTTTGGTTTTGAGATAGTCCATGAGGTAGTCGGCCGCCTCGAATGCGGCGCGGCGGTGAGCACTGGCCGTAGCGACGAAGACGATGGCCTCAGCCGGAGCAATGTCACCTGTGCGGTGGATGATGCGTGTGTTGATGAGGGGCCAACGTTTGCCTGCCTCGGCGGCGGCGGTTTCAATGCCGCGCTCTGTCATCGGGGAATAGGCCTGTAGGTGCAGACCCGTGACGGCCCCGCCATTGGCTTCTGGCCGGACATAGCCGGTGAAGCTGACCACTGCGCCCGCACCGCCGATTTCGGTTTCAAAATCGCGCAGGGCATTTGCGGCATCAAAGGGTGCGGAACTGAGGGTGATCATCAGCCGCCACCAACGGGGGGCATGAAAGCAATTTCGTCAGTATCCTGAAGGGGGTGGGGATCTTGCACGATGTCGTTATTGATGGCGACGCGAACGGTTGGCTCAAGCAGCAAGCCGTTGAGCTCATGTGCGGCGTCTAGCCAATTGCGAAGTGTGGTTGTGTTTTGCGCCTCTGCCGGGAGAGACTGATCTAGCCTTCCGGTGCCCAGCGCGTCGGCGAGCTTTCCGAGAAACAGGATGGTTGCCATCTATCTAGCCTCCCGTCATTGACATGTGGCGGGGAAGGGCGGGTTTGCTGCCA
Organism: Hyphomonas sp.; assembly: GCA_050633385.1. Lineage (GTDB taxonomy): Bacteria > Pseudomonadota > Alphaproteobacteria > Caulobacterales > Hyphomonadaceae > Hyphomonas. The sequence goes on from JBOEGK010000007.1 coordinate 24,649, forward strand.
CGGCGGGAGATGTTGAACTCATGCTTTTCAGGCTTGGCCAGTAGCGCCTTGTCGAGTGCGGCGTCGAGGGCGGCATCAGGGTCATCGCTTTCACGCAAGGCCGCGCGCAGATCGACATGATCATCCTGACCGAGACACATATAGATGCGGCCTGTGCAGGTGATGCGAACACGATTGCATCCGGCGCAGAAATTGTTCGTGAGCGGCGTAATGAAGCCGAGGCGACCGCCAGTCTCTTTGATGGAAACATAGCGCGACGGGCCGGAATTCGGGTCACGATTGGTTTCATCTTCGAGGGTCCATTTGGCCTCCAAACGATCACGCACCATGGGAAGCGGGATGTATTGGTCGATACGGTCTTCACCTGTTTCGCCAAGCGGCATGACTTCGATTAGCGTCATGTCGATGCCGCGCCCGTGGGCCCATGCGATCATGTCGGGCAGTTCATCGACGTTTTGATGTTTAAGCGCGACGGTGTTGAGTTTGATTTTGAGGCCCGCCTCCTGGGCGGCGTCGATGCCGCTCAGCACTTTGGGCAGATCACCCCGACGGGTGATTTCTGCAAAGCGGACGGGGTCGAGGCTGTCGAGCGAGATGTTGACGCGTTTGACGCCCGCCTTGACCAATGTGTCGGCGTGTTTGTCGAGCTGTGTCGCATTGGTTGTGAGGGTCAGCTCGTCCAGCCCCTGATCTTTGAGCCGGCCGAGGCGCTCGAATAACAGGCCGATGTCTTTGCGCACGAGCGGTTCGCCGCCTGTGATGCGCAGCTTACGCACACCGCGCGCCACGAAACTTGTGGCGACGTGATCGAGTTCTTCCAGCGTGAGCAGGTCTTTTCGGGGCAGGAAGATCATGTGCTCTGCCATGCAATAGGTGCAGCGCAGATCGCAGCGATCTGTGACCGACATGCGAAGATAGGTCACGTGACGACCGAAACGGTCAATCAGGGGCGGGCGCGTGGTGTGGGTCATCGTGTCAGCCATCAAGGCTCGCCTCCGCAGATTGCAGGTCAGAAAGTGTATCTATATCCTTGAGCGCCTGTACGGGTAGGTCAATTGTGACCGTGTTGTCGAGTGTGTGAAAGAGGCCGCGTGCGCCTGTGTCACCGGTTAAGCCCTCAAGTGCCACAAAATCAGGCCGTCGGAACAGGGCGGGCGGCATCGACGCTGTGCCGTTTGATGACATGACGGCTCGACAGGACGGGGTTAACGCGTTGGTCAGTTGTGTCAGTTGGGCGGAGGTGATGAACGGCATATCGGCGAGGAGGATTAGGACGGCGTCTGCCTGTGTGTGCTGTCGAATATGGCTGATACCGAGACGCAAGGCGAGGGCCTGACCGCGTTCGGGGCTGGGATTGTCGAGGCAGACCCAGCCTGTGTGTTCGAGACAGTCGCGGCGCGCGGGCGTATCGGGGCGGACAATTGCGATGCGCGCTTGTGATGCGGGGCTTACGTCCAGCCCTGCGATGTGGCCAAGCACACTGGTTGTGCCGAGCGTGGCCACGAGTTTGTCGCCGTCCTCGAAGCGGGAAGACAGGCCGCTGGCCAGCAGGAGCAGCGCGATTGACGGGGCGGTCATGAGGCCATCCTTCCGGTGTGGAAGACGTCTACAATCTCGGCCAGTGTTGAAACAGCGAGCATGGAGGCATCACGCAGGGAGGGCACCAGCCCGATCGGCCCGTGAATGCGGTTGATCTCTCTTCGCGAGACGCCGGAATTGAGGAGTTTCTGACTGCGCCGGGCATGGGTCTTACGGCTGCCGACCGCGCCGATATAGAAGGCAGGGCCGCTGAGCGCTTGCTGTAGCAAGGCGGTTTCCCAGCCATCATCGTGGAACATCAGGACGAAAGCGGTGGCCGCGTCATCAGTCAGTGCGGGCAGATCAGCCGGAGAGGTGAGGTGGGCGATATGGGTAAGATTTGCGGCGCGGGCGGCGGCAATGTCTGTCTCATCGACAAGGCAGAGTTCGGCCTCGAAACCGCTGACTTCGACAAGGCGGGCGAGGGCGAGGCAATCGGCACCGCGTCCGGCGATCCTGAGTTTGAGGCGGGGGCGATAGGTGGCGAGCGGCTTTGTCGCTTGGCTGGCGAGGGTCAGGTGGCCGCCCGCATCTATGGCGACGGCGGCATCTTTACGGGCGCGCAAATGGTTGGCGATGGCGTCGAGCGCCGTCAGGTCTGGCTGTGGCAGGATCAGCAGGTCGATTGCGCCGCCACAGGGAAGCTGGATGTCCTGAAACTTTGACCCGATGCCATAACGCAGGGGGCGGGGCGCTTTGTCATCCATCGCGGCGAGCGCGTTCAGGCGGACATCTGCGTCGATGCAGCCGCCCGACACATACCCATAAGCTTCTGTTTCCGAGAGGATGGCCATTAAGGCGCCGGGGGCCCGCACAGCGCCGCCTTCGGTTTGCGTAACAATGGCGAGCGCGCAGGGTTTACCGTCATCTGCGGCCTGTCGAATTTGGGTGAGGACATCCAGCGGATGCTCGTAAGTTGACAGGGGCGAGGGACGGTACATGGTCCCGTTCTAAACCATCATTTATATCGGGGCTAGGTGGATTCCTCGCAAATCAGAGAGGCGAGTTCGTGTTGAAGCGCGCGGGAGGCCCTGTCTGCCTGCTCGTGCATCTGCTGATAGCAGGCCAGAACGCGCTGCCCTGTCGGGCTGAGGGCTGCGCCGCCTCGGCTTGCGCCGCCATGCTGTTTCAGGATGAGGGGGGTGACGGACAGGGCGTTCAGCTCGTCCACCAATTTGAGCGCGCGGGGATAGGACATGCAGAGCGCTTTTGCGGCGGCAGAGATCGAACCGGTATTATTGATTGCATCCATTAGGGCGGCTTTGCCCGGCCCGATGCGGCCTTTGCTGTCGACATCGACACGGAAGCTGATTGTTACAGGCCGAGGTGTCGCTTGGCTCATGGCTGGACGTTCCTTCTGGTGGTGCTGCGCGCGCGGGTTATGGTTAGCGCATTGAGGAGGCTTGGCAAATGCTGCCGGTTCAGGCGTTTTCGACTGGCGCAATGGCGATCAAAGCCGTAGAAGGCGCGTCATGAACGGATTTTTGGCAGTTGCGGCCGGCGGGGCCATCGGCGCGATTCTGCGCCACGGCGTTGGATTGGCAGCGCTTCGCTTTCTTGCGGGGGGCGGTGCGACGGCAACGCTGCTCGTAAACGTCGTCGGTAGCGCGCTGATGGGTTTGTTGATGGGGTGGCTGCTGGAGCGCGATGTGTCTGCGGAGAATACGATCTATTTGTTCGTTGGCACAGGTATTCTCGGCGGGTTTACAACATTCTCAGCGTTTTCCCGCGAGACGGTACACATGATAAATACGGGTAGCCCGTTTAAGGCGCTAATGTATGCGCTGGTGTCTGTTGTGGTGTCTGTTACGGCGTTGATGATTACACTTTATATTTCACGGAAGGCGTTCGGATGAGCGGCCAGATTGTAACCGAAACGGTTTCTGACAAAGAAGACGACACGCGGCTGGATCGCTGGGTGAAGCGGCGCGTGCAGGTCACGCAAGGCCAAGTCGAGAAGATGCTGCGTACCGGGCAAATCCGTGTGGATGGTGCGAAGGCAAAATCCAACACGCGCCTGCGTACAGGGATGGAAGTGCGCTTGCCGATCTTTGCCACGAGCGGCGAAGAACGACCCAAGCGATCGCAGACCATGACCGTGTCTGAAGAAGACAAGCGCTGGATTGAAGATCTGATCATCTATCAAGATGAGGATATGATCGCACTGAACAAGCCCGCAGGCATCGCTGTGCAGGGCGGCTCGAAACAGGCACGTCATATTGATGGGCTACTCTCAGCTTTGACAACCGATGGGCACCGGCCGGGATTGGTGCATCGTCTGGATAAGGACACCTCTGGCGTTTTACTGCTGGCGCGTCACCCGAAGGCCGCGGCGGCATTGGCGGCGCAATTTCGTGGGCGCGAGATGGAGAAGGTCTATTGGGCCGTGACGATATGCGTGCCGAACCCGCCATTTGGGCAAATTCGTTGCTGGATGGTCAAGGGCGTGCCTGACGAGCATGAAGAGTCTGGGTGGCGCCCCGTTGGCACACGTAAGGGGAGTCGCGATTCTGATCGTGAGCGGATGATACGGTCTGCTCAAGGCGTTGAGGGCGCGCGCCACTCAATTACCGACTATGCGGTTATCTCGACGGCGGGGCAGCGGGCCGCTTGGGTGGCGCTGAAGCCATCGACCGGACGTATGCACCAATTGCGTTTTCACATGCAGGAAATGCAAACCTCCATTCTGGGCGACCGCAAATATGAATGTCGCCGGGAAGTGCCGCAGGGGCTGGCGCCGGGTCTGCATCTACATGCACGTGCATTGGTTATTCCGCGCGCGATGGGTAAGCCGATTACGATTACCGCACCGCTGCCGCCGCATATGAAAGAGACGTTTGCTGGGCTAGGCTTCCTTGAGCAGGAGGCGGGTAAAAATCCGCTCGATCCCTTCCTATGAGTTTGAAACTCGCAATCTGGGATATGGATGGGACGCTGGTCGATAGCCGTGAAATTATCCATGAGTCGATGATGCAGGGGTTTAAGGCGTGCGGCCTGACGCCGCCGACCTATGATCAGTCGCGCCGCATTGTCGGACTGTCACTCCATGAGGCGTGCGCGCGACTTGCGCCTGAAGATGTTGCGCCAGAGACAATTGATGCGTTGGTCGCCGGTTATCGTCAGGCCTTTATCGCGTTTCGGTCAAGGCCCGGATATGTGCAGCCGCTCTATGATGGGGCGATGGAGATATTGGAGCAGTTGCGCGATGAGAATTGGCTGATCGCGATGGCGACGGGTAAAACACGGCAGGGTATCCGTTCTGTGTTTGCCTCCCACCCGATGGAGCCTTTCTTCGATACGATCTGGTGCGCAGATGACGGACCGGGCAAGCCGCATCCTTTTATGGTTCAGCAGTCTATGGATGCGTTGGGGGTTGAGGCGCATCAATCGCTGATGATTGGTGATGCTACGTTTGATATTTTGATGGGCAATGCAGCCGGCGTGAAAACTCTGGGGGTCAGTTGGGGATTCGGTACCTCAGATGAATTGGCCGAAGCTGGCGCAGACGAGATACACGAAACTTTCGAGAGTCTTTCAGCAAGTCTTTCATCGTTTACCCTTAATTAAAGGTAGGAGAGGCATCTGGCCCTGTGGATTACGGGTGCTATCACCGATCTGCATAGGGGCTGGAATTACTAAATATGACGTTGAAGATTGAACTTGCAGTTGCTGGGACAACGCTATTTGTATTGGGTGCTTTCGTGGCCATGCAAGGGGCGGATGCGATCGAGTCAGTGGCAGTTGAGCCTGTAGACGTCTTTACACCTCACGACTTTGCAGCCTTTGATCGAGAATTTGAATGGCATGGTGAGACCTGCGTCGTCGGTCTGGAACGTCATGGTTTGTGCCTTGGGCAATCTCCACTTGAGTCGCAATTGAAACGGGGTGAGGTATTACCCGATTATGTTCCGGCCTTGAGCGCAGAATTTCGCGTTATTGTTGAGACTGATCTCAAGAATGCCTCTTATCAAACAGTTCGGTTCGGTCGCACCTTGTTGCTGATCGATCCCGAAACGCGGGTCGTGCACGATATATTACATTTGGATGCGCCTGATTATGAGACGGCGCAACAAGACAATTTCACTCCAGCTTGATTTGGGGCTTGGAAGGTGACGCCTGCGCCGTTATTGCAGGGGAATGACAACACAATCCCCCACACAGAATCCGAAAAAATTCTACGAAGAAGCGTCCGTCGTCAAAGGCGAGCAAGGCTGGCTGGTTGAGCTGGACGGCCGTTCGGTCAAGACGCCGGCGCGTCAGCCTCTATTGTTACCGACCGAGCAGTTGGCGCGCGCGATTGCCGCCGAGTGGAACGAGCAGGAAGACGACATTGATATTGCGGCTATGAACCTCACCCGTCTCGCCAATGTTGCACTGGATCGGGTGGATGAAACACGCCTCGAGATGGCCGATGAATTTGCGCAATATTGTGAGACGGATTTGGTGTGTCATCTTGCTGAAGGGCCAGAGGAATTGGTCGAGCGAGAAGAAGATGCGTGGCGCAAGGTGCGCGATTGGGCCGGTGAGGAGATGGACATTTTCCTCGTGCCGGTGACGGGTGTGATTGCGTCTCCTCAGCCGGATGCGTCGTTAAATGCCGCGCGTGATCATGCCTATGGACTTGATGGCTTTCGGTTGACCGGTTTGCTTTATGGCGCAGCGCTATTTGGTTCCGCCTTGTTGGCATTGACCGTTGAACAAGGTGTGCTGAGCGCGGAAGATGCGTTTGAAGTGTCGCGCATTGATGAAGCCTTCCAGGCTGACCAATGGGGCGAGGATGCTGAGGCGAAAGAGATCACGGCAAAACGGCGAGAAGACGCGCGTAGTTTAGGCGTTTGGTTTCGCGCACTCGGCTAGGGGCGTGCCCCCACGTCAGGCTTGAAATGTGTTAGATTGGTCGGCCTGATCGTTCTAACATTTAAGGATTCAAGCCTCATGCTGATTGTTCATCATCTCGAAAATTCACGATCCCAGCGCGTGCTCTGGCTGCTTGAGGAGTTGGGCGTGCCGTATGAGGTGAAGCGGTATGAGCGCAACCCCAAGACCAGTCTGGCACCTAAAGAGCTGCTGGATATTCACCCGCTTGGCAAATCACCCTTGCTGGAAGATGACGGGGAAATCATCGCCGAGACCGGCGCGATCTTCGAGTATATTCTCGATCAATATGGAAATGGCCGACTGAGACCGGAAGCTGGCACCAAGGCGGCGCGGCAACTGACGTATTGGCTGCACTATGCCGAAGGGTCGGCGATGACACCTTTGCTGATGAAGCTGGTGTTCAGCGTGATGCCGCAGCGCGCGCCTGCCTTGATGAAACCTTTGGTGCGCTCGGTGACCAGCAAAGCGCAAGCGGGTTTTGTCGATCCGCAATTGAAAAGCCACATTGGATACTGGGCCAGCACGCTTTCGCAGAGCGAGTGGTTTGTCGGCGATGAATTTTCCGCAGCTGATATAATGATGAGTTTTCCGCTTGAGGCGGCAGCGTCACGGGCAGGGGCCGAGGCCTATCCTGTGCTTGTGGCATTTCTGGAGAAAATTCATGCCCGTCCGGCCTATCAGGCGGCGCTCAAAGCGGGCGGCCCCTACGCATATGCCTGACACGATAAACTAGAAAACTGAGGGAGTGATCCCAATGGATCCATTGTTTGATTTCACCGGCAAAGTGGTTTTGGTGACCGGTGGTTCGCGTGGGCTTGGCTATCAAATGGTCAAAGCGTTTGCGTCACGTGGGGCTGATATCGTCATCGCAAGTCGAAAGCGGGATGCGTGCGAGGCTGTCGCCGATGAGGTGCGGGCGATGGGGCGTCGGGCTTTGGCCGTGTCGGCGCATGTGGGTAAATGGGATGCGTGTGAGGCGCTGATACAGGCCGCCTATGCCGAGTTCGGGCGTGTGGATATTCTGATCAATAATGCAGGCATGTCGCCAGCCGCGCCGAGCCATGAGGTGCCTGAAAAGCTGTTTGATGCGGTGATGAATTTGAATTTCAAAGGGCCGTTTTATCTGGCGGCGCAAATTGGCAAGCGCATGGCAGACAGCGATGGCGGGGCGATCATTAACGTCTCTTCGATTGCGTCACTTTCGGCTGTGCCGGGCGTTGTGCCGTATAGCGGGGCCAAAGCCGCGCTCAACGCGATGACGGTTTCTATGTCACGCGAATATGCACCTAAGGTGCGGGTCAACACGATCACTGCCGGCCCGTTTCTGACCGATATAGCCGAAGCCTGGGCGCCAGAGCAGCGCGAGACGCAGAGCGTGGCGCTGGGTCGGCCGGGCAATCCGGACGAGATTGTCACGGCGGCTTTGATGCTGGCCAGCCCGTCATCCTCTTACACCACGGGGACAAATGTTCTGGTGGATGGCGGCCATAGATAGGCCCCTGTGTCGCGGATTTACGTTACAACGTGAGGTGAACAGCAGCTTCAGGCCGGGTTGATGTGGGGTGTGCTTGTCTGGGGGCATGATAAATCCTGTCATGAATATCCGAGTGGCCGCCGCAGCCCTTGCTGCGTCTGCCCTCTTCGCCGCTCCGGCCTTTGCAGAAGGTCCAACTGTTCGCGCATCGTTTGAGGATGGGCGCTCTGCCTTAACTATCAAGGTGGGGCACAATACTCATCGAGGTGATCGCAGGGTGGGGTATGGCCACAGCTATCGTGTCAATGAATGGGGGCAGACGCGCCGGGAGGTGCGTTACATGAAGCAATCTGCCATTCGCAAATGCCGTCGCGCCATTGATCGTGAGGCGTGGAATATTGGCTTCCGAGACGTGGATTTTGATCGTGGCCGACGGGCTCAACGCTCCAGCCAGATTGGTCCAAGAGGGTTTCGTGTTCGGTTTAATGACGTGGAATTTGAGGGGCGGCGCCGCGATGTTGAGCGGGATGTGACATGCGTCGTTCGCCGTGGCGATGTGGTTCGGCTCAATGGCATTCCCACACGGGGCCGCGCAAATACACGCAGAGACCCTGACAGGGGCTATGATCGACGGAATGACAGGCGTGATAATCGCCGCAATGCGCCCTATCGCGGGAGCTAGGAACTAGCTTTGAACTTGAATTTATCCCCGGTCGGGCGAACCGATCGGGGATTTATGTATTTGATCTGACCTTACGCCACACTTGCCTTTGTTGCCGGGCTGTTTATCAGATGCAGCAACGGTTTAATGGTAGGGAGTTGTCCATATGCAGGATGTGATCGAAGCGCTGGAAGCTAAACGCGAAGAAGCCCGTATGGGCGGTGGCGCAAAACGCATCGAAAGACAGCACGAAAAAGGCAAGCTGACGGCGAGAGAGCGTATCGCTGTCTTGCTGGATGAGGGCAGTTTCGAAGAATATGACATGTTCGTTGAGCATCGTTGCAATGATTTCGGCATGGATGAGCAGCGTATTCCGGGCGATGGCGTTGTAACCGGCCAAGGCACGATCAATGGTCGTCTTGTCTATGTGTTCTCTAAAGACTTCACTGTATTTGGCGGATCGCTCAGCCTCGCGCACGCTGCGAAAATCGTGAAAGTCCAGAAAGCGGCGGCGAAAACCGGCGCCCCTGTGATCGGTATCTTTGATGCGGGCGGCGCGCGTATTCAGGAAGGTGTTGATTCGCTGGCAGGTTATGCTGACATCTTCATGGAAAACGTATTGTCGTCAGGTGTGATCCCGCAAATTTCTGTGATCATGGGGCCTTGTGCGGGCGGTGACGTTTACTCACCCGCAATGACGGACTTCATCTTCATGGTGAAAGACACGTCATACATGTATGTGACCGGCCCTGACGTTGTGAAAACTGTGACCAATGAGGAAGTCTCCCACGAGACACTTGGCGGCGCGAGTGTGCACGCCAAGAAGTCTGGGGTTGTTGATGGCGCGTTCGAGAACGACATTGAGGCGCTGACGCAGATGCGCCGGTTGATCGACTATCTGCCGGGGTCGAACAAGGACGATGTGCCTGTGCGCCCTGTGTTTGACGATATCGAGCGCGAGGATATGAGCCTCGATTCATTGATCCCGCCGAACCCAAACACGCCCTATGACATGAAAGAGCTGATCAAGAAGGTGGCTGATGAAGGCGACTTCTTCGAAATCTCTCCTGATTTTGGCGCGAACATCATTTGTGGCTTTGGCCGGATGGAAGGTTCGACTGTCGGATTTGTCGCCAACCAGCCGATGACCCTTGCGGGCGTTCTGGATATTGATGCCTCACGCAAGGCCGCGCGGTTTGTGCGTTTCTGTGACTGTTTTAATATTCCGGTCGTGACGTTTGTGGACGTTCCGGGCTTTATGCCGGGCACCAAGCAGGAATATGGCGGCTTGATCAAACACGGCGCTAAGCTGTTGTTTGCCTATGCCGAAGCGACTGTACCAAAAGTGACTGTGATCACACGTAAAGCCTATGGCGGCGCGTATGATGTGATGAGTTCCAAACATTTGCGCGGCGATGTGAACTATGCGTGGCCGACAGCTGAGATTGCTGTGATGGGCGCGAAGGGTGCTGTTGAGATCATCTTCCGTAAGGAAATTGGCGATCCGGATAAGATTGCCGAGCGCACGGCCGAGTATGAAGAGAACTTTGCAAACCCCTATGTGGCGGCGCGCAAGGGCTATATTGATGACATCATCCGCCCGCACTCGACCCGTCGCCGTGTGGCCAAAGCCCTGCGCACACTGCGCACCAAGCAGCTGGAAAATCCGTGGAAGAAACACGATAATATTCCGCTGTAGAGGCTATTGGGGCAGCTTCGCCCTAAGCGTTACGAGAATCTTAGCGACCGGATTTCTGAATTTTCAGGAGTTCGGTCGTTTTGATTCACGGACATATTGTTGGATTTCAAAGATGTAATGACTGCAAAATTCGCTGTCTGTGGTGAAATTAAACACCATTACGAGTTCGCAACTCATCCCTAACCTTAGCAGCTTGTTAAACAGAACGCGTCATTTTGGTGTGAGGGTTAACCAAAACCCGCCAGAAGTTTACGAGGATTGCCCATGTTGAAGAAAACTGTGCGCTGGGGCGCTGACGTTGGATGCCAGAATAAAATCAAACCGCTTGCTGCACATGCCGAGCTGGCTGATTTTGGTCTGAAGGGTAAGCTTGCTGAAGGCGAACTGGGATTTAACCGCACACTTACGCGCGCGCAGGCCAAGAAGGATGCGACGGACGGTGTGCCGGTGTCCGAAGCGATTACGCAGGACCAGTGGTCTGAACGCGAGCAGCAGATTGCCGAGAAGGCAGAAGAGGTGCGCCGCGGCCTGAAGACATGGATGTCTGCGACCTCAACCAGCGTGAAGAACTATATTCACGATTGCACCCCGATTGATATTTACCCCGACCAATTGCGCGAAGCGATTAAGTCTGAGGAGAACGAGTACCGTCATCACGAGCTGGATGATGTGTCGCAAGCTGAAGAAAGCCATTCTGCGGCAATCATCGAGTTGCAGCAGTTCCGCGCGCGTCATGGCGACCGGATTGGTGACCGCACGCCGGACATTAAACGTAATGTCGAGCAGACGGTCGCGATTTTGCTGTTCGTTATGATCCTTGAAGGTGGCTTTAACGCGCTCTTGTTCAAAGACGCACAGGCCTCTGGCTTGATGGGCGGCATGATGATCGCGTTTGGCGTATCTGCCGTGAACGTCTTATTTGGTATCATGGGCGGGTTCTTTGGCCTGCGCTATCTGAACCATCCGCATATCGTCGCTAAAGTGTTTGGCGGATTGATCGCGGCGACATGTATTGCTGCCGGTATCTTCCTCAATTTCTTTGTTGCCCATTTCCGCGATGCTGTGGAAGTCGGTCTGATGAACGCATCGGCTGCTGGCGCTCTGGCCGAGTTTTCCATGTTCTCGATTGAGCCGGGCACTGTGATTGTGAATATGTTCCCGAATATTTTTGCGCTGCATAGTTTTGTTGCGCTGGGTCTGTTGTTCATGGGGATGATTGTCTTCGGTATTGCGATCTATGAAGGCTATGACCGTATCTCTGACCGTTATCCTGGCTATGGCCGTGTGTGGCGCAAAGAGCGTAACGCGTATGAGGCGCGCCAAGCGGTTCGCAACGGTGTGCGGGATGATTTGTCTGACTATTTCTCAGCCAGCCGTATGTGGTTTGAAACACAGGCGTCGCGCCATGTTCAGGCCAAGCGCGAGATCGAAAAAGCTATGAACGTTCTTGAAGCGCGCCGCGATATTGCTGTTGCGATTGCCTCCAAAGCGGCAGAGCAGGAGCGGTCGCTTAAAGTAGCGTATCGTCAGGCCCATCGCCGCCAGCGCAATTCGCTGCGTGAAAAGCTTGGTGAACAGGCTGCATGCCCGGCTTACTTTGATGAAATCTTGACGCCGCAGTTGCCTCCGCTTGATTTTACCAAAGAACGCGAACAAGCAAATGCTGCGATTACCACAATCGACCAGAACATTACTGCGCTTAACTTGTCGCGGGAATGGCTGGAGACGCATATCCAACAGGTTCAGAAGGGCCTGTCGACCATCGAGAAGAAAGTTGAGTCTGAACTCAGCAAAGCCCGGGATGCCCGCCTGAAGGGTGAGTCACAAATCCCGGTGGATGCCGTTCGGAGCGCATAAGGGAAGGATTTAGCCTATGGCAAGACGCAGAGAGAAGGGGCCAATGTTTTGGCGCCTCACGATTGGCGCGATGGTGGCTGTTGTTTTTGCCGTCTTTGCCTTTGTGGCGTTCAATCGGCCGCCCGCTATATCCAAAGAATCGGCATGCCGTGTGGACCGTAACGATCCGGCGCACACAGTTTTGCTTATCGACCAGTCTGATCCGTTCAACCCGAATGATCTTGATTGGGTGTATGAGTTTGTCGACATGGAAGCGCGCGCCTTGCCGAAATATGGCAAGCTGACAGTGATGGTGCCTAATGCGGGCAATCCATACAATCCGACGGCCATTTTTACCGCATGTTCGCCGGGCAGCCCCAGTGAGGCAAATCCGATCACGCAGAATCCGCGCATGATTGAGCAAGCGTTCCAGAAAGACTTTTACCAACCGCTCAAAGACGTGGTGGAAGGCGCTTTGATGGATGAGGAGCAGCCCAGCTCCCCGCTGTTTGAGGCGATTTATTCTATCTCTGACCGTCCTGATTTTCAGGCGGGCAACGAGCAGCGACGCCTCGTGCTGGTGTCTGATCTGATGCAGCATTCGGATGGCTTTAGCTTTTATCGCCTCGGCGCAGACTATGACGCGTATCTGGCGTCTAAACTGGCTGAGACCTCACCTGAAATGTCTGATGTGAAGGTTGTTGCGCGCATCGTGCCTCGGCAAGATTATGATCTGCCCATGGCAGATGTGAAGGCGTTCTGGCGAGCCTATTTCACCGACGCGGGCGCTGAATATGGTAGCGTGAATTAGGGCTGTGGTTGGCCCAAAGCCGGCTTTCGTGTAAGCGCGTGGAATGACTGATATTAAGCCCTTACCGCACATTGAAGTGACCAAGCCTTATGTGCCCGGCGGCAAGCTGAAAAATGCTGTTGGCCCGGTTGCGATGCTGGCTTCGAATGAAAATCCGTTTGGCCCGAGCCCGAAGGCTGTAGAGGCGATGCAGGCGGCGGCGACGGCAACCCATATCTATCCTGACCCGACCTATCAGGCGCTACGCGAGACGATTGCGGGCGAGATGGGGATTGCTGACGTGGAGCGGGTTGTCGTGTCGGCTGGGTCTGATGAGATCATCCATTTGTTGACACAGGCCTATGCCGGACCGGGTGACGAGGTGTTGTTCACCGAGCATGCTTTTTCGATGTATCGGGTCTCAGCACTGTCGCATGGTGCAACGCCGATGACTGTGCCGGAGACTGACCTGACGGCGGGCATGAACGCGCTGCTCGGGGCAGTAACCCCGCAGACAAAAGTGTTGTTTTTGGCCAATCCGAATAATCCGACAGGCACGATGATGAGCGTGGCGACATTGCAGGCTTTGCAGGCAGCGTTGCCGCCGCACGTGTTGTTTGTGATTGATGGCGCGTATGCCGAATATGTCGGGCCGGAGTATGAGGCGGCGATCCGCGATATGGTCGATGCGCGCGAGACCACGGTGATGATGCGGACGTTCTCCAAGATACACGGGTTGGCGAGTGCGCGTCTGGGCTGGGCCTATATGCCGAAAGCCATTGCCGAGACATTCCAGCGTATCAGGCCGCCATTCAATGTGAATGCGATGGCTGAAGCTGCCGGACGGGCGAGCATTGCTGATCATGCGTTTCTGGCCAAGAGCCGCGATCACAACACAGCCGAGCGCGCGCGAATGATTGCAGCGCTAAGGGAAATGGGGCTGGATACGCCAGACAGTTTTGCGAACTTTGTACTGCCGGATTTTGGCAATGAAGATCGGGCGAATGCTGCGAATGACGCGCTGAAAGCGGCGAGCATTTTGGTGCGCGCGGTGGGCGGCTATGGTTTGCCGACGCGATTGCGAATTTCTGTGGGCTCGGTTGAGGACAACAGCGCTGCCCTCAACGTTTTGAAGTCCTTTACCGCGTCGCGCTGATATTATCGATCAGGCGGGTTTTTCCCATCCATGCCGCGCCTAACAGGCGGGCGATTTGTCCGGGTTTGAGGGGTGTGTCTTCGGGCAGGTCCAGCAGCGTGTCCGGATCAACCAAGCTGACATAATCGAGGCTATTAAAGCCTGCTTTGATGATGAAAGCACGGGCTTCTTCCAGTGCGTCTGATGGCAATGCCCCCGCCTTCAGTCGCATACTCGCACGGTGCAGGGCAGCTTGCATTGCGCCAGCCGTGCGGCGTTCATCTGGTGAGAGATAGAGATTGCGCGAGGATTGGGCGAGACCGTCAGGATCGCGACGGGTTTCACCGCCCAGAATGGTGACCGGGAAGCCGAGATCACGCACCATGCGGCGAATGATTTGCAGTTGCTGGTAATCTTTCTGGCCGAACACGGCGACATCTGGTGAGACATGGAGGAAGAGGCGAGCGACCACAGTGGCCACGCCATAGAAGAAGTGCGGACGATAGACGCCATCGAGCAGATCACTCATGCCCTCAACGCGCACATTTGTTGTGTTTCCGTCAGGATACATTTCTTCGACCGTCGGTAAATACACAAGGTCGCACCCCACGCTGGCCAGCTTTGCGCAGTCTTTTTCTGTGTCTCTTGGATAGGTGTCAAAATCTTCACCCGGCGCGAATTGGGTTGGGTTTACGAAGATGCTGGCGATCGTGCGCGACGCATTTTCTTTCGCTTTTTCAATAAGGGAGAGGTGTCCGCCATGTAACGCGCCCATTGTGGGCACGAAACCAATGGTTTCACGAGCCGCCTGCCAAGCACGGACCTTTGCCTGCAGATCAGCGCGGGTGCGCACTATTTCTGGCGATTTTTCTGTCTTCGAATTCACTTTGAAATGCTCTCCCCTCGGCTTTTAGTAAACGGGTTGTTAACCCATTCAGTGGATTTTTAAACCCATGACACACCGCATTCTTTCCCCTTTTAAGTCCATCGCACTGTTTGCCGCATTTCGCTTCGGTTCACGCCGGGCAAAGAGCGGCTTGCAGATTTTACCAGAACCGATCCGCCGGACGCTTGAGCCTAACCAGGTTACAGACGAATGGATGTTTGGGACGGCCGAAACACCTGTTCGCGAGGAGGCGACCCTCTATGCACGCGAAATGGGTCGCGCCTCTGGATCGCTTAGCCATTTGCGCGCTTTGCTGACACAGATTGTACCTCACGCACCCGTGGTTGATACGATGCCTGTTATGGCACCGTTTGGACCCATGGAGAGCGATGACGTGTTGTTTGATGGCGAGGCTATGGCCGCCACCTATGGTGATGTGCCGTTTGAGGATGCTGATTTGTTTGAAGAGCGTTCCACGCAGTTTTCTGTGCAGGGCGCAGATGAAGCGTATCAGAACGTCGCCTAGCGAATAACTTTGCCGCGCTGCGCAGCAGCTGAGCGGTTTTCTGGAGTAGAGAATAATGCCTGCTGATGGTTTTGCGCCGATGAATACGGGGAATGATGCGCGCATGATGAAGGCAGGCACAACTGACGCTCGCGTTATTGTTGTTGGTAACGAAAAGGGCGGTGCCGGCAAGTCGACTGTTTCTATGCACCTATCTGTCGCGCTGATGCGCATGGGTAAGAAGGTCGGAATTATCGATCTGGATGTACGCCAACGCACACTGACACGTTATCTGGAA
This sequence comes from Hyphomonas sp., assembly GCA_050633385.1. Lineage (GTDB taxonomy): Bacteria > Pseudomonadota > Alphaproteobacteria > Caulobacterales > Hyphomonadaceae > Hyphomonas. The sequence continues at coordinate 40,389 of JBOEGK010000007.1, forward strand.
AATCGTTTGCGCTGGATGCAATCGACTGACGCAAAACTGCCTATGCCGGAGATTGTGCGCGTTGACGCATCTACATTGCGCGATCTGGACGAGGCCGAGGCGGAAGAAACAGAACGTTTAAGCACAAGCATTCAGCGTTTGAAGCAGGCGTGTGACTTTGTTTTGATTGATGCGCCGGGCGGTAACACTTTCCTGTCACGCACAGCGCATGTCCACGCTGATACGCTGATCACACCGCTGAATGACAGCTTTGTGGATTTTGACCTTCTGGGCGACGTGAACCCGCAGACATTGGAAGTATTGCGACCGAGTTTCTATTCAGAGATGGTTTGGTCATGCCGCAAGAAAAAGGCGCACGACAGCCGCAAACCAATTGACTGGATCGTGATGCGTAACCGGATGTCACCCTTGGCCGCGCGCAACAAAGAGCGTGTGGGTGAGGCGCTTAAGAATCTCTCCAAGCGCATCGGGTTTCGTCTTGCGCCGGGTTTGTCAGAGCGCGTGATTTACCGTGAGCTATTTCCCGCTGGCCTGACTTTGCTCGACCTTACTGAAAAAGGCTCGAACGTGTCGTTTACGATGAGCCATGTCGCGGCCCGTCAAGAGATGCGCGATCTATTGATCGTTCTGCGCCTCCCAGAGCTGGTCGGCGCAGAGATCGAGTTTTAAGCAGCGCTGATTAAGCGCCTTCCGCCATTTTTTCTAACGCATATGCTTTGATGGATTTGTAATCCGCCTTGCCGTTTGGCGCGCGCCCGAGTGAGGGTTTGTCGAAGATATGTTTCGGCGCTTTGTAGCGAGCAATGCGCCCTTTTACGAACTCGGCCAAAGCAGATGCGTTCAATGAGACGCCCGGTTGTAGCTCCACAACTGCTGTGACGGCTTGCCCCCATTTGTCATCTGGTAAGCCAACGACAAGTGCGTCGCGTACATTTGGGTGTTCTTTGAGCGCTTCTTCGACTTCTTCAGGGTAGATCTTTTCGCCAGCAGAGTTGATGCAGTTCGAGCCTCGCCCGAGAAGTGTGATCGTTCCGTCAGATTCGACCGTACACCAATCACCGGGGATGGCGTAGCGCACACCGTTGATGGTGCGGAAGGTTTTCGCGGTTTTGGCCTCATCCTTGTAATAGCCAAGCGGAACAGCGCCGCCGCGCGCGATGAAGCCGGCTTCCCCGCTGCCCGGCACGACTTCCCGGTCGTCTTCTGTGAAGACTTTGCAGTCTTCGCCAATGGTGAATCTCGCCGTTTCAAAAACGCCTTCTGCCGTTGTCACGGATTGACCGAAGCCAACAGCTTCTGACGCGCCGAAGCTGTCCATAAGCGCGATCTGGGGAATGTGTCGGATCAGGCCACGCTTAACGTCGAGGCTCCACATGACGCCTGAAGACGTCATCGTGGTCAGGGCTGAAAGATCATACTTTCCGGGATTTGCGTCGAGTTCGGCGAGGATGGGTTTGGCGAAGGCGTCACCAACAATCGTTATGCTGGTGACTTTTTCGCGAACTGCTACGTCCAACAAAGCGCCGGCATCGAACGAAGCACCTGCATCCATCGTGACGACGGTGCCGCCGCCAAGCAGGGCGCCCATGCCGGTGAAGAGGCCAGTGCCGTGCATAAGCGGACAGGCGGGGAGTAGGCGGGCGTGCTGCCCGATTTCTGTGACAAAGCGTTTGTGTTCCTCAAGATTTTTTGGAGCCCATCCGTGCACACGCTCTCCTGAATCCAAACTTATCTGGCGCCAGACCTTGTGGGGCCACATGACGCCTTTGGGCATGCCTGTTGTGCCACCGGTGTAGAGGAAAAGCTGATCGTCTGCTGATCGCTCAATATTCAATGGCGCGCCATCGCCAGAGTTTGCCAGGTCTTCATAGGCCACGGCGAAGTCTGGCGTGTTTCCATCCCCGCCGACCTCAACCCAGCTTTTGACGAGGGGTAGGCGCTGGTGGATGCGCGCAATGTTGTCACGAAAATCTGCATCATAGAGGACAGCGACGGAATCAGAATTCTCGAAAATGTAGACCAACTCATCGTCAATATAGCGATAGTTGACGTTGACGTGGGTGAGGCGGCCTTTGAAGCAGGCGGCGAGGCCTTCTATATATTCAGGTTGATTGCGCAGATAGAAACCAACCTTGTCACCAGCGACGGCACCGCGTGCGCGCAGGGCGGTGGCCAGATTGTTGGAACGGGCGGTCATCTCCGGCCATGTGATGTGCCTGTCGCCGTGAATAAGGGCGATTTTGTCAGGCTCAGTTATCTCACTGACGACGTCTAATAAGTCTCCTAGATTGAAGTGCGTGCGTTCCATTTTGTTTCCTCCGGGGTGCCGGCGAATATGTTTTCGCTGGTCAATGATTGTATTTTTCTGGAGTGTACTCAAAACAATGCGAGCGGCGAAACCGCTTACCACGAGGAAACGAACAATGTTTAAGGCGAATAATGAGTGGCTATCGCAGGTAAACGAAGAGATTATCGACCCGGATCGTGAAATTATTGACCCGCATCATCACCTGTGGCCATCGGATGCGATGGGTTACAATGTGGATGAGTTGCTTGCAGACACGTCGAGTGGGCATAACGTAATCGCCACAGTTTTCATGGAATGTGGCGCTGCCTATCGCAAGGACGGGCCAGAGCATCTTAAGCCGCTGGGTGAAACGCAGTTTATCGCGGATTCAGCGGAGAAAACGCGAGCCGGTGGCGCGACGCAAATTGCGGCACTCGTTGGCCATGCAGATTTACGTCTTGAGGTTCTGGATGAGCTGCTTGATGCGCATGCGGATGTGGCGCGTGGGTTGTTTCGCGGGATTCGTCATGCGGGCGCCTGCGATACGAGCGGGGCCAAATTGGCGATTCAGCCCTCAGCTCCTGAGGGGCTTTATTCTGACCCGGCATTTCGGGCGGGCGTGGCTCGTTTAGGCGAGCGGGGGCTGACCTATGACACGTGGCACTATCATCACCAGAACAAAGCCTATGCGGAACTGGCGCGCGCGACCCCGGGTACAACAATGATCCTCGACCATTTTGGAACGCCATTGGGTGTCGGCCCGTATGAGGGCAAGCGTGATGAGATTTTTGCGGCGTGGAAGGATGATGTCGCAGAGATTGCCGAATGCCCGAATGTCCACGCGAAGATTGGCGGCTTTGCCATGCCGGATAATGGCTGGAACTGGCATACGCGTGCAACGCCACCCACATCAGACGAGTTCGTCGAGGCGCAAGGCAAATGGTATCATCACATGATCAAATGCTTTGGCGCTGAGCGGTGCATGTTTGAATCGAACTTCCCGGTTGATCGCCTGTCAATCAGCTATCACGTTCTGTGGAACGGTTTGAAGAAAATTGCGGCTGACTACTCAGAGGCAGAACAGGCCGCAATGTTTTCCGGCACAGCGGCGCGCGTCTATGGCGTTTAGGTGAGAAAATGGCCCGCTTGCCGCGTCAGGGGAAGGAGTGCAAGCGGGCCAATAACGCAAGGTGGAGTGGGAGGTGCACGCCAGCGTTGGTCGTCGTCCAAACAGAGGAACAGAGCAGGGTGAGGGAAGTTGCTAACTCTGCGCCGCTGAATTGGTGCGACGAGGGTTGAACGCGGTCGGGGGCAATGTCCGTCGCGCTTCTTGTGATTGTGAACAAGCTTTAACCAAGGTTGAGCGAATGGCGGGTGGGGTGCTGTGTCAGATATCACTTCAACCGGGCTGCATTTGCGCTTATAGGCCGAAGCTATGACGACATTTCCATTCAAGATTAGCGCCCGAGATGGCAAGGCCCGCACCGGCAAGCTGGAAACGCCGCGCGGTGACATTCGCACGCCTGCATTCATGCCCGTGGGGACGGCGGCGACCGTCAAAGCGTTGTATATGGATCAGGTTGAACAGACCGGCGCTGACATCATTCTTGGAAATACTTATCATTTGATGCTGCGCCCGGGCGCGGAGCGTGTGCATAAGCTTGGCGGGCTGCATAAGTTTTCGGGTTGGTTAGGGCCTATGCTGACCGACTCGGGCGGGTTCCAGGTTTGGAGCCTCGCGCAATTGAGGAAGATGGACGCGGATGGCGTGACCTTCCGCAGCCACATTGATGGCTCGACCCATCGTTTGACCCCGGCGCGATCGATTGAAATTCAAGCAGATCTATTGGGAGCGGATATATCGATGCAGCTGGATGAGTGCACCGATTTTCCCTGTACGCATGAGCAAGCCGAGGCGAGCCTGAACTTATCGCTCGATTGGGGCCAACGCAGCCTTGATGCCTTTGGTGAGCGGGAGGCTCAAACGCTGTTTGGTATTGTGCAGGGGTCTAATTTCCCAGACCTGCGAGAACAGTCTGCCAAGGGGGTTGTTGGGCAGGGCTTTGGCGGTATTGCGCTAGGCGGCCTCGCAGTGGGTGAGGGGCATGAGCAGATGTGCGCTACCATCGACATGACGATGCCGCATCTGCCCGATCATCTGCCTCGCTATGTGATGGGTGTGGGCAAGCCGATTGATTTGATTGAGAGCGTGGCGCGCGGTGTGGACATGTTTGATTGCGTTTTACCAACCCGATCAGGCCGTCATGGTCAGGCATGGACGTGGGACGGGCCAATCAACATCAAGAACGCGAAGTTTGCAGAAGACACATCTCCGATTGATGAGGCCATCAATTGCCCTGCCAGTCAGAACTATTCACGCGCTTACGTGCATCACTTGTTCAAAGCAGGGGAATATCTCGGCCCGATGCTGTTGAGCTGGCATAACACCGCCTTCTTCCAGTCGCTTATGGCTGAGATTCGTACTCATATTGCGGCGGGATCGTTTGAAGGTCTTCGCTCTGAACTATCGGCGCGTTGGGAGCGGACAAAATCAAAGGCTCGTGATCCGGCTTAGCCTGTCGCACGACGCGGTTCGGCGCATCGCGCGAATAGACAATTGTTTCATCGTCGACGTCAGTCTCGAAATCAGGGCGAGCAGGATAGGGGCAGTTTTTCGCTTCGCCCAAGCCTTTCAGATATGCGCGCCGTTGTGCGCCAATCTTAAAGGCTCGATTGTACTTCTTTTGATGTTTTTCTGCGCCGGTGAGTTTTCTCACGATTCCGCGGAAAGGGATGATGCCGCTTGCTTCTGAGGAGAGCGCGTCTAGCGTGGCGGCAGCAGCAGAGTCAGCCAGCTTTTCAGTGCGTAATCGTTCATCAGGTTCTGGCGTGTCCCAGTCCGGCCCGAGAACGCCGTTTAGCTGACCGACCAAACGACCAATCTGGATGCAATCGAGATCGCGTGGCAAATCATAGGGGCTGTCGACTTTTGCAAGCATCTTGGGAATGGGTTCGCGGCGCAGGTTTAGGTCATTTAGAGGTGACATTGCAGCCTCCCCAATCCCCGAACGGGTCTGGGAAACTGTGCTTGCAGCACCGTTTTTTACGTTGCTGGGCAGATCAGTGACTTTGTTTTGTTCGGTTGCCTGGCGCGAATCGCGATTGCTTGCACAGGCTGAGAGGGTGAGAATCAATGTCAAAAAGACTAAAAAGCGTGTCATTATGGGATTGAAACCGACATTTCTGACGAGTTCAAGATAAAGAATGCAGACAGTGGTTGACCCTGCTACACGCATTGACTAAATGGCTCTTCTTCTGGGTGCCCTTAGCTCAGTTGGTAGAGCAACTGACTTTTAATCAGTAGGTC
>JBOEGK010000008.1:0-760 GCA_050633385.1 Hyphomonas sp.
ATGGCAATGGCGGCACAGATGTAGCTACTGTCACCATCACGGTTGATCCGGTCAACGATGCCCCAACCGGCACAGCGGCTCCGATCTCAACCGATGAAGATACAGCCATATCCGGTGCAGTTGTCACCAATGATATCGATGGCGATACGGTCGTCGCGACCCTAAGCACGGCGCCAACCAACGGCACGGTTATCGTGAATAGCGATGGCACTTACACTTACACCCCTGCCTCAGACTATGTTGGTAGCGATAGCTTTGTTGTTCTCCTAGATGATGGAAACGGTGGAACATCAACTGTCTCTGTTTCCGCAACAATCGGCGCAATCAACGACAACCCGGTCGCAGCGGATGATGCGCAGACCACCGATGAAGATGTTGCCGTCAACGGTGCGGTTACCCTCTCAGATGTCGATGGTGATACCGTCACGGCAAGCCTCGGCACAGCACCAACCAATGGCACGGCTACCGTCAACTCGGACGGCACCTATACCTACACACCGAACGCTGACTTCAACGGCACGGACACGTTCACCGTCTCCGCAAATGACGGCAATGGCGGCACGGATGTCGCCACCGTCACCATCACGGTCGATGCCGTCAACGATGCGCCAGTCGCTGCGGATGAGAGCCAGACCACCGATGAAGATGTCGCCGTCAATGGCGCCGTCGCCCTGTCCGATGTCGATGGCGATACCGTCACAGCCTCGCTAGGCACAGCGCCAACGAACGGCACAGTTTCCGTCAACACTGACGGTACATA
>JBOEGK010000009.1:0-734 GCA_050633385.1 Hyphomonas sp.
AATTCAGGATGCACCCGCCGCTGCGGATGACGCGCAAACCCCCGATGAAGATATCGCCGTCAATGGCGCCGTCGCCCTGTCGGATGTCGATGGTGACACGGTTACCGCATCACTGGGCACAGCCCCTCTGAACGGCACGGCTACCGTCAACCCTGACGGCACCTACACCTACACACCGAACGCCGACTTTAACGGCACAGACACGTTCACCATCTCTGCAGATGATGGCAATGGTGGCACTGACATCGCCACTGTCACCATCACGGTTGATCCGGTCAACGATGCACCAGTCGCTGCGGATGACAGCCAGACAACTGATGAAGATGTCGCCATCAATGGCGCCGTCGCCCTGTCCGATGTCGATGGCGATACTGTCACAGCCTCGCTAGGCACAGCGCCAACGAACGGCACCGTCACCGTCAACACAGACGGTACATACACCTATACGCCAAACGCTGACTTTAACGGTACCGATACGTTCACCATCTCTGCCTCAGACGGCAATGGTGGCACCGACACCGCAACAGTCACGATCACTGTTGATCCGGTAAACGACAACCCGGTCGCAGCGGATGACGCGCAGACCACAGACGAAGATATCGCCGTCAATGGCGCCGTCGCCCTGTCGGATGTCGATGGTGACACGGTTACCGCATCACTGGGCACAGCCCCTCTGAACGGTACAGCAATCGTCAACACAGACGGCACCTACACCTACACGCCGAACGCTGACT
>JBOEGK010000010.1:0-399 GCA_050633385.1 Hyphomonas sp.
ACACTGACGGTACATACACCTATACGCCAAACGCTGACTTTAACGGTACCGACACGTTCACCATCTCTGCCTCAGACGGCAATGGTGGCACCGACACCGCAACAGTCACGATCACTGTTGATCCGGTAAACGACAACCCTGTCGCTGCGGATGACAGCCAGACAACTGATGAGGATGTCGCGGTCAACGGCGCAGTCGCTCTGTCTGATGTCGATGGTGACACGGTTACCGCGTCACTGGGCACAGCCCCTCTGAACGGTACAACAGTCGTCAACCCTGACGGCACCTACACCTACACACCGAACGCTGACTTTAACGGCACGGATACGTTCACTATCTCTGCAGATGATGGCAATGGTGGCACAGACGTCGCGACAGTCACCATCACGGTCAATGCGG
>JBOEGK010000010.1:528-747 GCA_050633385.1 Hyphomonas sp.
ATGGCACCGTCACCGTCAACCCGGATGGTACCTACACCTACACCCCTGCCCCGGACTTTAACGGCACAGACAGCTTCGTTGTCCAACTCGACGACGGCAATGGCGGCACAACTGATGTCACCGTCTCTGTCACGGTTGATCCGGTCAATGATAACCCTGTCGCTGCGGATGATACGCAGACCACAGACGAAGATGTTGCCATCAACGGCGCCGTCGCTC
>JBOEGK010000011.1:0-21716 GCA_050633385.1 Hyphomonas sp.
AGATGTGTATAAGAGACAGGGTCAATTGTGACCTAAATTAGGCACTCAGATTGTCACTGCTACAGAGGAGTCTCGACCTATGTCCGTTACACCCGCACGCATCCTGACCAAGCAAAAAGCGTTGAAACCTAAGGGTTTTTTGAAGCGCTCCATTCCCGTTACCCGGTTCACAAAAATTGAAGCACAGCGCATCCAAGCCCTCGCAAATGAGGCCGGTCTCATTTTTCATCGCCCAGATGGCGAGCCACTTTATGTCGGCGAATACGACCCCGGCTTCATGTGGCTGGCCCGCAAGCTCGACCTCGATGATCGCCTCGGTGAAGGCTGGCTCACACGTGCAGAAGCGGGCGAACACCTTTCGACGCCACTTGCAGCCTAAGCGGCAACACAGTTTCCTCTTTTGCCAGCGGCCAACCTGCCCTAAACCGCTGGCATGACCGGAAAACTTGACCTCTTTATCGCACAGCTAAACCCCGTCGTCGGGGACATCTCAGGCAATCTCGCGCTTGCCCGCGCAGCCCATGCAGACGCCAAGGCTGCGGGCAGCGACCTGCTTGTTTTGCCCGAAATGTTCATCCTCGGTTATCCGCCGGAAGACTTGGTCCTAAAGCCCTCCGCCGTGGAACTGTCCATGGCCGCAATGACCGATCTGGCGGGCGATACAGAAGATGGCCCCGCAATTCTGATCGGCGCGCCATGGGCGGAAAACGACCAGTTATTCAACAGCGCGCTCGTCATGCAGGGCGGCAAAATCACGGCTCGTCACGACAAAAAAGAGCTGCCAAATTACGGTGTGTTTGACGAGAAACGCATCTTCGATGAAGGCACGCGACCCGCCACGGTTTTCGAAATCAATGGCGTCAAATGCGGTGTCGCCATCTGTGAAGATATCTGGCTCGATCGCGTCCCCGCCGAGTTGAAAGCCGCTGGTGCTGACGTCCTGCTGGTGCCTAACGGTTCCCCATGGCGGCGCACCGTCCAGACTGAACGCCACACGACCTTTTCTGCATGGCGCAAGAATGGATTGCCCTATCTGTTCGTCAATCAGGTCGGCGGTCAGGACGAACTCGTCTTCGACGGCGCCTCCTATGCGGTCGATGTGGACGGCACTGAGCATCAATTGCTGGGCGATTTTGTCACCGGCACCGCGGCGCTCTCTTTCGATGCCTCAACGAAGCGCTTCACCCCCACCCAACCTGCAGTAACACTTACAGAGGGTTTGGAGGCAGAGTACCGCGCCGCAACGCTGGCTCTCGGTGATTATGTCAACAAAAACCGCTTCAAAGGCGTCGTGCTTGGCATGTCTGGCGGCATCGACAGTGCCTTGACCGCCGCGATAGCCGTCGATGCGCTCGGGCCAGACCGCGTCTGGTGCGTCATGATGCCATCCAAATACACGTCCAGTGACTCGCTGGAGGACGCCAAGGCCTGCGCCGAAGCGCTGGGGTGCAAATATGACATCATCAACATCCGCCCCGGCGTTAATGCGCTCGACGAAATGCTGTCCGATCAATTCGCCGACACGACACCCGACACAACCGAAGAAAACATCCAATCCCGCCTGCGCGCGGTCACCCTCATGGCGCTCTCTAACAAATTCGGTCACATGGTTGTAACGACGGGCAACAAGTCTGAAATGGCTGTCGGCTACGCCACGCTGTATGGCGACATGTGCGGCGGCTATAATGCGTTGAAAGATTTTTACAAAATGGAAGTTTTCGCGCTCTCCGCATGGCGCAATACAGCGCTCCCGAAAGGGGCGCTAGGCAATGCCGGCGAGGTTATCCCCGAACGCATCATCACCAAGCCACCCTCCGCAGAATTGCGCGAAGACCAGCGCGATGATGACTCCCTGCCCCCTTACGAAGTGCTAGACGACATTCTGCGCGGCCTCGTCGATCTAGAGGAAGACGTGGACGACATTCTCGCCCGTGGGCATGATCCGGCTGTCGTGCGCCGTATCGAGCATTTGCTTTACATCGCTGAATACAAGCGCCGTCAGGCCCCACCCGGCGTAAAAGTCGGCGGCAAGAATTTCGGCCGCGACCGGCGTTACCCGATCACCAACCGCTTCCGCGACGACTGATCTGCTTATTCTATTGGAATACCAATTTCTTCAGCAAAAACATCGGCCTCTTCAGGGCTGATGTCATGCGCTTCGCCATAAGCGATCATTGGCGACCGGCCCACGCCCTCTGTTTCAATCACTTCAGAATAGAGAAGCCAAACTCGCTGCCCATTGGTGCACGTCACGCGCGCCCATTGGTCTTCCACCACCTCATGTTCGCCAATATCGGAAATATCGCGCAACTCGCTTTCATTCAGTTCGACTTGCTGCCCGTTATACGAAAATTTGGCAAAGCCTTCAGACATATAACTCAGATAGGTGAGCTGCTCGCCCGCCTTCAGATCAAGCGCCATAATCCCGTCATCGGTCGCATATTCCACCGTGGCGTCTTGCGACAGCGTCACCGGGAAGGTCTTGTTTGCGGAGAAGAACACAACATCATCGGCTTCAATCCGCTGGCGGTTCCAGACTTGATAGTTTGCCGAAGCCTCCAGAGGGCACTCCAGATCAACCGGCAAGGCTTTGACCGGCTGCTCGCGCCCCGCTGCTACAACCCCCTCCTGATAGACCAGAAATCCGGATGGATATTCACCCGTCCAATATTCATTCAACGACCATTCGGGCGAATAATCTGTAAGGGCTTGCAAGTCGATTGATTCGGCAGGCTCGAGTTCCGTCGCTGCGACTGGCTTCAAATCCGCCTCTGACGCGATATCCACGGCAGAGGTATCTGCACCTGTTTCCGCAGTGTTTTCAACAGACTTTCCGCAAGCTGACAGCAAAACGACGCCCGCAAACACCCATCCAAATCTCATCGGTTTCCCTCCCACCTTGCATCTCTGCACCAGTCTTTAACACAAACAATAGCAAGAATGTGGCAAGCACATCTTGGCTTTTAAGTAAATTTGATGTCGAAAGCCAATCAGAAAAACTAAAACGCCTAAGCCGAATAGAAAACAGCAGCCATGACCCAGCCTATCGTCCGTTTCGCGCCTTCACCGACTGGCCGCCTGCATGTCGGTAATGTCCGCACAGCTCTCATCAACTGGCTATTTGCAAAGGGCCAAGGCGGCACCTTCATTCTGCGCATCGACGATACAGATGTCGAACGCTCGACAAAAGAATACGAAGACGGTCTCCGCGCTGACCTTACATGGCTCGGCCTCAACTGGGACGACACATTCAGCCAGTCTGACCGGTTCGGCGAATACGATGCCGCTGCCGAGACGTTGCGCAATATGGGCTTGCTCTACCCCTGTTATGAAACAGCCGACGACCTTGACCGCAAGCGTAAGATCGCGCTCTCACGCGGGCGCCCACCCGTCTACGATCGTGCCGCATTTGATCTCACTGACGAAGATCGCGCCAATCTGGAAGCCGAAGGCCGCAAGCCGCATTGGCGGTTCAAACTCTCCGGCGAACGTATTGAGTGGGATGACCTCGTGCGTGGCCCACAAAGCATCGATACGTCCAGCCTGTCAGATCCGGTCCTGATCCGCGAAGATGGAAGCTACCTCTACACCCTTCCCTCTGTCGTCGACGATATCAACGCCAAAATCACGCATGTGGTGCGCGGCGAAGACCACGTCACCAATTCCGGCGCCCAAATCGAAATCTTCAAAGCCCTGGGCGGTACAGCGCCGACAATGGCGCACACGCCGCTCCTTATCGGCGCAGACGGGCAAGGCCTCTCCAAACGCCTCGGTTCACTTTCAATTGACCAGTTGCGCGCTGACAGCTTTGAGCCCATGGCCATTGCCAGCCTCCTCGCGAAAATTGGCACATCCGACAATGTCGAAGCACGCGAAACGCTGGATCAGCTGGCAGAGGAGTTCTCCTTTTCCAAAATCGGTCGGTCTCCCGCACGTTTTGACGAAACGGAACTCAAGAATCTCAACGCATCAATCCTGCACAGCCAGTCCTTTGACACTGTAAAAGCACGACTTGCCGCAATCGATGAACGCGCAGCGAATGAGGCCTTTTGGAAAGTCATCCGCGAAAATTGCTCAACATTGTCAGATGTCTCGGGCTGGGTCGAAACCGTCTTCGGTAACGCAGATCGCCTCGTCGATGCAGATGATGCCGAATTCATCGACGCTGCCATAAACTTGCTGCCAGAGGGCGATTTAACAGGCGACAGCTGGGGAGAATGGGCCAAAGCGCTGAAAACAGAGACAGGCCGCAAGGGCCGCGGCCTCTTCATGCCCTTGCGCAAGGCACTCACCGGTATGGAGCATGGCCCAGACATGTCAGCGCTTTTGCCCCTGATCGGTCGTGAGCGCGCGCTGGAACGCCTGAACGGCTAATCCTCGCACGGGGTCTCAAGCCCTTTGCTTGCCTTATGAATACTGGCCACGAGCACAAAACTGATAATCATCAACAGATACCATGATCCGAGCTTGGCCCATGACACCATGTGCCATCCGGTTTCCTGTCCGGGATAGGTCCAGCCCCTCGCGAACGTCCCTAAATTTTCGGCAAACCAGATAAACAGCGCCACGAGCACAAAACCGATGACCAGCGGCATCGGGCGATGGGTCACATCAGCCCGAAACCAAACAATCGTTCGCCCATAGATCAGCACAGTCGCCACAAACAGGACATTGCGAATGTCGATGATCCAGTGATGAGAGAAGAAATTCACATAGACGGCGAAAGCCAATAGGCCCTGCACCCAGATCGGCGGAAACCGTGTGAAACGGAAATCGAAAATACGCCAAACACGCGCGATATAGCTCCCAACAGCCGCGTACATGAAGCCCGAAAACAGCGGAACCGCACCAATGCGCAAGACGCTGGCCTCTGGATACACCCAGCTCCCCGCCTGCGTTTTGAATATTTCCATAATTGTGCCGACGATATGAAAGACGAGAATAACCCGCGCTTCCTCCCAACTTTCCAACCCTGTCGCCAACATCAGCACCTGCAATGCCAGCGCCGCAAGCACCAGAAAATCATAACGCGAGAGCCACAGACCATCGGGATAGAACAAGTGCGTGAGCACCAGTAGCGCGAGCATCACCCCTCCGAAAAGGCAGGCCCATGCCTGTTTCACACCAAAGGATACAAACTCAAAAATCGCCTGAGAGACAGGCCCGCGAACCCACTGCTTATGCAACTGATCACGCACAGAATGAAGCTTATTAGTGAATTGAAATTTGTGAAACTGCATCTGCACCATCCTTACTCGCTTTCATGCTTCAATGGCAGCAATATGCCAGAACAGAGAACAGTATATGACCTTGCCTCCCCTCTCTGACTGGTTAAGGGTAGCCGAGAATTAACCTTAGGGGACAAAAATGGCTTACTCATCAGGTGCAGGTCTTGGCGGACTTGCAGGCATCGTCGGCGGCGCAATCGGCGCATATTTCGGTTATAATGAAGCTGCCGCTATGAACGATATGGCCCCGTGGATGGGCGCAGCAATTCTCGGTGGCGTTGGCTTTGTCGTCGGCAGCGCAGGTGCCTTCATCCTCAAATCTGCGATGCAATTTATCATCTATATTCTGCTATTCGCCATTCTCGCTTTCTTTTTCCATAACCAAATAGAAGCGCTAACAGGCATTGATCCAATCGTCGCCTTCGTTGAAGGCATGGAACGGATTGGTCTTAAACTGCCGGGCGGCGTTGAAGACACCTTGCTCTCTATAGAAACCGCCCCCGTAGACCCTAAAACGCCAGAAGAGTTCTAAACCCAGTCGGGTTTACGTCTCTCAAGGAAGGCTGCAATTCCTTCCTTACCCTCATCACTGACACGGCGAGCGGCAATCCGCTTCGCCGTTTCATGGCTGAGGTCTTTGTCGATAACGGCGCCGGTTACAAAGCGCACGAGTGATTTAGAGGCTGCCACGGCCCCGGGTGCTGCGGCGAAAACCAAATTCGCCAAATGCTCTTCCATTGCGGCCAGTTCTTCAGTGGTTTCAACCACGTACTGCACCAGCCCCATCTTCTCGGCATAGACTGCATCAAACGATTCTCCGGTCGTAAACAAAGCACGCGCCCAGCGCGGACCAATGGCATCAATGACAAACGGGCTGATCGTCGCGGGAATTAGCCCCAATCGGACTTCAGAAAAGCTAAAGCGAGTATCTTTCATTGCCACGGCGACGTCACACGCTGCGACCAGCCCGGCACCCCCGCCCATGGCCGCGCCTTGCACTAACGCCAAAGTCATTTGTGGCATCTCGTAGAGCGCGCGCAGCATCTCGGCCAACTTCATCGCATCCTGAACATTGTCCTCTTTCGTATGCATCGCTGCAAGCTTCATCCAGTTCAGATCCGCACCGGCTGAAAACGTCTTCCCTGCACCGCGCAGAATAACCATGCGGATACTGCTCTGGTCCGTGACCAGATGAAATGCGTCGGTCAACTCTTCGATCAATTGAACATTAAAGGCGTTGCGCACATCGGGCCGGTTCATCGTAATGACGACAAGGCCTTCTTGTGTCGCTTCAAGACTAATCGTTTCATAATCGCGCATAGTGTCCATCCTTCCCGGGCTTTGCGGCAGATGCGTCAGGACAAGCGATAATAACTGGTCGGACGCAGCGCCCTTTTTTCGACCATATGCCAAAGCACAAAACTCGCAACCAAGACCAACACAGCCGCGACGATAACACCGCCCCAAAGACCCAATACGCCAAACACGCCAGCGGCAACCATCGTCTGGATTATCGGGAAATGCGTAATGTATAAGCCATAGCTCACATCACCAAATCTGGAGATTGCAGGCTTCCATCCCGGCAGGAATGCCACGCCAGCAATGGCGCATGCCCACGCCAATGGCCTCAGTACGCTCAGCGCAGGAAACCATAAGGTCACACCGGTTGCGACGATCCCACAGATCATCACCCCAAAACTCAGCCTTGGCATTCCCTGCCACAGTTTCCACATCCCAATACCACAAGCAAAATATGCCATTTGACCCGGCAACTGACGCGCAATCGCCGACCCCATTGCCCCGTCGACCAAAATCGGAGTGCATATACGCCACGCCTCGCCGCCTACATAGAGCCCGATCAAAAACATGGGCCACCACCGTCCGAACCGGCGCATGGTCCATATCAGAACCGGCAAGCAGGCATAGAACATCACCTCAATCTTCAATGTCCACAGCGCGCCATTGACCGCCATAAACCGATTGTCTTCAAACAAGCCCGGCAGATTGGGTTCCAAAAAATTCAAAAAAATTAGATTAGCGCCCACATACCGCGCCACATCTGCGAAACTGCCGGAGAAGCTCAGAGCGATCGCCGCAGGAATAAGGATCACCACGACATAAGCCGGATACAATCTGCGCACTCGCTTCATCGCATACTCAACGAGGCTGCCAGACCGTTCCAATGACCCCGCGACCAGAGCGCCCGACAGAATGAAAAAGCCCTGAATCGACATTTCAGCAAAATATGAAAGCGCAAGTTCTACCCTGCTTCCCGCCGCCAGCCCCGACAAGGCAATCGCGTGGTAGACCATAACGAGACCGGCAAAAGCAAAGCGAAGCAGGTCAAAACGATTGTCAATTTTAGCGGCAGAATTCATGCACCCTTGGTTGCCGTGTCAGACCTTTTTGGCAAGCCTTTTCAGCCACAAAAAAGCGGGGTCCATTCATTCTGAATGACCCCGCAGATATCAGTCCAAACTTCTTTTGTACTTATTTCGCCTCACTCGCGTTTTCGAAATCGCTGAGCTGGTCTGAACTGCGCCACGCTTCAACAGCTTTTGACAATTCTGGCTCTGTTAGCTCCCCGTCACCATTCAGATCGAAGCGGATAAACTTAGCCACCGCTTCAGCTTCTGACAGTTGCCCATCTGTCGTTTTGTAAGCCACAAATTCAGCTTGGCTCACCACGCCATCCGCGTCTGCATCAAAATCTGCAAACTCCGGCAATTCACCCGCATGGGCCATAAGGGCGGTTGCCATGGCGGCAGCAGATAGAAAACAATAACGTCTCATTGGGATCTCCTCAGGACATAAGCGTCGCGACAAGTGCGACCCGCCCTTTTTACCCCAAACACCTCCCAAAGTTGCGTGAAACCTTCGTCACGACACTGATGTAATCTTCGGGACAAAATCGAGGCCGGAATGCAGCTTGCAAGACTCTCTGCTAGCCGCAAAAAAATGAAACAGGTGTCACAAAAACATTATCCTCCAAACATAGGAAGGTGAGGAAAAAGTGGGATTCCCTTTGAAGTTCTGGAAGGATGAAGGCATGTTCAGCCCTATGGCCTCAAACATCACTCCTACCTTGAACTCAATCTCCTTTTTGAAGGATGTTCCCCAGCGTGCCATGCGCGCTGCGGGTAAAGAAGCTCGCTGGTTCTCGCTCTCAGCCGGACACCCTTTATTTGTTGCAGGAGAGCCTGCCGATAGCATCTATTTCGTCATGACCGGCGCACTGGGTGCATTCAGCAAAAACAGCAGCTCGGGCAGTCAAGACTTCATCGGCCATATCCGCGCTGGCGAACCAGTCGGTGAGATGGCTCTGTTCCTTGGTGGGATAGACATAGATGGCGATGGCACGCCGGACGACCATCCTCATAGCGGCTCAGTTTATGCCCTGCGTGACTCAGAGGTCATGGCCATATCTCGCAAGGGCTGGCAACGTTTGGTGAAAGCAGAACCTGAACTATTAGAGGCCATGATTCGCGTTATCCTGCGCCGTCTCGGCAAGGCTGGACAGCGCAATGCGCGTACCGCCCCTAAAGTGTTCACGCTGGTTGCAACGTCCCCCACCATAGACATGTCACTACGCGGCGACGCCCTTCAAAGGGCAGCTAAACGCCTCGGCTTCAAAGCGGTGGTCATTGACGAGGAAGAAGGAGATGAAAAACCAGCCGCCTTCTTTGACGAGCTAGAACGGAATTACGATCTCGTCATTCTCATTTCACGGATCGGCGACAATAGCTGGTTCCGTCTGTCTATGCGCCAAGCCGACCGAATCTGGGTAATGGGCCGCGCGGATGCAAAACCCTCCACGCCGCTCATGCCAGACGATCATTCTCCGGCACGTGCGCTCAAACTGGTGGATGTCGTCCTACTGCATAGCGGGCACGAACGTCGCGCCGCTAAACCCCGTGAATGGGCCAATGCCGCTGGCGCCTCGCGCATCTTCCACTGGACGCGGATAGACGGCGTAGATTGTGATCGGTTAGCGCGTGTCATGTGCGGTGTCTCAGTCGGCCTCGTCCTGTCGGGTGGTGGCGCGAGAGCCTACTCACATATCGGCGCCATCAAAGCCATCAGAGAGCTTGGCTTCCCCATAGACTTCACAGGCGGCGCCTCCATGGGAGCTGTCGTTGCGGGATGTGTTGCCCTGGGTTGGTCCGACGACCGAATTGAATACAGCATTCGCAAAGCCTTCGTGGAATCCAATCCCCTTGGTGATTACACGCTCCCCGTTGTTGGCATGGTCAAAGGAAGACGCGTCAACGCTCGCCTTAAAGAGCATTTTGGCGACGCCGAAATCGGGGATCTGGACATCCCCTTCTTCGCCACCGCGACAGAGCTTAATTCTGGCAATACGCGCGTTATTCGATCTGGCCTCGTGAGAGATGCGTTGCGAGCAACAATCTCCCTTCCCGGCATTCTCCCACCTGTCGTGCAGGGCGATGACATACTTGTTGATGGCGCGGTGCTGAATAATTTCCCGGTTGATACAATGCGCGACATGCATCGTGGCTTCATCATCGGGTCAGACGTAACACGCGAACCGCAAGGTTTAGACGCAGAAGAGTTTATCCATCCTCCCAGCTTCCTTAAATGGGTTCTCGGACACGGCTTTTCCAGCGCGCCCCCGATCGCGGGTTTATTGATGCGTACAGCAACTATTCGCGCAAACACTACATTTGGGCACGATATTACAGACGTTCTGGTTTTGCCCGACTTAAAAGACGTAGAGCTGCGCGATTGGGAAGCTTATGACGCAACCGTGGAGGCCGGCTATACCGCTGCAAAGGCCGCTCTTACATCGAGCACGATGATTCAAAACAGAGCGTTTCAGTCACAACCCAAGGTCACTGAGGAAGTCTAATCTGCCCGAGTCAAAGCACGGAATAGATAGTAGATCGAAATCACGGCTAAGAATCCGCCACCCAGCGCCAGCACGGGTCCTGCATATTGGCTCGTTTCATTTGCGCCAATCGAATTAGCCGGACTTAAAAACCGCATTGTCCCTGCTATCAAACCGATTAGGCCTAACCCCGACAATAAGGCAAATGGCAACCAGTACAAGACACCAGGCATCTCATTGATGGGCACGCCCACTTCACCATTCTCACGCAAGGCGCGCTGAATATCATCTTCGCTAACTTCCACGATCTCAGTATCATCAATGAAGTCAGTATCAATAGGTGTGAGTACTGGCTCACTGAGGTTTAGCGGCTCTATTTCGACGGGATCTAAGTCAACCGACTGCTGGTTGAGCGGACGGCGACGTTCAATCCCTTCTGGTGGCCCCGACAATCCGGGTGGCTCGGGCAACTCGCCCTCCTCTGCCGGATCGGCCAGTGCAGATATCGCAGCTGTAATTTCCTGAATGCTCGGGTCGTCAATCACAACAGCGGCATCATCTTCGAGCTCAGATGCAATCGTCGACACAGGCGGAAGATCAGGCTCTGCTTGAGCTTGCTCCATCTCACCCACTATCCGCGATAGGCGCTCAGCCACGCCACGCGCTGCTGCTTGCGGCGTCGTTTCATTTCTGTCCGCCGTCAAGCGCACACGCCCTTTTAGTCTTTGTCTTTCTTGCAGTTCCAATTCAGACGGACCAACCAAGATGCCGCGAACAGCATCATCCCGCTGCGGACGCACCAGTGCGGTGGGCAAAGAAACGCGGCCTGATGGATGCTCAAGGAAAAGCGCTTTCTCGGCCGCGCGCCGACGCACGAACACGTCAACAACAATCAAATCACCGTCAATTTTACCCTTGCGCCACACCGACATTTCCTCAGCGGCGGCAAGTCGTTCACCGCGATTTAGCTGGCTCAAAACCTCAGAGGCAAGAAATGCCTTCTCCCCGATATTGAAGGCAAACGAGACGAGGGCATCAAATTCAGATTGAGATAGGGGGCACAAAACCCGCTCAGACACCAGTTTCTCAATAGGCTTAAGGTCTCGAAACCTGAGTATCAGTTCTGCATCATCTGGTGAAACCCGCAAGTTGGCGCGGGCGGATTTGGTATGCCCATACCCTATGACCCATTTCCCGTTCGATAACTGAACTGAACGCGCACGAAATCCCTCGAAGCTTTTTATCAGCTCGAGACCTTTTCGTGAGGTTCGCATCGGGCGGGACATGCGCGTTAGGCTCCCGTTTTGGTACACTAGGACAATTCCTAACGGCCCGCGCTGCAATTGGCGCGCCTTTTCGCTCGATAGGCGAGGTTGCAAGAAATTTTGATAAAATTACAGCAAGAAAAGGGCCGCAAGACCAAGGAAGCTGAAGAATGCAACAATATCTGTAAGCGTCAGCACAAACACGCTGGACGCCACAGCCGGATCTGCACCGAGACGCTTCAATCCCAAGGGCAGCAAAATCCCTAAAAGGCACGCCCAGGTAAAGGTCGCGATCAAAGCGCTGCCTGCCACAATACTCAGTCCCGGATCTCTAAACCAGACAAACACCATCAACGCCACGGCAACGGCGAATATCGTACCGTTGCCGATTCCTGTCAGCAGCTCCCGAAAAATGGCGCGGCGAACCGCTGGGCCTTCCATTTCGCGCTCCGCAATCGCCCGCACTGCCACGGCCAGGGTTTGACTGCCCGCATTGCCCCCCAAGGCAGAAATCATTGGCATTAATATCGCCAAAGGCACCAAGGCCACGATCACATTGTCAAACACGGCGATCACGCCAGACACGATAAAGGCGGTAAACAGATTGATCCCAAGCCACGGTGCACGGGCTTTAATCGTATCTAGAACTGAGTGTGAGCCATCCGCCGAAGACACGTTAGACAACGCCAAAATGTCTTCGGTGTTTTCGTTTTGGATAACGTCCACCATGTCGTCCACGGTGATCATACCCACAAGACGCCCTGCCCCATCCTTAACCGGCGCAGACGCCAGAGAGTATTTCTGGAACTGGTAGGCAACCTCCTCCTGATCCATTCCCGTTGCAATATCAGACATCAAGGGCAACATCAGCTCTGACAATTTCGTCTCACGCGATGATCGCAACAACATTGACAAGGTCACCACTCCAAGCGGCCTGAAGGCGGGATCGGTCACATATATCTCGTAAAAGATCTCCGGTAGCTCTTCGGCCCGCTCGCGTGCATGGTCTATCGCGTGACCAACGGTCCAATACTCAGGCGCTGCAACGAACTCACGTTGCATGAGGCGACCCGCTGTCTCCTCTTCGAAGGCCAAGACTTGCTCATATTGCGCGCGATCGCCCGGTTCGAGCTCTTCAAGGATGCGTTCACGTCTGTTGTCCTCAATATCCTCGAGAATGGCGGTCGCATCATCGGAATCCAACTCATCAAGCACACTTGCGACAGCGTCGTCAGGCATGGTTTCGACCGCACCTTCACGATACTCATCGCGTAGTTCGATCAAAATTTCCGAAGACAGATGCCCGCCAAGCAATCCGACCACTTTTTCAAAACTGTCATAAGACAACATTTCAAGCAGGTCCGCTGCATCGGCAGGGTGTTGGCGGTTCAACGCGCGCGCGATCCAGCGCCCGTCGCGTTCGTCGATTGCCTCGATTAAATCCTTCAACAATTCACTCTGAACGCTGGCATCCTCTAACTGTGAGGCGGAGAAGTTAGCCGAATCCATGCCATCTCGCTTTCGTCAGATCAAAGTGTATCCGCCGCCGCGGACGGGTCATCATTTTAAAGTCTTCTAACGTCAGAGCCGCGCAAGGGAAACTGTTGTTTGGGCTAAAATCATGCCGTTGCAAACGTCAGAACAGGCACCGATCGCCCCCCAAGACCAGAATATATTCCCGCGAAAGACGGGACTGACCCAGTCCCACCAAATGCTCTTCCAAGAGTTATAGCCACCGATCACAGCAATGTGATGGATCAGAATGAACCAATTCTCTCACCTTATAGGAGAATTTTGTTGACAAAATTCCCGTTATCAACCCAGACGTGAGACTGATGTTAACCATATCAATATGCTTTAAAACTTCATCCACTCAAAACAATGATAGGTCGACCAAACACCACCTTTTGTAAAAACTGAAAATTGCACTTTATTGTTTATATTCATAATTTTACGTTTTCAGCGAAAATATATGTACGATCAGCAAGCATGAAAGCAGCATGAAAACCGGCGCTCCAGGATCGAAAAAGGAGCTCGTTGCAGGATTTTTGCGGGTCAAATCTGTGCACGCTAGGGTTAATGTCCATACGTAATTCTACTTATCGATTACACCACTCTTAAGAGTTTTCGCCGTTTCATAGGTCATCAGTTCCAGATGAAGGAAGTCCCTATGTCTCAGAAATTTCTTTGCGCTGCATCTGCGTTGGTTTTGGCAGGATGTGTTTCTCAGCCTCAAATGTTGACCAGTGCAGAGCGTTCTGAATTCTCAACCATGGTTGTTCACGCTGCGACCGCTGACCAAGAGCCGGTAGAAGGGCCCATTGGTATGCACGAGGCGATGGCGCGCGCCTTGAAGTACAATCTGGATCATCGTGTTGCGATGATTGAAACTTCGCTGGCAACCAATGACTTCGAGCTATCACGCTACGACATGCTCCCTCAACTGGTTGCTAATACAGGATACTTCGGCCGCGACAATGAACCCGGCGCATCTTCGATCTCGCTACTCTCCGGGCGCCAATCTTTGGAACCTTCGCGTTCTACAGAGCAGTACTATTTTGGCTCGGACATTACCATGTCCTGGAATGTTCTGGACTTCGGCCTGTCTTACATTCGTTCGAAGCAACTCGGAGACGAAGCTCTAATTGCTGAAGAGCGTCGCCGTAAAGCCATCAATGAAATCATGCAAGACGTAAGAAGTGCCTACTGGCGTGCCGCAAGTGCCGAACGTCTGTCACAAGAACTGGCAACGATCAAAATCGATGTCGAAAAAGCCTATGATGATTCCAAATTACAGTTTGCCGCCCGCAGAACAGAACCCCTATCGGCACTGACATATCAACGAGAATTGACCGAAATTCGCGCCGAGGCGCAGGCGCTTGAACTGGAACTGATTTCAGCCAAACGTCGCCTTGCCCGCCTCATGAACCTTCCAGCAGGTCAGGAATTTGAAGTCATCCTGCCTGATCGATCCGATGCGCCAGCTAACATAGACATTTCGCTAGCTGATGCCGTCGAGTTGGCACTCGACAATCGACCAGAAGTACGTGAAGCCGCTTATCGTGTACGGATAAGTGACCAAGAATTTACAAAAGCCCTTGTCGAAGCGTTACCAAGTGTCGACCTGTATTCCGGGTTTCACAATGACAGTAATGACCTTCTATTCAACGAAGATTACCTACAGTTCGGCGCGAAAGCGAGTTGGAATCTCCTAAAGGTTTTCCAAACGCCACATCGGCGCCAGCGCGCCAAGGTTCAGGGAGAGCTAGAACGTCAACGTGCTTACGCAACTGCAGTCGCTGTTTCCAGTCAAGTTCACCTTGGCATGGTGCGTTACTCCAAATTATTGGAGGCGCTAGATACCGCCCAAGAAGCGCATGAGGTGCAAACAAACATCCTCTCACAGATTAGACTGGGCGCAGAAGTTGGTCGAGTTAGTCGCCAAACACTTGTACGTGAGCGCATGAATCAGATCGTAGCAGAAGCGCGCTACGATATTGCATATGCCGACACACAAGAGGCCTTTGCCCAACTGTATGCGGCAATGGGGTACGATCCATTCAGCGCTCACACAGAGACCGATGAAAACGTAAAAACGGTGGCCCAAACGCTTAGCGAATTATGGGGGTCGCGCGCTGGTCAACCACCAGAATAAAATCAAGTCCGACCCTGCGAGGCATCACTCTGCTGACGCCGCTATTCAGAATGAGCAATCGATTAGAACAGATTGAACGAGACAAAACATGTTGAAGAAAAACAAAGCCCAGAAACGAAATCCTTCTCGCACCCCCGAGAATTCTGACGCACTTCATCCGAAAGAGTCTTCACTGTTTCCTGGATTGAACTCACCTGAGGCATTAGAATTATCCGCGCTTGAATCGCGTATTATGCTAGACGCTGCCGGAGCCGTTACCCTTGCCGAGGCCGCTGCCGATTCCATGGCTCAACTCGACGCTGACGGGTTCGAACAATTGGCGCAACAGCTCCATGCCGAGCATATTGCTGCGACTGAAGGACGTTCCGCTCGCGACTTAATCAATGATCTACACGCAACAGATTTCAGTGCACCAATCGATTCACCTTCATCACTACAAATTGTATTTATTGATGACAGCGTAAACGATCCCGAAGCCCTTTTGTCTAACATACCGGAAGGGGCGCTCGTCTTCACAATCAATGGCGATTCTGACGGCGTGGAGCAGATGACTGCTATACTCGACGGCTATGAGAACGTTGATGCCATCCATATTCTGTCGCATGGCGATCAGGGAGAGCTCTATCTCGGTAATGATGTCTTGAATGCGGAAAGCATACAGGGCGAACATCTTGATGAATTGACCCGGATCGGACAATCGCTCTCTAGCGATGGCGATATTTTGATATATGGCTGTGACTTCACAGGCGGTGAAGATGGGTTGCAAGCTGCGATCCTCCTCGGTGGAGTAACCGGCGCTGATATTGCTGCATCAATAGACGAAACAGGCTCCGCCAATCTTGGTGGTGACTGGGATCTGGAAACTGAACTCGGTAGCATTGAAACCCAGTCCATCAGCGCAGACAACTGGACCGGACTCCTTGCCCCTGCATTTGTTGATCTGGACAATACAGATGGCGCTCCCGGACCCTCTGCGTTCGATGATTTTGAAACTGGCAATCTGACTGGCGGCACTGGCTGGGTCGGCAACTGGGTAATTACGGGTGCTGGCTCTGGAGATATCGACGTCGAAACAGATGGCGGTGACTCCTCAATGGCCATTCAGGACAATGACGTTCAAGTCGCCAGAACTGTGAACCTTACAGGCGCCGAAACAGCGACGCTAAGCTTTGATTACCGCCGCGATTCACTTGAATCTAACGAGCACCTTTTTGTCTATATATCTAACTCAAGCACGGGCGGGTTAGTAGAAATCGGGCGCCTTTCAGGCTCTGCCGATGACTCCAGCTATTTGAACTTCTCTGCCGACATTACGAGTTACATCGCTAGCGACACAACAATCACGTTCAGAACCTCGTCGAACTGGTCCGGCCTCACAGACGAAATTTTCCTCGATAATATCTCAATCACCTCCACTGCAACCCCACCGACCGGGTACGAAGCCGAGTACACGCAGAATGGCGCAGCGATAGCCATCGCAGGACCAAACACAGAGATCACTGACGTTGACAGCGCGTCACAGGCCAGCGCAACAATAACATTGACCAATCCTCAGGCCGGTGACGCCCTCAGCCTCATTAGCGCCCTCCCCGCAGGAATTTCGGGCAGCGTAAATGCTGGTGGTGACGTGGTTACGCTTACCGGTGTCGCATCGAATGCAGACTACGCAGCCGCACTGCAACTGGTTGGATTTTCATCAATATCAGGAGACGTCACTGAACGCACGATCAACGTCGTTGTAAATGATGGAACAGCTGACTCTTCCATCTCTGTATCAACTATCACCGTTAATCCGGACAATGATGGTGACGGCGTCGCTGACCGTTACGATATTGATGACGACAATGATGGTATTCTGGACATCAATGAATCCCCAACGGTGCAAGTCACGCTTGATGTTGTCACCGCAATTCCAGCGGGTGCCATTCCCGGCAACCCGAACGGAATTCGCCTATCAGATTCTACGGGCCAATATGTTGTAGACATATATGAGGGCAGCAATACTACTGACGACAGCTACACGTTTAATACGACGACAGGTCGGATTGAATCCGACGGAGCCGGTGGTATCGACGAAACAGAAATTGTTGAACTGGTTTACACGACTGTAAACTCTCCAACCCAATTCAACTTGCAAACAATTCAAATTCTAGACATCGACAGCTTGTCCAACGGCCCAGGCGCAACCGGGTTTCGTGACGCATATGCATTCAGTGAGCTCGGCACATGGCAACCACTCGGAACCGGTGGTGCCGCCTCCCCTGCGGGCGCAGTCGTAAGCGTTGACACCGGAAACGCAGATAGTGTTGGCCAGTTCATCATTACAGATCCTGATGGCGGAAACAATCTGAATGATATCGGCTCGTTTGCTCAACTAACGAGCATCGACGCAACAGTTTCAGACGTTCTTTTGAACATGACTGGAGAGATAGACAACCACAACGCAACCTTCCAGTTTGAATCGGAACACGAAACAGCCTCGCTGTACGTTTTTAATGCGGGCGCAGGTGATATCGCATGGGGATTTTTCCCGCAAATGACGATCACCGTGCCCCCGGTTGATGCACCGGACACTGATGGCGATGGTGTTATCGATCAATACGACCTCGACAGCGACAATGATGGCATCACTGACAATGTAGAAGCCCAGACAACTGCTGGATACATTGATCCCGGTACATTCGTTGACGTAGATGGCGATGGCCTCAACGATATCTACGACGCTGACACCAGCTCCACAAATCCGAACGCCTCTGTGGGCCTCACACCCGTCAACACCGACGGACGCGATGATGCCGATTATCTCGATTGGGATTCCGATAATGACACAATCAGCGATCTGGCCGAGGCCGGACACGGCGTCACCCAAGCCGCGATAGATGCGAGTGGAGATGCCGATGGAGACGGCATTCTGGATGTTGTGGACGGTGTATCTGGCCGCGACGTAAATGATGATGATTTGACGGGCTCGAACTTCAATCTCAGCGATTCCAACTCTGATGTTGCGGCCGACGGTTCGGACGCTATTCCGCTGATCAATGATTTTGACTATCGCGATGCTGATGCTGATAATGACGGCATTGCCGCCTATGACGATCTCGATGACGACAATGACGGCGTGCTTGATACAGTTGAATTCAACTTCACGAATTTTGACCCCTCTTCCTATCTCAACACAGCAGGAACCGCCTCCATTCAAACCGATGGATCGGTCAGACTCTCTGAAGCGTTGGGCAATCAGGCCGGTTCAGTCATGTCAGATATTCTGATCGACATGAATTATGATTTCACCATGTCCTTCGAAGTTTATCTTGGAACGGATGACAATGGCGCAGACGGCATCGCCTTCGTTCTGCACAATGATCCCGACGGTGACACCGCCGTTGGCGCACCCGGTTATGGTGTGGGTGCACATGGTATCGAAGACGGTATCGCGATTGAATTCGACACCTGGCAGAACGGCGGTGAGTTAGCCAACGATCACACCTCTGTTTGGGACACCGATACAGGTGACTTCGAATGGGCACCCAATCACGCCGATTACCTTCTCAACCCGGTCGATCTAGGCAATATCGAAGATGGCGCCTACCATGACGTCACTGTTAGTTGGGATGCTGACACGCAAACCCTCACCTACACGTTTGACGGAAACAATGTAGGGTCAATCACCGGTGACCTCGTCAACGACTATTTCGGCGGCGCAGAAGCGGTTCACTTCGGATGGACCGCCTCCACTGGCGGCGCGGTGAATGAACACTCCGTGCGCATTGACAACTTCTCCGGTCATCTGGAAAATTTTGACACAGATGGAGACGGCCTCTCAAACCATATCGATATCGACAGCGATAATGATGGCATCACGGACAATGTAGAGGCCCAGTCCACAGGTCGCTACATCGCCCCTAGCGGCATGCCAGGCGCAGGTTTCACCGACATCGATGGCGATGGCCTTGATGATGTCTATGATGCCGATACAGGTGGCGCAGCAAACAGCCTCGGATTGACACCGGTTAATACCGATCAACTCGATACACCTGACATGTATGACACCGACAGTGACAATGACGGCACGTCAGATGCAGATGAGGCTGGTCACGGCGTTGATCAGGCAACGATTGACGCAAGCGGTGATACAGATGGCGATGGCCTGAATGATGCCGTAGACGACGTCAACGGCTGGGACGTGAACGACGATGACTATGTTGCGGGCGGCTTCACGCTGGCTGACAGCGACAATGACACAAGTAGTGATGGATTGAGCGCAGCTTCAACCCAGCGTGATTTTGACTATCGCGACAATATCGAAACCAATAATCCACCTACCCTGCAAATCGCAAATGGCGGAACTGTCACACAGACAGACATCGATGCAGGTAATGTTGTTTTGGGCGACAACCTCGTCTTCAATGGCGGCTTTGAAAGTGGCGTAACGGGTTACGTCTCGAGTTATGATTATGTCGGCACAGTGACAGAAACCCGCGCGCCCGGTGATAATGACCCGCTCGGAATGGCTGCTCTCAATGGCACGACATATGGCCTGATAGACAATAATCGCGTTGCCGATGACCTCACAGGCTTCTTCAACAACACCTCCGCGCAAGAAGGCGACACATTCGGCCTCTTCGACATCAACGATTCTGCTCTTCCCTTCTGGGAAACCGGCGTGAATATTGATGATGACCAGCAATATGTTTTCTCGGCGTTTCTTGCCAACATCAACGATGACAACAACCTCATTCGCCCTGATGTGTCATTTGTTGTCGTCGACAACCTCGGCAACACTACCACTTTAGTTTCAACCGGCGAGCTTCAATCTGGCGGCGCGACAACGGCGTGGGAAGAGTTCTCAGCAATCTACAACCCGGTAGATGGTGTAACATCTGCACGCATACAGTTGATAAGCAATGTATCCGGCTTTGTCGGCAATGATCTGGCGCTCGACAATGTCCAGATGCGTTCTGTTTCACTTGACGCGGATGCTGATGGCGTCGCCGACAACGTTGACTTTGAAACAACATTCACCGAAGGCGATGCACCTGTCGCACTGACTAGCACACCTGATGTCTCTGTATCTGATCTTGGCGATCAGGATATCGTTTCATTCGATGTTGATATTAGCAGCATTTCGACTGACGGAGCCAGCGAGACCATCTCCTTTGCTGGTCAAACCTTGGTCTATGGAACACCATCCAGTGGCACGATCACCCAGGGCGCTACAGATTTCGACTACTCCTATGATGGCAACGGATCGCTCAGCTTCACAAATAATGCTGGTGCCGCGATTGCTATGCCAGAAGGTGATATCGCCACATTACTAACGACTTTCACCTATCAAAACACAGACGAAGACCCCACCGCTGGCGATCGCACAGTCACCTATCAAGTAACAGATGATGGCGGAGCTGTATCTTCTCTCGGCGTGAGCACAATTACCGTCGTTCCTGTCAATGACGCGCCAACCGCTTCTGCCGGCGCAGTTAGTACCGCCATCAACACACCCGTCTCCGGCGCGGTTTCAATCGCTGACGTTGATAGCACGCCTACAGCGAGCCTCTCATCAGGACCAAGTGCCGGCTCTGTTACCGTAAACCCCAATGGCACCTACACGTATACACCCAACTTCCTGTTTGTTGGAGTGGATAGCTTTGATGTCCTCGTTGATGACGGAGACGGTGCCAGCGTCACCGTTACGGTGAATGTCTCTGTCGGCATTCTCAACCAACCCCCCGTCGCTGATGATGACGCCCAAACAACTGATGAAGATGTAGCTGTTTCCGGTGCCGTCACGCTGTCAGACCCGAATGGCGATACCGTAACAGCATCGCTCGGGTCAGCACCGACAAATGGCACAGCGACCGTAAACCCTGACGGCACTTACACATATACACCTGACGCTGATTTCTTTGGTACAGATACATTTGAAGTGCTTGCGGACGATGGTAATGGTGCCACCGATACCGCCACGGTGACCATCACTGTCAATCCAATCAACGACAATCCTGTCGCTGCAGATGACAGCCAGACCACCGATGAGGATGTGGCGGTCAACGGCGCGGTCACCTTGTCAGATGTTGATGGCGATACCGTAACGGCGTCACTTGGCTCTGCTCCGGCCAATGGCACGGCCACCGTCAACCCGGATGGCACCTACACCTACACGCCGAACGCCGACTTTAATGGCACAGATACGTTCACCATCTCTGCAGATGATGGCAATGGCGGTACAGATGTCGCCACAATCTCCATCACAGTCAATCCGGTCAACGATGCGCCAACCGGCACTGCCGCTCCGGCGACAACGAATGAAGACACCGCCGTTTCCGGTGCAATAGTCACAAATGATGTGGATGGTGACAGCGTCACAGCCACACTCACAACACCCCCGGCAAATGGCACGGCGGTCGTGCTCAGTAATGGCACCTACACTTACACCCCTGCCCCGGACTTTAACGGCACAGACAGCTTCGTTGTCCAACTTAATGATAGCAATGGCGGCCTCACAGATGTCACCGTCACCGTCACCGTCGATCCAATTCAGGATGCACCCGTCGCAGCGGATGACGCGCAGACCACAGACGAAGATATCGCCGTCAACGGCGCCGTCGCCCTCTCAGATGTCGATGGTGATACCGTCACCGCGTCACTTGGCTCAGCGCCTCTGAACGGTACAGCAGTCGTCAACACTGACGGTACCTATACCTACACGCCGAACGCTGACT
>JBOEGK010000012.1:0-19330 GCA_050633385.1 Hyphomonas sp.
TGGCCAGACCATTGCATATGATAATGCCGCGCCAGCAAAGGCACGAAGTCTAGGATCACCGGCGCGACGAGCAAGCGATCTGCCACCGCATCACACAATTGCATCGTGGAGGTCAGCCCGATCGGTTGGGAGACTTTCAGCGCCACAACATTCGGCAAATCCGCAATCCGGTCATACACGTCCAGCGGCTGGCCCGCCGGGCCGAGATGTGGGAATGCCCGCCCTTTGTTGAGCGCAGCATACAGAATAATGGGCAAGTCTGTCGCCTCGATCCGCCGCGCCATCTGGTCATACAAATCATCAGCAGAGATACCATCCGCATATCGCGCGGCCAGCAACACCGCGTCAACACCCATCGCCTCCTGTTTGCGCAGCAGGGCGATGTCTTTCTCGACATCATCAAACAGCATAATGCCATGCACGGGCAGCGCCCCCGCCGCCTCGTCTATGATGGTTTCGTAATAGGCCTGCCATTGTGCGCTGCCTGGTGGTGTCCAGTTGACCATCGGCATCGTGCCGCAAAACCCCATCGCCTTGGCATGGCGCACATCATGGCGCACGCCATCCATATCCAGCGATTTCATATCCGGCTTCAGGCTCGGCAAAAACAGATTGGCGAGGCCCTTAAGATGGGTGGCCGCCCATGCGCGTTGCGGCGAAGATGCACTCACCCCCGATACCGCCTGCCCGCTTTTCGGCATTTGCGCGCACGCCGACACAGCCATCGGCGCAGCAAGTGACAGTCCGGCCAGTTTCATCATCCGCCGTCTATCAAAGTGCGTCGCATCTGAATTTTCTGTTTTGTCTGTTGGCTCCATGAGAACCTCCTCAAATCACTGGATAGTGGCGCTTGGGCACGCCTGAGACTGGGGTGAGAGTCAAATGAGACTCATATGAGAGTTTTTTGAGACTCTTTTTGTTGGAGAGGCGAAATGCTTATCCGCCCCCCTTC
Organism: Hyphomonas sp.; assembly: GCA_050633385.1. Lineage (GTDB taxonomy): Bacteria > Pseudomonadota > Alphaproteobacteria > Caulobacterales > Hyphomonadaceae > Hyphomonas. The sequence continues at coordinate 953 of JBOEGK010000012.1, forward strand.
TATCGCTCGCTCGGCGCGTGTTTGGGCACAGGGCGCAACATGCCGGGAATGCCATTGGGCCGCGCCGCTTTGACCATGCGCTGATAGGCCGGTCGCGCTTCCATCTTGGCCATCCATGCATTGATCTGCGGGAAGTTTTCAGCCTCCACAAGATTCAGCTTCATCGCCACGTTAAGCGGCCACAACATCATAATATCGGCGGCGCTGAATTCATCCCCGCCAAAATAAGGATTGGCCGCAAGATAATTTTCAGAATACTGAACAACCGCCTCGCTATCCACCATGGGAGACCGCTTTGTCGGCGGGTTGGCCATCCACGCCCGATAGTCACTAAACAACCGTGACGCCAATGAACCCTCGGCATAATGCAGCCACATAATATGCGCGGCATAGTCCTCGCTGGCCATTTCCGGCGTCAGCTTTCCGGGGGAATAACGGTTGATGATTGTCTCGATAATGGCGCCAGATTCGACCAACACCTGATCGCCAATCACCACGGTGGGCACTTGCGGCATGTCATGACCCAGCGCTTTCACCTTGGCCATGGATGCGCCCAGATCGCCGGGCACATACTCCAATGTGTACGGCATTTCCAATTCTTCCATAAGCCAGACAATCCGTTCAGACCGGCGGCCTTCGAGATGATAGATCGTCACTGCGGGCATCTCCATCGCAGCGGGCGCGTCCATCATGCTGGCCTCTTGTGTTGCCATCGGCGTTGCGCACGCCGTCATCAGCGCGACCGCCGCAACAGCCGTATAAAATCTCACCATGTCGTCTCTCCCTCGATCACGTGTCTTCCGACCTTGTCAGTAATTGACCGTAAATCCAACCCCGTGGAATTACAATCTCACCACTAAATGCTCGACCGCACTGAGCGCAGAAAGAAAATTTTTACAATTTTGGCGTGCTGTCAGGGCCCACATTGAGCGTGACACCTGTTTATTTGTTAGGCTTTCCGGCCGCACACGCCTGCTGCCACACTCTCCCGACACTCCGGCACAGGCGCCAATGGATATCTCACCAGCTTCCCCACTGATCATTCAACTCATCGCGGACCCACACCTCAACGCATCAGGCCTCCGAAAGCATTGCGTATATTTCATCCTTTAGGGACAGACGCCGCTTCCGCAATTCGGTCTGATGGGCGTCAGAGGCCGGTTCAATATCGGTCTCGATACGATGTATCTCCCGGTTCACCTCGTGGTACACATCTGCCAGCTTCGCGAAATGCGCATTGCTCGCTTTCAGGTCACGGATTTTCTCGATGGCATCGGGAAACTCCTCGGCCAATTCGTGCGGGGTGTGAGACATTGCTGCGTTCCTTCTTCTGGCTTGTGTATTGATACTTGCCAGCCCGAAGCGCCGCGTCACTCAGGGGTTTTACGTAAGCCGCACGAACCTGCGCAATTGCTTGCCCCTCTTCAGCAAAAAGCCCGACACAAAGGCCGGGCTTTTAAAATGGAACTGGACAATATGGACACCCTAAGCAGGCTTCGGCTCTGGGTCTCCACCCAATTCACCACCCTTATTATCGTCCGATTTGCGTTTCTTGCCGATAACTGGAACCGAGGCTGACGGGCCAGAATCTTGCTCATCAATATCAGGGCGTGTCGGCGGCTTACCGCCCAGCAAACCTTCAATCTCTTCGCCAGTCAGCGTTTCATATTCGAGCAAGCCAAGCGCGATAGCTTCCCATTGCTCACGGTATTCCGTCATCACATGGCGGGCATCGTCCATACCTGTTTGGATCAGCTTACGAACCTCTTCCTCAATCTTACGCGATGTCTCTTCCGACACGTGCGAAGACTGCATCAATTGTTGCCCAAGGAAAACATCACCTTGATCTTGCCCATAGTCGACAGGGCCAACACCTTCAGCGAACCCCCAACGGGTCACCATGGCGCGTGCCAAACGGGTTGCCTGCTGGATGTCTGACGCAGCACCCGCGGTGACATTATCATCGCCAAACTTTAGCTCTTCAGCCACTCGGCCACCCATCAGAATGGCGAGACGCGATGTCATCTCAATCCGAGACATTGAAAGCTTGTCATCCTCTGGAAGCTGCATAACCATGCCCAGCGCACGTCCACGCGGGATAATCGTCGCTTTGTGAACTGGGTCGGCGGCTGGCACCTTCATCGCCACGACAGCGTGGCCAGCCTCGTGCCAAGCGGTCAGTTCTTTTTCCTTTTCCGACATGACCATAGAACGACGCTCCGGCCCCATCAAAACCTTATCTTTGGCGTCCTCAAACTCCTGCATCGCCACAACGCGTTTACCACGTCGAGCGGCAAGCAAGGCCGCCTCATTGACCAAGTTGGCAAGATCAGCACCAGAGAACCCGGGCGTTCCGCGTGCAATTACCTTCGCATCCACATCCTTGGCGAGCGGCACATTGCGCATGTGTACGCGTAGGATTTTCTCGCGACCGATAATATCAGGATTACCCACTGTAATCTGACGATCAAAACGACCGGGACGCAACAATGCTGGATCAAGCACATCCGGGCGGTTAGTTGCCGCCACTAGGATAATCCCCTCATTGGCTTCAAAACCGTCCATCTCAACCAACAACTGGTTCAGCGTCTGTTCGCGCTCATCATTGCCGCCGCCTAAGCCCGCGCCGCGTGAACGGCCAACCGCGTCAATCTCATCGATAAAGATGATACATGGCGCGCTTCGCTTGGCTTGCTCAAACATGTCGCGCACGCGGCTTGCGCCAACGCCAACGAACATTTCAACAAAGTCAGAACCTGAAATCGTAAAGAACGGCACGCCCGCCTCGCCCGCAACGGCACGCGCAAGCAGTGTTTTACCTGTGCCGGGAGGGCCAACCAGAAGAGCGCCTTTTGGAATCTTACCGCCGAGGCGCTGGAATTTTGAGGGATCCTGTAGAAACTCGACAATCTCTTGCAGTTCTTCTTTCGCCTCATCCACACCGGCAACGTCTTCAAAAGTTACCCGTCCGTGCTTTTCAGTCAGCAAACGCGCGCGTGATTTGCCGAAGCTCATCGCACCGCGTCCGCCCCCGCCCTGCATTTGACGCATCATGAAGAACACAATGCCGACAATCAGCAGAATAGGTAGAATAGAAAAAAGGAGTGACCCAAAAGAATTGCTGCCGCTATCGGCATCAACTTTCACGTCCACGCCAGCGTCGAGCAGCTTGGCCTGCGTTTCATCATCGAACACGCGCAGTTCACTTTTGAACATCTCGCCATCGGTCGTGGTAACAATAACTTCCTCATTCCCGATAATAGCCTCTTTCAGCTTACCGTCAGCCGCCAAGGCGTAAATTTCGGATATGCTCTTAGGCTCAGTGCGCTGTGTTGTGGCATTTCCATTAAAGGCGACAGCCATGCCAATTACGAGCAAGGCGATAGCGCCCCAAATGGCTAGATTCCGAATATTCATCGCGAGTCTCTCGGTTGGGAGTGATGTGTGCTTTTAACATAGGTACGATCTATGCCAATAACGACCCTTATATGTGTCAAATGACCAATTTAGCAAAGACTGCCAGTCAATTGCTTCGTCATCATTAGTAAACGCCCTAAAATTGACCCGTATTGTAACGGGTGTCTTTCGGGTTGCAGCAGCGTCGTCCCCTTTATCTGCTTCACGATGACGCCGTGCAACGTGGCCCCTGCAAATGTTGGGCCTGCCCCAAGCGCCTCGACAAGAGAATTCAACTTATTCAAGCGGGGTGGCAGCTCTTTACCGCTGACAATCTGCAGCAAAATAGACAGAACGCGCATTTTCCGCTCGTCAGTCAGTTCATCGAGCTGAACAGTGATGCGGCCTGAATTTTCGATCACAACATGATTTTGGATAAAATGACCAAGCGCACGGTCTTCAACCACCCGCTCCTGCGATGCTTTTGCCTGTATCGCAGAAATCTCGGCAAACAGAGCCGCATCCTTGCTTAACTCGCTCCTGACGCGAACTCGCTCATATTCTTCTTTTTCGTTCGACGGATCATCAATCCATGCTTGATTGCGTGTCTTTAACCATGTCCGCAGCTCCTCACGGCGAGCCGCCAGCAAAGGTCGCCCCACAAACACGCCCTGCCCTTCTGGCCAGACCGGGCTCGTCGCGCAGCGCTGCATGCCGGCCAAGCCATACCAAGTCGACTGTTGCCGCTGGCGCATCAAAACCGTTTCAATCTGATCGTCAAACGTATGGCCCAGCAAGATGCACTCACCGCCCGCTGCCAGAATGGCCTGCGCCAACAAAACATGCCGGGCACGGCGCGCCGCAGCTTGGCGGCCGATCGGCTTGTCCCACGTCAGCGTTTGATGAGTGATTCCAAGGCGTTGGGCTTGCCCCGCCACCCAGCGCGCTTCATCTGCGGCTTCAGCACGCAAACCATGATCTACTGTCAGCGCAATCACGTCGCGGTGGGCTGTTTGCGCCCACTCTGCCGCCTTGCATAGCATCGCGATAGAATCACTCCCGCCAGATACAGCAATGCCAATCGGTCCGACGGCTAGTCCGCAGACACGCTCAAAGTCTGGTCGAAACTCAGCAGCGCTCACTGCGCGCCGCAGCCCGCCTTCGTGCGCTCTACCGCCGCTAAATCTCTGGCAACTCCAGAGGCATTTGGATAACGTTTGGGGAACGTGTCCAGCGCAAGGCAGGCCCGCTCATCTTCACCTAGAATCCGCATCGTCCGCGCCAATTTCACCAATGCGTCAGGTGCACGCGCATCATCTGGGAAAGAACGGATCATCGTCGTATAGGCCGAGCCGCTTTCCGCATAAGCCTTCTGATTGTACAGCGCTTCGCCAAGCCAATAATGCGCTTCGCCCGCCTGCGGATCATTGCCAAAAGCTTCAATAAACTTCCGGAATGCTTCCTCTGCGCCAGCATAGTCAAAGCGAACATAACGCGATTTTGCTTCAGCAAACAAAGATCCCGCCTGCCCCGGCAACGCGCTTGCGGGAATCGTCCCTAGCGTCCCTGTCGGCAGTTCTTTCAAGCCTGTACCATCATCTGCGCCGGTCGCTCGGGTTTCTACTCCAGAAGCCGGAGCAGTGGTGCCTGTCTGGGTAATGGTTGCGCCCGTTGTCTCACCTGAGCGCACGATCCGTGTAGGCCCAGAAGAAGAAACCGTCCGTGTTGTCTGTGTGCCTGTCTCAGGTGTTGCAACAGTGTTACCCAAATTAGTCGCTCTTCCGGTTGCACTCGTGCCGGTGCCCGGCTGCGTTGTGCCGGGATAAACACTACGTGTTGAGCTCGTCGTACGTGAAGTGGTGCGTGGATCACCTGCCCCCATCGCTGGCTCAACACCAAGCGCGGCCTGCAATTGCCTGATCATACGTCCCTGCTCATCGAGTTGACGCGTCGTCGAGTTCAATTTGTCTGCTAGCGCCTCATTGTCCGCATTCAACTGCTCATTCGACTTTTCTGCGCGGTTGAGGTTGTACTCCAACGTTTCGATGCGACCAGTTAAATCCATGATATCTCCCAGCAAGCCATTCACCTGAACCTTGAGTTCAGCCGTTTGACGTTGGGCTGTTCCAACATCTTGAGCGATCTCGGAACTCGTCGCCCCACGCGTTATCGGCGCTCGCGACTGGGCTAGGGCCGGGGTGGCGACCATCATCAATCCGGCGGCAACAAGCGCTGAAACTTTATACATAGACACAGACCTTCATCGTTTTGATGCTGAGATAATACAAAAACAGCCGGGGCCAAAATAAGGCGCCCGGCTGCAATTTTACAGTCGGCTAATAGCCGCGTAGCCTAAAGCCTGGCTTTAGCTATTTGATCCTGAAACGATCTGGGTAAAGCCGTTCCGGTTCAGCGCCCAAGATTGCTCATCGCTACCTGCAGCGATCGGACGTTCTTTACCGTAAGAGATTGTATCAACACGTGACGCATCAACACCAAGGCTCACCAAATAGTCTTTCACGATTGAAGCACGACGCTCGCCGAGTGCGAGGTTATATTCGCGCGTGCCACGCTCATCGCAGTTGCCCGCTACGAGAATGCGAACAGCTGGGTATGACGCAAGCCAAGCCGCCTGACGCTTCAAAACTTCCTGATCGTCAGAATCAAGACGGTAGCCGTTTAGGTCGTAATAAACGCGCTCACCTACATTGACGCGGAAGTCGTCGATTGAACCAGCGGCTGGGCCTGTGTTGGCAGGACGCACGATTGGTGCAACCACTTCTTCTTTAACTTCCTCAACAATCGGCGCCTCCACCGGTGCTTCAACAACCTCCTCAACTGGGTCTGGCTTAGATGCACAGGCCCCTAGAGAAACGAGAATGGCTGCAGCAGCCGTGAGTTTAATAGTATTTTTCATTGCTTAGAGACTCCCCTGAGATGTCCTTCGAGCTAATTGACGCTTTGTACGGCCCATTTGTCAACGGTTCGCCCAATAAGCGATAGAGTGATTATAATCGGTCTCAATTCGGGCAACAATCAGGCGAGCTGAAATTTTCCGCCTAATTCACCACCAAAACCGGCATTCTTACTAAATAGTAACGCCCAAAAAGCAGAAACCAAGGGCGTTACAAAACATTCTAACTAAGCCTACAACTGTAGCGTTATTTAAGCAGCGGCGACCATGCCGGATCGGATGCATCCGTCTGTGTTTTCAAGCGCTGTGCATTGCGCCCCGACAAATCAATCGACCACAATTGCGGCCCCGCACCTGGGCGCGATTCGCGGAAAAACGTGATGACTCGTCCATTTGGTGACCAATCCGGCCCTTCATCAAGATATGATTCGGTCAACAAACGCTCGCCTTCCCCATCCGTGCCGATCACACCGATATAAAAACGTCCGCCTGATTGTTTGGTAAAGGCCACCAGATCACCGCGAGGGCTCCAAACGGGTGTTGAATAGCTCCCACGATTGAACGTGATTCGACATGCCTTGTCGCGCCCACCTGATGGGCAGGTCCGTGGTGAACCGTCAGTATTCATAATATATAGCTGCGGGCTACCACCTCGGTCAGACGTGAACACAATTGAACGCCCATCTGGTGACATGGATGGCGATGTATCAATTGCCGGGTGATCGGTCAGGCGACGCGAGTCACGTGTCCGCAAATTCATCAGATAGATGTCTGAATTGCCGCGTGACGCCTGCGTCAGCAACACGCTTTGACCATCACGCGAGAAACGCGGCGCGAAGGTCATACCGGGGAAATTCCCAAGCAACTCCTGACGCCCTGTCTCAATATTAAAGAGGTACACGCGCGGTCTATTGCCCTCATAAGACATATAAGTGATTTCTTGCGCTGAGGGCGAAAAGCGTGGGGTTAGCACTGTATGACGCCCAGCGGTCAGATATTCTTGGTTCTCGCCATCACGATCCATAATCGCCAAACGCTTCACACGCTTTGTCTTCGGTCCTGTTTCGGCGATATAAACAATACGCGTATCGAAATACGGATCTTCACCCGTCAGACGTTGATAGATGGAATCAGCAATCTTATGGGCGATACGGCGCCAATTGTCTGGCGTCGTCGTCAGACGGCGGCCCGGCTTGCCATTGATGCGCATAACTTCACCTGCATACACATCCCACAGGCGGAACGACACGGCGATCTTACCATCCGGCAGTTCTTCATATCCGCCGACGACTAAGCCGTCTGATTTGATGATTTTCCAGTCAGAGAAACGTGGGATAGAATCAATCGACAAATCTTTTTGAATGAAAGAGGCCGGGTTCTGCATTTCGAACAGGCCGGTTGATTCCAGATCCGCGCGCACTACGTCAGCAATCTGCTTAGCCATCTCGACATCACTGCCCCTGATCTGAAAATCAGGAATAGCCAGTGGCACGGGTGAGTAGTTGGCTTCATCCACGCGCACCTCTAATTGCGCAGCAGCCGATTGCACCCCGCCCACAATCATGGCGGCAGTCGCGCACAATGCCAGAAGCATTTTTCTCATCAGGTCTCTCCTCATACGATGGCCAATTCACATCAGCCGCGCCGCGATTTACTCAGCGGCTTTGAAATTCGTTACTCGGCCCTACTTCTGAGGCCCGATTGTGACGTCAATTTGTTTCCACCGATCATAATCATCAGCGGGTAATTTGTAAGGCGCACATTTATTCACCGCGCGTAGGGCGTAATCGACCGGAATACCAGACCGCCCCACCGGTCGTGAACGAGGGCTAATCAAACGCGGACTGCCCTGCAGCTGCCCATCACGGCTCAACTCCATACGCACGACCACATTGATTTGATCTTCTTTCGGAAGATCATCCACACCATTCCAGCAATACGATATCTGACGACGTACCGCCGCCGACAAGGACGCGGTATTGCCTTTGCGGTCCCCCGCCCCACGGCGCGGTTCCTGAACATTCTTCAGCACCGGCTTATTAATCGGCGGCGGCGCAGCTTCCGGTTCAGCCCGGCGCTGGTCTTTCACGCTTTTCAATTGGTCTTCAAAGTCATCAAGAAAACCCAAATCGTCACTCGCTTTGGGCGCCGATTTGCGGATTAGCTCTTGTTTCTTCGGCGGCGCCTTCTCTTCTGGTTCAGCTTCCGGCTCTGGCACATCGGCTTTCTCATCAACGACTAGCTCGTCTTCGACCGTCTCCTCGACGGCACGTTTTTCATGAACTTCTTCAGTGTCGTCGATCGGTTCTTCTTCAACCGGGGCCGGTTCTTCCTCAGGTTCAGGCGCCTCTTCCGGCACAGCTTCCTCAGGCACCTCTTCTTCCGGCTTCTGTTCGATCACAGGCGCAACATCCGTCACCAGACCAATTTCAACCATATCAATTGGCACATCTATCGACGCCGCACATTGCGGCAGGCGCATCAAAACATCGACACCAGACAAGCCCGGCTCATCCCGTTCCAATTGCCTGATCATGCGGTCACAATCAGTTTCGTTGCTCGACCAGGCGAACACGAAACTGAATAGCAATCCAGCGTGAAACAGAATGGCAATGAGAAAGCCGCGAAACATGTGTGTTGCCGGCTCCGTTATTTCTTCTCAGTGATGAAAGATAGCCGCGTATACCCGGCGGCACGCACTTCGGCGGTCACCTCCATAATACGGCCATACGGGACGGTCGTGTCAGCGCGAAGATACATCGGCTTGTCATATCCTTCCCCGATAATCGCCTTGAGCTGTGTACCAAGTTCAGTCACTTCAACCTTTGTGTTCTGAACAAACACTTCGCCCTTCGCGTTCACAGAGATCGCCAGCGGCGCATCATCCGTTGCTGCCCCGATCGGCCCAGACACTGTCTTCGGCAGGTTCACATCCTCACCGCGCAACAGCGCCTGCGCTGTAATCATGAAGACAATCAACAGCACCAACATAACATCCACGAACGGCGTCACATTAATCTCTGCGTTCAGCGCGCGGCGACCACGTCTGCCACCGCCACCTCCGCCTGATCCCATAGACATTCCCATCTGCTTAGTCCTTCGCAGCGTCAGAGGCCCGGCGCGACAAGCGCACAAGCACATCTTGAGAGAACGTATCAAGCTGATCCGCTAATCGGCCGAGATCGCCTGTAAATTTGTTGTAGAAAATAACCGCCGGGATCGCGGCAACGAGGCCCATACCCGTCGCAAACAACGCTTCCGCAATCGGTCCGGCAACCGCGCCAAAGCTCACATCGCCCTTTTCCCCAATATTCAAGAACGCATTCATAATACCCCAAACCGTTCCGAACAATCCGATGAAGGGAGACGATGATCCAATCGTCGCCAGCGCTCCCGTGCCGGTGCTCGCAGCGCTGATTTCACGATCAACCGCCGCCCGCATAGACCGCTCAGCTCGCGAAACAATTGCCGCCGCTTCGGCAGAAGAATTTCCGCCACGTTTGGCGTCAGACCATTCGCGCGCCGCCGCTGCGAAGACACGCGACGCTGGGTCGCCTGCATTTTGTCCGGGCCGCAAATCAAAATCTTCAGTGCGTCCGCCCCAGAAGGCCTTCTCAAAACGTTCCGCTTTCTTGCGGATCGAGCCAAGGGCGAAAAACTTGTTCCCAATCACTATCCACGACCACATCGAGGCCAGAAGCAATAAGAACAGAACCAGTTTAACAACCGGATCAGCATCAAAAATCAGACTGAGCAGAGAAAAGTCAGTGTGGCCTGCAGCCGTTTCCAAAGCATCGGATTCCATGGACGAGTTCGCTCCTGATTTGTGTCGGTCTATCACTACCGAGCATAACACCGGGGCCGAAGGCAAGTGACTTCGGCTACATGCCCTATGTCACCGACAATTCAGGCGGAAACGGGGCAAACCGGTGAGTTTGCGCAGATGCGTTAACATATAAGGCGGCATGGTTAATGCTTTACACTGCACTCAAAATAGCCGCGCACGCCCCTCTGCACGCTACAAAACCGGCCCAACAAGACGCACAACATTCTCCGCAAACTGGCGCAAACTGCCTCGCTCCCGCCATGCGTGAAGATAAAGCATGTCGCACTTCTCCAAATATGCCTCCCTCACGCGATCCAGCTCGCGCACAACCCCCTCATCCATCACGATCAAGGTCAGCTCCAGGTTCAGATAGAAGCTACGCGTGTCCATATTCACCGTGCCGACCATTGCGATATCAGCATCAATCAACAGCGCCTTCGTATGCAGCAAGCCGTCACGGTATCGCGCAATCCGCACACCCTCACTCAACAATTCGTCATAGACCGACGCGCTAGCAAAACGCGCGAGCCGGGAATCAATTTTCTCCGGAATAAGAATTTCCACATCAACACCGCGCTTTGCTGCCGCTTTTAGAGCCAGCAAAATCGCCTCATCAGGAATGAAGTACGGCGTAATGATTGAAACGCGATGGCGCGCTGCAAATATCGCAGATACCACCCATTCATACACCGTCGAATCCCGCATCTCAGGACCAGATGGCAACAATTGAAGCGCGACATCTCCATCATTGCGGCACGGTTTCGCCTCGTTGGGCAGACCTTGCAAATCCTCTGGATCGGCAAAGTCTACATCCACCCCCACCGTATCAAACAGATAATCTGAATTGAAAACACAGCCGATAGAATCAACAATATCCCCTTCCAGACGCACCATCAGATCAACCCACTCTCCAACTTTAGCATGCTTCTTGAAGTGCTTAGGATCGACCAGATTGAAACTGCCAACATATCCAACCGTCTGATCTATCCCGATCAGTTTGCGATGATTGCGCAAATCCGTCCTTTGAGAAAATGACTTGAGGAGCGTCACTGGCAGTGACGGGATCACCTTCACGCCTTGTGCTTTCAGACGGTTCACCCATGGCGATCGAAACAGGGCCTTGCTACCAAAATGATCCGCCAATAGCCTGCAGTCCACGCCGCGAGCCGACGCTCTCTCAAGCGCCTCCAACACCAGTTCCACGCGTCCTTTTGGCTCAACGATGTAGAATTCCAAAAAGCAGGTATCAACCGCAGCGTCGATGTCAGACACCATCTGCTCCAGCATACTTCCGGCATCATCCAGAATATCCAGCGAGTTCCCTGTTGTAATCGGAAATCCCGTATGCTCTGCCATTGCCCGCCCGAGGGCGATGAAATGCGGCGGTGCCCACAACTCTTCGCGCGCAGCTTCATTCGCCTCTATGCCATAACGATGCTGATAATATCCTCGTATGCGTTCACCCACACGCATCCGCTTGCGGCCCAGCAAATAGTCCCCAAATAGAAAGTACAGCCCTATCCCAACATATGGCACAGCAAACAGGATCAGGATCCAAGCCAATGTTGTATTGACCGCCAGCTTACGGTGCAACAATCGCAATGCCAGCCCGACAGTTATCATCAAGTGCAGGACAAACGCCAACGAACTTGGTAGCATTAAATCGCCCATACGACCCTAACCTCACAGCGTGGAACCATCTGTTCCGTCAGATATTTAAAACTCATGACCAAACCTTTGAACGTGCTGACATGGAACATCCAAGCGGCCATAGGCACAACCCAATTCTCCCACTACCTGACACGCGCGCACCATCAGTTGCTAGACGCGCCAGCAAAAGGCGCACGCCTGATTGAACTCGCTGCGGTGATGAAACCGTTCGATATTATATGCATCCAAGAAGTAGACCTTGGTGGTCGCCGCGCAGGTTTCGCGTGTCAGGCCGATCGCATCGCCGCACTGTCTGGTCATGACTTTGTTGCCAAGCAGGAAAATAGAACCATCCCCGGCATATCGCGGCACGGAAATGCCATTCTCAGCCGCATCCCCTTTGCGGAAATTCATGACGTAAAACTACCCGGTAAGGTGCGCGGGCGCGGCGCTCTGTTCGCTACGCTAGATCATCCCAGCGAACTCTTGCTCGCAAGCGTTCACCTCAGCCTCGGCAAAGCGGATCAGGCGCTTCAACTCGAAGAAGTTGCCAAGCAAGTGCGCGGCAAATCCAATTTTGCAATCATGGGAGATTTAAACTGCGAAGGCTCCTCCTCCCAGCTTCAAAACTTCGCAAAAAGTGCAGATGCAACGCTACCAAAGCTCAGCTATCCGCCAACATATCCATCTTGGCGTCCAAAACGAGACCTTGATCATATCATCACGTCACACCGGGTAGCCCTAAACCACCACACGGTCCTACCCGCGCGTCTGTCAGATCATCTGCCTGTCAGCGCCCAACTCTCAGTTTGACGGGTCTACCCATTGGTAAGCCTTCAAATGCTCGGTAATCTCGCGGATCGGGCGGCGCGGGCGGCCATCAGCGTGGATCATCACCGCCGTCACGTCAGCCTCCGCAATCACTGCTCCGTCTCGCAAGCAGGCCTGTGAGAACAGGATGCGCGGGCCGGAAACACCCAGATACCTCGTGCGTATTTGCAGCAGGTCATCTACCTTGGCGGCCTTCCGATAAGACACATTTACATTGGTCAGCGTAAACGCCGCCGGGTCAGGCCGCGCCAACAAAGATTGATGCGAAATACCGGCGTCGCGCAGGTGGTCTGACCGCCCGCGTTCGAAGAACCTCAGATAATTGGCGTGATAGACCATCCCGGTGAAATCAGTGTCTTCATAGTACACCCGCACTTCAATCCAGTGCTGTCTATCAGTATCAAAATTTTCAGAGTCAGTTTCTGGACGTGTCATGCGCGCTAGCTATCAGATTGCCCCGGTTCCGTCATCCCGTCGCGCGACGCTCGGATCATAAAGGCGTGAGCAAGCACATCGACGAGATCCAAAGCCTCGGCCAAATCGGTCAGGCTTTGGCGCAGAGATTCATCCGACCATTCGCCTGTGGCAATATCAATCAGATTGAAGCGATTTGTGCCTGCTATATCAAAAACGATGTGATCATTTTTGGCCACCGCTTTAAACGCGCCTCCATGCGCGAGCGCGATGACGCGCTCGATGACAGCGGGATTAAACAATGCGCGCGCCTCGACCTGATCGCTCGATCTCAATCGGTATAGCGCTTCAAATTCACTGGGTCCAAGGTCCACATTTTGAAGTTTAATGCCATTCTGCACACCCGGCCATGAAGTCTTTCGCGAGCGAAGCTGAGTCAAGCTATTTAGATGCAGGGGAGCCTTCATTGTGACAATCAAATGATAAATATCTGGCGCTTCGCTCTCTTTTTGCACCCACTCGAACATGTCGAATATGATGCCGCCGCGTTCCCCATGAAACCCATCTTCAATGATAAGGTTCTCATGGGTCTGTTTGACGGCATTAGCTTTTTGCGCCTCGTCGCCAAGTACAATTACGTTACTCAGCGCGAGCCCTGACGCCTGAAACACCTCAAGCGGCCCGTCCATACCAGCATGCGTATCAATCACCTCAGCAACCTCCCGCAGCGCCGGCGGCGCCCAAGATTGCCTTGCTAAAATCTTCAACAATTCCGGGGCACCGCCCGGCGCAGGCACGAAACTTAGCCCCAAATGGTCAGCCACACTCTGCAACGCCTTAGCCCGCGCCAGAAAAACCCCCTGACTGTATGCCATTTTTTCGGCAATCCAATGCCGCATAACAAAAAGCCCAAGGAACAGAAAAATGAAGAACAGCCCAAAAAAGACGACTATATCCACCAACACACCCAGAAACGTGTCGGGCGTGAGCGCCACAATCGCGCTGAAGGTCGCCACATAGCCCAGCATCAGAATGCCCATGACGATGCGCAATGACAGCGGCATCCCCTTTTCGACTTCTGTATGTTCTGGAATGAGCTCGAATTCAGGAATAATTTCTGAATCCACAAGCGATTTCAGCCCGTGAAAACCTTCATGCTGTTCCAGCCTCACCCAATCCCACGCCAATCCACTCACCTCAATTCACAAAACGTACTCAAATAATTATTCTTCTGAAAACAAACCCGACTGTATTCCACCACCCGTATTGGGTAGACCCAGTCTCTCATAAGCCAAGGGTGCCGCCACACGACCACGCGGCGTGCGCGCCACGTATCCCTTTTGCATCAAATACGGCTCGATCACATCTTCCACCGCGTCGCGCGCCTCAGACAGTGCTGCCGCTAGCGTCTCAACGCCAACGGGCCCGCCTGCGTAAGTCTTCACCAACGCATGCAGGTAGCGTCTATCAAGCGCATCCAGCCCATCTCCATCAATTTCCAGGCGCTTGAGCGCCCGCGCAGCCGATGCCGCATTGATCGCCTCGCCATCAGCCTCGGCAAAATCTCTCACCCGCCGCAACAGGCGCAGCGCAATACGCGGCGTGCCCCGCGCGCGGCGCGCAATCTCCACCGCGCCATCCTCGGTTATCGCCGCCCCAAGCTTTCGTCCCGCCGCCATAACGATGCGGCCCAGCTCTTCAGGCTCATAAAATTCAAGTCGGATCGGAATGCCAAAACGATCTCGCAACGGCGTCGCCAAAAGACCTGCGCGCGTCGTTGCGCCCACCAAGGTAAACGGTGCCAAATCCAGCCGAACAGAGCGGGCAGACGGCCCCTCTCCGATGACTATATCAAGCGCATAATCCTCCATTGCCGGATAGAGAATTTCCTCCACCACAGGTGGCAGGCGATGAATCTCATCGATAAACAAAACATCGTTCGCTTCAAGGTTTGTGAGGATCGCCGCAAGGTCTCCCGCCTTGGCAATCACCGGCCCAGAAGTCGCCCGAAAACCCACCCCCATCTCCCGCGCCAGAATTTGCGCGAGGGTGGTTTTGCCAAGCCCCGGAGGCCCAAAAAGCAGCACATGATCGAGCGCCTCCCCCCTACCCCGGGCCGCCTCGACATAGACTTTCAGATTCGATTTCGCTTTGCGCTGGCCGACATAATCTTCAAACGTCTGCGGCCGCAACGCGCGGTCCAACGCGTCGCCCACTTGCGGATTTGCGTCTGTGAGAGAGCGCTCTTCACTCACTGGCTAAGCTCCTTCAGCGCGCCTTTAACCAAGGCGCCAACATCCTCGTCGCCCTGCGATTTCACAGCCGTCGCAACCGCCCGCGCCGCGTCGGTTTGGGCATAGCCGAGGTTAACGAGCGCAGACACAGCCTCAGACCGCGCGCCTGTAGCAGCTGTTGCAATTGGCTCGCTTGCCAATCCGGCGGCAGCAGCCACATCAAACTTCCCAAATCGGCCCATTGGCGGCGGCTTACCCGCTAATTCGCCTATAATTCGCTCCGCAAGTTTTTTCCCAACGCCTTTCGCCCGGGTCGGCACGCTTGCATCGCCCAGCGCAATGGCGTCCATTAGCTCTGCCGGTGTCACAGAATCTAAAATTGAGTTTGCTGCCTTACCCGCTACGCCATGCACATCCTGCAACCGGACGAACCAGGCGCGCTCCTCATCCGTTGGAAAAGCATAGAGCGTGATAGAGTTTTCCGTCACTCGCGTTTCGATATGCAAGCTTGCCTCATCACCTGCTGCAACTTTTGACAGCAATCGCGTACCCGCCTGACAAACATAACCAACCCCGTTCACATCGATCAAAACATGATCTAACCCGACGGCGGCGATCTTTCCGGTGAGCAGTCCAATAATCATGCTGCGCCTCTTTGAAATGATATCGGCAAATGGTGCGCCGTACAGATAGCACAGGCCAACGCATCGGCCGCATCAGACGACATCTTGCTCGCACGCGGGAGCAATCGTTTTACCATAAACGCTACTTGGTCTTTATCGGCTGTTCCAGTGCCGACAATCGACAGCTTTATCTTACGTGGAGCAAATTCCGACACGGGCAAACCAGCCATAGAAAGCGCCACCATCGCCGCGCCTCTCGCTTGCCCTAGCTTTAGCGCAGAGCGAGGGTTCGCATTGACCAATGTTTCTTCAATACCAGCAATATGAGGCTTGTGATGCAACGCCAACTCGCCAACAGCCTCGAAAATGCCGCCAAGGCGGTCTGACAATTCAAGCTTGGGATCAATCGAGATAACGCCATGCCCCAGCCATGCGAGACGTGATCCAGTCTTCTCGACCAGCCCCCAGCCTGTGTGGCGCAAGCCCGGATCAATGCCGAGGATACGAAGTGTCTTACTCATAATCCCCTCCTAGCCGCGCGACAGTTAACAAAAGCCTTCTAGTTTCACTATTTGTTCGCGTTCCGTTGTGCAACCTCCCCCGCACGGAAGAACAAGACGGGGAAATCCACACCCCTAGCTTCGCCATCGTAACGTGCGCGGCTGAATTGGGTTTTCGAACTCACGCCCCTCAGTCCGCGCGGCGGCCCATTCTTTCTTGAGCATCTGATACCATTTGGCCTGCACATCAATATCATCGATCCACATCATCGCCTTCTGGTGGGCCATGCCTTGATTTTGCAAATCAACCATATCGCCATCCTGACGCAAAAATTTACGACCCGCTGGTTTCGCAATCGGAATAGCAAAATTGAGCAGCGGCGCCCCAGTCCACCAAGTGAACTGAGTGATACGCGTGCGCTTAGGCGCTTCCGGTGTCAGGCAGGTCAGCGTCAACAAACGGGCGGTTTCATTCGACACAATCTCCCAGCGATAGCCGGGAAGCTGAAAGCAGATCTCCGTCTGCACATCGCCGCCGAACACCCAGCGATACAATTTGGAATTCGAGGACGGCGCATGGCGATCAATCGCCCATCCGCGTTCGATAGGGCCGAAAGGTTTTTCCTTCAATTTGAGCCCCGTTGAGGGCGGACGCCACCACCACTGATTATGCACGAACGGCACATGCGCGGGGTCCATCAACCCCACCACAGCATCGTCCATATGGGCATTGAACACGTCATGAATCACAAATTTTGGCTTATCCGGCAGCGGGCCAAAGTCTGGTGGGGGCACCGCAGGCGCACCTGTGTCACGCGGGTTATGCGCAACATAAATATACACCCCGCCATTGGCCTCATGAACCGGATACTGGCGTACCTTTACCTTGCTTGGGTCATACGCGCTGTCATCGGTCAGACTGGGCATCAGCTTGCAACCACCATCTGTGCCGAATCGCCAACCATGATAGGGGCATTGCAGGGTCCACTCGCCGTCTGTCTCGATCTGCTTACCTGCTGAAAGCGGCACCAGACGGTGGGGGCAAATATCGCGCAGGGCAAACGCCTCCCCTGTCGGGGTGCGACCGACAACAACAGGTTCACCCAACATCATGATACGCGACTGCTTCCCCGCCTTCAGATCAGAAGAGACCGCCGCCAGATACCAGTTATCAGTCAGGTATCCCTCATGGGTTATCCCCGCTTTCGGGGCCGGTGTCTGCGTATCAGCCATAGGATAGGGCTTTACCCTTGCCCTGCATCACCGACAACATAAAACGCGCAGAATAAACGTGAACGGGATAATTCTGGAAAAAGACTCCGGAACGTGGAATGTGTGGGTTCAACACCTAACGACCGACTGGAATTTACATGAAAAAAACGCTCCTGCCACTTGCCATCTCCGCCCTATTGTTCACAGCTTGCAGCAACGGCGTCGACAAAGATCGCCCGCAGCTTGTCGAAAAATGCGTTAGCGAAGGCCGCTCAACAGAGATGTGTAACTGCACCTATGACGCAATGGCCGAGGCTTTTAGCCCCGAACTCTACAAAAAAATAGCCGATGCGTCCCTTCAGGGTCAGGATGCCAGAGACGCAGTGGTCGAAACTTTGAGCCCGGATGAAATGTTGGAATTTGGGACAGCCATGCCTGCCATCACCGCTTGCAGAACGTCCTAGGCTAGCACCTCGTCCCTACCTTAGCCAAACAGGTGAGATATGTTGAACTGGCTTTCCGAACTCCTCTCTGGTGACCAGACAAGCGTTCCGAAAGACGCGGTGGTCGAGCGCGACGCTAAGGGTCGCGTCACCGCTGTTCGGCAAACCCTGTCAGCCGCCGATAGGGACGAGGATCGCCCCAAATACCCCTCCCCCACCCCCTCGGAGGCGCTAACAGATGCAATGGACCTCTCCGCCCGCAAGCTGGTGGCCAACAACATCGAAGCCGCCAGCACTTATGGCTTGGGGGTGGAGCGAAATTTCGGATTTGATCA